>DAOUPT010000006.1 GCA_030626025.1 Anderseniella sp. | reverse complement strand
TCGGGATAGCCGAAAATTGATTTCACCTCTGCGGCCATTTTGCGATTGGAATAAAGCCCACACATTGTGCTATTTTGTCATTATTGAACGAAAAAGGAAAGTTCTGATGAGCAATAATGAGGTGGCAGCAATTTCCGGGGTCAGCATGTGTGTCGTGAAAGACAACAAGGTGCTGCTGGCCAAACGCGGCAACCCGAACGGTTATGGCTTGTGGAGCTTTCCCGGCGGCCATGTGGGCCAGGGCGAACCCTTGCGCGATGCCGCCCTGCGCGAGCTTGCCGAAGAAACCGGCGTAAATGCGGAAATTGTCAAACTTCTCGACACCATCGACATTATTCATCGAGACGCTGCCGGGGAAATTGAAGCACATTTCATTCTAAGCGTTTTTCTCGGCAGTTGGATTGGTGGCGAAGCCATTGCCGATAGTGATGCCAGCGATGTCAAATGGGTCTCTGCTGATGAGGCCGCGCAACTGCAAACAACACCGGGTACGGCCGAACTGGTTGAAGCCTCAATCCGCCAGTTTATCACCTGAATAGCAGCGTTCACGGAATTCTGACTGGCCAAGCTGCTGACAATCGGCGATGATAGATGCATGAAACAATTATGTTCCCTGCTTGTGCTGGTTTTTCTTGCCGTTCCTGTCCTTGCTGATGATGCGGATCGGATTTCGTCTTTTAAACGTTCTGGTTGGGCTGAGACTGATTTTTCCAAACGCTCGATAAAGCTAATTGAAATTATGTCGGGCGGACCGTCAAAGGATGGCATTCCTTCAATTGACAATCCAGTCTTTAAACCAATTGCCAACATCAAGAATATTGGCGCACAGGAACCGGTTATCGGCTTTGAAATCAATGGTGATGCCCGCGCCTATCCGTTGCGGATTTTGATGTGGCATGAGATTGTCAATGATACGGTGGGCGGCAAGCCGGTAACGGTTACTTTCTGCCCGCTTTGCAATGCCGCCATTGTTTTTGATCGCACAGTAAAGGGCAAGGTGCTGGATTTTGGCACCACCGGTTTATTACGCAATTCTGACCTTGTAATGTATGACCGGCAAAGCCAGAGTTGGTGGCAACAATTTACCGGCACCGCCATTGTAGGCTCTATGCTCGGTACCGAACTGAAAGTTTTGCCTGCCCGCCTTGAATCTTACACCAACTATAAAAAGCGTTTTCCAAAGGGTAAGGTGCAGGTGCCCAACAATCCTGGTACGCGGTCTTACGGTCGTAATCCTTACGCCAATTATGACAGAATGGCCTATCCGTTCCTGTACAGCGGCTCAATGCCTGAAGGTATCAAGCCAATGGAGCGAGTTGTCGCGTTCAAGAGCGCTGGCAAGATGAAAATCTAT
This sequence comes from Anderseniella sp., assembly GCA_030626025.1. Classification (GTDB taxonomy): domain Bacteria; phylum Pseudomonadota; class Alphaproteobacteria; order Rhizobiales; family Aestuariivirgaceae; genus JALWJW01. The sequence goes on along the minus strand of DAOUPT010000006.1, from coordinate 93,412 downwards.
GCCCTGCCCCTGCTGGCGAAAAAGAAACAGCTAAAATCTGACAACATCACCGTCAGTTGGAGTGCCGGTCAAAACTCGGCTCTTGATACTTCAAATATCGCAAAAGGTCGCGATATTGGCAATATTACCGTGCAGGAAAAACGCAACGGCACCATGGTAGACATCCCCTATGACGTGACCTTTGCGTTTGTTGTTCACGCCTTTCATCCCGACGTAAAAATCAATCAATAAAACTTATGCACAATTTGTGGAAACACGTTAACCTTTATTAAAGGTCTTGAGTGCGGATAAATTTTGCTGTGCTAATGTCCCTTCATAACAAACGCAACAACTGTGTATCGCGAAATTCGAGCGCGACTGATAACAAGGGGACTTACTGGTGGGACATAATACACCTGCTTTCAAGATCGACGGCCAGGATACGCTTTCAGAAGCTGAAGAAAACAACAAAGCCAAGCATGCCGCCCTGCGCTATATTCTTGATGCATGGGAGGAAGCTGTCTATGACGGCATCGACCCTGATTGCGTTGCCACCGCAGCCATCTTTGCCGCCCTGTCCGACATGATCGCCACCTATGGCGAAGAACCAGTGGCAAAAATGGTCGAACGCCTGCCCGACCGTATCCGTATTGGTGAATTTACAGTGGCACGTACGACACAGTAGATTTTAACGGCCCTTTGGCAAAGCTTCCAGAAACCCGACCGGCTGCCCGCCTGCTTTGCCGATGATTTCATCATGCCACATTACCGTTTGGCCCCTGATGATGGTGCCGATGGGCCAGCCTTTCACTTCGGTTTCATCGTAAGGGGTCCAGCCGCAACGGCTTTCGATCCAGTCGTTGGTGATGGTGCGGCGGGCAAACATATCTACGATAGTAAAGTCGGCATCGTAACCGGCGGCAATACGGCCTTTTTGTTTGATCTGGAAGACGCGGGACGGGCCGTGGCTGGTTAAATCGACGAAACGTTCTAGGCTTAGATTGCCGTTGTTGACGTGGGTCAGCATGATCGGCACCAGAGTTTGTACACCCGGCATCCCCGAGGGTGAGAACGGATAGGGTTGCTCTTTTTCCTCAATGGTATGGGGTGCGTGGTCTGAACCCAAGACATCGACCACTCCGCTGGTCAAACCCTGCCATAGTCCGGCGCGGTGATGTGCATCGCGGATTGGCGGGTTCATCTGGGCATAGGTGCCAAGCCCCTCATAAGCTTCAGGTGCTGCAAGCGTCAGGTGTTGTGGTGTAACCTCAACCGAGGCGACGTCCTTATGAGCTGCCAGCAGCGGTATTTCTTCGGCGGTTGAGACATGCAGCACATGAATGCGTTTGCCGGTTTTTCTGGCGATGCGCAACAGCCGTTCGGTGCACATGCGGGCCGCTTCTGCATCGCGCCATACCGGATGGCTGGCCGGATCTCCCTCAATCCGCTCACCTTCGCGGGCAATCAGGCGGGCTTCATCTTCTGAGTGAAAGGCGGCCCGGCGGTTGATGGCCGAAAGGATAGCTTCAACGCCCGCATCATCATTAACCAGCAAGTCGCCGGTGGACGACCCCATAAAGACTTTCACCCCGCAACAGCCTTCAAGGCGTTCAAGCTCTGCCAATTGGTCGACATTTTCGTGAGTGCCGCCAATATAAAAAGCGAAATCGCAATACATCCGGTTACGGGCTCGTGAGATCTTGTCGGCCAGTGCTGCCGCATTGGTGGTCAGCGGGTTGGTGTTGGGCATTTCAAACACCGCTGTCACGCCGCCCTTAACCGCGGCACGTCCACCAGCTTCCAGATCTTCCTTATGCTCACCGCCCGGCTCGCGTAAATGGACCTGACTGTCGATCACACCAGGCAGAATGTGCAGGCCGGTGCAATCGAGAACTTTGTCGGCTTTCGCCTCGTCCAGTTTTCCGATATGTGAAATTTTGCCATTAATAACCCCGACATCGCGCTTTGCGATGCCATCGTGATTAACAAGGGTTCCATTTTTGAGGATCAGGTCATACATAATAGGTTCACGATTAACCAACATCAGCCCCGCAAGCAAGGTAAGAGTCGCCATATGTCATATTCATTCACACTATTGCCCGACCGGGCCGTATTCGAGATCACCGGAGAGGACGCCAAAGACTTTTTGCAAGGACTGGTGACGGCCGATGTGGAGACGCTTGACGATGGCTCGGCAACGCACGCCGGATTGCTTACGCCACAAGGTAAAATCATGTTCGACTTCTTTGTTGTCGGGCAGCCGGACGGCTTTGTGGTTGATTGTGCGGCCAGTCAAATTGATGACATTGTCAAACGCCTGACCTTTTACAAGCTGCGGGCCAAGGTGGATATAGTGGTCAAACCAGAAATGTCGGTTGCTGCCAATTGGGGTGACCGCGGTGATAATCCTGCGGCAATGCTGGTTTGGGGCGATCCACGCCTTGCTACCATGGGCCAGCGGATTATTGGCGAAAAGGACAAGCTGGCGGATTTGAGTAATTCACAACCAGCTGATTATCTCCTGCACCGAATCAAAGCTGGTATTCCCGACACAATAGATATCGGCAATTCACAAACCTTTCCCCATGAGGCCAATTTTGATCAGCTCGGCGGTGTTAGTTTTACCAAGGGCTGTTATGTCGGTCAGGAAGTGGTTTCGCGGATGCAACATCGGGGCACAGCGCGGTCTCGCATTATTCCAGTGACTTTTGATGGCGAGATCAGTGAACCAAATGCGGAAATCCGGGCCGGGGGTAAAAAGATTGGTCATATGTTGTCAGCAGTGTCCGGGTACGGGCTTGCGCTGATGCGACTTGATCGGGCAAAGTCGGCCGGTGAAGCGGGGGACGCGATTGAGGTTGATGGCAAAGCCCTTACTCTTGTCAAACCGCTATGGGCAACATTTGAAATGTGAGGGTGCCGTATGGCCTGGAAGAGTTCATCAATACTACACGACGACGGAAAGACCCGCTGCGGCTGGCCCGATGTTGATCCGCTTTATGTGCATTATCACGATACGGATTGGGGTGTGCCGGAATATGACAGCCGGGCGCTGTTTGAAAAACTGATGCTGGATGGTTTTCAGGCCGGTCTTTCATGGATCACCATCTTGCGCAAACGTGATGCCTTTCGCGAGGCGTTTGACAATTTTGATGCGGTAAAAATTGTCCGTTACGACGACGACAAACTTGCCGAACTGATGCAAAATGCGGCAATCGTTCGCAACCGGGCTAAAATCAAGGCCAGTGTTGGCAACGCCCGGGTGTTTCTCGACATTGAAGAAGCACAAGGGTTTGACAATTATTTGTGGGATTATATGGACGGTGTACCGCTGCAAAACCATCGGCGCGATATGAGCGAGGTGCCGGTTAAAACTGATATTGCCGAAGCTATTGCCAAGGATCTGAAAAAGCGCGGCTTCAAGTTTTGCGGACCAACCATTGTTTACGCCTTCATGCAAGCGGTTGGTATGGTCAATGATCATCTGGTTGATTGTTATCGCCATGAAGAATGCAAAATATTGGCGAAATAGATTATGGCTAAAACACCCAAAGCACTCAAAGTACCGAGAGCCTGGCAACGGATGTTATCGGGGCGACGGCTCGACCTGCTCGACCCTTCACCGCTTGATATCGAGATTGAAGATATCGCCCATGGCCTTGCCCGGGTGGCACGCTGGAACGGTCAGACCCATGGCGCTCATGCCTATTCGGTGGCTGAGCATTGTGTGCTGGTGGAATCACTGGCGATGCAGTTTGATCCAAATCTTGACCGGGTGTGGCGACTGGCAGCGTTGCTGCATGATGCCTCTGAGTATGTGATTGGCGATATGATTTCACCGTTCAAAGCGGCCCTTGGTCTTGATTATAAAGAATTTGAAGAACGGTTGAACCGCGCTGTGCATATGCGGTTTTCGATTCCGGTGGAGGTACCTGAAAAGATTGAAGCGCTGATTAAACGAGCCGACAAGGCATCGGCGTTTTTTGAAGCGACACAATTGGCCGGGTTCGATCACCAAGAAGCTAGCAAGATTTTCGGGCGGCCCAAGGGGTTGGGCAAAACAGGGTTTGTTGACTTGCGCCCGCTGGCTCCCAATGATGCCTATAAGCTATTTATGAAAAGGTTTGAGGTGCTGAGATGATCATCGTTTCCCCCTTACACATCGTCGAAGAACTGGTTACAACGCGCAACATCGGTCGGGTGTTGGGATTGCTGGCCGGGTGCAATGAACACCCCGACTTGCCCGAGTTGGCTGCCAGCGGCAATCATTTGAAACTGACCATGCACGACATCGCCATGCCGGTTGAGGGCATGAAGCCGCCCGGTACCAAACAGGTTGAGGAGCTGATTGCTTTCATTGGTGACTGGGATCGCCAAAAGCCAATGCTGATTCACTGCTGGGCCGGCATTTCACGCTCAACTGCCTCAGCCTACATTGCCCAATGCATCTTATCGCCCGAGAAAGACGAAGCCGAATTGGCCAATAAATTGCGCCAAATCTCGCCATCAGCGACCCCCAACCGGCTGATCATCGCTCACGCCGATTCTATTCTAGAACGGAACGGACGGATGATTTCAGCTATAGAAGACATCGGCCGCGGGGCAAATGCCTTTGAGGGGAATGTTTTTGACTGGGTGGTTTGAACTTCGAATGACGAATGGGGGGAGGCTCACTCACCCGCCATGGGCAAACTCCCAATATAACTCTCGTGCCTTGGCATAGACCGGGCCCGGTTGCAGGTCTTGTTGGTTTATGCGGGTTATGGGCATTAGTTTGGCGTAGTTGCCGGTGGAGAATATTTCGTCGGCGGATTCAAACTCCTGCCAGGTCAGAGCACGCTGATGGACTTTTGTGCCAGAGGCTTCCAGCAACTTTATGACCCGCTGGCGGGTGATGCCATTAAGGAAGCAACCATTGGGAACCGGGGTGTGAGCCTCACCGTCTTTCACATAGAAAATGTTGGCGGTGGCCAGTTCGGCGACGTGGCCGATGGGGTCGAGCATAACGGCATTGTCGAAACCGGCAGCGGCTGCCTCGCGCATGACGCGAGCTGAATTGGGATAGTGGCAGGCAGCTTTTGCCTGGGTCGGGGCGTATTCTTTCGAGGGACGACGGAAGGCAGAGCACATAATCGAAAAGCCCTTGGGATCAGGCATGGGTTCATCATAGACCGACACACTGAAAACGGTTGTTTCGGGGTCAGGGGACATGAAACCACCTCTGGCCCAGGCCATTGGACGCAGATACAGTTCAGCATTGTTGTCAAACTTGGCAATGCCCTCACGGATGATTTCTTCGAGCGCTTCAGCGCTGTTCAAGGTCTTTAAACCAAAGCTTTCAGCCGAACGCACGGCGCGCCTGCAATGGCGATCAAGATCAGGGGTAACCCCTTCAAAGGCCCGCGCACCGTCAAATATTGTTGAACCAAGCCATGGGGCATGATCCATCGGGCCCATGATCGGGGGATTGCCTTCGTGCCATTTGTTTTCGAAAAATGTCCAGGATGCCATGTTAACAGACTCACTTGTTAAACTGAGGGAATGCCTCAGCTTATCAGTCTATTAAATGATGTCTAGTGGATATCAGCTGCCGCGGTAGAAAATGTGGCTGCCGATTTTGATTAGGCGGCTCATGGCGCCAGCCCATTTGGGTTTGACATAGTCGGCGTGGTAGTACATCGCCGTAGCAATAACATTCAAACGGTCATCGCCGGACATTGCCCGTTTGGCAACTCTTTTGGCCTGACGCCAGGGTTTGCCATATTTTGGTTTGTCGGCCTGCCCGTCACAGGCAAATGAGAACTGGCAGGAATTGCGTCGCTGCGAGCCCTGATAGACCACATCGCAAACGTTGTTGGGATATCTAGAGCTTTTCACACGGTTAAGAATGACCTTGGCAACCGCCAGTTGTCCGAGCTCGCTCTCAGAACGGGCTTCGAAGTAAACCGCCCGGGAAAGACATTCAGATTGCGCCAGCCGGTTGCGCCTTGCGGCAAAAATTTTGCGTTTTTTAGCCTGTCCCAGTTTCCAGCTCTTTTCGAGCTTCCACATGGGCGGTGACAGAATAAGGTTTTGCAAACGGGCAAGCTTGTCTTTGCGGCCGGTGATCAGTGAATGATCAACCATATAGTCACCTTTGGCGGCAACTGAGACCGTTTGAACTTTTGGCTTGGTCAAATAGCTTACTTCTTCAAGGCTGACGTGGCCCAAAAGAGATGATTTGCGCATAATTGTTGTACTTGGAGAGACGATATCGGCCCATTTGCCTTGCGGCAGACCGCGCGCAGCGGCTTGCTGGCCCACATAATGACCACTAAAAGCCACCCCGGCGACAAGCAAAATGCCACCGAGCCCGAAAGACATCATTTGTGATAAGCGACTTGTCGTTTTAGCTGGACGCGCCGCTTTTCTGTTTGATTTTCGCGCTTTCAAATCATCGACCCTACTCTACTGCTTCACTCAAAATTGAACTAACAGCATCAATTTACACCAAGGACGTTTAGCATAGGTTAACCATGAACGGCAAGCCCAACCCTTAATGTCCTTTGGCTAACATTTCGATACGTTTTGTTTTGGGTGAGAATAAGGCACAAATGCCTTATTCTCACACTTTTTAGCCTTTTTTCGTAACGGCTGCCTGGCCGGCGGCAAGCCGGGCTATGGGCACACGAAATGGCGAGCAAGAAACGTAATCAAGCCCGACACGATGACAGAACTCAACTGAAGCGGGATCACCGCCATGTTCGCCACAAATACCCATTTTCATACCGGCGCGAGTGGAGCGACCCTTGGCAACGGCAGTCTCGATAAGCTGGCCAACGCCTTCCTGATCAAGAGAGACGAATGGATCTACCTCAAGAATGCCACGGCTGGTATATTCGCCAATGAAACGGGCTGAATCATCACGGCTGATGCCAAAGGTTGTCTGCGTTAAATCGTTAGTCCCAAACGAGAAAAACTCTGCCCGTTCGGCGATTTTATCAGCGGTCAGGCAGGCTCTTGGCAATTCAACCATGGTGCCAACCTGATATTCCAGCTTCACACCACTTTCGGCCTGCACCTCCTCGGCAACGGCCACAATGCGATCAGCAACCATATCCAGCTCAGCTTTGGTGGCAATCAAAGGCACCATGACTTCAGGTATTGGCGCTTTGCCGTTCTTGCGGGCAACTTCAGTTGCGGCCTCAAATATGGCCCGGGCTTGCATTTCTGCAATCTCAGGATAGGTCACGGCAAGCCGGACACCACGGTGGCCAAGCATCGGGTTGAACTCGTGCAAATCATTGACCCGGCTACGCACTTTTTCCACATCGACGCCCATGGCTTCTGCCACACCGGTAATTTCCTTATCAGAATGCGGGAGAAACTCGTGTAAAGGAGGATCAAGCAGACGAATAGTTACCGGTAGTTCACCCATAATTTCGAACAACTCAATAAAGTCGCCCCGTTGCATGGGTAGGATTTTATCCAAAGCCGTGCGCCGGTCTTCTTCACTGTCGGCAAGGATCATCTCGCGAACCGCCTGAATACGATCTGCTTCAAAGAACATATGTTCAGTACGGCACAGACCAATGCCTTCGGCCCCGAACTCAATCGCGGTACGCGCATCAGCTGGCGTGTCGGCATTGGTGCGAACCCGCAAATGCCTGGCCTCATCAGCCCAACTCATCAGCATATTGAAATCTTCGGACAATTTCGGCTTGATGGTCGCAACTTCGCCTTTCATCACCTCGCCACTGGAGCCGTCAATGGTGATGACATCACCCTTGGCAATAACCTGATCACCGGCAGTGAAAATTTGTTTTTGGTAATCAATACGCACTTCACCGGCACCGGAAACACACGATGTCCCCATGCCACGGGCAACCACAGCAGCGTGCGATGTCATACCACCACGAGAGGTCAAAATACCATTTGCCGCGTGCATACCGTGAATATCTTCAGGGGATGTTTCGGTACGCACCAGAATAACTTCATGGCCGATTGCTTTCAGCCGTTCGGCTTCATCGGAGCTGAAAACCACTTCACCACAGGCCGCACCAGGTGATGCCGGCAGGCCGGTTGCCAGAACTGTACGTTCGGCTTTGGGATCAAGGGTCGGGTGCAACAATTGATCGAGCGAGGCCGGTTCGACCCGCAACACAGCTTCCTGTTTGGTGATCAGACCTTCATTGGCCATATCAACAGCAATCTTGATGGCCGCAGTGGTGGCGCGTTTCCCGGCTCTGGTTTGCAGCATCCACAATTTGCCGTCTTGAATGGTGAATTCGAGATCCTGCATGTCGCGATAATGTGCTTCAAGCTTGTCAAAAATACCGGTCAGTTCGGCAAAGGTTGTTGGCATCAAGCCTTCGAGAGACGGATCGTTGGAACCAGCTTTCTTGCGGGCATCTTCAGAGATGTTTTGCGGGGTGCGAATACCAGCCACCACGTCTTCGCCCTGGGCATTGACAAGGAACTCACCATAGAGTTCGTTTTCACCGGTTGACGGGTCACGGGTAAAAGCAACACCGGTTGCCGATGAATCACCCATATTACCAAACACCATGGCTTGGATATTGACAGCTGTACCCCATCCGGCTGGAATGTCATGCAAGGTGCGATAGGTGATGGCGCGGGCACATTCCCATGAACCAAACACAGCATCCACAGCACCCCAAAGCTGGGCATTTACATCCTGTGGAAAAGGATCGTCATGGTTATCTGCAACACATTTTTTGTAGCGAACGATGATTTCTTTCCACTCGTCGGCGGTTATTTCTGTGTCGGCTAAATATCCTTTGGTATCTTTGTAGTCTTCGAGAATATCTTCAAAGTCATGATGCTCAAGGCCCATTACCACATCGGCATACATCTGGATAAAACGACGGTAGCTGTCATAGGCAAAACGCTCATCGCCGGACCATTTGGCAAGACCTACGACCGTATCGTCATTCAAGCCAAGGTTAAGCACTGTGTCCATCATGCCAGGCATCGAAACCCGGGCGCCTGAGCGCACAGAAACCAGCAATGGTTTTTCATTGTCGCCAAACTTTGCGCCGACTATTTCTTCGATAAAACTGACAGCTTCATCAACCTGACCTGAAAGGTCTTCAGGATAAGTTTCATTATGATCGTAAAAGGAGGTGCAAACGTCAGCTGTAACAGTAAAACCGGGAGGGACCGGCACGCCGAGGTTACTCATTTCTGCCAGGTTGGCGCCTTTGCCACCGAGCAGGTTTTTCATTTCTGCGGCACCTTCGGCTTGGCCATCACCAAAACGATATACCCATTTTTTAGCGACTTCAGTCATATGGAACTTCCTCTCAATTTAATTCTGTTAGCCTTCAATTTTTGAAAAATCGGCAACGTTGAGCGTTGCTTCTCTTATGCGATTAAGTAGTTTTAGTCTATTCTCTCTGAAATTAGGGTCATCTGCATTGACCACAACCTTGTCGAAAAAGTCATCGACGGGCGATCGCAGCTTGGCAATGGCTGACATTGCTTCGGTGTAGTTTTCGCTTTTTACCGCTGTCAGGCTGTGGGCAATTGCAGCGGTCACAGCGCGGTGCAATTCTTTTTCTTGCCCGACCACCAAAAGATTTTGCAACGGGTTGCCGTCATAACGGGTTTTGTCTTTTTTCTCTTCAATTTTGAGAATGTTCATTGCTCGCTTAACACCGGCGAGCAGATTACTGCCATCGTCAGTTTCGAGAAAGGCGCTTAGCGCCTCGACGCGCTTGACGATCATCAGCAAGTCGTCCTGATCACCCAGAGCAAATACGGCATCAATGAGGTCGTGACGGATGCCCTTGTCGCGCAGATAGACTTTCAGGCGGTCGGCGAAAAAATGTAGCAGGTCGTCTGCAACCGGGCCCGCGTCCGGCGGGGTAATTTCATCTTCTTGATCATCATCGCGAACAAACAACTGGGCTTGAAAACCAGAAATTACCGGTTCCAATATCGATAGTAGAGAAACGCGTAAATTTCCTTCAAGCAGCAGCCGGATAACCCCGAGTGCGGCCCGGCGCAGTGCGTAAGGGTCTTTTGAGCCGGTAGGTTTTTCATCTATGGCCCAGAAACCGGCCAATGTGTCCAACTTGTCGGCAAGTGCAACCGCTTGAGTAATGTTGTTTTCCGGCACGCTGTCGGTCGGACCTTGCGGTTTGTAATGCCCGGCAATTGCATCAGCCACATCATCGCCAATACCTTGCGCGCGGGCATAGTAGCCACCCATCAAACCTTGCAGTTCGGGCAACTCGCCAACCATATCGGTGACCAGATCGGTTTTGGCCAGACGGGCGGCAAGTGTTGCTTTTTCAACATCGGCACCAATAATTTTGGCAATTTTACCGGCAAGGTTTTCTATCCGCCCTACCCGCTCGCGCTGGCTACCCAATTTGGCATGGAAGGTAATGTTCTCCAGGGCTGGCAGGCGGTCTTCGAGTTTGGTTCTTTGGTCCTGATCCCAGAAGAATTTTGCATCGGACAGGCGGGCAGCGATGACCCGGTTGTTGCCCTGGACAATTTTCCGCCCGCCATCACGGGCAATCATATTTGAAACCAGCAGATAGCGATTGGCCAGCCTGCCGTTTTTGTTAAGGCAGAAGCATTTTTGGTGCGCCTTGATGGTGGTCACCACCACTTCAGGTGGCACGTCAAGAAAGGCCTGATCAAATTCACCCATCAATACCACCGGCCATTCAACCAGACCGGCGACCTCGGCAATCAGACCTTCGTCTTCAATAAGCGTCAAGCCTTTTGAGGTTGCGAGCTTTTCGGCTTCAGAGCGGATGAAATCGCCCCGTTCAGCCGCATCAAGCATGACGAACTGATCGCGCAGATGTTTGGAATAATCTTCAAAGCCGGTTACCGTGATTTGGTCGGGGCCCATGAAGCGGTGACCGCGGGTGGTATTGCCTGATTTTATGCCCTCAATTTCAAAGGGGACAATTTCACCATCCAGCATACAACAGATTGAATGCAAGGGGCGCACCCAGCGCAATGACCCACTGCCCCAGCGCATGGATTTTGGCCACGGGAACTTACGAATTATGTCCGGCACCAACTCCGCCAACACCTGTGCCGTCGCGCGACCGGGTTTTTCTATCTTTGCCAGATAGAATTTGCCTTTTTTGTCTTCGATAATTTCGCAATCATCAAGGCTGACACCGGCAGATTTCAAAAAGCCTTCAATGGCCCGTTCGGGTGCATCGACCCGCGGGCCTTTGCGTTCATCGCTGACATCAGGGGTTTTGGCAGGCAGGTTGTCGAGCACCAGCACCAGACGGCGCGGAGTGACGAATTTGCGAACATTTTCAAAAGTCAGACCGGCCTTTTTCAAACCATCGCAAACAAGCGCCGACAAGTCCTCGGCTGCGCGCTTTTGCATACGCGCCGGGATTTCTTCAGAAAACAATTCTATCAGCAGCTCAGCCATGGAGTTTCAGTTTTATCCTACAAGTCTTTATGGGTGCCATCGCACATCGGTTGGCCTTTGGTTGCCTTGCAACCGCAAAAGCCCTTTTTGCGGGTTTCATCGGCGGTCCACTTTACCGGTACAATGCCGGTGCCTTCATGACTACCGTCACAAAAGGGCTGGTTTTTCGACAAGCCGCAGGCGCACCAAAAATATGACTTTCCCGCTTCTACATCAACGACATAGGGACCTTTTTTGGCAACAACCGGTTCACTGGTCATTGGTGTCTCCTTGTTGATTTTGATCAGGCGTGTATCCACCGCCCGCGGTTTTTGACCAGGCTTCACAGCAGCCTTTGGCCAGTTCCCGGACGCGGAAAATATAAGCCTGACGTTCTGTAACGGAAATCACGCCGCGGGCATCAAGCATGTTAAAAACGTGCGAAGCCTTAATGCACTGGTCATAGGCTGGCAATGCCATTTGATGGGCACCACTGGTTTCACCGTTTTCCAGAAGCGTCTGACACTGGGTTTCAGCATCCTTGAAATGCTGAAACAAAATCCCGGTATCGGCATGTTCGAAATTGTAGCGCGAAAACTCTTGCTCTGCCTGTAGAAACACCTCGCCATAAGAGACCCGCTGGTCACCCGTTCCACCATTAAAATTCAGGTCATAAACGTTTTCAACGCCCTGAATGTACATGGCAAGGCGCTCAAGACCATAGGTCAGTTCGCCGGAAACCGGTGTGCAATCAAGCCCGCCGACCTGTTGAAAATATGTAAATTGTGACACTTCCATGCCATCGCACCAGACTTCCCAGCCAAGACCCCAAGCCCCCAATGTTGGGCTTTCCCAGTCATCCTCTACAAAACGCAAATCATGGGTTTCTGAATCAATGCCAATGGCTTTCAGCGAACCGAGGTAAAGCTCTTGCAAATCTGCTGGCGAAGGTTTGAGAATTACCTGGTATTGGTAAAAATGCTGCATGCGGTTGGGATTTTCGCCATAGCGGCCATCACTCGGGCGGCGCGAGGGCTGCACATAGGCTGCTTTCCAGGGTTTAGTTCCCACTGAGCGCAAGGTGGTTGCCGGGTGGAAGGTCCCTGCCCCGACTTCTATGTCATAGGGTTGCAAAATCACGCAGCCATAGGCGGCCCAGTAATTGTGCAAAGTCAGAATCATGTCCTGAAAAGACTCAGTTGGACGAAGGCCGCTGGCGGTCATTGCTTTCCTGTAAAATCGTTTGAAAACCTGATTGCGCGCAACCTAGTGGGCAGTGTAACGGGCGTCAAGCGCTACAGTGCCGCGCCACGACTGATCGAGGAAAAAAATAATTTCTGCGTCTTAATCCTCGGCGCGGTATGATTTGGTTTTTTTGTTCCAAATCAAGTTCTTAACCTTTTTTACCGCACGATTCTCAGGTTTAACACGCGCCCGGGCTTGCTTGTCCCGTTCAGAAAACTGTCTGAAAAGCACCATCGTTGCCAGCGCTATAACCACGGCAATAACTATCTTAACAACCATGACCTGCTCTCCCTGTGTTCAAATTGTATTCAAAAATTCCGATATGTGATTCTATCACAATCCATAGCGTTGCCACAATGCCCGTGTTTCCACACTCTCAAGAACATCATCGCCAAGCCCGGCGGTTAGATTAAGCTGACTTGTAAAACCCAGTTTACCGAGCAATCCGCTGGAGCGCTCGAACACTTTCAACTCAACTTCAGGACCGAATTTTTCGGCCAGCACATCGTGCATATTGCCAAGACCGTCAATCAGGCCTAGTTCTTTAGCCTTTCCGCCAGTCCAGAAAGCGCCAGTAAACATGTCATCGTCATCGGCTAGTTTGGCACCCCGGCTCGATTTGACCTGGTCGATAAAACCGTTGTGAATCTCAAGGTGCAGGCTTTTGAGCCGGTCAATATCTGACTTTTTTTCCGGTTTGAACGGATCGAGAATGCTCTTGTTCTTGCCAGCAGTATACACCCGGCGCTGGATGCCCAGCTTATCGATGGCCTCAACAAAACCAAAACCGGCAGCAACAACGCCGATTGAACCAACAATCGACGAGGCATTGGCATAAATTTCATCACCTGCAGTGGCCAGCCAATAGCCGCCTGATGCTGCAACGTCTTCGCAAAACACCAGCACCTTGATGTCATTTTTGGCGGCTAACTGGCTGATTCTATCGTGGATAAGGGCCGATTGCACCGGTGAGCCACCGGGCGAGTTGATCGATAGCGCCACAGCTTTCGTTGAAGGTTTGGCAAAGGCTTTTTCGAGCGCGTCGCCGACGTTTTCAAGCGACAAACCACGGCGCGTTGCCGCGATGGCGCCATTTAATCTAACAACGGGAATAACCACACGCGAGCGGCGTAATAGTTTGGGAATAAATCTGGCTAAATTTTTCATCATGCCATCAAGTAGTCAGCATCGATGTAAATTGCAATAGAAAGAACTGAACTATTGGCGCGAGAACGCTTCTGATTGAGTTTGAATCACAAACTCAATCAGAAGCGCTACAATGTCAGTTACTTAGACTGGCATTTCGTATTCATTGTGAACCCGAAATGCGCTAGCCTCTAACGCAAGCGCCAGGCCATGCCGTCACGTAAAATCGCGTCTGCTTCCGGTGTAAACTGATTGCCACTGGTGTGCAGGATCAAGCCGGGCAGCAATTGCAGTGCCCCTTTGGTGCCTTTTACCCCTTGAACAATCACCCGGGTCGCAGCCATACCTTCGCGGGCATGCAGCGGGGCGATGCGAATATCGCCAAAACGGCCTTCCATTGCGGTCAGCAGGCGGCCAAGCGCTTCGGCGCGATGAACAAATGTTACCGTGCCGCGCAGGGTCACCATGGTTGCCAGTACCTTGACCCACAATTCGAGATCTTCGGGACCAAAGCTGTTGGCCACGGCCTTGAGGCTGGTAGGTGATTTGGTGATTTTGTTGTCGTCAAAAAACGGCGGGTTGGCAAAGGCGTGACTGAAAGAGCCATGTTGAGGCCATTCGGCCAAATCCTTGCGAAGGGCTTCTTTTACATCGCCGGTAATAAAGCGGATGTTGGAGCCAAAACCGTTGGTAACAGCGTTTTTCTGGCCAATCATCGAATAACGACCGGAAATTTCGACGCCGGTAATATGAATATCTTTAACCCTTGCGGCCAGGCAAAGCGATGCGACACCTGCGCCGATACCGGCTTCAAAAAGAGTTTCCCCGGGCCCACACGGTATAGTCGCTGCCAGGAATACCGAATCAATGCCGGCACGAAATCCTTTTTCCGGTTGCAAAATGCGCAAGCGGCCATCAAGGAAACCATCTTCGGTTAATCCGGGGCGGACAGTACTGGGCGCGGGAGCGCCGGTCTGTTCTGGTGATATAGCTGTGTTTGTCTGCATATTCGTTTGGATATTGCGCCAATATGGTTAGCGAATTATTACTGCCTGCTCGTTTTGCGCTATATTATACATTTTTTCTACTATTAACCAATCTAGTTGATGACTTTAACAATAGAAATACAGTTTTTTTGCTGGCGTCTATCGGTCGCGGTTGATTAAAATGATGAGGCCTAATAGTGTTCAGACCAGAAAAATTAAGCTTAAGGATTATTCCAGTGGGTGTTGTTGTTCCATTTGATAGCAAAGATAACGCAAGTGCGGCCAGCATTGATCCGTTGTTGCAACTGGTGAAAGCGGATATGGACCGGGTCAATCAGGCCATTCTGGTGCGGGCCAAATCCCATGTGGATCTGATCCCCGAACTGGCCCATCACCTGATTAATTCCGGCGGCAAGCGTCTGCGCCCGATGCTGACCATCGCAGCAGCGCAAATGTGTGGTTATGATGGTGAAGCCCACATCAAGCTGGCAACATCGGTTGAATTTATGCACACGGCCACCCTGTTACACGATGATGTGGTTGACGAGAGTGATTTGCGCCGTGGCAAGAAGACCGCCCGGTTGATCTGGGGCAACCAGGCCAGTGTGCTGGTTGGCGATTATCTGCTTGGTCAGGCGTTTAAAATGATGGTGGAGACCGGCTCGCTGGAGGCGCTTCGGATTTTGTCCGATGCATCTTCTGTTATTGCCGAGGGTGAAGTGCTGCAACTGGCAGCAGCTAACAACACAGCGACCACCGAAGATGCTTATATGCAGGTGATTGATGCCAAGACAGCAGCCCTGTTTGCAGCAGCAGCTGAAGTGGGCGGGGTTGTTGCTGATCGCCCGGAGGAAGAAAAAGCCGCCCTTGCCTCTTATGGGCGCAATCTGGGCATTGCGTTTCAACTGGTCGATGATGCTCTTGATTATTCCGGCAAGGAAGCTGAAATCGGCAAAAATGTTGGCGATGATTTTCGTGAAGGAAAAATCACCCTGCCGGTTGTTCTGTCTTACCGGCGCGGTGATGATATTGAACGCAAGTTCTGGAAACGGACGCTGGAAGAAGGCGACCAGACTGCCGATGATTTAAAATACGCTGTCAAGCTGATGGAAAAACACAACGCCATCAGCGAAACCAAAGATCGCGCCCGCCACTACGGCACCATCGCCCGCGATGCGCTCGACATTTTCCCCGATAGCGCGCACAAATCAGCCTTGTTGGAAGTAATTGATTTTTGTGTGGCGCGGGTTTTTTAGGGTTAGCTGGCAAGCGTCTAAACCACTTCGCAGCTGTGATTAAAATACAACAACCAGCGACTACTTCAATCACTTTGATTTACATCAAACTATAAAACCTGAATATGTTTTACTCGGTTTTTATTGATTTAAAAAAGGTGACATATAATGACAACACATATAACAGGGGCGGCCGGTGCCATAGCGTTAGCGCTTACCACATTTACCGCTTTTTCTTCCACTACAGCACAGGCTGCTGATCTTGACACTGCCGCGCCGATTGACTGGGCTGGCAGCTTTATGGTCCGCGGTCGCATTCTGGGGGTCATTACAAGTAACGATGAGAAATTGACCCCATCTCTAAATACTTCCGTATCAGACTCGATCATTCCCGAAGTTGATTTCTCCTACTTCGTGACTGACAACATTGCTTTTGAAACCATTGTCGGTGTTACGTATCATACGCTCAAATTAAAGGGTGGAGCAGACATCGGTAGAACCTGGTTTGTTCCAGCCACTCTTACCGCACAATACCACTTCCATCTCGGACCTCATTTCAAGCCATATATTGGTGCCGGACCGCACATGTCTCTGATCGTCTCAGACAAAGCCAAAGGCCCGTTCTCTTCCTTCAAACTCAAGAATCCACGTTTTGGCGTCGCCCTTCAAGCCGGGCTGGATTACATGATCGATGACCACTGGTCTTTCAATCTGGATGTGAAAAAAGTGTTTGTAAGCCTCAAAGCAAATGTCAACAACGGTGCTGTAAGAGGGAAAGCAAAAATCAATCCCTGGATTATCGGCACAGGCATTGGTTACAAGTTCTAAAGAAAAAAGAACGCACCGCCCGGTTTCACAAAGTCAAAACGCGCCTTTATTTGCAAGGCGCGTTTTTTTATTCAAAGACACGCACAAGGTGCCATTATTGCGCCATTTGCGTGATACCTGTCTAAGGTGTATATATAGTGCATTGCATCCTACGCCTTGCTTACAACAAATAAAAAAACGCCCCGAAAGGCGCTTTTGAAATTTGTTGAAAAACTTGGTTGCTGATTAATTCAGCCGCGTTTTGATCAACGCAATGCTTTCGTCGATCAGTTTGTTGCCTTTGGCACCTTTGGTGGCATTGGCTATGACTGTTGTGGCAGCAGTAATGGCGACCTCCGCAGCAGCTGAGCGGACGGCTTTGACAGCTTCGACCTGCGCCTGAGTGATTTTGTCTTCAGCCATTTTAGTGCGGCGGGCCATGCTGTCTTCCAGTTTGGCGCGGGTTTCAGCAGCATAGGTTTCAGCTTCTGCTTTGGCCTGGGTAACAATCGCCTCGGCTTCTTTTTCGGCATCCTTGCGCTTGCGCTCATATTCTGCCAGCAGGCTTTGAGCTTCTTCACGCAGTTTTTGCGCATCATCAAGTTGTTGTTTGATTTTTTCAGCGCGGGCATCAAGGGCACTGGTGATCATGCCCGGTATGCCCTTCCAGATCAGCAATCCAACGAAGATGAAGAAACTGACGGCAACCCAAAATTCCGGTGTTTTAAACATTTTCTTGTCTCCGCCTAATTCGCTGCACTGTCAACGGCCTTGGAGACCGCTGCGGCGCTGGCTTTTGTTCCGGTCAGATCGGCGACAATTTCACCGGCCAGATCAGTGGCAATTTTATTAACGCTGCCCATTGCCTTGGTTTTGGCTTTGGCAATAGCGGCTTCAGCTTCGGCTACCTTTTCGGCGATTTGAGCATCAACACGTTGACGTTCAGCCTCAATTTCAGCGCTGAGTTTTTCGCGGGTTTCCTGGGCAATCGCATGGGCCTTTGATTTGGCTTCAGCAAGAGCTTGCTCATATGAAGCAATCGCCTTGTCAACATCATCTTTCAGGCTTTGAGCCCGATCAAGGTCGTTGGCAATTTTGTCGGCCCGTTGCTCAATCATACCGCCGATCCGTGGCAGAGCAAATTTTGCGACAATAAAATAGAGAAACGAAAATGTAATGGCCAGCCAGACCAGCTGCGGCGCAAAAGTTGAAAAATCTAACTGAGGCATAAAAGCTCACCACTGTATTTATAGAGACCGGTCATCACTGCCCGTGCTCCCAATGCCCCATCTTGCAACAGAGCATTATTAAGCCAAAACGATGACCCGCTCAATGCGGATCATCTTCAAGTTTTGTAACTGTTCGCTAAATTAAAATACGAACAGGATAATCAGTGCAATCACCAGACCAAACAGGCCGGTTGCTTCTGCAAGGGCAAAGCCGAGCAGCAGATTTGGGAACTGGCTTTGGGCTGCTGCAGGGTTGCGAAGCGCACCTGACAGGTAGTTGCCAAAAATTGTACCAATGCCGATACCAGCACCGGCTAGTGCGATTGCGGCAAGGCCGGCTCCGATTAGTTTAGCTGCTTCTGGTTCCATTGTTCAAACTCCTTTAGATGATAAGTAATGGATTAAAATTAGTGCATGTTGATTGCATCATTGAGATAGATGCAGGTCAGCACGGCGAATACATATGCCTGAAGGAAGGCAATCAGAATTTCGAGACCGGTCAGGGCGATCATCATGGCCAGCGGCAACCAGCCACCCAGAAATCCCATGGCGACAACAAAGCCGGCAAACACTTTGAGCATGGTGTGACCAGCCATCATGTTGGCAAACAAACGAACCGACAGGCTGATCGGGCGGGTAAAGTAAGAGATCACTTCAATCACCACCAGCATCGGCAACAACACACTTGGCACGCCTGAGGGCACAAACAATTTAAGGTAATGGGTGCCATGCTTGGCAAAACCGACAATGGTTGCGCCGACAAAAACAAAGGCTGCCAGCCCGAAAGTTACGATAATATGACTGGTGGTGGTGAATGAATAGGGCACCATGCCGAGCATATTGGCGCTCAGTACAAACATGAACAGGGTGAAAATCAGCGGGAAAAATGCCCGGCCGCTATCGCCAAGAATGTCGCGCATCATGCTGGAGACAAATTCATAGATCAATTCACCGATCGACTGCAAACGACCCGGCACCAGCTTTGTGGAGCCGGCCAGCAAAAGCAAAGAGGAAACACAAACGCCGATCACCATCCACAGGCTGGCGTTGGTGAACGAAACGTCCAGGCCGCCAATATGCCAGTCGGTAAAGCGTTCAATGTTGAACTGGTGCATTGGATCAATCGCCAAACCACCCTCGCCGCCGCCATGAGCGCCTGATTTAGCCGCTTCTGTTGCCGCTGCGGTGTTATGTTCAGTGCTTGCCACCTGAAAATCCCTCTTCAAAAATCTGTTCACAAGCAACATTCGCGCCGAATGCCACTTATTTTCCCGCCTTCATACTACTCATCGTCGTCAAAGGGAACACTTGGAATGCCTGTTGCATCAGTTTTTTCCAAATGTCTCTGCGCTTCAACCGATTTTGCAGCCCGAATAACGTTCAAAATCCCTGCGACCATGCCAAGCGGCATGAAAATCAATAAAAACCACGGCGCCGTTCCAAGCCAATAATCAAGTAACCAGCCAATGCCGACCCCTGATAAAACACCGACAACCAGATCGGTTACCAGTCGAAACCCGAAAGAATAGGCTGCTCCCTGATTAAACCCCTGTTTGTCACGGTCCTCAATGGATTTTTTCGTGTCATTCAGTCGTTTTTCAAAGTCGCTAAGTTCCTTAGACGATTTACGATCACCCATGGAATTGCCTTTACTTCTTTCGCCAAATTCCGTCTTGTACGAGACTCTAAAACAGCGCCTAAAGCCGGTCGCAAACTAAAAGTCTGCGACAACGATGTCAACCCGCCATTCACATCTCTAAGATGTTGTTTTTATTGTCTTTAATTAATTCAAACCCATTTAAGCCATTTTGCCGCGCCCACATCGTGGCCGGCATGGATAATTTCAGATTTTTACACGGAGCCACCAGAGCCCAGAACGGCCACTTTTGTTTGCAATGGATACTTACCGGCAGCGTGCCATTCTAAAACTGCCATCAACTATCCATGATTGTTCTGAAGATGTTGACCCAAAGGTGTCGTGTTCAATTAAAGTTGCCAAAACCGCTACCGGCGGCTAAGCGGGCATACAGCCCTTGCTATGATCTTGTCGTAGAACTGGATGTCTCTGCTTTCTTGCGATAGGGTGACGGGTTAATACTGTGGGCCCTAACCTTTTGGTGGATCGATCTTCGGGTAAGGTGCAGATTTCGGGCTACTGCGGTAATGTTGCCGCGAAAGCGTTTCAGATTTTCGCGCAGAATTTGTTCCTCAATCCTGGCCGCAGCTTTCTTTTTTGCATCCTTTAAAAACAGGCCTGCCTTGGCTGGCTCGCCTGCGATATTGATTTCTGCGTTTTCTGCCAGCGGCCAGGTATCCCTGCCCGTTTCACTCATCAGCAACACATCCAGCACCTGGGCGGTGCAAAACAGCATTGATCGTTCGAGCACATTTTCCAATTCACGCACATTTCCAGGCCAATCATGGGCCAGTATCTGGGCCATGGGACCACTGCCGATACCGCGCAGGGTCTTTCCATATTTTACTGACAACCGTTTCAGGAAATGATCGACCAGCTCGGGGATGTCGTCGGGCCGGTCGCGCAATGGCGGCAAATAGATCGGTACCACATTTAACCGGTAATACAGGTCTTCACGGAAGCTACCCTTTTCCACCAGGCCGGCAATTGGCTCGCTTGCAGCAGCAATAATACGCACATCAGCCTTGAGGGTGTTCTCGCCTCCGACCCGATTGAACTCCCCTTCTTGCAGCACACGCAGCAGCCGCACCTGTGCATTCAATGGCAATGAGTCAATTTCATCGAGCAACAAGGTGCTTCGTTCAGCCTGCTCGAACAGCCCGTGATGCACATGGTGTGCCCCGGTAAAGGCGCCACGCTCATGTCCAAACAAAGCGCTTTCAATCAGGTTTTCAGGGATCGCGCCGCAATTGACGGCAACGAACTTCTTGTTATGGCGATCACTCATGGCGTGTACGGCGCGGGCGATGACTTCCTTGCCAACGCCGGTTTCTCCGGTGATCAATACACTGGCCAGCGTCGGCCCGACGACATCCACAACCCCCAATGCCTTGCACATGGCATCAGATTTGGCCACAAGCAGCGGACGTCGGTGTTCGCGGTTGGATTTTGCCCGCACCGTGTCACACCAGACCTTGTACATGCGCTCTTCGATACGGGCTGAAATTTCAGAGTCAGTGGCCGCACTACGGATGACGCCCTGTTCCTTGTGGTATTCGTCTCCGGCAAAGTCCTTTCCCTTTTCACGATCAAGGAAAATCCGCACCTCGCAACAATCGTGTCCCAGGGCAATGCGCTTGTCGAGAATTACTTTAGCGTAGCCAAAATTTCGCGCCGCGATACCGCCAAATACACTTGAGGTCATCTGGCACAATTCAGGCGCCTGCTTAACCGAATCCCCAAACGGGCACCTTGAACTGCGTACCCGTACCATACCTTTCTCGCTGGACATCCGGGCAAAATTACCACCGATTTTATTTTTCAGCGTGATAATGAGATCGGCATAAGTCGCGGGATCCAATTCTTTATCGAGTTCGAGATTTTTGCGGTATGCAGCTTCGAAAAACCCGCTGGCACCCAGTCCCAGTTGTTCAATGTAGCTGCCTTGCTGGTTGCAGTGGTTGCAGCCCAGGTTATGTCCGATTTCCGAGCTCTGGATGACGAAAGCCTGCAAGAATGCTTCCGGCGTCAGTTTTGCAAAACAGTCCTTTAACATCACAAACCTCCCTCAACCCAATACCGTATCTCATTAAAAGAGATTAAAGCGCTCCATGTGGGCATGTTTTCCCTGATAACCACGCCAGAACGATTGCGAGACTTGAGGACACTTGTCTTTCACGCACAGCAAGACGGGCCAATTCGCAAGATAGTAGGGTAAATTTGCGCTGCTGACAAATTTATAGGTATCCGGGCAGGCACAGCCGGCTCCTGCAAATTTTTATGAGAAGTAAAGCTTCACAGTGTGAAAAGTAACCAATAGAGGGCAATTGCATCCGACAATTCAATCGTTTGACTGGCTGGCAGCGGATTTTTCGGGCCAAAGCTATGAATAAAAACATCCCACCAAAAACATTCTAACCCATTGATATTATTTGCTTATTACTTTGGCACGGAAGTTGCAATTAAAAGTGCACTGCTCAATAAAAACGCGTTCAGCAAAGGGAGGATTTCGAATGACAATAAAATCGAGACTCGAAAAACGCATTGAAGAAACAACCAAATGGGAAATACGTCGTCAATATGGTGCCGATGGTCCAAACGAAGGTCACCTTTGGGTTTTGGCCTGCATGGACGAGCGGCTTCCGGTAGATGAAGCTCTTGGTATCCGCGCCGATACACCTGTTGGCGGCGGTGACGCGCACTTGTTCCGCAACGCCGGCGGGATTGTAACCGATGATGCAATCCGTTCAGCGATGCTGACGATCAACTTCTTTGGCACCACCGAAATCATTGTCTTGCAGCACACCGGTTGCGGAATGCTTTCGGCCAATGGCAATGATCTTGAAGCGGCTTTGCGTGCCAAGGGCATTGATGTCGACAACGTGCCGATGGATCCATCGAACCCGGAACTGACCCTTGAAAGCGGCTCATTTGCCAAGTGGATCGGCATGATGGATGACGTTGATGAAACGTGCCTGAAAACCGTCGATTACATCAAGGGGCACCCGCTTATTCCCGATGACATCACCATCAGCGGTTGGATCTGGGAAACCGAATTCCGCCGTTTGCGGGCGCCGATCACCGGCACTACTGAAGGCCGTGAACGTACCCAGTACGCAGCATCTGTCATGGGCGTGAAAGGTAGCCAGCCACCACGCTGGAGCTAAACTGGTACCGCTGCGGGAAAGAACGGGCAGTCACCCGCAGCGGAATCAAGGGGTTTCCGGCTACGCCTGAATCGCCCTGGTTTTATTCCGTTCACGGCATATCCTCACTACGTTCGGGCCTGCATCGTGCTGAAAGCGCGTCTTCGACACGACGGCGCGGCGCCGGGGCAGCGTTTGCTGCCCGGGTGGTTCAATTTAAACCGAAATTACTCCAGTCACTTCTCGCCAAAAGGGAAAACCAGACCATGCCAACCTATAATTATCACTGCAACGATTGCGACAACTCAATTGAGGCCTTCCACGGCATAAATGAAAATCTATCCAATTGTGGAAATTGCGGAGGAGAGATCTCGCGTTTGCCATCCGCGCCGGCCATTCATGGGGCTATGGCGCAAGGTCGCGAGAATGCCATCAACTCGTTACCCCAATGCGGACCTGGCTGCCGGTGCTGTCCTTAAATGGACGACAGCAAAAACTGGCAATAAATCAAGGGAGGATACAAAGTGAAATATCAACATTACCCATTAATCACAGGCAGGAAAGAACCAGGACTGCTGGACAGTTTTGGTATGTGCGCTTCAACCATTTGCGTGGCCCATTGCGTGCTAACCCCGATTTTGCTGATGGCGGTACCACTTGCCGGGATCACGTTTCTGGAAAATGAAATGCTTGACCGTTCATTGGCCGTGCTGGCCATATTCATCAGCTTCATGGCCATACGCCCGGGTTATCGCCTGCACGGCAATCGGAAAATTTTGCTTTTGGCTGCTTTTGGGGTGAGTTGCCTGTTGATCGCTGCCTTTGTGGCTGAGCACTTCTGGGGCGAGACTGGTGACAAGGTCTTTACCATGATCGGCGGTACGGCCCTGGTCATTACCCATTGTCTGAACCGCAGTTTTTGTAAGTCCTGTAATACTTGCAAGGAGGAAGAAGGCAGGTGCGCCAGCTAAACTTGATCGATTATGTGACTCTGACCTGACTTCCGGAATTGGCACATTTCACCAATTCAAACAGTGTCGAAAATTGTAAAGTTACGTAAATTCTGGATGTCCGCTTTGCCATATCGGCCGGCATCTGGGCATATGTACTCGAAGGCAGCTCTCCGCCATCATTGTCATTCAACACCACAACCCTGCCGGTCGGGAGCTGCACTCTACGGGATGCACACAAGTGATTCCCAAACCGATGAAATTCTGGCTCAATTGCATTTCTGGTTTGATTTGCAAGGAATCACTTTGTTGGCTGACTGGAAAAAATTGGGGATGTTCCGTTATCTTACCAGACTCCGGCAACCGAAAAATGAGGTGGAATTTGTTATTCTCGCGTTGTAAAATTCATCATGAGAATCATCGGTTTAGACAAAGGCATCTCGTTGAAACATCTGGCGTTTTGGATATTGCTATCAGGGTTGATGATCGCACCGGCAAATGCGACACCTCCCGACATGATATGCAGGAGCGGTGATGATGCCGCCAAGTTTGATGTTATTCTTATAACCAGCCATTCAGCTTTAAACAGCCATGAGATAATACCACTGGCGATACATCACTCAAAAATCAGTATCGGCCAACTGTTTGCCAATACCAAACCGGTTATCGTTCCCCTATATTCAGAAGATATCAAGGGTCAGTGGCTCAAGAACAAACGTGTCGATCTTCATCTTTACCATCAAGAAAAAGATTCTTCTGGAATACTATTTTCCATAGACCTTACAATAACAACCCGGTCAACCGGTAAACGCGATGATGAAAGCGGGCACGTTATCCACCATGGAGAGTACGAGCTGAACATATATTCTGGTGCCTTTAGACAAGGTACTGGCACACTTGTCAAAACGACCAAAGGCAAAGCCGTGTGTTCGTCAACGCCTTGAACCGCTTATTTGACACCTTTGCCGGTCAGGCATTGATGGCGAATGGCAGAGGGTATTCGTTAACTGGCTTCGCGCAACCGTTCTGCGGTTTCCAGATCAACCGATACAAGTTGGCTGACACCGCGTTCCATCATGGTTACGCCGAACAGGCGGTTCATGCGGGCCATGGTCAGGGCGTGGTGGGTGATGATCAGGAAGCGGGTTTCTGATTTTTCCAGCATGGCATCAAGCATATTGCAAAAACGCTCGACGTTATGATCATCGAGCGGGGCATCGACTTCATCAAGCACGCAAATTGGTGACGGATTGGTCAGGAAAACGGCAAAAATCAGCGCCATTGCTGTTAACGCCTGCTCGCCGCCTGACAACAGTGACAGTGTCGTTGGCCGTTTGCCGGGCGGGTTGGCGATAATTTCAAGTCCGGCCGAAAGCGGGTCATCTGACTCGATCAATTCCAACCGCGCCCTGCCACCATCAAACAGTTTGACGAACAATTCGCCGAAGTTTTCATTGACCCGGTCAAAGGCTTCAAGCAGACGTTTGCGGCCTTCCTTGTTGAGGCTGCCAATGCCATGGCGCAATTTGTTGACGGCACTGATAACATCATCGCGCTCGGTGACCAGTTGATCAAGATTTTCGGCCACTTCGACAGCTTCGGTTTCAGCCCGCAAATTAACCCCGCCCAAACGCTCGCGCTGGTGACGCAAGGCTGTCAGTTTTTGATCAACCTCATGTTGGCTAGGCAGATTTTCGACATCCAGTTCAGCCCGCTCGATGACTTCCTCAGGCTTGCACTCAAGGGTATCGACAATGCGTTGGCGGGCCTCGGCCTTGCGCTCGCTGGCTGATTGGGTGTGGGCTTCAAGCCGGGCGTGTTGCTCACGGGTTTTGGCCAGTTCACTTTCGGCGGTGCGCAAAACCTCTTCGGCGCCACGCAAGGCATTTTCAGCTGTTGCCAGTTCGTCACCGGAAATTTTGCGATCACGCTCGGCTTCTGACAGGGACGACAAAAGCTTTTTGCGTTTTTCTTCAAAAGCCTTGGGCATATCGGCTTGTTGGGTCAGTTCGATCTGGGTTTTTTCGGCCCTGACCGTCAGTTCTTTAATGTGCTCATTGGCCCGCTCGGTTCGCCCGGCCCAGGATTTTGTTTCCGCCTCAATGGCTCTTAGACGGTCGGTACGCATTTTGGCTTCGCGCTCAAGCCCGTCATGATGAGCGCGGCTCTCAGAATAGGCGGCACGACCCTCGTTGACTTTATCGCGCAATGTTGCCAGTTCTGCTTCCAGACCGCTGGCGTCAGGAATTTCGCCAAGTTCGACCTGTGCGGCTTTCAAACTCTCGCCGACTTCACCTTTGTTCTCGGCAACCCGGCGTCCGGCTTCTTCCAGAGCACTGGCCTGTTGCAGCTGTTCGCTCATGGCCCGTTCCCGGGTGGCTAACGCCTTGCGGGCCTGCTCGACATTCTGGTTTGCTGTGCGCCATGCCGAACGGGCTTGCTGCTCGTTTTTAACTGCCGCCTCTACTTTACTGCGAGTGGCTTCATGAAATGTGCGGGCCTCATTGGATTTTTGCGTTGCCTGCTCGCTCTCTTCCTGCAAACTACCAAGGCGATTGCGCTCGGCCAGTCGTTTTGCAGCAGCTGTGGGTGCATCGGCGGCGGCTGAAAAACCGTCCCAACGCCACAAGCCGCCGTCTTTCGATACCAGTCGCTGGCCAGCAGTCAGTTGTTTTTGCAAATTCGGCCCATCAGATGCATCAACAACACCAATATGGCTGAGTCGACGCTGCAATGCTTTGGGCGCTTTAACGAAGTCCGAAAGAGGCGTTGATCCCGCTGGCAGACCGGCGGCACCATCCAGCCCATCAAGCTGTCGCCAATGCACCGGTGAAGCCTCATCGGTCGGGGCATCAATATCATCACCAAGGGCGGCACCAAGTGCGGTTTCAAAACCTGGCTCAACTTTGAGGGCATCAATAACCGGCGGCCACAGATCACCATCGTTGACATTGAGCAATTTGGTCAGGGTTTGTACTTCGGTGGTCAGTTTTTGAGAAATCGAGCGGGCGGCGTCAAAGGCACGTCGGGCATCAGATTCTGACTGGCGGCTTGCTTTGAGATCATTTTCAGCGGAGCTTGCCATATTTTCTGCAGATTCCGCTTCTCCAACGGCATTCTCCACCGCTTCTCCAAGTTTCTCCAGGTCTTCTTTGCCGCCTGATTCGGAGATAATTTTTTCCCGCCGTTCGTGGACCTGCGAAATTTCAGACGCTAAACGCTCAAACCGATTCTGCAATTCTGCAATGGTGCGTTCCAAACTGGTGCGGCGCGCGGTAATCTCTGAAAGTCTGGCACCAGCCTTATCAGCAGCATCTTGCGTGGTGGCCAAAATTTCAGCAGCGGCCTGCATGGCTTTGGCCGCTTGCGCACGGCTGTTGCTATCGCCAGACTGGTTATTGTTTAAACTCTCACGCTCGGTGTTCAAGCGCTCCATGGCACCATCCACATCCCCCAGTGTGTCACGTTCTCGCGACAAATCCCGATTGATCTGGGCAAGGCGACCTTCTAGCTCACGACGGCGAACACCAGCCTGTTCTTCCTCACGGTCAAGGCCTTCGCGCTCAATAGTCAAGCGTTGCAAAACCGCTACTCGCACCGTTTCATTTTCGCGCAATTTTGGCAGTTTTTCGCCGGCAACATCCCGCTCGCGGGTCTTTTCAGAAACCGCCCGGGTGAAACCGGCCATCAGTCTAACCACTTGATCAAAATCGGATTTTGATGCTTCGAGCACATTTGAAGCTTCGCGCCAGGCAGCATATAAACTGGCAGACTCAAATTTGCGGATTTCCGATGATAGCTGTTTGTACTTGATTGCCTGTCGGGCCTGACGCTTCAAACTGTTGAGTTGGGTTTCAAGCTGAGCCGTTACATCATCAAGCCGGGTAAGATTGGTTTCAGCGGCCCGCAGTTTCAATTCGGCATCATGACGCCTTGTATGCAATCCTGAAATGCCGGCTGCTTCTTCAAGAATTTTGCGTCGGTTTTGCGGTTTGGCGCTGATCAGTTCTGAAATCTGACCCTGACGAACAAGGGCCGGTGAGCGGGCACCGGTTGAAGCATCAGCAAACAGCAATTGCACATCGCGCGCCCGGGCATCCTTGCCGTTGATACGATAAGCAGAACCAGCTTCACGCTCTATGCGGCGGCTGATTTCGATGGTTTCTTCGGCGTTATACATCGGCGGGGCGGAATGGTCAGAATTGTCCATCGTCACCACAACTTCAGCGGTATTGCGCGAAGGCCGGGATTTTGTCCCTGAAAAAATCACGTCATCCATGCCGGTAGCGCGCATGGATTTATAAGAGCTTTCGCCCATCACCCAGCGCAAAGCTTCAAGCAAGTTGGATTTGCCACAGCCGTTCGGGCCGACAACACCTGTCAGCCCGGGCTTGATCTCAAGGTCGGTTGGTTCAACAAAAGACTTGAACCCCGACAATCTCAGCCGTGCAAACTTCATTTAACCCCTTTTGACCGGGCTGCTAAATTGAGGCTCACACTTGCTTTTTGTGTGTTACCTAGCCTTGAGCAGCGTCGATCAGCTTTTTGAAACTCTCAATTGGCGCGTTTCCGGAAAGAATCTTGCCATTTATAAAAAACGTAGGTGTGGAATTCACACCGAATTCTTTACTCCCTGTATCGCGAATCTCGCTAATGCCTTTCGCCACGTCCACATTCTTGAGGCATTTATCAAAACTTTCCTCGGTAAAGCCAGCAAGTTTTGCGATTTTCAACAGTTCATCGCGTGGATTGTTGCGCGTCCAGGTCTGTTGCCGCTCAAAAATCACGTCCAGCATTGGAAAATACTTATCTTCCGGCGCGCAACGGGCGAGCATAAAAGCTGCCAATGCCAGATCATCAAACGGGAATTCCCGGAAAATAAACCGTACTTTACCGGTGTCGATGTAATCCTTTTTCAGGGCGACAAATGTACCGGAATGAAAATTGGCGCAGTGGACGCAGGTTGCTGAGGCATATTCAACAATTGTCACTGGCGCATCAGCCTTGCCTAAAAACCGGTCACCCAACGCAGGTGCAGCAAGTATCGCGACCGGATCAGCATCGGCTGCATGAGCAGATGTTACACCGGGCATAAAGGACACGCCGGGATCATTACTGTTTCCAAGAAAAGAAAAAGTGCCAATAGCTGCAACGACAGCACTGCCTGCGATCATATTTCGTCGATTTAGTTTCATTATCTTACCTATCTACTAGATGTTGTGGTTTTAAACAATATTTTAAATAATCCTGTGGAGAAGCCACCTAGGTGGCCGATCTTGAAAGAACGCCTTTTGCCAGATGGCGCAGGGCATCTTTCAATCCGTCATTCTCGATGCCGTTCATCTGTTGATCAAGCTGTTCGCTTTTTGCCGGGGCGAGTGGCGACAGAACTTGTTTTTGAATGATTGTCGGTCTTTCTATTTTTCCCTGTATAATCTTGATCTGCGCAATGGCGCTATAGCCATAATAGGCGTTAATTCTGTCAATAATTTGCGGGGTCATGTGCTGTATCTCCAAAGCGCGGCCATAAGCAACTTTAATGACAAGCGTCCCGCCGATTTTCTGATGCTTGCTGCGCGCCGCCCGCTCGCTTGCCAGTTCACTTGATTGGCCTCTTATTTGACCAGGCCAGGTTACTTTTTCCAGCGCGCAGATATCACAAAGCGGTTCACCGACAATGCTGCGCCAATTGCTTAAAAGTCCGGCCCAGGCTGTACCGTGACGGGCGTAGGCTTTCTCAGCAACCTTGGCGAAATGTTTCCCGACTGCCTTCATCACGGCACCTTAAATGACCAATTGCGCAGCTGTTATAGTTTAAAACTGTGGGCTGCCTGATAACATTCTAGCGTGCAAGCACTGGGAATGATACTTTCAATTTTTTAATGTAGGCGTTTCCTTTGGATTTTCAGCATAAAATACTGACCTGGTATGACAAGCACCGCCGTGAATTGCCCTGGCGAGCCGCATACGGACAGGTGCCGGACCCTTACCACGTCTGGCTGTCTGAAATTATGTTGCAGCAAACCACGGTTGCGACGGTTAAAAGTTATTTTTTGAAATTCCTGCGGCTCTGGCCTGATGTCGATACAATGGCAGGCGCTGAACTCAACGATATTCTGGCAGCATGGGCCGGGCTTGGTTATTATGCCCGGGCGCGAAATCTGCATGCCTGCGCAAAAATCATTGCTGGCCAGCATGGTGGGTTTTTCCCTCAAACTATTGTTGAGTTGCAAAAGTTGCCGGGTATCGGTCCTTACACGGGCGGAGCGATTGCTGCGATTGCCTTTGACCAGTCGGTTGCAGCGGTGGACGGCAATGTTGAACGGGTTTTATCGCGTTACTATGCGATTGAGGCACCGCTACCTGATTCAAAACCTTTGATCCACAAGAGGGCCATTGTTCTTGTGCCGCAACAACGGGCTGGTGATTTTGCCCAGGCCATGATGGACCTTGGTGCAACGGTGTGTACGCCGCGGTCGCCAAATTGCACCATCTGCCCGCTTGCAACAGAGTGCCGGGGGTTGAAGAAAGGTATCGCCAGCACTTTGCCACGCAAAATACCGAAAAAACCGAGGCCAACCCGTTGCGGGAAAGCTTTTGTGGTTCAGCGTGAAGATGGCGCTGTTTTGCTGCGGCGGCGACCGGTAAAAGGCTTGCTGGGCGGCATGCTCGAGGTGCCTTGCAGCGAATGGCTTGAGGGCGAATCAACCGCGGTTAAAATGATTGAACACACCTTTACCCATTTTCACCTGATGCTGGAAGTTATTACCAGTGACACAATCAACGAAGCTGAAATTCGTGACTCAAGCACCCATGAATGGGTGGCTCTAAATCAACTGGCAGGCAAGGCTCTACCGACGGTGATGAAAAAAGTATTGGTCGAAGCGTTTGGGTCTGACGTTCTAAAGGGTTAGTCCGACGTCGACCTAATCTGTTGTCATTTCCGCCCTGATTTGCTGGCGGAACATGTCGATTGGTATGAGATTTTTGCCTTTGGCCACGTGCCAATAGGTCCAACCGTTGCAGGCTTCGGCACCTTGAACATGAGCGCCGATTTTGTGAATTGAGCCACTGACGTCTTTTGCGGCAACAGAGCCATCGGCGCGCACTTGTACCGCGTGACGGCGGGCGTGATCATACAGGCGGTCGCCGGGGTTGATCATGCCGCGTTCAACCAGTGTGCCAAATGGCACTCTTGGCAGAGCGCGTTTGCCAGTGGTGACGGCCAGAGCTCCTTCTTTGACGACTTCTGTGTTTGCCAGTCGGGCTTTGGCTGCTTTTACATAAGCTTTGTCGCGTTCAAGGCCGATGAAATTGCGGCCAAGGCGTTTTGCGACGGCGCCGGTTGTGCCGGTGCCAAAAAACGGATCGAGGATGACATCACCCTTGTTTGAGGACGACAAGATGACCCGGTGCAACAGGCTTTCGGGTTTTTGGGTTGGATGTACCTTTTTGCCATCGTCATTCTTCAAGCGTTCGCCGCCGTTGCAGATTGGCAAGACCCAGTCTGAACGCATTTGCAGGTCGTCATTCATCGCCTTCATGGCGTCGTAGTTGAACGTGACTTTTTTTGACTTTTCGCTTTTCG
The DNA here is from genome assembly GCA_030626025.1 of Anderseniella sp. Lineage (GTDB taxonomy): Bacteria > Pseudomonadota > Alphaproteobacteria > Rhizobiales > Aestuariivirgaceae > JALWJW01. The sequence continues at coordinate 62,067 of DAOUPT010000006.1, read as the reverse complement.
AGGCCCAGATCATGGTTTCGTGGGCATTGGTAAATCGCTTGCCGCGAAAATTTGGCATCGGGTTGGATTTGCGCCAGATGATGTCGTTGAGTATCCAAAAGCCAAGATCCTGCAGCACTGTACCAACTCGGAAAATATTGTGATAGGAACCGATGACCCACAAGGTTCCGTTGTCTTTGAGTACCCGCTGACATTCTGCCATCCAGTCGCGGGTGAACCGGTCATAAGCGGCAAAGGTGTCAAATTTATCCCAGTCGTTATCAACACCATCGACCCGGCTCTGGTCGGGACGGCTCAGGTCGCCGGAAAGTTGCAGATTGTAGGGCGGGTCGGCGAAAACAACATCGACAGATCGCGACGGTATTTTTTTCAGATTGGCAATACAGTCTCCAACCAGAATTTTATTCAGCATTGGCCGGATATCCGGCTTGGTAACGACGCCCATTTTCAGTTCCCTGTACGCATATTCTTGGCGCACTTCTCATCCGAAAACCGGTTTCCACTTTTCGGGAAATGCACTTAACTCAACTCACAAGAATCACAATGGAGTCTGGCGAGTCCTGAGGGAACCCTGTTTGGGTTTTATGGTTAACAGGATTGATAAACTCGAGTCATTTTGACTTGAGCAACAACGCTCTGATCGGGGCAAAGGACTTGCGGTGTTGCGGGCACGGGCCAAGTTTTTCAAGGGCAGCGGCATGAATAGCCGTGCCATAGCCTTTGTGACGGGCAAAACTATAACCGGGAAATTGTAGATCGAGTTCTTTCATCATGCGGTCGCGGGTGACTTTTGCGATGATTGAAGCAGCAGCGATTGAAAGCGAGCGGGCATCGCCCTTTTTGATAGTCTCGCTTTGGTATTCCAATGGCGGGGCCTTGTTGCCATCAATCAGCGCGACCATCGGTGGACGGGGCAACTCTGCAATTGCATTGCTCATGGCTTGCAGAGTTGCCTGGAGAATATTGATCCGATCGATTTCAGATGCCTCAATAATGCCGATGCCAAACTCGGACGTTTCGCGAATTTGATCAAATAATACCTCACGTCGCGCTTCAGTCAGTTTTTTCGAATCATTCAGCCCTTCGGGGATATTGTCCCGGTCGAGTATAACGGCTGCAGCCACCACCGGTCCGGCCCACGGGCCTCGCCCGGCCTCATCTACACCGGCAACCGGACTACGCCCGGCATCAAGGTGGACCGTTTCAAAAGAAAAATCCGGTTTTTGCTTTTTCGAATCAATTTGGTTCATGTCCTGCTTTTAGAACATTTTTAGAATAGTGGCAGTTGTTCGCCAATTTGTGGTGGTCTAGTGAATCTGTCAGTTGCTAATTTTACCGGTGAAAGATTAAGTTTCAGACGTTTTGCCGCCAACTCGAACCGGCGGGCGATGGACCATGCATAGGGACCGCTGCCACGACGGCGCTGCCCCCAGCTTGAATCGTAGTCTTTGCCATCATGCAAACTGCGCACCAGTGAAATCACATGGGCAGCGCGATCCGGCATTTCAGCCATCAGCCATTCTTTAAATTGCGGACGCACTTCGGCGGGCAGTCGCAACATGGTAAAACCGGCCTCGCTGGCACCGGTTACTGAAACCGCGCCAAGAATTTTTTCAATCTCATGATCATTTACCGCAGGAATAACTGGTGCGACCAGAGCGCTTGTTGGAACGCCCGATTTTGCCAGCATTTCCATTGCTTGCAGACGTTTGCCCGGTGCGGAAGCTCTTGGCTCTATAGACCTTGATAGTTTGTGATCAAGACTGGTGATTGAAATGGCCACTTTGACCAAATTCTTTTCAGCTAACGCTTTCAATAAATCCAGATCCCGCAAAATCGATGCTGATTTGGTAACAATGGCAACGGGGTGGGAAAACTCCAGCATGACCTCAAGAATTTCTCTGGTCAGGCGATATTGTCGTTCAATCGGTTGATAGACATCTGTATTGGAACCCAACATGATGGTTTTGGGTTGATAGCTCTTTTTACAAAAGGTTTGGCGCAACACATCTGCGGCATTGGTTTTGGCAAACAGTTTGGCCTCGAAATCCAACCCCGGCGACAGGCCCATATGAGCATGGCTCGGGCGGGCGTAACAATAAACACAGCCGTGTTCACAACCCCGGTAAGGGTTAACCGAACGATCAAACCATAAATCGGGAGACTGGTTTTTACTGATAATCGATTTGGCTTTTTCCACGCTGACAGTTGTTTTGAGTCTGGGTAGTTCTTCAATACTGTTCCAGCCATCATCAAATATTGAACGTTGTATCCGTTCATGACGACCTGACACGTTTGAGCGGGCACCACGGCCGCGACTGTGCCCCGGCACCAGCATTGGATTAAAAGGGCGCGGCGATTTCAGACCTAGTCTGGATTGTTTGATAGCAAGTGATTCCATGGATCAAACATAACGCAAAACGAGAACATTACAAGAACATATTTATTTCACCTCCGGCGGCATGATATGCTATCAGCCTGTCATGCTTTCTATAATCATCCCAACGCTGAATGCGGCCAGCCATTTGCCTGGAACTCTAAGCGCCCTCGTTCCCGGTGCGATTGTCGGTCTGGTCAAGGAACTGGTGGTGATTGATGGTGGCTCCGGGGATGAGACGCTGGCCATTGTCGATGAGGCCGGGGCTAATGTTATCACGACTGAAAAAGGGCGCGGCCCGCAATTGGTTCAGGGTGGCAAGTCGGCCAAGGCAGACTGGTTGCTGTTTTTACATTCCGACACGGTTTTGGCCGAAAGCTGGATTGATGAGGTTGGTGAATTTATCCGCGACAATGACAGGCATAAAGCCGCCGTGTTTCGTTTTGCGCTTGATGACCGGCGACGGCGGGCGCGAATATTGGAGACAATTGTCAAACTGCGTTGCAAGCTCTTTTCCCTGCCCTACGGTGATCAGGGATTGCTGATTTCACGTCATCTATATGACGAGATTGGAGGGTTCAAGCCGTTGGTGCTGATGGAAGATGTGGATATCATCAGGCGCATTGGCCGCTCGCGACTGCACTATTTTCAAACCACTGCCACCACAAGTGCCGAACGCTACAAACGCGATGGTTACATCGTGCGGATGGCGCGTAATGCGAAATGTCTGATGTTGTGGTTTGCCGGTATCGCGCCGGACAAAATTCTGGATAGATATCAATGAAGCATCTGGTGATCATGGCCAAGCAGCCGGTGGCCGGACGGGTTAAATCACGCCTTGCCAAAAGCATCGGCGTAGCGCGGGCCACCGGGGTTTATCGACATCTGATGTCCAGCACCATGCGGACTCTGGCGCCTGATCAGCGCTGGAAAACCTTGGCTGCTGTTGCACCCGACACTGCTTTTTATGAACATCACTGGCCTGCGAACGTGACGCCTTTCCCGCAAGGGCCGGGCAATCTTGGCGAGCGCATGCAACGAATTTTTGATATTGTGCCTCCGGGACCGGTTGTTATCATCGGCACGGATATTCCATTCATCACTGCAAACGACGTTGCAGGTGCTTTCCGGCAATTGGGATCAAATGATCTGGTGTTTGGTTCTGCCGGTGATGGCGGGTATTGGCTGGTTGGCGCACAGCGGTCTCCACGCATACCGGCCATTTTCGAAAATGTCCGCTGGTCGAGTGAGCATGCGCTGGCCGACACGCTGGACAATGCCCAGGGTTTGAAAGTCGGCTACGCCAACACCCGTTATGATGTTGATACCAAAGCCGACTATCTCAATTGGCGCAAATCAGAGATTTAATTGATAACTGGCGGGCACATAAACAAAGCCGTCGTCCTTTTTCTCCACATAGCCGACAGCTGGAAACGGCATGTGGTAGCTGGTGAAGGGTATTTTTTCAGTGGCCAGCATATCAAGCAGTTTGCGGCGAGTTTGGCCAGCCTGTTCTTTTTCCATATCAAAAGCCATATGCCAATCGGGGTTTTGCAGTGACATGACATAGTGATTACAAAAATCGGCACCAAGGAAAATACGTTTTCCTTCGCTTTCAATATGAAAAGCCATGTGGCCCGGCGTATGGCCAGGGGCAAACAGTGACGTGATACCCGAAGCAATTGTTGCTCCATCCTTGATGAAGGTGGTGTTATCAGCCACTGGTTTGACATTGATCATAGCCAATTTGTGGGTATTGCCGGTCCGGCCACCTTCCTGATCAGGATGCAACCAGAAATTGCTCTCAACTTCACCGGTAATATAGCGGGCATTAGGAAACGCCAGCTTGCCACCGGCCATGACGCCGCCAATGTGGTCGGCATGAAAATGACTGAGGACGACAATATCTATCTGGTCAGCAGTGAAACCGGCGATCTTCATGGCTGCCTGCAAATGTCCAGCACTTTCACCACGCCGATCACCGTTGCCGGTATCAAATAATATCAGTTCATTGCCGGTATTGATAATGACCGGTGAAAAACCAATTTCCATGCGCTTGGGCGGCAGATGATTGGCAACTGCCAGTTCTTCGACATCTTCGGGAAATTGATCGGTGCCAAAAATCGGGAACGGGCCACCGAGATAGAACGCCCCGTCATTGATGGTGGTAATTTCCATCTTGCCAAATTTGAAGCGATAGTGATTGGGCCGTTGCGCACCCAGCATGGGGGCCTTGGCATCAGCTAGCGATGTCAGGCCAGGCAAAACAAATGGCGCGGCAATCAGGCTTGAACCACCCGCTAAAACACTGCGCCTTGAAACCGATTTCATCATCATTTTTCTCCCTGTAAACATATTTGAATGTGAATGTATCACAGTTGAAATGCAAAATCACTGCAACGATTTGTGAATTCCATATCGCGCCAAACCGATACCGGCCAGAATTATTGCCAGCGCCAGCAAGGCATAAAACCCAGGATTTTCGGACAGGAATATGAAACCAAACAAGACGCCAAACAGCGGGACTATAAAGTTTAACTGAGAAAAGAACGTCGCGCCGAGTTTGTGAATAATGAAATAGGCTCCAATACCGGCAAGCGCAGTTTGAAAAACCCCGAGAATGATAGTCGCGATTATTGAAGAGGCTGAGGGGGAAACCTGGCTCAGATCGAAAGCCACAAAACTGAAAGGCACCATGATCAACATGGAAATCAGCATGACACCAGCGGTTAATGCGCGAGCTGGCACACCCTTTATAAATTTTACAACCAAACTGGTTATGCCATAACAAACAGCGGCCAGAACAATGGCCAGTTGACGAACCACGTCATCACCCAAAGTGAGCAGCCTTTCCGGCCCCATCAACACCACCAGCCCAACAAAGCCGAACATGACACCGGCCAGCTTCCAGCGGTTGAGCTTTTCATCAGCTGTAAAGATGTGAGCCAGAAGAAGCGTGGTGAGCGGCATCACTGCCATCATGATTGCTGCCAATCCGCTATCAACGCTTTCCTCGCCCCAAGAAATCAGGGCAAAGGGAGCAGCGTTGCCCAAAACCGCTACCACAGCCATCATTGCCCAAACCTTCACACCGCGGGGAAACTTTTGCCGCGATGCCAGAACCAGTGCAAACATCACAATGGTTGCAATTGTCAGGCGTCCGGCGGTCATGGGCACGGCCGGAATTGTTTCGACCGCTACTTTGATGAGCATAAAGCTTGCCCCCCAGACCGCTGCCAGAAGTGTTAAAAGAACGTAATCTTTAACAGTTGGAATTTCTGCTATAACAGACGCATTGGAGTTCATTAAATTTACAATCTGACTTGTTGGGAAACATGCTAAATAAACATCGCTATGTTTTTGATAGCTGACACTACACGAGAATTGTGAGTATACGCCAGCAAAATTGTCTATTATTATTTTGTTCTAGATATAAACGCCGAATCGGGAAGTTAGATGAAAAAATCAAAAGCACTCATAATCAGCCTGTTTCTGACAACAGGGACTTTCCTTTCAAGTCAAACTGCTATTGCAACCAATGGCGGCAAGGATATCGGATTTTCCTCCCATGCCAGTAATTATCTGATTGGCAGGGCAGCGGCACGCCAGAAAGATTTTGACGTGGCTGCGCAATATTACAGCCGTGCCTATGGCGAAAACACCACCGATCAGGTCCTTTTAGAGCGGGCATTTGTTTTAAATGTCACCACTGGAGAGCTGCCACGGGCGATCGAGCTTGCCGAACAGATTGTAATAAACAGGCCCGACCACCAACTTGCCCGCTTTGTTTTGGGGCTAAACAAGGTCATAGCCAACAATTATACAGCGGCCCGCAAGCATTTTTCCAAGGCTGCTCCGAACCGGATCGGGGCGCTGACCTCTTCGGTTTTGATTGCCTGGACATATGCCGCGTCAAATAAAAACAAACAAGCTTTTGCGGCGCTGGACAAATTGGATGATCAGGGAAACCTGGCAAAATTCAAGGCAGCTCACAAGGCTTATATCGCTGACTATCTTGGCAATAGCGCCCAGGCGGAAAAGAGCTTCAAATCTGCAATGAGCAAGGCAGGTAATTCGTTGCGACTGGTGGACAGCTATGGCAGCTTCTTGTGGCGAGCCGGGCGCAAGGAAGAGGCACGGAAGATTTTTACCAACTATCTGACCCTTACAGAGCGCAACCCAATCATCGTTCAAAGGCTGGCTGCTCTTGATGCCAATAAGCCAGCACCGCAAAAAATTTCCCGGCCACGAGACGGGATGTTTGAGGTTCTGTTCTCGCTGGCTGGCGCACTGTCTGGCCGCAAGAGCGCAAATGTTGCACTGATTTATGCCCGGCTTAGTTTGTATATGCGTCCCAAACTGCCTGTGGCCCAGGTGCTTCTGGCTGAAGTGTATGAAAGCATCAAACAGTACGAGAAGGCGATTGATGCGTTTTCTGCGGTGGGTCCAACGTCGCCGCTGTACAGCAATGTCACTATTCAGATCGCCAACAATCTCGATAATCTCGACCGTCAGGACGAAGCCATTGTTCGACTGGATGGGCTGATTGCCCGCGAGCCTGATAATTTTCAGGCCTGGAGCACCAAGGGCAGTATTTTGTATGGCCGTGAAAAGTGGGTTGAGGCGGCAGAGGCTTTGAGCCTGGCGCTGGCTCGGGTCAAAGAAAAAAAGCGCCAACACTGGGCGGTTTATTATTATCGTGGCATGTCGCATGAGCGGGCCGGACAATGGAGCCGGGCCGAACCTGATTTTCAAATGGCGTTGAAGTTGCGCCCGTCCCAGCCATCGGTGCTCAATTATCTGGGCTATTCGTGGATTGACCGTGGCGAGAACCTTGATGAAGCCCTTGAGATGGTTGAGCAGGCAGCAGCCCTTAGACCGCGCGATGGCTTTATTATTGACTCTGTCGGCTGGGCTCATTACCGGCTTGGCAAATATGAGGAAGCGGTCAAGCGGCTTGAGCGGGCGGTAAAATTGCGTCCGGGCGATCCGACGATCAATGACCATCTGGGCGATGCCTACTGGAAGGTCGGGCGCAAACTTGAGGCTGGTTTTCAATGGGCTCATGCCCGTGACAGCAAGCCGGAGAAAAAAGCGCTGGCCAAGATTTTGGACAAGATCAAGAATGGCATGAGCGACAACAACGCATCAAGCGACGCGGCTGACAAGTCGTGATCAAGCGCTCTGGCGAGCCTGTTCAATATACGGCTAAAGCCAAGATCAATCTGGCACTGCATGTGACCGGCAGGCGGACCGACGGGTTTCATCTTCTCGATAGCCTTGTTGTTTTTGCCGACATTGGCGACCAATTGCACATCGCACCGGCTGATCAAACCAGCCTTGAGATTGCCGGACCGTTTGGCGATGGTCTGCGGGTAGATGATGATAATCTGGTGTTGCAGGCTTATCGGCATTTGTCTGATGCGATGGCAAGCCCCCTGCCCCCGACAGCCTTTCGGTTGCAGAAAAACCTGCCGGTGTCGTCGGGTATTGGCGGCGGGTCAGCAGATGCAGCAGCGGCGTTGAACGGGCTGATCGAGCTTTGGCAGATTGATATTAATGCCGACAGGCTCAGCGCCATCGCCCTGTCGCTTGGTGCTGATGTGCCGGTGTGTTTGAACGATGCATCGTGCCGGATGCGTGGTATCGGGGAAGAGCTGGTCAACATTGATCATTTTCCGGTCCTTGATTGTGTTCTGGTTAATTGCGGAATTGGCGTTTCAACGCCTGCGGTGTTTAAACAACTTTCGTTACCGATTGGCCAAGCGGCGTTTTCTACGATGGGCGATTTGCCCGGCAATGACTGGATTGAATGGCTAGGTCAAACCCGCAATGATTTACAGAAAGCCGCCATCGCGCTGACGCCTGATATTGGCCAGACCATCGTAGCGCTTGAGCAAGCCCCCGCCTGCCAACTGGCTCGCATGTCCGGTTCAGGCACCACCTGTTTTGGACTGTTTAACAGCCCGAGAGAGGCCGAAGATGCGGCGACGGCAATTGCCGGTGAACACCCTGACTGGTGGGTTGTTGCAACGCAAGTCGGCAGCTCAGATTAAAACGGGCATTCACTGAAAAACTCGCAGGTCCGTCCGTCGGAAGGGTGAAACAGTGTCAGTTTTTGCGCATGAAGCTGCAATCTGTCAGCCGCCAATAACGCTTGGCGATGGGCATAGATATTATCGCCGAGAATCGGATGACCAAGACTTAACAGGTGAACGCGCAATTGATGTGAGCGGCCGGTTCGCGGGGTCAGTTCCACACAGGTTGCATTGGTCTCTTGCTGCAACACCTGCCAATCGGTTTGCGAAGGCTTGCCGCGCTGGTGATCTACCATCTGGCGGGGGCGGTTGGGCCAGTCGCAGATCAGTGGCAAATCAACGGTGCCGCTGTCCTTTTCCATCACGCCCCAAACTCGGGCCAGATAGGTTTTTTTAACATGGCGACGTTCGAACTGCAGGCCGAGATGACGGTGGGCTTTGGCGTTCATGGCCAGCACCAGAATACCCGAAGTATCCATATCGAGTCGGTGGACAATGCGGCACTGCGGGTATGATCCTTGCGCCCGGCGTTCCAGACAATCACCATGCTCGAGCGCCTTGCCCGGCACACTCAACAGACCGCTTGGCTTGTCGAGCACCAGCAAATCATCATCCTGATGGACGACAGTCAACCAGGGTTCGGCAGGCGGTTTGTAGACAAATGGCCTCATTCGCCTAATCGCCTATTTGAGCCCGGTGCCGCAATTTGTGATCAGCCAGCACCAGCGCCATCATTGCCTCGCCCACCGGCACGGCGCGGATGCCAACGCAGGGGTCATGGCGGCCCTTGGTGATGATGTCGGTGTCCTGCCCGTCGGCGGTCACTGATTTGCGCGGTGTTAGTATTGACGATGTGGGTTTGACGGCAAAGCGCACGACGATGTCCTGGCCACTTGAGATGCCGCCCAGAATACCGCCGGCATGGTTGGATTGAAATTGCGGCTTGCCATCGACCATGCGAATTTGGTCGGCGTTTTCTTCACCGGTCAGACAGGCAGCTCCAAACCCGGCCCCGATCTCAACCGCCTTGGAGGCGTTGATGCTCATCATCGCCGAGGATAAATCCTGATCAAGTTTGCCATAGACCGGCGCGCCCCAACCGGCGGGCACGCCCGATGCCACCACCTCAACCACAGCACCGATTGACGAGCCGGATTTGCGAATGCCATCAAGATAATCGGCCCATTGGCTTGCTGCCTGTGCATCGGGGCAAAAGAACGGATTGTTATTGATCTCATTCCAGTCCCAATTGTCGCGATTGACCTTATGGGGTCCGACCTGCACCAGCGCGCCGCGAATGAAAATCCCGTCCAGCACCTTGCGGGCCACCGCGCCACCGGCAACCCGTGAGGCGGTTTCGCGGGCTGAAGACCGGCCACCGCCGCGATAATCACGAACGCCGTATTTGGCATCATAGGTGAAGTCGGCATGGCCAGGACGGTATTTGTCGCGGATGTCACTATAGTCTTTTGAGCGCTGATCGGTGTTTTCGATCATCAGGCAAATTGGCGTGCCGGTGGTCACCTGACCATTGGTGCGATCATCCTCAAACACCCCGGACAGGATTTTCACCTGATCAGCTTCCTGGCGCTGGGTGGTATATTTCGACTGGCCCGGTTTGCGCTTGTCGAGAAAACCCTGAATGTCAGCTTCTGTTAGCGCCAAGCCGGGAGGACACCCGTCAACCACACAACCAATCGCCACCCCGTGGCTTTCGCCAAATGTAGTGATGCGGAAAAGATGGCCGAAACTGTTATGTGACATGGGTGCTGGTTCTCGCTGGTAAATTCGTGGGTAGTAATACGCGGCTTGGCGGTGTGTGTCGATATCAAAGAAAATGATATCGCTACGCTGCTAGTATCCCTCACGGCTGATTTTATTCCCCTCACGGCTGATCCTCCCTTCGGTCGGGCCTCCGGGAGGGCGGCGCTGGGGCGCCGGGGTCCTCGCTTCGCTCGTCCGGCTGCGGGTTCTCACGCTACTTTAAAAATACAGTCGGAAGATCACTAGCAACGACGGTGCGACTGAGACCGGATCACCTGACACGTAAACACATTGTTACGGCACAATCTTCTAACTCGTGTTAAAATTAGCGTGTATCTTAGTCTTGACGTAATGAGTTCATTGGAAGGAAAACCATGATGTTATTATTATTTGTTACTTTGTTTGGCACTCCTTTTATTCCGCTTGGTTTTCCATTGTTTTATAAGTTTCCAAAAATCTCCTTCATCTTTCTGGTACTACCAATACCTTTGATACTACTTCTACTGTCTGGTGTTAACCATGGGCATGATGATGCGCTAGTTGGTTTTGGAAAATTTGTTTTAGCCGCCACAGCAGTCTCTTATGCATTCTCTGTTTGGCTGAACTTCTTTTTAAAGAAGAAAACTGGCATGGCAAAAAAGCCTAAATAGCATCCCTACATAAAGCCAGCTTAATCCTGTTATCACCGCGCTTTAAACCACTCAATCTCACCGCTCTCAACCTTGAAAAACTTGGTCTGCGGGACTTTCAAGCCGACGTATTCTGCGCCGGTCTGGCCCAATAATATGCCTCGGAATACGCGGCTTACGCCGCCGTGGGCGACGACTATTGAAGGTTTGGTGACCGATGCGAGCCAGTCTCTTACCCGGGCTGCGACATCGGCGTAGCTTTCACCGCCTTCGGGGCGCCAGTGGAAATAGCTTTCCGGGTCAACTCGCGGTTCAATGCCATCGGCGTTGAGTTCAGGCCAGGTCCAGCCTTCGCGCTCACCAAAGGAGACTTCGCGCAGGCGGTCTTCGAACAGGACGTGCTGCTCGCTGATGCCATAAGCTTTGAGCACGTGGTCCATGGTTTGCCGGGTGCGAGTGAGCGGTGAGGCATAGAACTGGAATTTTTTAGGGTCCGGTTCGAGCTCGGCCAAAGCACGGGCCACGTCGCGGGCCTGACCGTGACCGGTTTCATTGAGGGGAATATCGGTTTGGCCCTGCACTTTTCGCGCCGCGTTCCAGTCAGTCTGGCCGTGGCGGATGAAGTAAATCGGCGGCGTCTGGTCAGTCACCTTTTTTAACCACCGAAATATCAGGGGCGGACGGGTTTTTCATGCCAACGATGTGATAACCGGCATCCACGTGGAGAATTTCGCCGGTCACGCTGCGGCTTAAATCTGAAGCCAGGTAGAGGCCGGTATCACCAACCTCTTCGATGGTTACAGTACGGCGCATGGGGGAGTTGTATTCGTTCCATTTCAGGATATAGCGGAAATCACCAATACCGGAAGCGGCCAGGGTTTTAATCGGGCCGGCGGAAATGGCGTTAACACGGATGTTTTTCTCGCCAAGGTCAGCAGCCAGATAACGCACCGAGGCTTCCAGTGCTGCCTTGGCAACGCCCATGACGTTATAATGAGGCATCCATTTTTCAGCACCGTAATAGGTCAGGGTGATCAGCGAGCCGCCATCGGTCATCAGTTTTTCGGCCCGTTGGGCAATGGCGGTAAAGGAATAGCAGGAGATCGACAGGGTGCGATCAAAGTTGGCCGAAGTGGTATCGACATAGCGGCCGGTCAGTTCGTCCTTGTCGGAAAAAGCGATGCCGTGGACGACGAAATCAAGCTTGCCCCATTTTTCTTCTATGGCAGCAAAGGTGGCATCGATCGAGGCTGCATCGGTGACATCGCAGGGTAGGACAATTTCGGAATCGATTGAGGCGGCCAGCGGTTCAACCCGTTTTTTCAGTGCGTCGCCCTGATAAGTAAAGGCCAGTTCAGCCCCCTGATTGGCGCAGGCTTTGGCAATGCCCCAAGCGATTGAACGCTGGTTGGCAACGCCCATAATCAGGCCACGTTTGCCCGCCATCAAGTTTCCGGTGTTTGTCATATTTTTTCTTCTTTTGATCCGTTTTAAGTTCGCCCGCGAAAGGGCAATCTACACTAATTTTACTGCACATCCACCGGCCTGATCTGTCACATTTTGTTACAGTCTGTGACAGAATTTATAGCCAGTTTTAGATTGCAGTATCAGGGGAAGTTACTATGTTAAGGTCGTTACACATACCTATTTGCGAGACCGGTTTCAATGGCCAATACTGACGAAATTCTCAAAATCATAACTGCTGCTGTGGGCTTTACCGACGCCGATGCGCCTTTTGAGCTGTTTGCCGACTGGCTAAAGGATGCCGAGAAATCCGAACCCAATGACCACAATGCGATGAGTGTGGCCAGCGTTGATGAAGACGGCATGCCCAATGTGCGGATGGTATTGCTAAAAGGTTTTGATGAAACAGGCTTTGTTTTTTATACCAATTTCGAAAGCCAGAAAGGGCGCGAGATTTTGGAGCACGGCAAAGTGGCGTTGAATTTTCACTGGAAGTCGCTGCGGCGGCAAGTGCGAATTCGCGGTCTGGTGGAAACGGTCTGCGACGAAGAGGCTGATGCCTATTTTGCCTCTCGGGCTCGCGACAGCCGCATCGGTGCCTGGGCCTCGGACCAGTCACGACCACTCGAGAGCCGTTTCGCGCTGGAAAAATCCATCGCCAAATACGCAGCCCGGCACGCCATCGGTGCCATCCCCCGGCCGCCGCACTGGTCAGGCTTTCGGGTCAAACCGCTGTCGATAGAGTTCTGGCACGACCGCCCTTTCCGCCTGCACGACCGGATTGTCTTTCGCCGGGACGCAGTTGATGGCGAATGGGAAAAGACCCGGCTTTATCCGTAAAGGGTTAGGGCTGGTCCGCTTAGTCTTGTGGTGTCTGTTTTGATGTCTGGGCGAGGTTTCCCCGTTTGACCCACAGTCGAGCACCAGCCTGACCAGCGGTTGCTGTGGTTTTGTGACCCCTTGGCAATCGTAACCATGAGTGTTTGGTGAAGGTTTCGCCCGCCTCTTTGAATTCTCCTTCAAGTACCAAAATTTCCATGCCGTCTGGAGCGGTGAGATTTATGGTTTGGTCGGCTTGCCATTTTTCGAGACGGACGTCTTCACGCTCATCGCGGAAAAGTGGCATTGTTTTTATGGCGGGATTTTGTGGGTCAGGATTGAAGGGGGTCTTTGTTGTATCGATGCTGATTTGGGTGCGGTCTTTGGATTCGAACTGCCAGAGTTTTACAAAGATTGTACAACCATCATCTGAGCGCGGGATGTGGCTTGAGGTTGGCGGGTTGCGGACATAGGTGCCGGACGGGTAATCACCGTGTTCGTCCTGAAATATGCCGTCCAGGGCGATGAATTCTTCGCCGCCTGCGTGAGTGTGAGCTGAAAAGCTGCTGCCTGGGGCGTAGCGGACGATTGTTGTTGCGTGGCCGGATTCGGCACCAATACGGTCGAGCATGTGCCTGTCAACGCCCTGCATCCGGGTGGATATCCAGTTTATGGGGTCGGCATGGACTGCTGCTCGTTTATCAAAGTCGGCATTGATCAACATGATTATTATTCTTTCTGTTTAAAAACTACGCTTAGGTCCCTGACCTGTCATGCCCGGATTTATTCCGGGCATGACTGATTTATGATCCAGTTCTATCCTGCAACGCTTGGGCGTTCACTTACCTTTTTGCGCCAGGCCAGCAGGTTGGTACAATCCTCAGGGGTATCGATTCCCACCGCATCGGCAAAATTCAGCCCGGTAATTGCAGTGATATCGGCCATTGAGAATTCGTCTCCGGCGATGAAGGGTTGGGATTTCAGGACGCCGTCGAAATAGGCCATGCCTTTTACGGCTTTGTCGCGCTGGTGCATTCCCCATTCCTTGCTCTGGAACTCTTCAACGTTAGGTCCAAGGCCGGGCGTGGCATGGTGGAAGTAGGCCGCAACCGCGTCCAGCAGGGCTGATTCTGCCCGGCGTTGCATCATGTGGGTGATGGCGCGCTGTTTTGCGGTTTTGCCGGTCAAGGCGGTCGGGCCGTCACCAAGGTGATCGAGATATTCGGTGATGGCGGTACATTCAGCCAGCGTGGTGCCATCGTCAAGTTCCAGCACCGGAACGGCCGGGAACGGGTTCTTTTTAACAAAGTCTGGCTGCTTGTGTTCGCCTTTGGGGACATCGATGGTGATGAATTCAACCTCATCGGTCATGCCTAATTCTGCCAGTGTGATGCGGATGCGGGCCGGGTTGGGGAAGCCCTGATATTCATAAACTTTCATTTTGAAATTCCTTTGTTAGCTTATCTATCTATCAGTAGATAGTTGCTTTATACAAGGCAAATCGGCTATGTCAAGCCTATCTATCTGCAGGTAGAAAAAAATAACAGAGACATTGATGTGACAGAAACAATTGATCGACTTATGAATGCCGCGGAATGTCGTATCCGCTCGGATGGTTATCACGCCATGAGCTTTCGCGACCTGGCCGATGACCTGGGCATTAAAAGTTCCAGCGTCCATTATCATTTCCGCCGCAAAGAAGATTTGGCTGTAGCGCTGGTCGGGCGCTATTCAGACAGCTTTTTTAGCAAGCTGGAGGAAATGTCAGCCGGGTTGGCGACGGTTGATGAAAAAATACAGGCCCTGTGCTCACTGTACCGGGCAGCTTTTGTAGCCCATGGCGATGTTTGTTTGTGCGGCATTCTGGGGGCGGAAAAAAGTGGTCTGCCGGTCGAGGTTGCCAGCGCGGTTGGGGTGTTCTTAACCGCCAATGTAGAATGGATGCGCGCAGCTTTACCCCCGAGCGTTCCACAACCCCGACGACAAGCGCGGGCTGAACACATCATCGCCAGCCTGCAAGGCGCCCTCATTCTAGCTAAAAACCTGTCGGGCATTGAAGTTTTTGACCGAATTGCGAAGGATCTGCTGACGGAATTCACAAGCTAAAACAGCAGTCAAATCAAATGGTGATTTGTCGCAACATCGATCAATTTTGCAAAATTAGATTCGACTTATTTCTTCTTCGGCTTCTTTAGCTCTGGAACACGGCTCGCGCTGGTTACACTTTTGTAGTATTTGATGGTCTCTTCTGAGACTATTTCTCTAACTCTCGTTGATAATGAGTGTGCGAGTTCAAACAGCTCTGTGTCGGTGCCATTTTTCTCTATTTTCAGTTTTTGAATTCTGGATTCAACAATTAATGCTTCAAGTTGAAACTGTGCCAGCCGGTGGCTTTCCCACGACGACTTCCAACCAAAAAAACTCGAAAGTGAAATGACCATCGCGCTTGATGCCGCTAATACAGCGATGAGAACATTCTTTCGAAAACCGAACAAAGTTGGCTTTTCATTGTCCAATGTCGCTGACAGATAGGTAACCAGAATCGTTGCAAGAATGGAAATCACGCCAGCTGATCGAAACAGATACAGCTTCACAGTTCCATTAAGCTGATACCAAATAATTTGGTTGCTGGCATAATCCACAGCGATTCCAAATGCCTCATTTGCTTGATCCATACGAGCACGGTTTTCCAAATTTATTAAACAACAGGGTATTTGTTGTATGCTAGGGCCTGTGAACATTCAAGGTTACGGTGCTGGTTTGCAGGCGCTGGATTTAAAATGAAACAAGACACCTGATGCAAATCAGGTTATAAATTTTGGATGAAAAACATTCCCGAACCGCAATGTCCGCCCTCACTTCTTGATGCTGTAAAAGACAATCCACCGCGACGGGTCGGGGTTGTTAATGCTGGCAAGAACGTTGTTCTGGAAAGTGTCAGGGATGCTTTTGAGGCCGGGTTGATGGTACCGATTTTGTATGGCGATACAGAGCAGATAAAGCGCTGTGCCGATGAGTTGAAGTGGTCTGTCGATGATTTTGAGATTGTCGCGGCGGGTGATGAGCACGAGGCGGCAACTTTGGCAGCACAAGCTGCCGGACGCGGTGAGCTTGATATACTGATGAAGGGTCACATCCATACGGATGAATATCTGCGGGCGATTTTAAATCGGGATGCAGGTTTGCGTACCGATGAGCGGTTGACCCATGTGTTTTCAATGACCTTTGCGGGGACCTTTCCCGACGACGATAAACCGCTTTTGATCACCGATGCGGCGGTCAATGCGGCGCCTGATTTCACCACACAAAAATCGATCATCACCAATGCCATCAAGGTTGCCGGTCAGCTTGGTATTGTCAGGCCAAAAGTTGCGTTTCTGTCGGCAACGGAAACACCCAATGAACACATCCCCTCAAGCATTGCGGCGCGCCAGCTGGCCGACTGGGCCAAAGAAAATGTTGCTGATGCGGATTTTTGCGGGCCGCTGGCCTTTGATCTTTGTGTTTCGGCAACGGCTGCCAAAATCAAGGGTATTAGTGATCCGGTGGCCGGGGCGGCTGATATTATTGTGGTGCCGGAAATTGTTGCCGGTAACGCGTTGTTTAAGGCGATGGTGCATATGATGGGAGCATGTTCTGCCGGGGTGGTAATGGGGGCAAAGGTACCGCTGGTTCTGACCAGCCGGGCTGATCCGGTTGCGGCGCGGCTTGCTTCTGTGGCATTGGCCAATCTGATGTGCAAATAATGTACGGCTTGTTCCCAGCCGTTCCTGATGGTTTTGCCTTGAGCGCGCTGGCTCTGGTGGTCTTTGCCGCCGGGTTTGTGCGCGGCTTTTCCGGTTTCGGGTTTTCAGCCATTGTGGTTTCGGCCATGGCAATGATTATGGAGCCGCTGGTGATTATCGTCATGGTGATGATTTTTGAAATCTGCGCCTCGGCTTTTCAAATAAAAAATGCCTGGCCGCATATCGACAAGCCGCAGGTCGGCAGATTGCTGGCTGGCGCGGTTATCGGCATGCCAATCGGGGTGGCCTTATTGGTTGCGCTGGACATCGGTGTGGTTCGCATCATTATCAGCCTGCTGATTTTGGGCCTTTGCCTTGTGCTGCTAAGCGGCTGGTCACTCAAGCGACGGCCCGGAACAATCGGGCAATTGCTGGTCGGGGTCGGTTCGGGTTTTGCCAACAGCGCTGCGATTGGCGGCTTGCCGGTCGGGCTTTTTCTCACCGCGCAAAATGCTCAGCCAACAAGCTTTCGGGCCAATATGATCGGCTATCTCTTTGCTCTTGATATCGTTGGCATTGGCATCATGGCTTATCACGACAAGTTTTCCAGCGATATTGTCCTGACCGCAGTGGCGCTTTTTCCAGCGATGTTTCTTGGGGTTTACCTTGGCTCGCGACATTTTTTTGCCACACCACCAAAAAGTTTTCGACGCATGGTGATTATTCTGCTGATCGGGCTTAGCTGTGCCGGTCTGGCAAAATCTTTCCTTTGAATGGCCTTGATCCCGCCTGATTTCGTCACACTGGCGACTTTGTTGTCCTGAAAATTGCGCTTGTGGCCGGGAGCAATTTGCAGTTTGAGAGGGATCTACCATGAGCGAAACAAATTCAACAACAAAACCCGACCCGACATTTTTAAAAGACGAAAATATCGATTTGAGAAAACCGCTGGGTCTGGTGATAGAGGAACGTCGGCAGACTTTAGAGAACGACACAAGAGGCACGCGACTGTCGAGGCGGGAATTAGAAGCCTTGCTTGATGGTTATTATGCCAACCAAACCAGCGACAGACCTGAAGCCGGCGATCACCACCACGCGCAAATTGCTGGCGGACGCATGGTCCGCAATCTGGCCTTTGCCTCGTCGCTGGCGTTGTTTTTGGGCTTTGGTCTTGGACTTTACGGTCTTTCGCATCAGGGCGGGGAGACGCAGCTTGGACAAAAATTCAATCAGGCACTGGCCAGCTTGCGGCATGTGGTTCTGCCAGAAAATATCGACAAGCAGGATCATAAAGCATTTGCGAAAACAGCGGCGGGCAAGATCGTTAAACCGGTAAAAACTGCCAGCCTTGTTGTGGCTGATGCCTCGGGTACGATTGATGCCGGTATTCCATTGAAGCTTGCCTTGAAATCGGGCACCGACGCCGCCCTGCTGGAAGTGAAAATCAGCAACGTGCCGGGCGATGCGGTTCTCACTGCTGGTACGCGACGCCCCGACGGGGTGTGGGTTTTGCAACCGGGCGATCTGGCAAATGTCGCTCTGGTTCTATCTTCGAGCCGTAATGCACCGCTACATCTGGGTGTTGAGCTGGTCGAAATAAAAACCGGCGAATTGCTGTCACCGACCCGCGAAATCAAGGTTGCTATCCTCCAGCCAGAATCGTTCACCATCGGTGGACTTTGATTTTTTCCCTTATGATGTCGGTTTGGCGAACAGGGCGCGGTATAGTTTTCTGTCGCGGCCATAGATGTCAGGACGGAAGTTTATGGCACCGTTTTTGCCAGCCCAGACGGTGGCATAAACAATATGGACGGGCAGGTGTTTGGGCAGATTTACCCGAGTCAGCTCACGGCTTTCCAGCACCTGACGAATGCGGTTTGGCGACCAGCCGGGAACCGTGCTAAGGATTTTATCGGCAAAATTGACCGGTTTATAGACCCGCACACAACCATGAGAAAAGGCCCGATTTTTTTGCCCGAACAAGGATTTGGACGGGGTGTCATGCAGATAGATGGCGTGCTTGTTGGGCAGGATGAATTTGACCTGGCCAAGAGCGTTTTTTGGTCCCGGTTTCTGGCGAAACACATAAGGGAAGTTTCTGGTGGAATATTGCGACCAGTCAATCGAGTAAGAATCAACCGGTTGGCCACCCCGCAGCACTTCAAAGTCTGCTTTGAGATAAGCCGGATTGTTTTGCAATTTAGGCAAAATTTCCTTGGTGGCGATTGAATAGGGCACCGTCCATGTCGGGTTGAGCACCACGTATTCCATCTTGTCGGAAAACACCGGCGTCTGGTGATATTTTTTACCAACAACCACATTGATTGTCTCGACCAGCTTGTTTTTCGCAACTCTATAGAGTTCAAAAGCAGCGATGTTGACCATGATGTGATTGACGCCAAGATTTTCGGGCATCCAGCGCCAACGCTCCATATTGATGGCGATCTGGCGCAGGCGTTCACGGGCTGAAATGTTCATCTGGATCAAGCTTAGCTTGCCAATAATACCTTCATCATTGAGACCAACCCGGCGCTGGTAAGATTTTACAGCCGCAGCCAGATCGTTGCTGTACAATTGAGGCGTTGCGGTTGATGAGGGAGCAAGGTCTCCAGACTTTTCCAAACGGGCTCGGATCAGCGGAATGCGTTCATCAGACATACCCGGTTTGAGAGTCTTGCCGTTGGGGATTGTTTTCCAGCCGCCGCGATCAACCAGCAGGCGATAGCGATTGAGCAATGGTTTGAGGGCCCGGTAATGGCGGTTGTGAGGAGCGTAATTGTCCAGCACTTTTCCCGGTGCTTTGGCTTTTTGCATGGCGGTCAGCAAGGACAATTTATTGATCCGGCGTTTGGGCTGGAACAGTTCGGGGTCAATCTTTTGGGGCACAAAGCGGCCGGTTTTAACGTCAGCAGCATATCGAATAAAGAACGAGGAAAAAGTCAACTCGGTAAAGGCGGCTGCAATCGGGTCGCCGGGGGCAATACTGCCCTTCAGATTAAGCAAATAGTCGGCGGGATAATCAGCCGGTTTAAGGCCATCGTCATCGGCAAGCATCATGCGCTGGACAAATTGCGAAACATGGGAAGGGCTATGGACCCAGTAAGACGGAGCACCATTGGTGACGTAATGGGCGGTCAGCGCCTTGCGCACCCGTTGCAGATGAAAGGGCAAACGACCCGGCGAGTTCAAAATGGTGCCAATGGCCGCCTGCACCACCTCAACCTGCGGCACCTGACTGGCTTTTTGCGCATAGGTGTTTTGTGATGCGGCCTGCATGGTCAGTGCAACAGCAAAGCTTGTGCCGAATTTTAAAGATTTGGTCATGTCATATCCCCCTGACAATGATGTTTTTATAAAAACAACGAATCAGAGACTACAACATCGCGATTCCATGAGCAAATCACAGCAATTTGCTGGTCGATTTGCTCATGGATACTGTTAATCAATCAAGCACCTTTTTGGGGCTTCATGTCGGCCGGGTCGATACCGGCGACTTCGACCGGGGCGGTCATGGCATCGCGGCGGAAGGGTTCGCCGAGTTCCTGATTGAGGATGACTTCGATGAAGGTGGTGACGCCGTCTTTTTGGGCGGCACAGGCTGTTTCCAGCGCCTGCGTCAGTTCAGCTTGAGTGTTGACCGTAACCCCTTTGAGACCGCAACCTTCAGCGACACGGGCGTAGCTTAGGTGCGGATCAAGTTCGGTGCCAACGAAGTTGTTGCTGTACCATAATGTGGTGTTGCGTTTTTCAGCACCCCATTGGTAGTTGCGGAAAATCACCATGGTTACTGCTGGCCATTCATCGCGACCGACCGAGGTCATTTCATTCATTGAGATACCGAAAGCACCGTCACCGGCAAAACCAACGACCGGCACATCCGGACAACCGATTTTTGCACCAATAATGGCCGGAAATCCGTAACCACAAGGCCCGAACAGGCCGGGAGCCAGATATTTGCGGCCCTCTTCAAAAGTTGGATAGGCATTACCAATGGCGCAGTTGTTGCCGATATCGCTGGAGATAATCGCTTCCTTGGGCAGACCGGCCTGAATGGCGCGCCATGCCTGGCGTGGTGACATACGCTCGGCATCGCGAACACGTGAATCCGCATTCCAAGAGGTGCCGGGATCATCATCCTCATGGTCCATGCTTGACAGCGCCTGCAACCAGGACGACTTGGTTTGGTGGATAAGGGTTTTGCGTTCCTCGCGACCAGCGTCACCGGCAGTGCTGGATAGTTGCGCCAGAATGCTTTGGGCAACTTTTTGGGCATCGCCACAAATACCAACCGAGACTTTTTTGGTCAGACCAATGCGGTCGATATTAATATCGACCTGAATGATTTCAGCATTCTGGGGCCAGTAATCAATGCCATAACCAGGCAAGGTCGAAAACGGATTAAGCCGGGTGCCGAGAGCCAGCACCACATCGGCTTGAGAGATTAACTCCATCGCTGCTTTGGAACCGTTGTAGCCAAGCGGTCCGGCGGCAAGCGGATGGCTGCCGGGGAAACTGTCATTGTGCTGATAGCCACTACAAACCGGTGCATCGAGCTTTTCAGCCAGTGCCACGCAATCATCAATGGCGCCACCGATAACCACACCGGCACCCGACAAAATGACCGGGAATTTGGCATTCGACAACAAAGCTGCTGCCTTGGTGATTGCCTCGGCACCACCGGCCGGGCGTTCAAAACTGACCGACTGAGGTAGTTCGATATCAATCACCTGGGTCCACATATCGCGCGGCACGTTGATTTGGGCCGGGGCTGAGCCGCGTAACGCCTTGTTAATCACCCGGTTGAGCACTTCGGCCATCCGCGATGGATCACGCACTTCTTCCTGATAGCAAACCATGTCACGGAACAGCGCCATTTGTTCGACTTCCTGAAAACCGCCCTGACCGATGGTTTTATTGGCAGCTTGTGGCGTCACCAGCAACATCGGGGTGTGGTTCCAGTAAGCGGTTTTAATCGGGGTGACAAAACCGGTAATGCCGGGGCCGTTCTGGGCAATGGCCATGGCCATTTTGCCGGTGGTGCGGGTATAACCGTCACAAATCAGGCCACCATTGGTTTCATGTGCCACATCCCAAAAGGTAATACCCGCCTTGGGAAACAAATCGGAAATCGGCATAAAGGCCGAGCCGATAATTCCAAACCCGTGCTCGATGCCATGCATCTGCAGCACTTTTACGAATGCTTCTTCTGTTGTCATTTTCATGGCGGTAACCCTTTGTAATAATTTTTTAAAAAATTTCTTGAGACCACGCTAGCTGAAATTGACAATTTCGAAAAGGTGCCAGTTATCAATCTTGAATCCCTCCAGTTAAGGGCCAGCTGGCCCCAAACTTGCATGGTGGTTGTCAGATACACTTAAAATCGAACCGCGGTCTGGATAATAGTTTGGAATAAATTATGTACAGCAAAGCATTTGAACGGTCATACAGTATTAGTGATAAAACCAGCACTGACTGCAACTGGAACGCCCGTGAACCGGTTGTACTGGCAAAACTTTCTGCTTTGAACCGCGAGATCGGATCAAATCATGGAAACTTTTCTCCTAATCGGCAGAAAACCAATGATTTTAAGGACTTACAGATGGAAGTTTATCGCAGCTTTGATGAGGTAAAAGACTTGTGGCTGCAATTTGAAAACAACGCAGCGTGCTTCATTTATCAAAGATTTTCTTTTTGCCGGACATGGTATGAAACCGTTGGGAAAAAAGACGGTGTCCGTCTCCATATGGTTGTCGTGCGCGATGTGACCGGCGAGATACTGATGCTGGCTCCCCTGTGTCTCAAAAAGGGTCGTTTTGGCACAGTTGTGAGTTTTATCGGCGATGGCATGGCCGATTATCTGGCCCCACTGGTTCAGGATGACTTTGCCGCTAGCCTCAGCACGGCAGGCTTTGAGGTTGTTTGGAAAGACATTCTGGCCACTATTGAATGCAAAATTGATCTGGTTTGGCTGGACCGGCAGCCGGTCAGTATTATTGGTGTGAAAAACCCTATGACCCACCTGGCGCACTTTAATTGCACCAGCAGTACTCATGCCCTCAATTTTCCTCAGGCTGAAAACTGGTCTCAATGTGCCCGCCTGCTGCGTAGCAACAAAACTGCAAACAATATAGAACGCCGCTTACGCAAACTCGCAAAAAAAGGGGATGTTGAACTTATCGAAGTTACCGATCCAGCAAAACGCCAGGAACATATGAGCCAATTGCTGGCCCTGAAAATTACCAACCTGAATGATGCTGGTACTTTACACCGGATGGACACACCTGATGTTGCCAGGTTTTATCACGCGCTGGTTGCCGATGACGGCATGCAGAAAAACACGCATCAGTTCGAACTCCGCTGCGGCGGCAAGCTGGTCGCCAGTGTGTTCGGGTTTGTTCACCATGACACATTTTACTATCAGGTCTGCGGGTTTGAGCGGCAAGAGTTTGGTCAGCATTCACCGGGACTGTTGTTGCTGTATCAGTTGTTTGACTGGAGCCATTCACGCAAGTTAAAGCGTTTCGATATGACTATTGGCGATGAATTCTACAAGAAAGACTGGAGCAACGATACAACACAACTTGTGACTGTTGCTGTACCACACTCAAACCTCGGTCGGCTGGAGTATGCCGGCAGGCGGTTGCTTTTGTGGACCAAGGAGAAAATCAAGAATACTAGTTTCTTGCGCAAGCTGGCACTTGTCCTGTTGAAGTAACTGGCCTTGCGGAAATCGCAGGCCAGACCCTGTCATGCCGATATCAAACCGGCATGACAGAAATAGTGTTTGATCAGGCTTTTACAGCGTCGTTGGGATCTTGAAATTCATAACCCAATGCGTCAGCAACCGCTTTGTAGGTCACCTTGCCAGCATGAACATTGAGGCCGGCCAGCAGATGTGGGTCATCCTGACAGGCTTTGCGCCAGCCTTTATTTGCCAAAGAAATAATGAATGGCAGGGTGGCGTTGTTGAGGGCATAGGTTGATGTTTTGGGAACACCGCCTGGCATATTGGCAACACAATAGTGAATGACATCATCAACCACAAAGATCGGGTCATCATGGGTTGTTGCTTTTGAGGTTTCACAGCAACCGCCCTGATCAATAGCCACATCGACAATCACCGAACCGGGTTTCATTTTTTTAACCAGATCACGGGTGATCAGCTTGGGCGCTGCAGCACCGGGCAAAAGCACACCACCGATAACCAGATCAGCCCGCACGCAATGCTCTTCGATGGCATCGGCAGTGGAATAAACTGTGTTGAGGTTGCGGCCGAACTGATGCCAGAGGTCACGCATGACATCGACGTTGCGATCAATTACCCAGACATCTGCACCCATGCCCATGGCAATGTGGGCTGCGTGACGACCAACCATACCGCCGCCAATCACTACAACTTTTGCCGGTTCAACACCAGGCACGCCGCCGAGCAAAAGACCGTGGCCACCATGAGGTTTTTCAAGATGATAGGCACCGGCCTGAATGGAAAGACGCCCGGCCACTTCTGACATCGGGGCCAGCAAGGGCAGACCACCTGACGGGCTGGTAACCGTTTCATAAGCAATGCAGGTTGCACCGCTATCAACCAGATCTTTGGTTTGATCAGGATCGGGTGCCAAGTGCAAATAAGTAAATAGCAATTGACCTTCACGCAGCATGGCCCGTTCAACTGCTTGGGGTTCCTTGACCTTGATGATCATTTCGCATTTTTCAAAGATCGTTTTGGCATCGGCTGAAATGGTTGCACCGGCTGCTTCATAGTCTGCATCGGTCATGCCAATACCGACACCGGCATTGGTTTCAACCATCACCTGATGGCCACGGCTGGTTAGTTCGCGAACTGCGGTTGGGGTCATGCCAACACGAAATTCTTTTACTTTTATCTCTTTTGGTACGCCGAGTTGCATGTCTTTTCTCCGTTGCATGGTCGCATGAAAATGATTGCCCGAGCATAGGGAAAATCTTTTGAAAAAAAATTCGGAAGTTGCCTGTGGAATGTCGATTTTTTTGTAAATTTTTCTAATTTATGCTATCTAAACCGGATGAAATTAGACAAATTCGATAAAATCGATAAGATGCTCCTTTCGATGCTGCAGCGCGATAGCCGTCAGTCGCTGAACATTCTGGCCGACAAGGCCGGGCTTTCGACCTCGGCCTGCCACCGCCGCATCAGGTTGCTGGAGGAAGCTGGAGCCATTCTTGGTTATGAGGCAATACTGGACCGGCATGTGATTGGTTATCCTATGGAGTTTTTTGTCGAGGTGTCACTGACCCGGTTAAGTGAGGGAGAGCTTGAAGAGTTCGAAAAAGCAGTCAACGCCATTCCGGAAATTCTGCAATGCCATTTGATGTCCGGTCAGGCTGATTACATGTTGCGAATCGCTGCCCGTTCAACCCGGCATTATGAAGAAATCCACCGCGAGCGGCTGGCCCGATTGCCTAATGTTGCGCGGATACAATCTTCCCTCGCGTTGCGGACGGTTAAACCCTGGACGGGGTATCCGGTTTAACGTCTGTTCAAATATCGGTGATAGTGCGCCAGATCAATGTTGCCGACATAGCGAGCAGGCAGGGTTGGCGAAATGTGTGGGCATATTCACAAAGTCTTGAACAATCGTTGTTTTCGCGCCACATTGTAAATCTGTTAGGAGATCAGGCCATGAGTATTACATCGATTAAGTTTGACACTGAAGCTGTGTTAGCGGGGCAAAGCCGCGACCGTCTTTTGAAAATGGCGCAAGCCGGTGAGATAGTGAACGAGTGTCAGCGGTTGCTTGATAAAGCCAGTGCCAATGTTGTTGGTCAGTGTCTGGCCCATCAGGGCACGTTTTATGAGTTTGATCATTATCCATCCGGTGATGTCTATGACGGCGGGACCCATTCTCAATACTATTATCACTCGCATCGGCCTGAAGGGGGTGAGCATGGACATTTTCACACATTCCTGCGGGCCAAAGGTATGGCCAAAGGGTTAAAGCCCATTGATTATAAAGGTGAGGCAACCATTCCATCGGGCAATGATGCGCTGGCCCATTTGATTGCTATTGCAATGAACAAGCCGGGCCAGCCGATTTCACTGTTCACCGTCAACCGCTGGGTGACCGATGAAAGCTTTTATACGGCGCAAGACACCATTGCCATGCTTGATGATTTCAAAATGGATCACACCTTCCCTTGTCTGGCGACCAATCAATGGATGACAGCGTTGCTGGCATTGTTCCGGCCCCAGATTGAGGCTTTGTTGCTCGAGCGTGACAAGACACTGAAAAACTGGGCCGCATTGCATATGGGCACAGACATTTACGAAGACCGCAAACTGGAGATGACTTCATTTTTGCCGATTAACATTGTCGACCAGGTTGAAGCGGTAAATAACGCACTGGAAGCCACCGCGCCGATACAGCAAACTGCGTGAGAGTTTTAATTGCCAGCATCTGTGTTTTTATCAGCGTGGTGGCCAATTTAACCTGTGGGTTTGCATTTGAAGCCCCTGACGTTGTGATGGTCAAGGCCGGAAAGTTCATTTTCGGTTCTAATGCCGCCGAGCGCGAATATGGTTATCAACTAGATGAAAAAGCTTATGGCCATTCTGTAACCCGCAAGCAGGGTTGGTATGATGGTGAAGCCAAACGCCAGGAGTTATTTTTACCGGTATTTGAAATCACCCGAACCGTCATTACCAATGCCCAATATGAATTGTTCCTGTCTGAAACCCGCCATCGTCGCCCCTGGGTCGGGGCCGATACATGGGCTGGCTACGGGTTGATCCATCCCTACAAACGAGCCCAAAGGCATAATTGGGCCGGTCGGCAGGCCCCGGCAAAACGCCGCGATCACCCGGTGGTGCTGATATCTTTTGGCGATGCGCAGGCTTATGCGGGCTGGTTGTCGGTAAAAACCGGACAAAAATGGCGACTTCCCAGTGAAAAAGAATGGGAAAAAGCTGTGCGGGGAACTGACGGGCGTTATTTTCCATGGGGCAATGTATTTCAGCCTGAAAAACTCAACAGCCACGACCACGGGCCGTTTGACACGTTGGCGGTTGGAATGTTTCCGGAGGCGGCCAGCCCTTTCGGGTTACTTGATGGAGCCGGACAGGTGTTTGAATGGACATCAACTCCTGTTGGAGCAGCCCGCCACAGGGTAAAAGGCGGCTCATGGGATGACAAAGGGTGCGGGGTTTGCCGGACAGCGGCAGGTCACAGTCGTCCTGACTTTCTCAAACATATTCTTGTTGGTTTTCGGTTGGTGCGTGAAACTCCCTGAAAGCAAAGTGAAAAGTCACTAAAACTTTGCCCACACTCACACTAACGTGAAGGGTTTTTACAGAAATTGACAACACTATTTTTGCCATTGCCCCTAGTGTAATCGTGTCGATTAAGCCGCCGGGGGTAAATTCCGGCAGACCAACTCAATCAAAATCCCGTGTCATAACGGAGGGAAATGAAACATGAAGTCTAACAAAACAAAACTGCTTTCAACCGTCGCTGCATTACCAATCGCTTTGGGCCTTGCAACCGGAGGCATTGCTCTTACGGCTGGCCTTACCGCAAGTGCCGACATGGTTTTTGCCGCATCGGCCTGTAATCCTTGCAATCCTTGTGCAGCCAAAAAATGTAACCCCTGCAATCCATGTGCAGCTAAAAAGTGCAATCCTTGCAACCCTTGTGCGGCTAAAAAATGTAACCCTTGCAATCCTTGCGCAGCAAAAAAGAAAAACCCTTGTCAGTCTTCCTTGCCAAATGCTGATGCCATCATAAAAGTTGCAGCGGCCTGTAATCCTTGCAACCCCTGTGCAGCTAAAAAAGCCTGCAACCCTTGCAACCCGTGTGCAGCTAAAAAAGCCTGCAACCCTTGCAATCCATGCGCTGCCAAAAAGTGCAATCCGTGCAACCCTTGCGCGGCTAAAAAGAAAAACCCTTGCTCAGCAAGCTAAGTAAATAAAAAAACAAAACGGGCAAACGGGAACACCTCGTTTGCCTTTTTCAACTCAGTCCAGGAGGGAATAATGAAATCCTTTAAAAAACAACTATTGTCTACAGCTGCGGTTGTACCTCTTGCTCTTGGCCTGGTGGCCGGTGCAGTAGGTCTGACCGTCGGAACAGTTTCAAATCTACCCAGCGCTTTTGCTGCCTCATGCAGCCCCTGCAATCCGTGCGCAGCCAAAAAGGCCTGTAACCCTTGCAATCCATGTGCAGCTAAAAAGGCGTGTAACCCTTGCAATCCTTGTGCAGCTAAAAAAGCCTGTAACCCTTGCAATCCTTGTGCAGCTAAAAAAGCCTGTAACCCTTGCAACCCTTGTGCAGCTAAAAAAACCTGTAACCCGTGCAACCCTTGTGCGGCTAAAAAAGCCTGTAACCCGTGCAACCCATGTGCGGCTAAAAATCCTTGTAATCCGTGTGCGGCTGGCGCTTGCAATCCGTGCAACCCATGTGCTGCCGGCGGCGGTGCAGCGGCAAAGACATCTTGTTACGTGCCACGTATGAAAAAAGCTGCCGCCTGTAATCCTTGTGCAGCCAAAAAGGCCTGCAATCCTTGCAACCCATGTGCGGCTAAAAAAGCCTGTAACCCTTGCAACCCCTGTGCCGCCAAAAAAGCTTGCAACCCTTGCAACCCGTGCGCCGCTAAAAAGCCGTGTAACCCATGCAACCCGTGTGCCGCCAAAAAAGCTTGCAACCCTTGCAACCCTTGTGCGGCTAAAAATCCATGCAACCCTTGTGCAGCAGCGCCGGAAGTTGAATTGTCAGCGGCTGAAATGGATGCCTTGTATGATTGTCTGAAACCAAAACTGCAAAAGGCCTATAACAGCACCGGTCACTGGTCGGCCAAAAAATGGGGTGGCTGGAAACGGTTCTCCAAAACCGGCTATCGCTCTGATACCCATGGCGGACGTTTTGTTCAAAACTATGCCAACAAGATTGGTGCCAAAGCCTATGGCCGCTATGATAAAACCACCAAAATGCCAACCGGCTCTACGCTTGCCAAACCAAGCTTTACCGTTGGCGGCAATGGTCAGGCGACAATGGGTCCGCTTTTCCTGATGGAAAAAATGACCAAGGGCTGGAACAAGGCTACCGGTGACTGGCGTTATGCCATGATTATGCCGGGCGGCAATCTGTTTGGCATTACAAAGGGTAAAAACTCCGGTGGATTGAAGTTCTGTCACGATTGCCATGAAGGTGGCGAAGACAACGACTTCATGTTGTTCCTGCCGGACGAGTATCGCAAGTAAACCTTGCCAACGAATACACTATATTCACCTCCGGCGGCCTTGTGTCGCCGGGGGTTTTTTGTGGTCTTTTTTTGAGGTTCATATGAAACAACTGTTCGCTGCGATTGTGGTCGCCATGTCTTTTTTCTCTTTTCCGGCTAATGCCGGTGAAACAATATCGGGCCCGCCGCGGGTACTCAACAGCACGACAATGATAGTCAACAACAAGACCGTGCGGCTTGATCACATTCACAGCCTCAAGCCGGGAAGCTCATGTACCTGGAAAAACCGCCCGCTGGATTGCGGTGTACTGGCCACTGCCGGTCTGAAAGACCTGGTCGCCGGGGCAAATGTTATTTGCAACCAAAACCCGTCGGGCAAATTCACCTGCACCGCAGGCGGGTATGATCTGGCTTATGGATTGATTCACGCCGGTTGGGCCGTTCCTTCTTCAAACGCACCGGCACGCTATTTTGCCAAGCAGGAGCGATCGAAAAAACGCAAGCTCGGCCTTTGGGGCGCAACACGTCCGGACGGGACAATTGTTGCAACCCGGATTTCGGCTTCCTGAAGCGTATCGCGTTTTATGCGAATTTATCGATTGGTTTTCCGACAGCTTGCGGGCTTTGCTGACGCAGGCGGGTTTTGAACCGGGGGACAATGTCTTTAGCGGTTTTTACCACTTCAAAATGTACCGCCATACCAACCCGGATAAATTGTTCCTCACGCATGTGGTCCAGCAGCTGGATAAACGGTCCCCAATAATCATTGACATTGGCAACAATGATCGGTTTGTTGTGTTGTCCTAACTGAGCCCAGGTTGAAACCTCGACCAGTTCTTCCAGCGTGCCAATGCCACCTGGCAAGGCGACAAAACCATCAGCTCTTTCAAACATGGTCATTTTGCGCTCGTGCATGTTGGTGGTCACCACAAGGTCCTGCACCTCCTCAAGCATCATTTCCTGCTTGATCAGGAATTCAGGAATAATGCCGGTGACATGACCACCAGCCTCCAGCACTGCTCTGGCTGTTTCACCCATCAGACCCAGACTGCCACCGCCATAGACCAGACCAATATCGGCTTTTGCCATTGCTTTGCCAAGGGTTCTGGCTGCCGCCATATATTCCGGGTCAACACCTGGTCCTGAACCGCAATACACACATAATTTTCGAATCTTTTCCATACATTCCCTTGTGGCTTGTTTGCCAGCCCTTCGTCAAGCACCCGATTCACCAGAGTGCGGCATTTTTATCGCTGCTCATATGTGTATTGAACCAACCGCCCTCACATGCTTTAATTGCAAAACACGGGGGGAGAGATTCTGGTGGTGGTCTTTGATCAGACCAACTGCCACAAGGTGAGAGATTTTGGATGGCTGTTAATCCACTAATAGTTTTTGTAGGCCTGTCGGTGACAACACTTGCAGGGCTGGTTGTGGTGCAACAAACCAAGAACCAGCCTTCAAAAATACCGGTTGTGGTTGAGAGAACTCCACTCGTGATCCCCGAGCCGCAGATCAAGACTACAGAAACGCCGGTACCTGAAAAATTGGCCCCTGAAAAACCGGTAACAAAACTGGCCAGTCTGCCACCCAAACAAAAAATTGAAGCCAAGGCACCAACGGCTCCCAAGTTTAATCCGCCGCAAACCAGGCAAGAGAAAAAGCAAGAGGCAAAACCGGACCCGGTTGTATCTGGCGTCGTTGCCCCGACTTTTGATATTGTACGCATTGAAGAAGACGGCGGGGCTGTGGTGGTTGGCAAAGCGGCACCAGGCGCTGACGTTTCCTTGAAACTAAATGGCAAGGTCATTGGCACATCGAAAGCCAATGACAAGGGTGACTGGGTTTTTGTACCTGATCAACTGGTACCAAAGGGCAGCCATGAACTCATTGTCGAGGCAACCGGAAAAAACAAAAAGACCGTGCGCTCCAAGCAGTCGATATTTATTGCGATGCCCGACAATGCCAAGGACAAACCTTTGATCGTGGTTTCCAAAGCCGATGCGCCAACCCGTGTCCTGCAAACACCGGATGCGGTACCAGTATTCGCAGCGCCGGCGCTGAAAACTCAATTGGAACTGCCGCCAAAATTGCGTGAGAAAATGGCCAGCCTGCCAACGCCGCAATCTGCTCCGGTTTTACAGCAGGACCCAAAAGCTGCTAAAGCCAGTAAATTACCAACCGGTGATACAAAAATCCAGCCGGGCGGTGATGAGGTGGTTGTGTCAACGCCTCCTGAAACGGTTGCCCCTCAAACGCTGCCGGTTAAAAAAGATGTTGCCCCGGTCACAGTTCCTGACAAATTAGCCACGCCAACCAAATCAGCCAAACTGACCTTTGGCACGGTCGACTATAATGACCGTGGTGACATTGTTTTCTCAGGCAAGGCAACAGCCGGTAAAACCATCCGGCTTTATGTCGACAACCAGTTTGTCGGGGAATCCGTTGTTGGCAAAGACGGGAATTGGGTGTTTCGCGGGCGCGAACAGATTAAGACAGGCACCCATGAATTGCGGGCCGATCAAGTTGATGTAAAGGGCAAAGTTGCCCAACGCACCGCTGTTCCATTTGTGCGGGCTGACCCGGTCAAGGTGGCAGCATTGTTGAGCACCCGCAAACCAACCAAGCTGGCGGTTTCAGCCGAGGTAGAAACACCGGCCAAAGTGGCAAAAGCGCCAGTCGTTGTTAAAACTGTCGCTGTTGAAAAAACACCACAACCGGTTAAGGAGCCGGTCAAAACTGCCAAGGCGGTTACCGACGCCGTTATTGCAACTGCGCAAGCTCCTGCAACCACAAAGGCCCCAGCATTGCCTGCGCCGCAAAAGCAGGCGGCCATAACAACGCCTGCTCCTGTCAAAGCCGCTGCCCCGCCAGCAAAGCCTACGCCACCGGCAACACCTGCTCGGGTCGCAACCAATCAGCCGAAAAAAGAAAAACCTGAACTGGTTGCCCATGTTGTCATTCAGCCGGGCAACAATTTGTGGAATATCTCGCGGGTGATTTATGGCAAGGGCATTGCCTATACGACGATTTATCAAGCCAATAAAAAGCAGATTAAAAACCCGCACCGGATTTACCCCGGGCAGATTTTAACTACGCCCGGTGCAACCTCCACCGGCTCTATTGAGCCGGACCAGCGTGAGCCGCTTAATGCTGTTATCGAGAAGGACGGAGTTAAGAAAAACGCTGCTGCCAATTAAACCATTTTTCCACTAACCGTTCCACAGGCCATTGTAATGTGTCAGGCATCGCTTAAATAGTATAGCTTGATCCTTCCAGCAATCGGCTCCCTTAATGTCCCCACCTTCCAGACAATCTGACCCCAGCATTGAATACAGCGAAGGAAGTCAGATCAAAACCTTGCTGGCGATCCTGCCATATTTGTGGCCAACCGGGCGCAGCGATCTCAAAACCCGGGTCATTGCCGCATTAATCGCGCTGCTATTTGCCAAAGTCATTACGGTGGTGACGCCATTCAGTTTTAAATACGCGGTCGACTCGCTGACCAATGGCGGTGCGGCGGTATCGGTTTATTCGCTGATGCTGGTGCCGATATTTCTGGTCATCGCCTATGGTTTTGGCCGGGTGATGATGATTGTCATGACGCAAATTCGTGACGGGTTGTTTGCCAAGGTCGGGCAAAGTGCGGTGCGTGATCTGGCCATCCGCACCTTTAATCACATGCACCGGTTATCGCTGAGATTCCATCTTGAACGGCGAACCGGTGGTCTGACGCGGGTGATTGAGCGCGGCACCAAGGGCATTGATGTGATTTTGCGGTTCTCGCTGTTCAACTCGTTTCCGACGATGATCGAACTGACCTTTGTTTGCGGCATTCTTGCCTGGAATTACGGCTGGATTTATGCAGCGATTACAGCTGTGACGGTCATACTTTATGTTGGCTTTACCTTTTTAATGACCGAATGGCGGATTGCCATTCGCCGGGCCATGAATGAAGCAGACACCGAAGCCAACACCAAAGCGGTTGACAGTCTGTTGAATTACGAGACAGTGAAATACTTCGGCAACGAGCAGCATGAAGCTGACCGCTTTGAAGTTTCGATGAAAAAATATGAAGCAGCAGCGGTTAAAACCTGGACCTCACTGACGGTGCTTAACTCGGGTCAGGCGCTGATTTTTACCATTGGCATGACAATTTGTATGATATTGGCAGCCCAAAGTGTTGAACAGGGCGTGCTGACAGTCGGTGATTTTGTGCTGATCAACGCCTTCATGATCCAGCTTTATCTGCCGCTTAATTTTCTGGGTACCGTGTATCGTGACATCAAACAGGGGTTGATTGATGTGGAAACCATGTTTTCGCTGATGGATGTTTCCCCTGACGTACAAGATGTTGCCGGTGCCAAGGACCTTGTTGTTCCAAACGGTGATATAGAGTTCGATAATGTCTGCTTTTCTTACGATCCTGCCCGAGATATCCTCAAGAACGTTTCGTTCAAAGTACCGGCGGGCAGCACGACAGCGATTGTCGGGCCATCGGGTGCTGGTAAATCAACCATCTCACGTATTCTCTACCGGTTTTACAATCTGGCCAGTGGTGAAATTCGTATTGATGGCCAGGACATCGCCAAAACCACGCAAGGCAGCCTGCGCGCTGCAATTGGCATGGTGCCACAAGATACGGTGCTGTTTAATGATACCATCCTTTATAATATCGGCTACGGTCGCCCCGGTGCCAGTAATGAAGAAATCAAAGAAGCGGCAAAAATGGCGCAGGTACATGATTTCGTCCTGAAACTTCCCGAGGGCTATGATGCACTTGTTGGAGAACGGGGTCTGAAACTGTCGGGCGGCGAGAAACAGCGGGTGGCAATCGCCCGGACGATTTTGAAAGCGCCGCCAATCCTTATTCTGGATGAGGCAACTTCAGCTCTTGATACATTGACCGAGCAGGAAATTCAGTCAGCCCTTGGCATGGTTTCAAAAGATCGCACCACGCTGGTTATCGCTCACCGACTTTCTACAGTGGTTGATGCCGATGAAATTCTGGTGTTGGTTGCCGGTGAGGTCGTCGAACGTGGCAAACACGCCGACCTGCTGGACAAACAAGGCGTTTATGCCGATATGTGGAACCGTCAGTTGGAAGCTGATGAGGCACGGCGATTATTGGCAGAAAATCAGGAAACCGGCATAATTCAGCCAGTTGTGCCGCAAATTAGATAAAATCTTATCTTGTTAAAAATACCTCGTTAACCGTTAAAATCGAAACAGGACCAAATTCGCTTCAAATTTGAGCCAAATATGATTTGTAAACACTGTTGTTAACCTGTGTGGGCCATTGTGGCATCACCGAACGGATGAGAACCGATCGGCGGAACGACAAAATATTCGTTTCTAACAGGTTGATGACCACGGCAAGATAGCCGGGCGTTAACATAATAAGGGGAGAGCGTTATGATTGTAACGACAACCAACACACTGGGCGATCAAGATATCGTCGAAACTTTAGGCATGGTCCGTGCGTCCACGACGTGGCGTCGCCGTATCATGAAAACTTACCAGGGCGGTATCCGTTCTGTTAAACAAAACGGCATGCTTGATTTTGACAAGGCTTTGGAAGAAATCAAAAAAGAAGCCATGGTTGAAATGACAAAGTCTGCAAAAAACGCCGGTGCCACCGCTGTAATCGGCCTGAATGAGCAGATTACAGAAATCACAGCTGGTGTTTTCATGGTCACTGTCATGGGCACAGCAGTTCGCTGTCAGCCAAAACAGGACACGGCAACTGATTTTGCATCTGCAAACGACAATGTCGAAGACCTGTTCCACCTCTATGACCGTCCAATGGCGGCTACAGGCGGGTCAGCATATCGCCACTAAAGCTGGCGCAATAGCAAATTTAAAGACCCTTCCCTTTGCCGGGAGGGGTTTTTGCGTTAAACAGGCCAGAAATATTTTGTCTTAGGAGCATCTGCTGTGATTGAATCCATATCCTCGATCTTTGTCCCCATTCACAAGGAAGGTTACCGCTTTATCGCCATCTTTGCCGCACTGGCATTGGCGATGTTTTTGTGGCTGCCTGAAATGTTTGGCTGGATCGGGGTCATTTTAACCTTGTGGTGTGTATACTTTTTTCGCGACCCCGAGCGGGTTACACCGATACAGAAAGGCCTGATCATTTCACCGGCAGATGGTCATGTCAGCATGATTGAAACCGTCAAGGTTCCACCTGAACTGGCCCTTGATGACGACGAAGCGGTGCGGATTTCGGTGTTCATGAATGTCTTTGATGTGCATGTAAACCGCTCGCCGATTGATGGCAGAATTGATAAAATCTCCTATATTCCCGGGAAATTTATCAATGCCGAGCTCGATAAAGCCAGTGAACACAATGAGCGCCAGGCCCTGACGGTAGAAACCGAAGACGGTATCAAAATCGGTTTTGTGCAAATTGCCGGTCTGGTGGCCCGGCGGATTGTCAAATTTGTCAATGAAGGCGACCAGCTTTTGGCCGGTCAACGCTTTGGTTTGATCCGCTTTGGCAGTCGTGTGGACGTCTATTTACCGAAAGGTCACGAAGCTCTGGTATGTGTAGGTCAGAAAGCGGTCGCGGGTGAAACGGTTCTCGCCGATATATCAAGCGATCACAAACATCGAACCGGAAGAACAAGTTAGGTCTGACATGGATCCTTTTGACGATACATCCAACGACACCGAGACACCGCGCCAGCAACGCCTGAAGCGGTTCAAGACCATTCCGTTGAAGTTTTTGCTGCCCAATGCAATTACGCTGCTGGCGCTATGTCTGGGGGTTACTTCCATTCGCTGGGCCATGGACGGACGGTTTGAGTTGGCTGTTTCAGCCATTATCGTTGCAACGGTGCTTGATGCACTTGACGGCCGGGTTGCCCGCCTTCTCAAAGGGGCCAGCCGATTTGGCGCTGAACTGGATTCACTGGCAGATTTCGTCAATTTTGGTGTAACACCTGCCCTGTTGATTTACATGTGGTCGCTGAACTCGCTGAAAAATCTCGGCTGGGTGGTGGCACTGGCACTGGTGGTGGCAATGGCCTTGCGTCTGGCCCGATTTAATGTTGCCCTGGAAGACCCTGACAAGCCCGCATGGGCGGTTAAATTTTTTACCGGGGTTCCCGCACCGGCTGGTGCTGCGTTGGTCATGTTGCCGATGTATCTGGGGTTTTTGGGTATCATTACCGACACCAAAGCTGCCGCACCTTATATTCTGGTGTTTGTTGCCTTTGTCGCCTTTTTGATTATCAGCAAAATTCCGACATTTTCAGGCAAAGGCTTCGGCCAGCGGGTTGACCGTGATCTGGTGCTGCCAATTTTAGCAGGCAGTGTATTGTTTACAGTCCTTTTGATCAGCTACCCCTGGCAGCTTTTAACACTGACCGTTCTTGGATATCTGGTCATGCTGCCAATCGGCTGGCGCAGCTATAACCGTCACAAAAAAGCTGATCTCAAAGAGAGTAGTTAGTCTTTGTTTTAAAGCGTGTCTTTACCCCAAAACCGGTGTCCACTTTTGGGAGACACGCCTTAAACGCCTGAAGATATGTATTGCATCATTTCGGCTGCTTCGCGTTCAGCGGCGGCAATACGGGCTTTAACCACATCGCCAATAGATACAACGCCTTCGATTT
The DNA here is from genome assembly GCA_030626025.1 of Anderseniella sp. Classification (GTDB taxonomy): domain Bacteria; phylum Pseudomonadota; class Alphaproteobacteria; order Rhizobiales; family Aestuariivirgaceae; genus JALWJW01. Next base: position 25,416 of record DAOUPT010000006.1, on the reverse strand, counting down.
TACCATCAACCACCACTGGAATGTGACGGACCCGGTTCTCGGTCATCAGGCCCATAAGCATGGTAACCGTATCGCTTGGCAGACAGGTCACGACCTCGCTGGTCATAATATCAGCAGCGGTGTTGCTGAGCACTCCTGCGCCATCGCTGGCCATGTTGCGGACGATATCGCGTTCTGAAACGATGCCGACCAAATCATCTTTATCATCGACAATAAACACCGCGCCGATCCGGTGCTTGGACAATCGTCGGGCAACCTGTTCAATGCTGTCAGATGGCTTGCAGGAGATGAGCTCGGCGCCCGATTTATGCCCAAGGATGTTCGCTACTGTCATTTTTTTCCTCCAGGTATTTGTTAACAAGTACTGTTTTGGAAAGTGCAGCATAACACATTTTTGCGACAAATGTTGCCCAACCCTATTCAGCAGCCTCAACCAAAGTACCGGCTTGACCTTTTTTGTTGTCATTGCCCGGTTTTGTTGCCGCTTGCGGCTGTTTTTTAAACCGCTGGAACAGTCTGACAAACATATCTTTCCACACAGTTGGTGCGGCCAGCAAGACCGGGGTCAGGAACAATGTCAGCAAGGTTGCAAAGGCCAGACCAAAACTGATGGCGGTGGCCAGTTGCACCCACCAGTTTGAACTGAGCGAGCCGATAGCCACGGTGCGCTCAAACCAGCCAAGGTTGATCTGGAAGATCATTGGTAGCAGGCCGAAAATGGTGGTGATGGTGGTCAGCAAAACCGGACGCAGGCGTTGGGCTGCGGTGCGCAGTACAGCTTCTCGAACCGGCACACCTTCACCCAGTTGCACATGATAGGTATCAATCAGTACGATGGCATTGTTAACGACAATTCCCGCCAGCGCGATAATACCAGTACCAGTCATAATCACCGAGAACGACTGGCCGGTGACCATCATGCCGATCAAAACCCCAGAAACCGACATCACCAGCGTCGAAAGGGTGAGCATGGCGTGATAAAAACTATTGAACTGGGTGACTAGAATAATGAACATCAAAAAGATGCTGGCCAGCATGGCTTTGGTTAAAAAGGCCTGGCTTTTCTTTTTGTTTTCATCGCCGCCACGAAAACGAAACTTTACATCAGCCGGCCAGTTTTGAGCTTTCAGCCAGGTGTCAAGCTCGGCAATCTTGTTATCAGGATCAATACCTTCAGCGGCATTTGCCTTGACATAAACCGAGACCAGACCGTCTTTGCGGATAATGCTGTCAACGGCCGGTTTTACCTGTCTGGTGACAAAGTTGGATAGGGGCACCATGCCATTGGGGGTCCTGATCCGCATATTCTGAATGCGTTCGAGCGAGCGTTCGTTTCTGGGCAGGCGGACCCGAATGTCGACCTCGTCGGTTGAATCATCGGGGCGATAGGTGCCAACCAGAATACCATTGGTCACCAGTTGGATAATCGCGCCAACCGATGATATATCGGTGCCATAGCGACCGGCTTCCTTGCGATCGACAACCAATGTCCATTCGATACCGGGCAGCGGTGTTTCATCGGTAATATCGACCAGACCGGTGATATTTTTCTCAAGGTGAGCCCGCACCTGTTTTGCCACCTTGTTGGTGGTAACCGCATCGCTGGCGCGCACCTGTAAACGAATATCCTTGCCGCTCGGTGGACCGTCTTCACGTTTTTTGATTTCGACAATCAGACCGGCCATGTTAGCGGTTTTCTGGCGCGCTTCACGCAAAATTACCGCGCCACGTCGACGGGTGCTAAAATCACCCAATTCAATGGTCATTTGACCAATAACATCCTTGGGCTTATCCAGCCCGCCGCCACTACCGATCTTTGGACCGCCAGCACCGCCGCCGCCAACGGTCGTTGCCACGGTTTCGATGCCATCAATGGACAGAAGTTTGTTTTCGACTTTTCTGGTCAGGCGCAGTTTCTCATCAACGGAAAGGTTGCCACGGGCGCGAACATAAACAATGGCCTGATCAACTTCGGTATCAACAAAAAACGTCACGCCGTTGCTGTATTTTGGAAAGATGACAAAGGTTGTGACAATTAGGCCGAGCGCGATGGTGGTGACAAATAGCGGGAACTTGATCATACCCGACAACATTCGAACATAGATGCCGGTCAACCCGCCAAGATCTCGCAAATTGCCGGTTTCACCGGTTGATATCGCATGCAAATTCGCATCACCGGGCTTTTCGACCTTGCCGAAATAACGCCCGATCACCGGCAGGAAAACCATTGCGGTAACCAGCGATGCTGACAAAACGATAATCACTGTAACCGGCAGGTTGGACATGAATTTACCGGTAACACCGGGCCAGAATAACATCGGCAGGAAGGCAGCAAGCGTTGTGGCAGTTGAAGAGACCACCGGCCAGAACATGCGCTTGGCGGCCAGAATATAGGCTTCGCTGCGATGGACGCCATCAGACATTTTTCGATCAGCATATTCGGTTATCACAATAGCACCATCAACCAGCATGCCAACGGTCAGCACCATGCCGAACATCAGCATGTTGTTGATCGAATTGCCCATCAGGTTGACAATCAAAAATCCGAGCATGAATGAAGTCGGAATAGCCAGCCCGACCATCAATGCCGAGCGCATGCCAAGAGCGGCAACGCAAATCACCATAACCAGCGCAATGGCGGTCAGGATAGACGACTGCAGGGAGCCCAAAACTTCAAAAATCATTTGCGATTCATCGAGGGCAAAATCAACGTGAACCTTGTCGGACCAGTCAGCGGTGGTCTTTTTAACGATGTCCTTGACCTGCTGATTGGTAGCAACAATGTTTTCACCAAGACGTTTGACGATCGAAATGGCAATGGCCGGGCGACCATTGATGCGCGAATAGCCTGTTGCATCCTTGAAGGTGCGTCTGATATCGGCAATATCACCGAGAGTGACAACGGCATCACCGTTGACTTTTATCGGTACGGAAAAAACATCTTGTGCGGTGGCAAAAAGTCCGGGAACCTTGACGTTGAAACGCCCCTTGCCGGCATCAATCGCACCAGCGGCAACCAGACGGTTATTGCGGGTCACGGCGGTGATCAGTTCGAGTTGAGAAACCTTGTAGGCTTCCAACTTCAATTCATCAATATTGACCTCAAGCAGCTCTTCACGCTGGCCGGTCAGATTGGCCTCAAGGACCGAAGGGATTGTTTCGATTTGTTCCTGCAATTGTTTGGCATGGCGAAACAGGGTTCGCTCTGGCACATCACCGGACAAGGCGACAAGCAGGGTCGGGAACAGATTGAGGTTTACTTCGCTGACCACCGGGTCTTCAGCACCTGAAGGTAGTTCGGCTTTTGCCAGATCAACCTTTTCGCGCACATCACGAGAAGCTTTCCGGGTATCGATCTCGGCCTCAAACTCGACAATAATTGCCGCAAACCCTTGCGAGGCGATGCCGGTAATTTCCTTGATACCATCAAGGCCGCGCAGTTTTTCTTCCATCGGCTTGACCAGCAGACGCTCGGCGTCTTCAGGCGATACCCCCTGCAACGGGATGGCGACATAATAAACCGGCACTTCAATGTTGGGACGGGCTTCCTTGGGCAGGGAAATGTAGCTGGCGATACCGGCAACCACCAGCACCACCATGATGGTCAGCACCACCCGCGGGCGGCGTAAAATCTGTTCAAGGGCGGTGATCATGAAGCAGACTCAGCTGAAAAAACCACATCAACAGTTTGGCCCGAAAGCACATAATCTTGACCGGTGATAATGATTGTTACTTCATCCGGCAAGCCTTGCACCCATGTGCCGCTGCGGGTTTGACCAACCAGTTTGACCGGAACAAATTTTACCTTGTTGCTCTCGATTATGGTGCGAACACCAATCTGGCCATCATCATCAAGACCGATGACACCGGCTGGTATCAAATGAGCTTTTACCGGTGCAAGCGGAAGAGAGACCTCGGCGGTTATGCCGTCGCGCAGTTTGTTATCGGGGTTGCTGACCGATATTTCGATCTTGAAGGTTCTGGTGGCAACATCAGCGGTGGGAGAAATATAACTGACTTTGCCGGTAACGTTGCTGCCGGTCACCAAACGGGCGCTGGCTTTGTGGTTTAGCTTTACGCTGTTAATATCACGCTCACCAACCTGTATGACCACCAATAGCGGATTAAACACTGAAATAACGGCGCAGGGTTTTCCTGCCTGCAAAAACTGGCCTTTTTCGCCCTCAAAACCGGTGATTATGCCGTTGATCGGGGCCTTGATGTTGGTGTATCCGATTTCCAGTTCGATTTGTTCCACTGCCGCCAACGCCGCATCGAAACGGGCGCGATCAGAGGCCATTTTTGCAGCGGAGGCAAACTTTTTCTTGTACAACTGGCGGGCCGCTTCATAGTCACGCTGGCGGCTGGCCAATTGAGCCTTTGCCTGAGCCAGACGGGCTTTGCGATCACGCAAATCAAGCCGACATAACAAATCGCCGGTCCTGATCGTGTCACCCTCTTCAAAATCAGCTTGCTCAACAATGCCAGTGGTGCGCGCGAGAACCGATACCTGTTTTTCAACCTGGGTGCGGCCGCGCACCATGAGAGAGGTCTGGCGCATTTTTGCTCCGAACAACCGCGCTTCGACCTTAAACAGTTTTTCTTTTTTCTTTGGCGATGCCACCACAACCGGTTTTTGATCAGGTTTTTCCTGCAAACCGAGGGCGACAAGATTGCCGGACACAAACCAGCTGACGATTATCGCGCCGATGAGGCCTGCCCACAAATACGAGCTTTTCATAATAAAAGACCTTAACTTTCGACCGCTTTGAGTTTTGCCACAACCGGTTCAATAATTTCCTGTTTGTGTTCTTCGAGATATTTCAACCCGGCAGAAAGGCATGCTTTGCCATAGCCCGCGACAAATTCCATTCCTTGATGGTTAGTGACGCCAGCAGGACAATTACAAGCGCTTGTTTCTATATGCTCGAGTTCATCACGCAGATACTGCATCTGGGCATCATAAATATCAGCAATGTGGGATTTTGGCAGGAATTCGCGCATCATCACCTGAAACAGAAATTCGGATTTAAACTTGTCTTCAGCCGGATCAACCGCAAGGGCATTGGCAAGTTCCTGACGCCCGGTCTGGCTGATGCTGTAGACCTTCTTGTCGGGTTTGCCGGCCTGCTCTTCAGCCCGCACGGACACCAGACCTTCATTCATCATTTTTGTTAAAGCAGGATAAATCGAGCCGTAACTGGCATCAATAAAGTGGCTGAAAACTTCGTCTTCCACCATCTTTTTGATCTCATATCCCGATGCTTCCTGAAATGTCAAAATCCCAAGACATAATGTGCGCACATTCATGGGTAATTCCTCTACGATCAAATTCTCTTATATTTCTATATCACTTTGATATATATCATTCAAGCATATATCGAAAAGATATATGCTCAACAAGCATATGATTAAAATGTGACTGTTTTACATGTGGATTGTTTGAATCAATGCTATAAAACGGCACTAATGCCACTCGCCTCTATCGACTGTGGCAAAGCAATAATCAGAACTGACGGCGGACGCTTATTTCATGCCTTTTGACATTAAAACCCTGATGGCGGAAAACCTCTCGCGTGACAACGCCATGTATGGCGAACACGTGAATTCGAAATTTGCCAAAGCGTTGAAAATTATCGGATTTGACAAAACCTATGTGCGCGGCAAGGGCAGTTATCTGTTTGACAGTAACGGCGACAAGTATCTCGACATGTTGGCCGGTTATGGCATGTTTAATATCGGGCGCAATCACCCGGTTGTACAAAAAGCACTGACCGATTTTATCGAGGCCGATTATTCCAGTCTGGTGCAAATGGAAACACCTGTGTTGTGTGGTGTGCTGGCGCGCGAATTAAAACAACGCATCGGCTATGGCCTCAACAAGGTCTATTTTTGCTCGACCGGGGCTGAGGCCAACGAAACCGCCATCAAATTTGCCCGTCGCGCCACCGGCCGAAATACCGTGCTCTATGCTTCTTGCGCATTTCACGGCCTGACCACCGGTGCTTTGGCGATGAATGGCAGTGAGGTTTTTAAGGAAAACTTCGGTGATCTGGCTGCCTCGCGCAAAATCCCGCTTGGAGATATTGCGGCCCTGGAGCGTGAACTGTCCAAGGGCGATGTGGCGGCATTTTTTATTGAACCGGTACAGGGCAAGGGCGTAAATATGCCACCAGCAGGCTTTCTGGCTGAAGCTTCAAAGCTGTGCCACGAACATGGTAGCCTGTTTATCGCCGATGAAGTGCAAAGCGGCATCGGCCGCACCGGCAAATTTATTGCCCTGCATCACGAGAAAGACGTTAAGCCTGACGTTGTCATTGTGTCCAAATCACTTTCGGGTGGTTATGTGCCAATCGCAGCGGTGGTGATGACGGAAAAGGTGTTTGGCAAGACCTTTTCATCGCTTGATCGGGCCGTGGTTCACTCATCAACTTTCGGTAAATCCAATTTTGCCATGACCGCCGGTCTGGCGACACTCAGCGTTCTTGATGATGAAAACCTGATTGAAAATGCAGCCCGAATGGGCGATCTGCTCGGCCAGCGGCTGCTCGCCCTCAAGGACAAATATGAATTTATTGCCGATGTACGCTGGCGCGGTTTGATGCTGGCCATCGAGTTTGGCAAACCCAAATCGCTAAAACTGAAAACTGCCTGGGCGACGGTCAATAAAATCAACGAGGATTTGTTTTGTCAGGCGATCACTATTCCACTGCTGCAGGACCATAAAATTTTGACCCAGGTGGCTGGTAACAAGATGACGACGATAAAGCTCATTCCACCGCTGACTTTCAATGAAAGTGACATTGACTGGTTCATGGACGGGTTTGAAAAAGTTATGCAAGACCTGCACAGATTCCCCGGACCGGCGTGGGAAAGCCTGACCCGTATTGCAAAAAATGCCCTGGCCGGGTCCCCAAAAGGCAGCAAGTCGTGAACAAAAAACACACCACACCGATAAATATTTATGGCCACATTGCCGGCTACAGTGCTCTTCACGGCGGCAAGGTTTTGATCGGCTGGTTGACGATTGCTGTGCTGTCGATGGTTTTGGCGTTCACCAGTCTGGAGATAAACACTGATCCGGGCAAAATGATCGCCGACGATCTACCTTTCCGCAAGGCTTTTGCCGATTTTACCCAGTCTTTTCCAACCAGCGACAACAACTTTATTGTTGTGGTTGAGGCACCCGATGGGGAACAGGCACGCGAGGCCAGCCGGGCTTTAGTGGAATCTTTTGCCTCACGTAAAGACCTTTTCTCAGACGTCTATGCGCCGGGATTGGGCGCATTTTTCGACCGCTATGGTATCTTGTATCTACCGGAAAGCGACATCGAAGACATTGTCAACAAAACCAAAAAGAGCGCCGGGGTGCTGAAAATACTATCTGCGTCACCCAACCTTGTTGGTCTTGCCCGAATACTCAACCAACTAGCACCGGCAATTGCAGCAGGCAGAGCGCCCGACGCTCTGGACTCGCTGGGCGGGTTTTTGCGTGAAACAAAGAAAACTGTGACCGCCCGTATCAAGAACCGCGACCGGTTATTAGACTGGTCGGCAACTGTTACCGGCAAAATTGGTCAAGAACCCAAACGCTGGTTTATTTCAGTTAAGCCGGTGCTGGATTTTTCTCTTATTGACCCTTCCGAAGCGGCGCTTAAAGAAGCCAAGCATATCATCTCCGACCCGGAAGTGACCCGATCAGGTGCCATAAAGCTCTCGCTGACCGGCGAAGCTGCCCTTAACGGGGAAGAGTTTCAATCAGTGACTCAAGGGGCGGCGCTTGCCGGGATGGTTTCCTTTGTGCTTGTTACCATCGTCATCTGGCTCGGCATGCCGGTCACCCGTTTGATTGTCCCGGCCTTGTCTTTGCTGATCCTCGGCTTCATGACCAATATCGGCTTTGCCACCTTGGCGGTTGGCTCGCTGAACATGATTTCGGTTGCCTTTGCAGTGTTGTTTATCGGCCTTGGTATTGATTACGCCATTCATACGGTCTTGCGCTATTGGGAAGAGCGGATACGCGGCCGTGATAACTTACCGGCCATTGCGGCGGCTGCCCATCATGCCGGACCAGCCCTGGCACTGTGTACATTAACAACATCTCTGGCTTTTTTGGCCTTCATTCCCAGTGACTTTGTCGGCATGGCGCAATTGGGTATTATTGCGGCTGGCGGCATTGTCGTTGCTCTTGCCGCTTCCCTGACACTTATTCCGGCGGTATTGGCCAAAATGGATATCACGCCGACAGAAAAGCATCTGCACAACAAGCCGGTTTTGTCAAAACCGGTCTGGCATCATTTACGGCTTGGCACGACGATCTTTACGGTTCTGGTCGCTGTTGCTGCAATCTTTTTGCTGCGTGATGTTCAGTTTGACGGTGATCCGGTAAACCTGAAAGATCCCAATGCGCCGTCGGTTATCGCCTTTAAGGAAATTTTGAAAAACCAGCCCGGTGAAGCCTATGCGGCACAGATTATTGTAAAAGATGCCGAGACTGCCGAGCAATTGGTGCCCAGGCTGCAACAGCTTGACAGTGTCAAGTCGGTGCGTTGGGTGGACAGTTTTTTACCGGCCCGACAGGAAGTCAAACTGGCCAGACTTCGCTCATTATACGGCATTGTTCCCGATCAACCTGCGCCGCCAACGCCTCTTACGGCCAAGCAGCGTCGCGCGGCACTTGGCCAGGTTGAAAAAGCACTGCTGAAAATCGAACTGCTGGAAAAAACACCTAAAAATTTACGTGCGGAAGCTGCAAATCTGCGTCGGGCACTGGTTGTGCTTAACCGGCCAAAGCCTGCCAGTGATGAAGCAATACGACTGCTCGAGCGCGACATTTTTATACAATTCCCCAGTCTGGTGCAAAAACTGGCGTTGATGGCGGTTACTGAACCGCTGACTGTTGAAACGCTCGATGTTGATATTGCCAGACGCTATGTGACCGGCGATGGCCGCTGGCGGATCGAAGTTATTCCGCGCAATAATCTGGGCGATGAAAAAGCCTTGCGGGCCTTTGTTAAAGAGGTTCGCCAACTGGCTCCCAATGTCACCGGAACACCGGTGGAAATTACCGGCGCGGCCGATGTGGTTTCCAATGCCATGCGACTGGCCAGTATCATCGCATTTGGTCTGGTTTTACTGGTTCTTATTCCGGTCCTGCGATCAGCGGTTTCAATCACACTGGTACTAGCACCGCTGCTTTTGTCAGCCCTGTTACTGATCGCCTATACGGTGATTTTCAAATCACCGTTTAATTTTGCCAACGTTATTGTCTTGCCGTTGCTGCTCGGCCTGGGGGTTGATTCGGCTATCCATTATGTCATGCGGGCCCGTGAAGACGGGGCAAAGAGACAGGTAGTCGACACTACAACACCGCGCGCGGTACTGATTTCAGCCATGACCACCATCGGGTCTTTTGGCACCTTGTGGCTGTCTTCGCACAAGGGCACTTCATCAATGGGCGAACTTCTTACAATTGCCATCATTATCACCCTAATAACCACGCTGATTGTGTTGCCGCAATTCATTGCCTGGACAATCGGGCACGGGCCGGTGGCAAAGGAACAAGGGTAATCCGACAGGTAAAAAGCCGCAAGGCATGCTATTGACGCTAATGAATTAAATGGCTACTTCTCAGCAAGTTAAAATTTGAACCTACAAAGAGACCAAATGGCAGTTCCCCTCATACAACAGGCCCGTGTTGGCGCCTATATCATGAAGCAGAAAATTACCGGCACCAAACGCTATCCGCTGGTACTGATGCTTGAGCCATTGTTCAAATGCAATCTGGCCTGTCCCGGTTGTGGCAAGATTGACTATCCCGAACCCATTCTGGCCAAGCGCCTCTCGACCCAGGAATGTCTTGATGCGGTGGATGAATGTGGTGCACCGATTGTATCCATCCCCGGTGGCGAACCGCTCATTCACAAGGAAATGCCAGCCATTGTTGCCGGCATCGTGGCACGCAAGAAATTTGTTTATCTGTGCACCAATGCGCTGCTGTTGAAAAAGCGTATGAAGGATTACACGCCCTCGCCTTATTTAACATTTTCGGTCCATCTTGACGGGCTTGAAGAAGAACATGACCGTGCCGTAGCGCAAAAAGGCACCTTCAAGATTGCCATTGAAGCGATCAAACTGGCCGTAGAGAAAGGCTTTCGGGTTACGATCAACGCGACGTTATTCAACAATGCCAAGCCTGATGCGATGGCTGAGTTTTTTGATTTTGTCATGACGCTGGGTGTCGAGAGTATTACCATTTCACCGGGCTATGCCTATGAGCGAGCCGATGGTCAGGAATACTTCCTCAAACGCACCCAGACCAAAAACCTGTTCCGTGACGTATTCCGGCTTGGTCGTGAAAAGGGTCGCAAATGGATGTTTAACCAGTCGAGCCTGTTTCTGGATTTTCTGGCCGGCAACCAGCAATATGAATGCACGCCATGGGGCAATCCGACCCTGAGTGTGTTTGGCTGGCAGAAACCCTGCTACCTTGTTGGTGAGGGGTATGTAAAAACCTTCAAGGAACTTATGGAAAACACTGACTGGGATTCATATGGCACCGGGAAATATGAAAAATGTGCCGATTGCATGGTCCATTGCGGATTTGAACCAACAGCGGTTGCCGACACCGTGGCCCACCCGCTCAAAGCTTTAAAAGTGTTTCTCAAAGGTGTTGATACTGAAGGCCCGATGGCCCCGGAAATCGACCTGTCAAACCAGCGCCCGGCTGAGTATATGTTTGAAAAGATCGTTGAAGAGCAATCAGTGGTCGAGACTGAAACCGGGAAGCGCAAGGCGGGTTAGACCTTCGAGGTTGGTGCGGGCCTGTTGGTCGTTACTGGACATTTGATTCAGCACCTTCATTCCCGGCCAATTGAAAATCAACCCCTTGACCAGCTTCCAGCCATCTATCTGACCATTGCTATTTACGATATCCCTGAGGCCTACCGGAATAGCTTGCGATGCCGGGTCGTGCACCGCACGGACCACAATGAAGGGCAAGTCGTGTTTTGCCGCTTCGCGAGCCAAAACACCGCTTTCCATATCAACAGCGCAGGCTCGGGTTTGTTTGAACAGAGTTGCTTTTCCCTCAATGGTTTCAACGGCGCTTTTTACGGTCAGCAACGAGCCGGTGGTGATGTCGTAACTATCGATGAGCAATTCCAGCAAGCGATCTCGCCAAGCGACATCCACTGAAATTTTATCTGGTGCCAAAATGGTTTCCGGCAAAACTACGGTGCCCGGAACCAACGCTGGATCAAGCCCGCCACACACTCCAAAACTGACAATACCCATCGCCCCAGCCTGTTTGGCTTCCGCCACAATTTTCTCAGCAAACGGCGCACCAAGCCCGGCAACCTGCACACTCGTATCGGCATCGGCTTCTTTAACCAGATCGTTGGCTAGTTTAGCTTCAAATTTAAGGCCGGTGATTAAGGCAATTGTCATGAGATTACTTTACATCCCCCACTCAACACTGCGCGAATTGCCTCGTTTTAGACTGGCATAGCGACCTAGAGCCCAGGTTGGGAAGAAAGCGGAATAGCCGTGGTAGCGTAGGTAGAAGACGCGGGGAAAGCCAACGGCGGTGTAAGCCTCCTCGTCCCATTTGGCACCATCGCGGGGTTGATTGTTGATGTAGGCGATGCCCTTGTCGACTTCGCTTTCATCGACCTCGCCAGCGGCCATCAAGCCGAGCAAGGCCCAGGCGGTTTGGGAGGGGGTGGAGGTTTTTACCTCTGATTTTCGGTCGTCCCAATAGGTTGCGCCATCTTCGCCCCAGCCACCGTCATCTCGCTGGCGTGCTTTCAACCAGTCGACAGCGTTACGTATCCAGGGAGCTTTCATATCTTGCTCCAGGGCGTTAAGCGCACATAAAGCTGACCATGTGCCATAGACATAGTTTGTCCCCCAGCGGCCAAACCATGAGCCGTCCTGTTCCTGCTCATCCTTGAGATAGGCAATGCCGCGCTGGAGGGTTTTGTGGTTTTTGTCATAACCAATCTGGGCGAGAAATGACAGGCAGCGGGCAGCGACATCAACGGTTGGCGGGTCGAGCAAGGCGCCGTGATCGGCAAAAGGAATCGAGTTGAGGAAATCGGCATCATTGTCGATATCAAAGGACCCCCAACCGCCATTGGTCGACTGCATGCCCTCAATCCATTCAGCGGCGCGATCTATATTTTCCTTGTACTTTTCAGGATCAACCCGGTGCAGCAACATGCCGACGACGGCGGTGTCATCGACATCAGGGTAATAGTCATTTTTATACTGGAAAGCCCAACCGCCGGGGCGCAGGTCGGGGGCATTGACTGACCAGTCGCCTTTTACATCGAGAATTTGTTCTTTGGCCAGCCAGTCGCAGGCAGCGATTACCCGCTTGTCGGTGCGTTCCACTCCTGCTTCAAGCAAGGCGTGCGCGGCCAGCGAAGTATCCCAGATTGGCGAGGCACAGGGTTGGCAATAGCGTGCCCTGCCCTTGCGCTTGTCGCGGGTTTCAACCACCAGCTTGCGCACCGATCCAAGCGCAACGGCGTAATCGGGATGGTCTTTGTCATAGCCCAGAACATTGAAGGCCATGGTGGCGTTGGCCATGGCCGGGAAAATCGCGCCCAAACCTTCATAGCCGTTAAGACGCGGGTTAATAAATTCGAGGGCCCGACGCACGGCTCTTTTGCGGAAAGGCAGACGAGGCAGAATGTATTTTTCCAGCGGGTGCAAAAACTTATCAAGGGCGATGAAAAAATCACCCCAACGGGTACCGGTCGGGTTAACGTTCCATATTTTGATCTGATCGACCGGGGTTTTGAACAACTCAGGGCAATTGACCTGGCGCGGGTTTTTGGCCAACGGGCGTTTGGAGGCCAGAATGAGCAGCGGGCCAATAACCGTTCGTGACCAATAGGAAAACTTCCAGATATTGACCGGAAACCAGCGCGGCATCAACATCAGTTCGACCGGCATGGCTGGCACGGCGCGCCAGGGCACTTGGCCGAAAAGGGCCAGCGCATAGCGGGTGAAAACATTGGCCTTTTCAGCCCCGCCAAAACCTAAAATAGCGGTGCGGGCCCGCACCATGTGATCGGCGTTTATATCATCGCCGATAATTTTCAGAGCGTAATAGGCTTTGACCGAGGCTGAGATATTGAAATCACCATCATGGAACAATGGCCAGCCACCGTGACGGTCGGACTGGATGGAGCGCAAATATTCGCCCATCTCGGTTTCCAGTTCCGGTTCCAGATCATCAAGGAAATGATTGAGAAAAATATACTCGGCCGGGATGGTGGCATCGGCTTCCAGTTCATAGACGATATGGCCGTCATCATGCTGGCGGGCCAGCAAATGGTCGGCGGCGTCTTTGGCGTTGGCGCGGGCTGTATCAATCAAACTGGTCATCGTTGTAGTGTCTTTACTGCGGTTACGCCTGAACGTATAGCACCTTCGATGGTGGCGGGAAGACCGGTGTCGGTCCAGTCACCGGCAAGGGCCAGGTTTTTAAATGGGGTTTTTGCCGGGGCGCGGCGGTTCAGTTGCTGCGGGGTGGTTCTGAAAGTTGCCCGCTGTTCCTTAATAACGCGAACCGGCGGCGTTGATTTTGCATCGAGTTCAAAGACCTTGGCAACATCGGGCCAAATGATGGCGGCGATTTCTCTGGCTGATTTTTCGACCAGACCATAAGCGGCGCTGACGGTGACTGAAATGATATCATCCCGGACAAACAACCAATGGGCCGGAGAGCCGACAAGACCCAGCATCGGCGTATCGGTTTTTGCCTCACTGAAACCATCGACCTGAAAATGCAGATTAACGATTGGTGCATATTCATCGGGCGCTTCCACACCCTCAACCAGAGTTGGTGTCACCCAGGGCGGGGTGGCGACTACGACCAGATCACCTTTTTCGACAATCTCTGTTGTCCGGGCAGTTTTGATTGCCGTAATCTGCTTGCCATCGTTTTCCAGGCTGGTGATCCGTTGACCAAAACGAATGTCGGCTTTGCGCCGCTCCAGCCATTTCAGGGCCGGATCAACAAAAGTATCTGACAAGCCGTTTCTGGCCACCAGTGGTTTTGAGTATTCGGCACCTTTGGCCAGCGTTTCACGGATAACCGGCAGAAGTAAACGGGCCACAGCCTCATTTGGTTCCGTATTGAGAACCGCAACCGAGAATGGTTCCCAAAAACGCCGGTACATCTGGCCCTGATCACCAAACAGGCTGGCAACTGAACGGTTTCCGGCGGTCAGCAATTTAAGACCGGCAACGTAATCCATCATCGATGTGCCCGGCACGCGGCTTTGCTCATATAACACCCACAACGGCACCGGACCGCGATTGAAATTGATTGTCCAGCGGTCATCGGTTTCAAGATCGGCAAAGTCAAAACGGGCATTGTCAGGACCAATCAGACGCCCGCTGGCATTGATAATGGCGAGAAAATCAAGGGCTGAATAATTGCCTGACAGCAGCAAGTGATTGCCGTTGTCGATGGTACGGTCAAGATGGCTGTCATGGAATGACCGGGCCCGGCCACCGGCCTGATTGGCCTGCTCATACAGGGTAATCCCGACACCTTTTTGGGCCAGCTGAACGGCAGCAGAAAGACCGGCAAGACCGGCACCTATGATGTGGGCACGGGTCATGGTTCAGGACCAGAACGATTTCACGGCGATGGCCAGTTTTTCAAATTTACCGACCAGCCGCTTATTCAATAGCGGATTGGCCAGTTCCTCATCACTCAAGGCTTTCATGCGTTTGAGATTAAGATGGTAGATGTCGGCCATGATATAGGACGCGCGCATTTTACGGCGGTCGCACCGGGCGAGCGCGGCATAGGTTTTTTCGTATTGCGCTTCGGCTTCATCGGCAAGCTGGCGCCACAGGGCGGTAAATCCGGCTTGGGTCATGACGCTTTCAGGATTATGGTTGGAAATGTTGTGAGTGGCCAGATATTCTTTGGGCAGGTACAATCTGCCTTCGCTGGCATCTTCGGCCACATCGCGCAGAATATTTGTCAGTTGTAGCGCCCGGCCCTGATGGTAGGCGACGGTCAAACCCTTTTCACCCGATTCTCCGAAAATACCGACACAAAGCCGTCCAACAGCAGCAGCAACGCGGTCGCAATACAGGTCGAGTTCATCCCGCGATGGAGCAACAATCGGGCCATCGGCATCCATTTGCATACCGTCGATGACAGCGAGAAAATCTTCACGCCGTAAATTATAATCCCGCGATGGCTGCTTTAGTGCCTGAACAATGGAGTATGTCGGGGTGCCGTCAAACAGGGCGTTGATTTCATTGCGCCAACCGGCAAGGGCGGTGTGTTTTACGCTTAGCTCTATCGGCCCGTCGGCAACATCATCTACAGCGCGGCAAAAAGCATAGACGGCAAAAATCGCATCGCGTTTGGGTTTTTGCAAAATACGCATGGCCCAGTAGAACGACGATGAAGCTTTTTTCACCAGAGCGGCTATGCGGTCGCGATCAATCGTTGGTTCGCACGTATTGCAGGATGAACTTGCCATCAGGCCTTGGCTTTAAAATCGATGATCTTTTTGGCTTCACCATTCAACGCGGCAAAAACTTCGGCAACGATATGTTCAGTTTGCAGACCGGCCACTTCATATTGGCCACCCGGTGCATCGTGGATAACGAAGTGATCGGGCAAAAACATCGGCCTTACCCGCAAGCCCTTGTGCAGCATGTTGCTGGCGGCAAGCTGATGGAGAACCTGCGTGCCAAAGCCGCCGATGGAACCTTCTTCGATGGTTACCAGCACTTCATGATTTTTGGCCAGGTCAGCCAACAACTGCGTATCAAGCGGTTTGGCAAAGCGAGCATCGGCAACCGTTGTTGAAAGCCCCTGAGCTTCGAGTTCTTCAGCCGCTTTAAGACATTCCTGTAGACGGGCACCGAACGACAGCAGCGCAACTTTGGTGCCCTGACGGATGATCCGGCCTTTGCCGATTTCCAGCGGTATGCCTTCTTTTGGCAGGCTGACACCAACACCGGCGCCACGCGGATAGCGAAAGGCGCATGGCCCGTCATCAATGGAACGGGCTGTGGCCACCATGTGCACAAGCTCTGCTTCATCAGAAGCGGCCATGATGATCATATTGGGAACACAGGCGAGATAAGCCACATCAAAACTACCGGCGTGAGTGGCCCCGTCCTGACCAACCAGCCCTGCCCGGTCAATTGCAAAGCGGACCGGCAGATTTTGCAGGGCGACATCGTGAACGATTTGATCGTAAGCACGCTGCAAAAAGGTTGAGTAAATCGCAACAAAAGGCTTATAGCCCTCGGTTGCCATGCCAGCAGCAAAAGTAACCGCGTGCTGTTCGGCAATTCCCACATCGAATGTGCGGTCAGGGAAATGTTTTTCAAATTTGTCGATGCCGGTGCCTGAAGGCATGGCGGCGGTAATGGCGACAATGGTCTTGTCTTTTTTCGCTTCCTTGATCAGAGCGTTGGCAAAAACAGATGTATAACTTGGGGCGTTCGATTTGACCTTCAAAAATTCACCGGTCTCTTTATCGAATTTACCGACGGCGTGGTACTTTTCCTGGGTCTCGGTCTTGAACGGATGGCCCTTGCCCTTTTCCGTCACCACGTGAACAAGGATGGGGCCGAGCATGTCAGCGTCGCGAACATTTTGCAAAATCGGCACCAGTGAATCAAGATCATGGCCGTTGATCGGGCCGACATAATAGAACCCGAGTTCTTCAAACAATGTGCCGCCAAAAACCATCCCGCGGGCATATTCATCGGCTCGCGCTGCTGCAATCTGCAATGGTTGCGGGAATTTTTTGGTCAGTTGCTTGGCAATATCGCGCAAGGACAAAAACGGGCGCGAAGACACCAGCCACGACAAATAATTGGTCAGCGCTCCGACACCGGGGGCGATTGACATACCATTGTCATTAAGAATAACAATTTGGCGTGATTTGTCGGCCCCGACATTGTTCATGGCTTCATAGGCCAGACCAGCTGACATGGCGCCATCACCGATAACAGAAATCACATGATTGCTTTTGCCCATAAGATCACGGGCACGGGCCATGCCATAACCGGCGGAAATTGATGTTGAAGAATGCGCGGTTCCAAACGGGTCATATTCGCTCTCGGTGCGTTTGGTAAAACCGTACAAACCGTCTTTTTGTCTGATTTTGCGAATGCGGTCGCGGCGACCGGTCAAAATCTTGTGCGGGTAAGCCTGATGGCTGACATCCCAGATCAATCGATCATCGGGCGTATCAAAAACATAATGCAGGGCGATGGTCAGTTCGACAACACCTAGCCCGGCACCAAAATGCCCGCCAGTTTCTGCCGCAGCATCAATAACTTCAGCCCGCAATTCTTTCGCCAGCTGAGATAATTGACCAGCTTTAAGTTTTTTCAAATCACGGGGATTATCAATCTGGTCAAGAAGAGGGGTTTCTATTGACATTTTAACTCGTTTTATCAATTCCGGTCCACGAATTTACCAATCTAGCATCTATAGCAAGTTTTGGCCAACCCATTGAAGTGTCAATGTCATTACCTTTATGGCATGTTTAAGTCCAGTTTTATTACATCGCGCCTATTTCACGATTACGCCATTTATTTGACCAGCCAAGGTGATGAGCCAAAGCAGAGGAAACAGTCATTGCGCCAAATAGGACAGCCGCAAGAGGCAAAGTCAGTGACCATAAGGGTGACAGGCGATAAAACCGGACTGTCGGCCAGTATATATAAGCCATAACAATAAGGGCTGGCCAACACAGCAACAACGCCGGAAGAAGGTGCGAAACAACAATTCCGCCGATTGCCACCAACAATAATAGCGGCGAAAAACGCAGTTGGGTGTAGGCCGAGCGTTGCACCATCTGCCAAAAGTCAGCCAGCGCGTCATAGCCTCTGAGCGACTCGCTTCGCTCACCGAACCCCAACCAGATGCTGCGGCCCGAGTTTTTGACCAGCCTGGCCAGCGTGCAATCATCGATGACCGCACCTTTTAGGGCCTCAATACCGCCAATGCCTTCAAGCGCGTCGCGACGAATGAGGATTGACCCGCCAGCGGCAGCAGCAATGGGGCTGGACGGGTTGTTCACGGCCCGGAACGGGTAAATCAGGGTGAAATAGAAAATAAAGGCTGGCACCAACAGCTTTTCCCACATGGTTTGACAGCGCAAACGGACCATTTGTGAAACCAGCGCCAGCCGGTTGGTCTCGGCATGGGCGACCAATGCTGCCAGGACACCTGGTTGATGGGCGATATCGGCATCGGTCAACCAGTAATAATCAGGTGCTTTGTTTTCTGCCTGTTTGATGCCTTGATGCAGCGCCCACATTTTTCCGGCCCAACCGGTCGGCAGCGCTGTGGTATCAACAATTGACAACATCTGGTTGGTGGCTTGCAGTTTTTGCAGAATTTGGATTGTGTTATCGGTGCTGGAATCATTGGCAACAACAATCGAAAAATTGCCGCTGTACTCCTGCGCCTGTAATTTACCAACGCTGATGGCAATGGTTTCCTGCTCATTGCGGGCCGGAACGATTGCGGTGACAGAGGGATGGTCGGCAAGAGTTTCAGGAATAAGGCTCAGTCTTTGATCAACCCGCCAAAACCCATGCCAGACGAAGGCCAATCCGAGCCAGATGGCGGTAGCGAAAATACAGAGCCAGAAAATCATGGCCGCTGCCAAAACCCGGTCCATGCCCCTGTCGCGGTACTGGCGATATATTGGACTTTACTGAGTTCGACCCGTTTGGCCACCGGATCGCGATTTTCAAGTTCCTCAACCAGCTTGTAGGCGATGTCGACAATCACCGCCGTTTCCATGGCCAAACGTCGCGAATACAGCAGGCCGGGCAATAATCTGGCTTCTTCCAGCAAGTCTCTGGTGGCCGCCAAGCACTTGTCAATCACCGACCGCAAGGCCGGACTGGCGGCATCGGCGGTGACACTTTCAGGTTTTTCACCGGCAGCCCGCAGCCACATGCCGGGCAAATAAGATCGATCGAGATCGACAAAATCTTTTTTACAGTCCTGCAAATGATTGATCACCTGCAAAGCGTTGCATAGGGCATCGGACTGGCGAAAATGGGCCGGGTCCTCGCCATGCAATTCAAGCAAAAAGCGACCGACAGGGCTGGCCGAATTAATGCAATAGCCCATCAATTGCGCCCAAGTGTTATAGCGGTTCTTTTCGCAATCTTGAATAAATGCCACTATCAGATTGCGACCATGGGCAAGATTTATGTCGCGTTCAAGCATGGTGGCGCGCAGAATGTGGGCTTTGGCCAATGTTGGTTCGCCTTCCCCCTCACCGGTCGCCAACGCCTCGTCCATAGCTTTCAACCGGTCAATTTTTTGGTCTGCCGGGGTGTCGGGATCATCGGCAATATCATCTATGTCGCGGGCGAAATTATAATAGGCCGCCACATGAGGGCGCAACTCTTTGGCGATCAGAAAAGAACCGACCGGGAAATTTTCATCGGATGCCTCTTTGCTGGCCCCCTTGTCGGTTCTCTGGCCAGAAGGCGTTTCAGTCTTGGTAATTTGGCTCATATATTGCGGGCCAGTTCGACTATCATGTTGGTCATATCACTATGTGCATCGGTCAGGTCACCAATCACAGTAAAGTGGTTTTTGTTGGGTGCCTTAACACTATGGGTTAACGCCCCTGCCCCTGACCAGCAAGCAGCAACAGTGTCGCTCTGGCGAATAAATTCGGCTGATTCATTGCCGCCAACCCACGCTTCAAAGCGTTTGCCAATTGGCGTTGGCCACAATAGCGGGCTGGTTTTGCGAGCCGATGGTTCGTCCAGCCCGAGCGTTTCATTGAGTTTTGTTGCCATCAGCGGACGTAAATCATAAAGGCCGGAAATGCCTAAACCGGCATTGACCAAATTGTCCGGCAAATCAAAACCGGCCCAATCGGTTGCAACCATAGCCGCTGCCAAATGCCCACCGGCGCTGTGACCGGTGACAACAAGTTTGCGCTCAAACTCTCGCCAGGCCCAGGCGCACAAAAGGCGTAAATCGGTAATAATGTCATCTATCGAAGCGGCCGGGCACAGTTGATAAGACGGCAGCAGAACGCCAAAACCGCGCTGATTTAACCCGCTGGCTACATGACTGAAAGTTTCACGGCCCAGGGCCTGCCAATAGCCACCATGGATGAAAACAACCAGTGGTTTTTTGTCATCTTTTTTGTAGCCAAAAACATCGGTTTTCTGGCGTTCATGATCGCCATAGGCAATATCAAGCTGGCAATCGGCCGTGTCGCGGTATTGCCGGGCCTCACGCTGCCATTGGTCAAGGATTTCCTGGAACTGCGGAACCCGTGCGCGATTATCGTATTCAATATCAAGATTCATCGGCGCAATGTGCCAGACTCGCCACAAAAACTAAAGCCCTTTTGATTTTTTGCGCTCTTGCCTGATTGAATCATAAGAATAGATGGCCAGCGCCACCCAGATAAACCCAAAGCTGACCAGTTTCCAGAAACCCACCGGCTCGTTGAAAACATAAACAGCGATCAGAAACATGCCGGTTGGGGCAATGTATTGCAGGATGCCGATGGTCGAGTAACGCAAGCGTTTTGCGCCGCTGGCAAACAACATCAATGGAATTGCGGTGACCGGGCCACACATCACCAGCAAAAAGGTGTCATATGAATTTCCGGCAAATTGCGCTGTGCCCTGCATGAACAGCCAGATTGCATAGCCGATACTAAAAGGCAGCAACATGGTGGTTTCGATGACGAAACCCTGCACCGGACCAACATCAATGGTTTTTCGAAAATAACCGTAGGTCGAGAAAAGCACCGCCAACACAATTGCCAGCCATGGAAAGACCCCGGCACCGATTGTCTGGACCACCACACCGATACCGGCCAGCGCAACGGCGGTGGTTTGCGCCTTGGTCAGCCGCTCGCCAAGCAGAAGGTAACCGACAACAACATTCAGTAGCGGATTGATGAAGTAGCCAAGGCTGGCTTCAATGGTCAGCCCGACCGCTACGGCCCAGACAAACAACACCCAATTGCCGGAAATAATCAAGCCAGTCATCATCAGTTTGAGCATCAGATCAGGTCGCCTGAAAACCCGGGCCATATCGCTGGTTCGTGCTAGATAAAGCACAATCGCCAAGCCAAAGGGTACAGACCAGAACGCCCGGTGGGCAATCACTTCAAACGGACTGATGTGGGCAAGCAACTTAAAATACAGCGGATTAAGCGCCCAAAGGCCGAAAGCTGCCATTGCATAGATTACACCAAGCTGATTTTCGGCGCGGTTTTCATCAACCGAACTATTTGATTCTGCGATTTTGCTCATCTAAAAGAGTCTGGTGTTTTTTAACGGCGGCACAACAGGCGTTATTGCATGAGCGCTATGTGGTTGTGGCATGGGACAGGTATTCATTTTATTATTGTGCTGCCTCGACTACGCCGTCTGACAGCAGTTTGAAATTGATCGAGTCAACCAGCGCCTGAAATGAAGCATCTACAATATTGGCCGATACGCCGACGGTGAACCAGCTTTTGTCCGATGAGTCACGACTTTCTATCAGCACCCGCGTCGTTGCACTGGTGCCGCCATTGAGAATCCGCACCTTAAAATCGGCCAGTTGAAGGTCATCAATGACCTCCTGATAACGGCCAAGGTCTTTGCGCAAGGCGGCATCAAGAGCATTGATCGGGCCGTTTCCTTCACCGACCGACATGCGCACCTGACCATCGACAACCACTTTGACAATTGCCTCGGCAACGGTGATTTTCTTGCCGTTGGCATCAAAGCGTTGTTCGACAATGACCTTGAAACTGATCACATCGAAAAAGAACGGCATGCTGCCCAGATGGCGGCGAGCCAGCAATTCCAGCGAGGCATCGGCGCCGTCATAAGCATAGCCCAGCGCTTCGCGTTCCTTGATGATCCGCAACAAATCATCAACCCGACGGTCTGACTTTTCAATTTCTATGCCCATTCTTTTCAGTTCGGAAAGCAGGTTGGATTTACCGGCCTGATCAGAAACCAGAACCTGTCGGGTGTTACCAACGTCAGACGGCGCGACATGCTCATAGGTTTCAGGCTCTTTTAAAATGGCAGATGCGTGAATGCCAGCTTTTGTGGCAAAAGCACTGGCCCCGACATAGGGAGCCTGACGGTCGGGGGCGCGGTTGAGCATTTCATCGAAATTTCGCGACAGATGAGTCAGGCTGGCAAGCTTGTCTTTTGAGATGGAGAGATCGAATTTGTCGGCAAATTCCGGCTTCAGCAACAATGTTGGAATGAGGGTGACAAGATTAGCATTGCCGCAGCGCTCGCCGATACCGTTCAAGGTGCCCTGCACATGACGAACCCCGGCCCGCACTGCGGCAAGCGTATTGGCAACGGCCTGGCCGGTATCATCATGAGTGTGGATACCGAGATAATCGCCGGGGATAACTTTGGCGACCTCTGTCACGATGGTTTCGATTTCATGGGCCAGCGTACCGCCATTGGTATCGCACAAAACAACCCATCGCGCGCCTGCTTCATAGGCGGTTTTTGCGCAGGCGATGGCGTATTCAGAGTTGGCTTTATAGCCGTCAAAAAAGTGCTCACAATCAACCAGCGCCTCCTTGCCAACGCCAAGGGTCGCCTTGACAGATTGCTCAATGCCTTCAAGGTTTTCTTCGTTGGTGCATTTCAGGGCAACGCGAACATGGTAATCCCACGATTTTGCGACAAAGCAGATGGCGTCAGATTTTGCCTGCAGCAAGATCTGCAATCCCGGATCATTGTCAGCCGACCGCCCGGCCCGCTTGGTCATGCCAAAGGCCGCAAATGTGGCCTCAGTTTCATGCTCTAACTCAAACAACGCCGTATCGGTCGGATTGGCACCAGGGTAGCCACCTTCAATATAATCCAACCCCAATTCATCCAGCATCGCCATAATCTGCTGCTTTTCCTCAAGCGAGAAATCAATACCAGGCGTCTGGGCACCATCGCGCAAGGTGGTATCATAAAGACAGAGCTTTTCTTTGATCATGGTTTTTCTTTCGAGGGAGAGGGAGGCCAGTTTTGCGTGTCATAGTCAGGGTGCTGGTAGGAAACAAGTTTTTCACCAGACCCCTTATTTGCGGCACCATCACTGATATCGCGTTGGCGCAATTGATGTAGTTCATCGAAATAGGGTACTGCTGCATCGTGGGCCAATTGTGAGGTCGGGATGATCGTATCGGGTTGATCAAATGCGCCAATAGCAATTTCAACACCATCGGCCCCATGCTCAAAAGTCAGTGGGGTTCCACAATTTTTACAAAACCCGCGCCGGACAAAATTGGAGCTGGCAAAGTGATCGGGCTCGCCACGCGTCCATTCAATCCCGCCGTCTTTAACGCTGACCAATGGCCCAAAAAACCCGCCAAAAGCTTTCTGGCACATCCGGCAATGACAGATTGAGGCCGAACCCAGATCTGTTGTTACCCGAAACCTGACAGCACCGCACTGGCAACCGCCGGTGTGGTTTTTTTGACTGGTCATATCAGACCTTTCCAGCGCAGGGCGACGTAGACCAGTACAACAAGCACAATGATTTTTGCGGCAATGTAATAGAGCCAGCGTTTGGGGAATGGCAGATCGTCGTGCCATGATTTTTTTGGTTTATAATCAGTCATCAAATTTCACTCCACGCTCTTGCAATACGGCAATGATATGCGCGCATGCATTTTCAATATTATCCAGCACTTCATTATTCCAAAGCCGTATCACACACCAACCCTGACTTTGAAGGAATGTTGTTCGGCGCTCATCATATTCAATCTGTTTGTCATCGTTATGCCCTGAGCCATCAACTTCGATTATCAGTTTGTGCTCGGGGCAGGCAAAATCTACGATATAGCTGCTTATTGGTAGCTGCCGCCGGAACCCCAAACCCATCAACCGATGCGCTCGCAAACAGTTCCACAGTTTCAATTCCGCATCCGTCATGGATTTACGCATTTCGCGTGCATTATGGCGTTGGATTTGTGAAACCGGCTGGTGGGTCATTTGAAGCTACGCCCCCCCTCTGTCACTACGTGACATCTCCCCCGCAAGGGGGGAGATTGAAGAACGTAAACACCAAACCAATCTCCCCCCTTGCGGGGGAGACATCCGCATCGCGGACAGAGGGGGAAAAGCCGCTGGCTCGTACTCACCGCTTAACCTCCCAAGTCGTTCCATCAGCACCATCCTTCAACACAATGCCCATGGCATCCAGCTCGTCACGGATGCGGTCAGATTCGGCGAAGTCTTTTTCGGCGCGGGCGGTTTTTCGGGCGGCGATCAGGTGGTTTATTTTATCTTCATCCACTACGGCTGAGCGCGGATCAGTGAGGTTGCCGGAAAAGCCGAGAGCCAGTAGTGAGCCGGCCAGATCATCACCCTTTAGCTGGTGCAGTTCGGCGATGGCTTTAGGAGTATTCAGGTCGTCACTGAGAGCAGCGGAAACCTTTTCATTCAGGGTGGCTTTGGCGTTCATGTCACAGCGGCCAAACCATGTTTTCAGGGTGTCGGCAGATTCTTCCAAACCTTTTTCAGTCCAGTCCATCGGTTGGCGATAATGGGTTCGCAACATGTTGAGGCGCAACACTTCACCGGGCCATTTTTGCAACAGCTCGTTGATGGTAATGAAATTGCCCAAAGACTTTGACATCTTCTCACCCTCGACCTGCAGGAAGCCATTGTGCATCCAGACATTGGCCATCACATCTGTGCCATGGGCGCAGCGGGACTGGGCTATTTCGTTTTCGTGGTGGGGGAATTGGAGATCGATGCCGCCGCCGTGGATGTCGAAGGTTTTGCCGAGATATTGCTCGGACATGGCCGAGCATTCGATGTGCCAGCCGGGGCGGCCGGTGCCCCATGGCGAGGGCCAGCCGGGGGCGTTGCCGGTTGAGGGTTTCCACAGGATAAAATCGGACGGGTCCTTTTTATACGATGCCACTTCAATTCTTGCACCGGCGATCATTTCATCGAGCGTGCGGTTGGACAGCTTGCCGTATTCGGGCATTGACGGGACATCGAACAGCACATGCCCGTCCGCCTCATAGGCGTGGCCCTTTTCAATCAGCACCTTGATCATGTCGATCATTTGCTCAATGTGGTCGGTCGCAGCTGGTTCAACACTGGGCAGCAAAACGCCAAGGGCAGCAATGTCTTGATGAAATTGTTTTGTCGTGCGCTCGGTTACCTCGCCGATAGAAACACCTTCTTTTTCGGCGCGGGCGTTGATCTTGTCATCAACATCAGTGATGTTGCGGGCGTAGGTGACATGGCTTTCGCCATAGATATGACGCAGCAGGCGGAACAACACATCGAAAACAATGATCGGGCGGGCATTGCCGATATGGGCGTAGTCATAGACCGTCGGACCGCAGACATACATCCGCACATTATCTTTAT
>DAOUPT010000101.1 GCA_030626025.1 Anderseniella sp. | reverse complement strand
GCCGCTGATGAAACGAAATGCGCCCCTGGCAGTAGACAGTGCAAGGCTTTTGAAGGCTTTCTTGCCGCCACTGTAAATTGCGCTGTCGAGTTTAAGAGATGCGCCCGGGCCAACGACGAGTTTACTGCCATCAAGAAACTGGAATTGGCCCAACCCTCTGCGATTTACACGAATGCGTTCGTTCTTAAATATCGGTGATGCCTTTGCAAGTCTGCGGGACTTCGAACCGAGTTTACCTGTAACAGTAGTCTTAATTGAAACCGCCTTGCCAATTTTGGTGGCAGCCATTAATTGGGACCAGTTACCCAGCAGTGCGATGATAACAAACGCGCGTAAAACAATACTCCACATAGTTTCCTCCCTGAAAACCCGCACGTAAAGTTTGTTTGTAACACAAAATTAACCATCTAGCGAATCACCCACAAAAGTGAACTATAGAGCGCTTTGAACCTGCTGATGAATATGCTCCAAGCTAGCTGCCTGCCTCTTTGCCCGCTGCCTGTCTCTTCGCCCATTGCCGGGTATTGGGATTGCCTTCAGATGCGGATTACTCCACTTGGCCACCAGGTCACCGAACGAGAGGACCAGGAACTAGAAGCAATAGCGCGCTATCACGCGCCCTGTGTCAGCGCATCTGCAACAGCAGCCCCGCAGGTTATGGTATCAGCCGGACCTCCGAGATCGCCGGTGCGCAGGTTTTCTTGCGCCAAAACCGCTTCAATCGCCGAGACGATACCCGCTGCTGCTTCCCGCTGACCCAAATGTTCCAGCATCATCGCACCAGCCCATATCTGCCCGATCGGGTTGGCGATGCCTTTGCCGGCAATATCGGGGGCAGAGCCGTGCACCGGCTCAAACAGTGAAGGATGCTTGCCCTCAGGGTTGATGTTTCCTGATGGCGCAATGCCTATCGTGCCGGTGCAGGCCGGACCAAGGTCAGACAGGATGTCGCCAAACAGGTTGGAGGCAACGACCACATCAAACCAGTCAGGATTCAAGACAAATTGCGCCGCAAGGATATCAATATGATATTTATCCAACCTGATGTCGGGATGATCCTTGGCCATTTCCATTACCCTCTCATCCCAATAGGGCATGGTAATCGAAATACCGTTTGATTTGGTCGCAGATGTGAGATGTCCTTTGCGCTTTGCTGCCAGCTCAAATGCATATTTCAGGATACGATCAACACCGATGCGGCTCATGACTGTTTCCTGAATAACCACTTCGCGGTCTGTACCGTTGAACATGCGTCCCCCGATTGACGAATATTCGCCCTCGGTGTTCTCGCGAACGATAATCATATCAATGTCGCCTGGCTTTCGGCCTGCCAGCGGTAAAGGAACCCCCGGCATGGCGCGGGCGGGGCGCAAACCAACATATTGGTCAAATTCGCGCCGAAACAGCAACAATGATCCCCAGAGCGACACATGATCGGGCACGATTTCCGGCCAGCCAACAGCACCAAAAAACAGGGCATCACTATTTTGCACCCGATCTTTCCAGTCAGGCGGCATCATCTCACCGTGTTTGGTATAATAATCTGCAGAGGCAAAGTCATGGTCGGTGAATTCAAGTCCGAGGTCATAACGCTTTGCAGCAGCTTCAAGAACACGAATACCTTCCGGCACAACTTCCTTGCCAATACCATCGCCCGGTATAACGGCAATTTTCAATTTGTTAATCGACATACTTTTCCTACTCAAGCCACCTTAGCAGCTTCATTGACAGCCTAATCATAACCATTTCCATACGCTAACCAAATCACCACCTTCAAGTCAAGGCAGCAACCAATGCCCGAGCCCAAAGCGCGCCAAGCGTAGCCAGATACTCTAATGAGGGACGTAGAGCTGGGAAAATGCTCTGCGAACTGAATCGGATGCTTCCTCGCTTCTACGAGCGATGTGCCCGCGCATATCGGCCAGGGCCTGCTCAAGGTCGCGCCGTTGCATGGCTTCGATAATCCTTAGATGAGCCGCTGGCGTTACTGAACGGCGGTTATCCATATCAACCCAGCGAATATAGCGCGACCGCGCATTCAGATTGGCCAGAATTTTTTCCAACTCGCGGTTACCTGAAAGCTCGATCATACGCATATGGAACTCTTCATCAAGTTCAACCAGAATATCTGCCGCTGCATTGCCGGTATAACGTGGTTCTATTTTTATCAGAAACTCCTTCACCGTTGCCAGTTCAGGTTCGCGTGCACGGTCAATGGCAAGCCTTAAACCTTCACATTCAACAGCCTGACGTGCCTGATAAAGGTCAAGAATACTTGACGGGTCCAGAGACCGGCAATAAAATCCGCGACCATTGCGAAAGGTTAAAAAACCCTCAGCAACCAGACGGTTCAGCGCCTCACGTAATGGGGTCCGGCTGGTTCCAAGTTCCTTGGCCAGCTGGCCTTCATTGATCCGTTCTTGGGGTTTGAACTCAAAGTTTGCGGCCATACCGCGAACCTGATCATAAACCATATCAACACTGCTGCGTTCTTTACCCATTACAGCTCCTGTATCCAAACACGATGGCTTGTGAAAAAATTGGACTCAACGATTTACATCATCTACATCCAAAAACAAGAATTAACCAGCCTTGGCAGCGGTTTCTTGACGCTAGATAATGGGTTGCATACAGCCCCGTGGACATATGTCAAACTAAGTGGAGCAAAGCGTTCCTGGAACGCTAAAGTGACACTCTGGAATTCAAGAACAAATGCAATTAATGGATCACGTAAATGGCTGAACACAAAATCCGGACCATTCGGGTTCACTCGGTTTCCATCCCCACAAAGGTTGTTCATTCCCATGGTTCAGGAGACGTTGCTGGCATCAACGCTGTCCTTCTTGAAATATGCACCAACACTGGAATAACCGGATGGGGCGAGGCCTCGCCCTGGCCGGTGTTTACCGGAACGGCCGAAGGAAACGCAGCTGCCCTTCACGTGCATCTGCGACCTCATCTGATCGGACAGGGCCCCGTACAAGTCGAAGTTCATATGAACAAAGCCAGCAAGGTTGTGGTTGGACACAATGAAGCAAAAGCGACCCTTGAAACCGCCTTGCTGGATATTACCGGTAAAAATGCACGAGCGCGATGTTATGGTTGAGCTCACACGCGCCATCGACACACCGATTATGGCCGATGAATCCGTATTCGATCCTAAAGAGGCGCTGCTCGGTACTCACATGCGGATCGCCAACATTTTTTCTTTGAAAATAATGAAATCGGGGGGAATCCGCCGGGCAATGGAGGTCGCCGCAATCGCCCATGCTGCCGGAACTCATTTGATGGCCGCCGTCCCCGACCTGACCCTGGGCTGCGAATTCTATATGTCCAGCTATTACGCGAAAACCGATATCGCCACCGAACCATTCCCCGTCAAGAACGGCATGGTTCACATTCCCCAGACACCCGGCCTCGGAGTCGCCCACGATATCGAAAAACTGGCGAAATACACGACACAACTGTTAGAATAACAAACAAGGCCCCTTGCCCTATTTGAGACATAGGTGACACTTTTGGCCCTTTGCAGTTGAGCCAAAGCGGACATCGGCAAACTGTCTACTAATTTAAAGCATGGCTCCTTTTTTGAGATTCATGTGACATGCTTTAAGTTTTTGTTTTTACGCATGTCTTTATCCCAAAACCGGTGCCCACTTTTGGGAGACATGCTTTAGGGGCGATGCAACCATCCCAAAACAGTCACCGAGTTACCGTGCCAATTTACGACCTCATGATCAATCGGTCACACGGCTATTATGATACGCAATAGTGTGTATACTGAGTATTAGCGGTACTGCATAAGGAGGGCGGCACACTTGAGCCTCTCGGCAGATCTTTAAACTGCACCGTTCCGATATGACGCGGAAAACTGATGTGCCTCTTTAGTGAGTAATGCCTGCCAAAACCGCTGATTTAGTCTGTCATCACGTGAGAGACGGAATATTTGAACCAAATTCCTCCTCATCGCGACAAAGGATGCAGCATGGCCGTCTCTTTCTAAAAACGGCCTTGGCAATTGCATTTTAAAGGAGCAAGCAAATGAAAAAAATTAGTGTAGCTGGAATGACTGCCGCAATGATGTTAACAGCAACTGTTGCAGCTCAGGCTAAAAATAATTTGTTATTCGTCGTGGATTCGTCTGGATCAATGTGGGGTCAGGTGGATGGCGTAACCAAAATGACCACCGCCAAACAAGCCTTGACCCGTCTGATTGGCGACCTTCCTGCCAGCACCAACACCGGCATAATGGCCTACGGGCATCGTGAAAAAAGTGCTTGTGATGATGTTGAAATGATTTCACCCATCTCACCAAGCTCGCGCAGTTCTGCTGATGCGGCGCTTAGCCTTCTCTCACCATTAGGCAAAACACCGATTGCCTATGCATTACAACGCGCTGGCGACGTGCTGGGCAATACGGCATCAGGAGATACAAATCACATCGTTCTCATCTCTGACGGAATTGAAACTTGTGGCGGTGACCCTTGCGCGGTGGCATCCCGTCTGGCCGCACGAAACATCAACGTTAAAGTCCATGTTGTTGGCTTTGATATTGCCGCAAAGTACCGCGCTCAACTGCAATGCATCGCAGACAATGGCAATGGAAAATATTTTTCTGCCGACAGTACAAAAGGTTTTACTGAAGCAATAAAGTCAGTTGTCAAAGTAGCCGCAGCTCCCCAACCCAAGCCAGAACCGCAACCAGAGCCGCCAAAACAAGTCGAACAGGAAGTGTATTTCTTTGATGATTTCAATGGCGACACACTGGCTGATCACTGGACAGTACAAAACCCCGATGACGATGCAAAAACAGTGACAAATGGTGAGTTGTTGAGCATTGCATCTGGTGGTGCAAAACTTGAAAAAGGTAATGTTATCAATATTTTCAAGCTGAACCAAAATTTGCCTGCGGGCAATTGGGTTGCGACCATGAAGTTTCGCATGCCTTATCAAACTGGCCGTGAATCACCTTTCCTTGCCCTGTATGATAACAAGGACAACCATATTGCAGCATTTTCCAACGCCTGGAGTTATTATGGTGGTACCCGCGGCTCACGGATGTATCTGTCTGCACAGAAACTACAAAAACGCAAAAAAACCCATTTTAACAAGGTCGTTTGGGGTGGTGCCTCAGGTCAACCATTTAAAATGATTGATGCTCCTAACCCATTTATCCTGCGCATCACCAAAAAAGGCCGCTCTTATTATCCGGCAGTCAGCTTTAACGTTGGCGGCGAGCAAACCTGGATCGAGCAAGAAAAGATCACCGCGCTAAGGCTTAAAGGTAAGCTCGCCTTTGGCATCTACCAATCTGAAAAGGTCAATGGGGAAACACCCATGTATGTGGATTGGGTCAAGATCGAGCGGCGTCCTTAGGTAAATACAGCGTAAAAAATAGTGGCTGCCAATTCGGTGGTCACTATTTTGAACCAAATCCGATCCCACTGCCACCAACTTATGAACGCTTCGCAACGGTTTGCGAAGAAAGACCTCAACCAAGGAGAAAAGCCATGAAAACCATTATTACAACAGCTCTCGCATTTACTGCTCTTGTCGGGTCAACAGCCCTGACCAGTGCTGGTACGCAAGTTTTTTTTGACGACTTCAAGGGCGACCAACTGGCTTCGCACTGGGAAGTGATAAACCAGGACGAAGACTCATATATCGTTGAAGAGGGCACGCTGCTCTCCATCGCATCTGGCGGTGCAGGCCTTTCAAAAGGAAATGTCGCTAATGTTTTCCGCCTGACCCAGAAGATGCCAAAAGGTGACTGGACGGCGACGATCAAATATCGCATGCCGTATCAGACTGGGCGTGAAACCCCATTTCTGGCCCTTTATGGCGACAAAGACAATTACATCGCCGCTTTCGCCAAGGCCTGGAGTTATTATGGTGGAACCCGCGGATCGCGTCTATATTTAAGTTCGACGAAGGCAGTTAAAGGGAAAATCAGCCATTTTAGTGATGTAATGTGGGGTGGTGCCAGCGGTAAGCCTTTTAGCGCCGATGACCTTCCCAACCCGTTTATTTTGCGAATTACCAAAACCGGTCACAGCTATACCGCGGCGGTGCAGATTAAACAGGGTGCAGAAACAACATGGGTTGAACACGCATCGCTTACCGCTATTCGCCAACCGGGAAGCCTGGCTTTTGGCATCTACCAGTCAGAAAAAGTCAACGGCGAAACGCCAATGACCGTTGATTGGGTAAAGATTGAAAGCGCAGACTGACCAACTATAATAACTGACAACCTACAAGGTGGTTCTGGCTGACGAGGCCGGGCCACCATTTTGCCGTTCTGACTATAGTTTTTTATTCTTGGTCTTTAAATATTGAGAGTTCGAAATGAAACGTTTAACTTTTACAAGTTTGTTGATCACCTTTCTGCCCGGGTTTGCTTTAGCAGTCGAGCTGCCCGGAAATATTGCTGAAGGCACGGTGTATCGAGAAAAGGCCAGCGTAGAAATTGTAAATATATTTTCGTTCCGCAACAAACCCAAGCCCGGCACGACTGTTACTATCGTACCTTTCACAATCAAAGCTGCACCGTTGTCGGCAAAGATAACACGCGTTGCTAAAGGTGCACAATGTACTGCGACAGATAAACTCTGGTATGAAATCTATCTTAACCCGATAACTTCAGGTTCCATTGTATCGGCAAGACCAGAACTAGGCCGCAATACCACCTATCCTTTTGATGTTGCTGTTTTGCATCCACAAAACCCAATGGCGCGTTATCTCGCACACAATCAATATCAACCAAAAGACCTGCCTGCAGCCATTAGTATGAACGTTGTGAAGGGGGCGCTCGATCTCAATAAAGATGGCAGGCCCGACATTGTTTTTGCCGGGTTCTGTTGTGACAATCGTAATAAAAGCCATGCGCAAGGCTGTGATTACATGTGCAGTGAAACGTGGGTTCTAAAGAATGGCAAGTGGGTTATATACGATAAATCGCAACCGTGTTGACGCGTGCATTTCAAACAGGAAACGAAAGACGTAAAAAAGCCCCGCCGGGAGGAACGGCGGGGCTTTGGATAGTCGGTTAGGAATTAATCCGAATAATAATGGCGACGATGTCCACCGTGACGGCGACCATGTTCACGATTCATCATGTACTGGCATAAAGAACCGACTTTACCGATACGCCAACCGTGGCGGACAGGTGTCGCTAGCAGCACCAGGCGTTGACATTTTTGTCGCCCGTCGCACCCGCAGTTACGGTCTGATGACAGGCACTTCTGCCGCTGCTGCTCACGTTAGCGCTAGCATAGCTCTGGTTTTACAACAAAAGCCGGATATGACACCAAAAGAAGCGGCAACCTCTCTATTTAGTGTGGCACCGGGGCAAGGTTGCTTAGATGAAGTTGTCGACCATCAACCAATAAAAGAGCCCAAGCGAAATATCGTAGGAGAGAAATTCCGCTTGGGCTTGGTGCGCCCTACCGACCAACCGGGCAAGGCAATTGAGCGTCTATTCTGACAGCCACGGCGTTCCGCCGGTACC
>DAOUPT010000005.1 GCA_030626025.1 Anderseniella sp. | reverse complement strand
CGAGGAGGAACCGCTGATATCAAGGGAACCGGCACCTGTCGCATTGGAATATAATTGGCAACCGGTCATTGAAACATCTGAGTTACCGCCCAAAGAAATGCCATCACCATTTTTGCCCAATGCAATTACGCAAGCTTTGGCATCTGGGGCAACAGCCGCTTTGGCCCGGGCAGAAATTTTCATGTTTTTGATTCCGACCACTGTCGTAAATGAAGTGTTGAGGTTGAAGTCAAGGCTGACAACCGCAGAGCCATCATTTGCAAATGTAACAGTCGGGTTTTGTACAAGGCCTTTCAAATGATCGGGAAGGTTTGAAAGGACAATTTGCTCGGCCAAATACCGTTTGGCAGCCTCATTTTTGAAGTTAGTAGGGGTGCCATCGTCGGAAGTGCCGCTTACGGTCTCGCCGGTAGCCAGTGCAGCAGTTAAAGCCCCGGCATCGACAGCACTTTGTGCGTATGTTTTTGCCGATGTGCCACGACTGTAATCCAAAGCTATTCCTGCAGCCAAAACAACCGGTATCGCCGAAAGACCAAAAATCAATGCAACATTTCCTGAACGATCATCTGTAAATGATTGCATTTTGTTTTTCAGCTTGCGTGTAAGCGCTTTTGACAATCGGTGCATTTTTTCTATCTTCCCACTTTATACTCTCGGCTTTTCTCTTTCATGCTAATTATAATCTGCCGACAAGTTTCGGGGTAAATGCTTACCGAATACTGCAGCTAAATTTATAGCATTTTAAAACATATCACTAGTTTCTTAAATTAATGTTAGCAGGAATTTTCCAAGTGCCGACTCTCTGGCAACACTTTGATAACGGTGCTTGGAGTGTGGAAAATGAGACCTAACATGGGTTGGGAGGCAAAGAAGTAACCCACATTGGCATGCAGTTTGCTTTTTTAATTTTAGGGTGTCTCGCTTTGAGACATTTAAAGAGTAAAAAGGAAAACCTGATGCGCAATAAAGTTTTCATTCAAAAGCCCACCAACTGGCGTGGTATCGCTATTAAACTAATGGCCATTCTCGCCTTGATAGCAGTCACCAATTTTGGTTTTTTTGATCGTATTAAGCTACTCTATGCGTCAGACCGATGGTTTACTCTGATATTTTTTCTCGGCATGTGGGGCGTTTCCGTTGCAGCCTTGATCATAGCGTCATTTCAACCGAAAAAAATTGTCCGCATGGCATGGGCAGGCCTTCTGTCAGTTTCTGCCGGTATTGCATTTATGTACACTTCTATATCAGGGTCCGATCTTTCGGTGTTTGATGCTCTTTCCCTATGGACGGCAAAACATGAAGCACACCGGGCGTTCGAATTTTATCGCGACGGTTTGATCTGGTCAGGGTTTGTCGTTGTTGGAAGCTTCATTATTATCGCGTCACCACCGATACCGAACCACCGCTGGGTCCGTTTGGGTTTGAAGTGGTTGTCGTGGACACCGGCAGTCCCGGTTTTGCTGATCGCGGCGATTATTTTGCTCAAAGAGGGTGGTGGGTCGCAGGCAATGCCAAGTCAATTCCAGCCATTGGCTGTTGGAATCGTTACCGCAATAAAAACCGCCGGCCAGAAACAATACCTTCGCAAAAAGGTTGCAATGCAACCTGATCAGCCACGTCCGGTAAAACATATTGTCATGCTGATTGATGAAAGCGTTAGACCCGATTATTTTAATTGGCAGCCGGGCAATCCCTACACCCCACAACTAGCTGCCAACAAGCGGCGCATTGTAAACTTTGGTCCCACTGCTTCGGGTGGTAATTGCTCCAGTTATTCCAACGCTATTTTGCGACTCGGTGGAACTCGCGATGATATAAGCTCTTCAGTTCGTTCTAATCCAACGATTTGGCAATATGCCAAAAAGGCCGGTTTTCGGACCGTATATATAGATGGGCAATCTGGTTTGAATAAAGACCCTGGGATGCTTCAGAATTTTATGACAGTGAATGAAACCAAACATATCGATCACATTGTGCGGTTTAGCGGTGTTGCCAACTCCAAGTTGGATTTTGAAGTACTCAAGGTGATCGAAAAAGAATTGCGCTCGGACAAACCTGTTTTCATCTATGCCAATAAAAACGGTGCCCATTTCCCTTACGATGAAGGTTACCCGGAATCACAGGTAATTTTTGGACCGACTGTTACCCAAACCGGATCTGACCGGATCGAGACCAAAGTTAATTCTTACTTCAATGTTATACACTGGGCCGTAGACAAATTCTTTGCACGGTTTTTTGAGCAACTCAATTTGCGCGATACTGCAGTTATATACACCTCGGATCACGGCCAGGCTTTGTTCAACGGCCAGCTCACCCATTGTTCTGTGAGCGATCCCGATCCTCGTGAAGGGCTGGTTCCCTTATTTGCCATGACAGAAAATGCGACACTTAAAGCCCGTTTCGAACAGGGCGCAAAGGCAAACAGGAACATCGCCAGCCATTTCTCGATTCGCCCGACGGTGCTCGAGCTTATGGGCTACAATAAAACAACAGTTGAGCAGCTCTATGGACCTTCGATGTTCACTGCAGGTATCAAGAAGCCACAGTTTACTTCCGGTGATGTCTTTGGCGTATTTCGAAAAGAGGTCCGCTGGACAGCGATTGATCTGAGCAAAAACTATATCGAATTTGATGCTCCCCCACAGCCACTCCCTGGCCCGATGGTCGCTGCTGGCAAATAGTCGTTTGCCTGATTGCGTAATCGTTACCCGGTTGCTGGCTCTTTATATTGACATAAACTAATATTTGGTGCCAACATTGGCTGTGGCTTGAGACCAGTTGCCAAAACAGTTGAAGTTCACCCTTGCATGAGACATAGTGTCCAGCGAGCTAGAGAAAAACAGCCCCAACAGGGCATAGTAATTCTGTCACATCACTGGCAGATATAAATAGCCGGGAACAAAACCCTGGTAAGATACCAATGGAGGAGAAACCATGAAAAAAACGAAATCCGCAAGTTCAGCACTAAAGACAGTGTTGGCTGCTAAAAAGTTTAACCGCCGTAATGTGTTGAAAGCTGGCGCTGCTGCCGGTGCTTTTGCCGTTACTGCACCAGCCTACATCGAGAATGCTCTTGCCTCTTCTGGCGAAGTCAACATTTTGATGTGGTCAGACTATTTGCCAGCATCATTTGTGAAAAGCTTCAAAGAAGCAACCGGCATCAAAATCAACTTTACCGGTATTGGTTCAAACGAAGAAATCATCAACAAGATGAAAGCCAACAAGGGTCAGGGTTTTGACCTTACTTCACCAACCAACAACCAGGGTCTTGAATGGGGACCGCTGAAATTGCTGCAACCTTTTGACATGAGCAGAATTGCCATTGATAAAGTGAATCCTGCAATGGCAGCCATCGGCACCAAAGACTGGACCTTTGATGGTAAAGGCGTTCACTGGGTTCCTCATATTTGGGGTACAGAAGGTGTTGCATGGCGGACTGACAAATATGTGCCTGAAGGCGGTGTGCCTTCTTACGGAGCTATTTGGGATGAAGCAAATGCTGGCAAAACCATGATCCGTCCTCACTCAGGCATGCTGTGTGCTGGTCTTTATATGGAAACAATCGGTGCACTTGATAAAGGTTCCATGTGGAAAGCTTATGAGTCAGAAGCAGCAATGCGTCCTGTCTGGCAAAAAGTCACTGACTGGTGTATCGCTCGCAAGAAGAACATTAAACTTCTTTGGAATGATGCTGACAGCCAGAAAAACGGCCTGCTTAAAGAAGGTGTTATCGTTGGTCAGGCTTGGGATGGCCCGCCACTCTCACTCAAAACAGCTGGTGAGCCGGTTACCTATCAGGCACCAAAAGAAGGTGCAATGGCATGGGTTGACGGGATTGCAATGCCGATTGGTGCGAAAAACGTTGATCAGGCATATGAGTTCCTCAAATATGCTTACATGGCTGAACCTGCTGGTGAAGCAATTAACCACCACGGTTATAACTCACCTGTTCTTGGTGCTGACCAGCATGCCAATGCCAACTACAAGAAGAACTTTTCTGAAGCTTATCCTGGTGATGCGCTGGCCATTCTTAATCCTTGGCCTCCACAAGCACCTTGGTATGCAAAAATTCGCACCGAGTATGTGAACAAGTTCAAAAGCTCTTGATTTAATCAGGGTTTTGTAGACACATAACAATACTCCCCGGGTGCCTTGTGTGCCCGGGGTCATAATCTTAAATCGGGGACATAAGATCCGATCAGAAGGGGAGGTCTCTATGAGCTCAGGTGTAGCCGTTGATCTACAGGATATGTGGATTAAATTTGGCGATTTTGTCGCCGTTCGTGATGCAAATGTTCATATCAATGGCGGGGATTTTTTCTCCTTTCTTGGTGGTTCAGGTTGCGGAAAAACAACAATTTTAAGAGCCGTTTCCGGATTTCTGGAGCCCGCCGATGGTAAAATACTAATTGGCGGAAATGACATGAAGGGCAAAGGGCCAAATGAGCGCCCGACGGCTTTGATCTTTCAAAACCTTGCCTTGTTCCCATTGATGAAAGTGTGGGAAAACATCACATTTTCAATGGAAGTTCGTGGAGCCAGCGCCGGCGAACGGCGCAAGCGGGCTGACGAATTGCTCGACATGATTGCCCTGTCTGATCAGGGCGACAAGCTGCCAAGTGAATTGTCCGGTGGCCAAAAGCAGCGCGTGGCGATTGCCCGTGCCCTTTGCGCAGAACCAGATGTGCTTTTGCTTGATGAACCTCTTTCAGCCCTTGACCTCGGGTTGCGCCATCACATGCGGACCGAGTTGAGGGAAATTCAGAAGCGTGTCGGTATTACCTTCATCTACATTACCCACGATCAGGGTGAAGCTTTGACGATGTCTGACAACGTCGCTGTCATGCGTACAGCTGTGATTGACCAGATTGGCTCCGGCAAAAGTGTTTATGATGATCCATCAACATCCTTTGTGGCTTCATTTGTAGGTATGAACAATATGTTCCGCGGTAAAGTGAAGTCCATCTCAAAAGGCCAGGCACTTGTCGAAACCAACCGCACCGGCAATCTTTTAGCCCGTATTACAACCGGCGCTACCGGTAAACTTGCCGTTGGCGATGACGCCATGGTGTTTATCCGTCCTGAAGGCCTGCATATTGCGGAAAAGAGTGCCAAGAGCAACACTCGCATCAAGGCTAATGTCCGCCATTCTGAATTTGAAGGTACCAGCTATAATGTGTTCCTTGAAGGCGATGCAGGCAAGGAAATGAAAATGTCTCTCGTCAACCGCGGAGAAGCGCGGTTGTATGAACCAGGGGCTGAACTTACTTTGCAGTTTGATGCTACCCAAGCCGTTGTTGTGCCGGCTGGTGAACTGGCAAGTGAGTAGCTGCCATGTTGACAAATTATTTTAAAACAAACGGCATGGTGATGGGTTGGGGGTTACTCCTTCTCGTATTTTTCTGGATAGTGATTCTGATCATCCTGCCCCAGATTTACATGTTCAATCTTTCTTTTCATCCCCATCTGCCGCCCCCCGAGATGGGTGGCCCCAAAGATTTTCTGACACTCGAAAACTATCGTTATCTGGTGTTTGGTGCCGATGGCAATCCTGATGGTTACAACAAGGTCGATTTGCTGGTGTTTATCAGAACACTGACTGCGGCAGCTTTTGTTACCATACTGGATTTGTTTTTGTGCTATCCGATTGCCTATTATCTGGGTCAGTCAACCGGTGGCGGCTTTGTCCGCATTCTGGTTCTGCTGTTGATTATCCCTTACTGGATCAATGAAATTTTGCGGGCCTTTGCCTTTAAAATCATCTTTGGTGACAGTGGTGTGATCAACGAATTTCTAATGTTCTTTTCGGTCATCGACAGCCCGATAGATTTCATCAGGGCCAATGTCGCACTCTATGCAGGGCTGGGCTATGCTTATATCCTGTTGATGATTTTCCCGATGTACAATGTCATTGAAAGCCTTGATCGTAACCAGATCGAAGCGGCTAGGGACATGGGTGCGCCATGGTGGATGATCCACAAACGCATTGTTATCCCTTATGCAAAACCGGGAATATCTTCCGGTTGCACAATGGTGTTCATGCTTTCGGCTGGTGCGTTGGCGGCCCCGCAAATTCTCGGCGGCCCGTCCAGCTTGTGGTTTACCCAGCTTGTTTACCAGTGGTTTAACACCGGTGGTAACTGGCCTCAGGCATCTGCGTATGCGATTATCCTGTTGCTGGCTTGTTTGGTCATCGTGTTGAGCGTGATGAAACTGTTCAAGGTGAATATGGGGGATATTGGCAAATGATCAAACAACCTCTCTATATCCGCATCGGACTGGCTTTATACCTGTTCATGTTCTTCACCTATCTGATCGGTCCGCTGATCCTGATGAGCATAACCGCTTTCAACTCGGCGTCTTTTCCCCAGATCACACCGTGGGAAGTGCTGACGTTTGAATGGTTTCCCAAACTGTTCAGTGATGACCGTATCCTGCGGGGTTTGAAGTATTCGCTCTATGTTGGTTTCTTTACTGTCATATTGTCAGTTTCCATGGGACTTGCAGGCGCATTGATGCTGACCCAAATCTGGCCAAAACTGAGGTCGACTTACTACACCATCATCATCGCACCAATTTTGGTGCCCGGTGTGGTGATTGGTATTTCAACCCTGGTATTTTGGGCTGAGATCAATAGGATTCTGGGTTTCTCAGCCGACAGCTATCTTCAAAACGGTATTTTCCTTTCAGTTTTGGGGCAGTCAACCTTCATTGCCTCATATTGTATGCTGGTGTTTGTCGCCCGGTTGCAACGCTATGATACGGGCCTGACTGAAGCTGCACTTGACCTTGGTGCAACGCATTTGCAGGCCTTCAGGAGAATTCAGTTGCCGTTTTTGGCGCCCGCTATGGCATCATCTTCAGTGCTGGCATTTCTTGCTTCGTTTGAGAACTACAACACAACGATCTTTACCCACCAAAAATTTGCAACTCTGACAATTGTTCTGTCACAAAAGGTGCGTTACGGCATTGATCCGACCATCTCTGCCCTAGCGTTCATTATTGTTTGTCTGACAGTGCTGGGTGCTCTCATCCATGAAGTGCGAACCCGCCGTGTGCAACTCGCACTGGCAAATGGTGCCCCAGTTGGTGCTGTTACTGGTGGCTTTAAGGCACCGAAGTTCTTTGCCGGAAATCCGGCAGCGGTGGTTCTTGGGTTATTTGTCGGTGCAGCAGTTCTCATAATTGGTTTTGCTCAGGTTTATGACCCGGCGCCAGCCAAACAAGCCTATACTGACCAAAAACGTGCTATTCAGAAAAAAGCGATTGAAGCTATTCAGCAAAAAGCCCGTGACAAGGTCCGTGAGCGTCAGATGAAAGGCCCGAAAGTTTTCGAAACCAAAAAAGGTACCGGAACCGGAAGTCCTGGAAAAGATAGCTTTGGCAGTGTTTTCAAGCCAAACAATCTTGACGAGGCAGCAGGTACCAAGAAGAAGAAACCGGTTGGTGTAAACCCTGGCAAAGGCGCTTTTGGCAATATCTGGAAATCGGACAATCTGGATAAAGTGGCTCCAAAGGAAAAGGGCAACTAAAACCCACAGGGCAATCGAAAGTCATAACCCAAAAACAAAAGGGCCAATCTGAGTAAGTTCAGGTTGGCCCTTTTTCTTTAGAGCGTTTCATGTGTTTACATGGAACCGTTCAAGGCCGCGACTGCGGCCCGGGGCTCTTGCGCTGTCGTCATGTCGAAGACATGCTTCCAGCATGAAGCGGAGCGATGCGCTCAGCGCATCTTGTGTGAGCGGAGTAAACCTAGTGCAACCTGCACGCCGATGCGTGCAGATAAGTTGCACTACTCTTTTAGAATCGATCAACTTATCTGCAATCAGTTGACACCAACTGATTGCAGGTTGATCTAGACTGATTCAGTCAAAGAATGAAGCAGTCTAGAGTACAGCCAGACCAAAAACATTCTGCAAGAAGAACAACCCGATAAAGCAAATGATACCGGCGACAAAGGGGGTCGCGACCCACCCCGCGATAATTTTACCAAGAACCATCCAGCGAATACCTGTGGTTCCCTGCAATATTGAAATGCCAACAATGGCCCCTACAACAGCTTGAGAACTTGAAACGGGCACCAGCGGAATGGTCGGCAAACCATTTCCGGCCAGCCAGGCCTCCAGCCCGCGCGAAGCAAAAAGGAACAACACGATAGAGTGAGCCATAACGGCAACAAAGGCCGCCGTTGGTGACAGCCGTCCAAGATTGCCGCCCACGGTCATCATCACACCTTTTGAATAGGTGAAAACCCCAACAGCAATTGCCAGTCCGCCCATCAGAAATAATTGCTGGGTGGAACTGAAAACAAATGATCCGGCGACAATATCAGGGAACGGCTTTGCCGGAATAAACACGCCAACGACATTGGCGATGTTATTGGCACCAAGCGAATATGCGCCAAAAGCACCGGCAAAGATCAGCCCGATGCGGGTGTAGGCATCGGCCATGATCATGTGTAGTTTAACCCGTTTGCCAATTATCTTGAGTGTCTTGAGAAGAATCACGGCCACTATTGCTGATAGCACCGGGCACAAAACCCAAGTTGTCAGGATTTTAATCAGAGTCGCCGAGTCAGTCGGATTGTTTGAAAATATATTCCAGCCAATGATGGCACCAACAATAGCTTGTGATGTGGAAACCGGCAGACCTGACTTCGTCATTGAAAACACTGCCACCGCAGCAGCAAGCGCTGTCATGAATGCGCCGGGCAGGGCGGTTATCGCACCCAGTTTGCCGAGCGTATGCGATGCACCGGCACCAGAAATAAGTGCGCCAAGAATAACAAAGACCGAGCAGATAATAGCTGCCGTCCGGAACTTGACCATTTTGGTGCCAACAGCCGTGCCAAAAACATTGGCAGCATCATTGGCCCCGAGAGCCCAACCAAGGAACAAACCACTGGTTAGGAATATTATTACGAGCGGATCCATGGTGATTAAACTGTGCGTTTGATCGAATAGATAGCCAACCGGTCGGCAACGTCCTCGGCCATATCTGCAATGCTGTCAATTGATTCAACAAATTCACGCAGATGCAGTTTTCGCGAAAGATCAATATCGCAATCAAATATCTCGCGCTTCAGAGCGGTAGATAGAATGTCCGCTTCTTTTTCATAAAGCTGAACTTTGTGGTTGTAGGCA
Source organism: Anderseniella sp. (assembly GCA_030626025.1). Classification (GTDB taxonomy): domain Bacteria; phylum Pseudomonadota; class Alphaproteobacteria; order Rhizobiales; family Aestuariivirgaceae; genus JALWJW01. Next base: position 91,776 of record DAOUPT010000005.1, on the reverse strand, counting down.
GGAACATCGTGTGGACTGCGGAAAAACGCCCGGCAACCCAGTCCCAGTTCATCTACGGCTTTTACCACCATATTGGCGAGTTTTTTAAAGCCGGGCCGAAACGCATCAGGGATGTCAGGCTTTTCAATAGAAAATGCCCAAAGCGAACCTTCAAATAACGTCATCACCTGATCAACAGTTTCGATCAGTCCCAATACATCCCCACGTGAATCAGGAATAAGCGTATTGGAGTAAAGCTGCGTTTCGATATCGCGACGCAGGTGGTCAGCTTCTGTTTCCAGTTTGTTGACCCGCACAAGCCGCTCTTCAAATTCTTCGCTTACGCCTTCTTTCAAATAAACCCGAACCGCTAACCGGTAGACCACAGCTGACTCGGATAATTTGTCAAAGAAATTGTCTATCTGTTTTTCAAGCTGCTTCGTTCTGCTAAATAATTGCAGATTGGGTGCCATAATGTCTGTCCGTCTTTGTTATTATTGAAACGTTTATACCAGTCAAAAACAGCTTTGTAATACAAATAACAAAAAATGTGACACTTTTACGTCAGTTTTGTGCCAGTTCGGCGCCCGTTCAGTTCGGCCATGGCAGTGAATAGGTTTTAACAGTAGTGAAAAATTTCATCGCTTCCAGAACGCCTTCTTTCACCCCGTTGCCAGAATCCTTGATGCCGCCAAAAGGTGACATCTCAATCCGGTAGCCCGGTGCTTCCCATATGTTAACCGTGCCAACATTCAGACCTTCAATGAAAGCGGTGATGCGCGCTAACTGATTGGTACAGACACCGGCCGATAGACCGAACGCTGTCGAGTTGGAAATCGCCATGACCTCGTCATCATTGTCAGGCACCCGCACGATGGGGATGATCGGCCCAAAAGTTTCTTCCATCACCAACTCGCTTTCATGCGGCACATGATCCACAACAATCGGTGGCAGCAATGCGCCTTTGCGCTCCGGGTGATAAAGAATTTTAGCCCCTTGCTCTGCCGCCATCAGAACCCGGTTTTCAAAAAGTTCAGCGGCTTCGGCATTGATAACACAACCAAGTTGCGTTTCAGGATCTTGCGGATCACCAAATTTGATTTGCTTGGCTTTTTCCAGAATAAGCGGCACGATTTTATCAGCGATACTCTCTTGTACAAGTATGCGCTTAACTGCGGTGCAGCGCTGACCCGAGTTACCCGTAGCACCAGCAACGGCGATAGAGGCAGCTTTTTCAAGGTCATCATCACTCAAGTCATTGAGAATAATCAGCGGATCATTGCCACCAAGTTCCAGCGCTGAACGCTTGTACCCGGCTTTTGTTGCGATCATTTTGCCAACCGGCACACCACCGGTAAAGGTAATGATATCCGCATGCTGATTAGTGATCATTTCATCACCGATATCCTGCGGCAGGCCAGTAACAATCTGGAACATTTCAACTGGCAATCCAGCTTCATATAAAATATCGGCCAGCGTGATAGCCGTCAGTGGTGTGAGTTCTGTTGGCTTGCAAACCATGCAATTGTTGGTCGCAATGGATGGTGCAATCTTGTGTGCCACCATGTTAAGCGGGTGATTAAATGGCGTAATGGCCGAAATAGCCCCCACCGGCTCGCGCTTGGTATAAATTTTACGCGCCTTGCCATGCGGTGTCAGGTCACAAGAGAAAATCTGTCCGTCATCAAGAATGGCCAATTGCCCCGCCAGTGTGAAAACATCATAGGACCGACCGGCTTCATAAAGCGCGTGCTGCTGGCAAATGCCCAGTTCCAGCGTTAAAACTCTGGCGATTTCTTCGCGCCGGTCGCGGATAATTTCAGCCGCCCGAAACAATATCTGCTGACGTTCATAACGGGTCAGGGTCGGCTTGTAATTGGCCGCAATTTCAAAAGCCCGTTTGGCATGTTCAGCATTACCTGCAGGTACTGTCCCGATCACTTCATTGGTATAGGGATAACGAACTTCAATCACTTCTTTGGTGGAAACTTTCTCACCACCAATGCGCATAGCTTCAACAATCATTTTATCAAATCCTTATACGAAACAATTACAGCCAACAAAAAGCGCATCAAAGTTGCGCAAATTTTCCGGCAGGTTTTCAAGCTTGTGATTGGTAATGAAAGGCACACCCTGTTCGCTGACACCACCATGCGAGCGCAACGGCACCTTCAGGCCGCTAAGGTCGTGCTTGTCAGCCGACGTGCCCAGCACTTTGGTTTTGTTCGGGCCACCCGACACAACAATCAGGTCCCCCGTGCGATCCCGCGGTAGTTCAAAATAGGCACAACCTTCTTCATTGGTCATGCACAGATCAACGCCATCAAGTTCTCTGATCTTTTTCGCAATGGCTTCGGCATCACTTCCATCTGGCAGATAAACAGTAGCAAAAGAACCAAGCGCGCCGTGGTGCACCACATAGGGGTCGGTAATCGGCAGAATAACTGTGGCAGCATTTTTGCCCAGCATATCATCCATCACATCCTGCAAATAAAGCACATCGGGTGAGCCATCGGGCAAATGCTTGTCGCGCATCCCGTGGTCAGCCGTAATGATGATACGGGCACCGGCGGCATCAAGCTCGCCAAGATATTTGTCCATCATCGCATAAAAAGCATTCGCCCCGTCCGTGCCGGGGGCAAATTTATGCTGCACATAATCGGTGGTCGAGAGATATAAAAAATCAGGTTTCATGCTGGCCAGCAATTTGACCCCGGCTGCAAAAACAAATTCTGACAGCTCGGCTGAATAGACCTCCGGCACGTCCATGCCGACCATCTCATTGACATTCTCAATGCCATGTCCTGCCAACGTACATTGATCAGATTTTTCGGCCGAAAAACTAACCGCTGTGCCATCAAAAACAAGGCCGTTGCCCAGCAACAAACGAAGCTTGTCCTTGGCTGTGATCACGGCGATTTTTGCTCCAGCTGTCTGAAACTTTGCAAAGATGGTCGGGGCCCGCAAAAATTTCGGATCATTCATCATCACTTCTTTGCCGGTATCGGGATCAATAAGATAATTGCCGCAAATACCATGCACTTCGGGTGGACGACCGGTCACAATCGACAGATTGTTGGGGTTGGTGAAGGACGGTACAACACTTTTGGCCATGGTGCTTTCACCCTTAGCGACAATCTTTGCCAGATTGGGCATCAGGCCATTAGCCATCGCCTGGTCCGTGTAGTCAACTTCAGAGCCATCACAACAAATGACCACAACCGGCGTGGCGGGCCACTTATAATCGCGTCCGTTTACTTCAATTATTTTGCCTGTCATTTTATTTGTCATTTGATAAATTCCATTATTTTTGAGGGGCATTATTGGTGACACCCATATCGTCCAAAACAACTGTAATAGCTTTGAACAGACGGGTAAAAACATTTGCATCTAGTTTGCCGATCGTACCAATGCGAAAGCTGTCACGCTTTGTCAGTTTGCCGGGATAGATGGCAAAGCCGTGGCTGCGCAAGGCTTCATAAAAAATATCGAAATCAAATTTAGGATCAGCAGGCGATAAAAAGGTCTGGATGATTGGTCCCGAAACATCATCACTCAAGAGTGTTTCAAAGCCCAGCTTGCGCATACCTTTGAGCAAGGTGTCACAGTTTCTTTGATAGCGCTTGCCCCGTGCTGTGGTGCCGCCTTCTTCTGTGTGCTCACGCAACGCCTGCCCAAAGGCAACCAGTGCATGGGTCGGCGGTGTAAAACGAAACTGGGCGGTTTTTTCCATCACCTGCCATTGGTCATAAAGATCAAGCGACATCGAATGGGATTTACCTTTCGAGGCTTCGAGCAGGTCGCGGCGACATAGCACATAACCAAATCCGGGAACGCCTTCTATGCACTTGTTGGCCGAAGACACCAGAATATCGATGCCTGATTTTTCCATATCAACCGCAATCGCGCCAAAAGAACTCATGGCATCCACATAAACCGTTTTGCCGTTATCCTTACAGACTTTGCAAATGTCTTCGAGCGGGTTCATCACCCCGGTGGTGGTTTCACAATGCACAACAAAAACCACTTCGATATCTTCATTGGCTTTCAAGGCCGATTCGACCTTGCTGGCGCTTACCGGCGTTTCTTCGTCAAACTCCAGCGTCATGTGGGGGCGTTTGAGATGCTTAAGAATTTTTGCAGCGCGATGGCCATAAGCACCATTAATAACAACCAGTGTTTTTATCTTGCGTCCGGTCGGGCAGAAACTGCCAAGCGCTGCTTCAACGGCAAAGGTGCCCGAACCCTGCATCAACACGCATTCATAAGCCTCACCGGCATTGGCTATGACCAGCAACTGACGCCGGATATTTGCCACCAGATGGCGAAATTCGATGTCTCGTGACCCCCAGTCAGCCAGCATGGCAAACTTAACCGATGGAGAAGTTGTTAACGGACCGGGCGTGAGCAGGAAGGGCATGTCTTCCTGTCCCTCTGGACCATCAAAGCTTACATTTTGTGAGTGCTTTTTTTGTGTCGGTTTTTGCAGCATTGTCTGTCTCCATTATGCTAGTTCAGACTCCAGTAGATTTCTGCTTGCCATAAGTCAAATCGTTTGATTTGATGTACCCTATAAGTTTTTCAGATATACGACGGGAACGACACTATGCCTTTAACAACCACCTGTATTGGTGCCTACCCAAAACCTGACTGGTTACCGGTTCTCGACTGGTTCAAAGTCGACCAGGGCATGACCGATAGCGGCGGAGAGGTAACCCGTCAATTCACCAAAACGATGGAGGAGGAAAACACCAATCTTGCCGAACTGCTTGATCGCGCCACCATTGAAGCTGTGAAGGATCAAATTGCCTGTGGCATCGGTGTTCCAACCGATGGCGAGCAACGGCGTGAGAACTACATTCATTACCAGTGCCGCCATTTAAGCGGTTTTGATTTTAGCAGTCTCACCAAACGAGTGCTGCGCGATGGCGCCTACGAGGCAAGTCTGCCAACCATTCGGGGTAAAATTGAGCCGGAGGGTGAACACTTTCTGCCTGATGACTGGCGCGTTGCTCAATCAGCTACTGATCGTCCGGTGAAAATTACTGTACCTGGTCCGATTACCATCAAGGACACCACGGCCAACGTCTATTACAAAGACGACAAAACACTGACCTTTGATTTGGCTAGAGCGCTGAACCACGAAATCAGGGCATTGGCGCAGGCTGGGTGTAAGTATATTCAGGTCGATGAACCGCTTTTTGCCCGCCAACCTGAAGCTGCTCTTGCCTATGGCATTGAAGCGCTGGAAATGTGTTTTGACGGCGTTGCTGATGATGTGGTGCGGGTCATGCACATGTGTTGCGGCTATCCCGGTCACCTTGATGATCACGAATACCACAAAGCCGATCCGCAGAGTTATTTTCAGATTGCATCGACCATTGACCAATCCTCTATCGATCAGGTTTCTATTGAAGATGCCCACCGCCACAACGATCTGTCGCTGCTGGAAAAGTTCACCAAAACATCGGTGATTTTTGGTGCGGTTGCCATTGCTCAAAGTCGACTGGAATCGGTTGAAGAGGTTTCTGAACGTTTGCAGCAGGCTTTGCAGCATATCGACAAAGACCGGTTGATCGTTGCTCCAGATTGTGGCCTCGGGTTTTTGGGGCGCGATCTGGCAATGAGCAAACTTAAAGTTTTGTGCGAGGCGGCAGCAGCCGTTTGATCCGATGCGATACACCCAGTTAAAAGCCTTTCATGCCGTTGCAAAGTGGGGCGGCTTTTCGCGCGGGGCGGAAAAAATAAACCTCACCCAACCGGCCGTATCAGACCACGTTCGCAACCTTGAAGAAACCTATGGCATCCAGTTGTTCATCCGTGGGCGTCGCATGGTCGAGCTGACAGATGTCGGGCGCAAATTATATGTGCTGGCAGAAAGAATGCTTGAGACTGAAACAGCCGCGCAACAATTGCTGTCACGGGCTGGCGGGTTAAAAGAAGGGCATTTGATCATCGGTGCTGATGCGGCAGTTCATATCTTGCCATTGTTGAAGCGATTTCGCACCCGATACCCTGATATTACCCTGTCTGTAACGACCGGCAATTCTGATAATTTGATCGAAAAACTGGAGCGTTTGGAGATTGATTTTGCCATTGTTGCCACAGAACAAGTTGCAGGGCAATTTGAGTCCCGACTGCTTAGTCAAGATGACTTTGCAGCATTTTCGTCCAAGCAACACGACTTCTGTCAATGCAAGCTGGTCGATCTTGCCAAACTGGTTACCTGTCCGTTGGTCCTGCGTGAACACGGATCAGCAACCCGCCGCTTGTTTGATCAAGCTTGCCGCGAGCGCGGACTTGAAGCCAACAATATAATAGAGATCGAAGGTCGCGAGGCGGCACGTGAAGCAGTTGCCGCCGGATTGGGTGTGGGGGTTGTGTCCAAGGCTGAATTTGTCGATGATGATCGGCTTGATATGATCGAAATCAGTGACTGGGATGAAAAGATGACAGAATGGCTCGTCTGCCTAAAGTCCCGCACCGATTTGCATATCATTTCAGCCTTGCTGGAGTTGGTTTAATTCAGTTTTCGGGTTGCACAGGTCTGTACGTCGGTGACATCAATGCACCGCGGGCCACGGCGGAAGCGGTCGTAAATGACGGTCCAATTGTCTGAACGACCCGCTCTGTAGGGACCAAATTTAAAATATTGATTGTCGCCCAATCCGTTGCCGCGGTGGCCAATCTTACCGGTTATGGTTGTTGCATGTTTACCGTTGGCAAAAATTTCAATTCGCCCGTTTCCTGTCGGTCCTGTTTGCACAAAAAAGGCAAAGTCTGTCCATCCGTCTGTGGCTCTTGGTAACCCTTTGGTGTGTTGCACGGCTTTGATTTCGTCCGTGCAACCATTAAAATGCCGCCAGTCTTTCCATTCCATGTTTGCCTGTTTGGAAATCAATGCCCGGGTTTGCTTGTCTTCTTCGCGATCCAGCACCCATGTTTCGCCGGTAAGGCAGCCGTCTGTTCGGCTGCCATTTCCAATCGGGTGAACGTCAAGCTTGTCAGTTTCAACCGTAAAAACAAATTTACCCTTGTTCAGCCGCAAAGCAAGGAACGGACTATAGGGGGTTTTTGCACCGACCAGTATTTTGCGCTTCCACTGGGCCATGACAAATCGGTGTTTGGCTGTGGGAACAGGTGCTGGAAGTTTAATTGAAAATCCGTACCAGATTGGCTCCTCATATGGAGCATGAGTCTGTTTGCGCATCCAGACTTCGGCCCGTTCGGAACAATCCTCATCATCAGATGGGCAGAATTGTCTGATAGAGAGCGACAAAGCACCTTTGCCAAAACGCACATCGCGTGATTGAAACTCCACTTTCCCGGCGCTCTGTTCGCGGTTGTTCTTGTAGTAAAGACTGCCGGACGGATCAAATCGTCCCAACTCAAATTCATCAGCGAAAGCCGGGGAACGTTCAGCAGCAATTCCCGCGATGGTGTTAAACGCCAGAAAGCAGGCGCCCGCGAGCGACAAAATTTTTATGATCATCCAAGACTTCCCATCCAAATCTGACAATAAGTTTTGATTTAGCAGAAATTTAGCAACGGTGCTATGGTTTTTAAAAATGGGAGACTGGGATTGACTGGAAAAACCGGATACTGGGCCGATATGAAACCGGGAGCCGAAACTATTCATAAGCTGCGTATTTTTACCGGGCTTATCCTTTTCACGTTTGCCACCACCCACTTGCTTAACCATGCCCTTGGCCTGGTTTCTATTGATGTTATGTCCAGTGTTCGCGAGGTGCGTATAGCAATAACCCGCAGTTGGCCGGGCACCGCAATATTGTTAAGTGCTGCGATCATCCATATGGTGCTGGGTCTTGGCAGGTTTTTACAACGCCGCGGCTGGAAGATGAAGTTGATAGAGGCTGTTCAATTGGGCTTTGGCCTGCTTATCCCATTGCTTCTGGCCCGTCACGTTTTGGGAACCCGGGTTGCCCATGAAATGTTTGGCGTTGATGATAACTACATTTACGCCTTGTTCGTCATGTGGCCCGGATCTGCGATTAATCAGTTTTTATTGATTGTTCTGGTTTGGGTGCACGGTTGTATCGGCATTTATATGTGGGTGCGAACGCGCCGATGGTTCCTGCAAGTTTCTCTCTATGCCCTAGGGCTTGCAATACTCGTCCCGGTGCTTGCCTTCTCGGGCTTTTCAGTCGGTGGGCGCATTGTCCGCACCCTTTATGAATTCAAAAACCCTTACACCACAGAGCAATTTGTCTTGCTGAAATCCTGGATGGACTATGCCTTGTGGGGGTATGCGCTTTTGCTGGCGGTGTTTGTCATGTTTCGAATCATGCAAACCATTTGGGGGCGATACAAACAAGCCATTACCATTGATTATTTCAATGGCCCGACAGTCCGGGCGGCCGTTGGCATGACATTGCTTGAAACATCTCAGACCAACAATATTCCTCACGCTTCAATTTGTGGTGGCAAGGCCCGCTGTTCGACCTGTCGGGTCAGGGTATTGAGCGGGCTTGATGATCAGCCACCCGCCTCTGAAACAGAGCAACGAGTGTTGAAGCGAATTGGTGCAACAGATAATGTCCGGCTTGCCTGCCAGTTACGCCCCTGTGCTAACCTTGCCATCGTGCCGCTGTTGCCGGCACAAAAGACCAAGGCAGAAAATGTCCAGACCCTGGACAAATACTTTTGGGGGGTGGAGCAGGAAGTGACATTATTGTTTGCTGATTTGCGCGGATTTACCAAAATGTCGGAAGATCAGCTGCCCTATGATGTGGTTTTTCTGCTCAACCAGTTTCTCGGCAGCATGAGTGAGGCAATAGAGGATTCCGGCGGTTATATCGACAAATTCATGGGTGACGGCATCATGGCGATTTTTGGCATGGATCGTCCGGTCGGGCAGGGTGCAAAGGATGCCTTGATGGCGGCAAGAGCAATGTCAGGCGTGCTTGACAGTCTCAACATGTCACTGGCGGACGAGCTTCCATCACGGTTGAATATCGGTATTGGCCTGCATACCGGTGATGCAATTCTTGGGCGCATCGGAGTGGCCAGTGCTTCGGGTGCGGGCGAGCGTATTACCGCATTGGGCGATACGGTCAATACAGCCAGTCGGCTTGAATCATCCACCAAGGATCTCAATGCCCAACTCGTTGTATCTGAACAAACCCTGACTGCTGCAAATTATCCGTTGCCGTCCGACCTCGAGCATTCGATCACCGTCAAGGGTAAAGCCAAACCATTGCGGGTTTTTGCCTGGAAAAAAGCAACTTTGATATCGAGCTGAAATCAAAAAACGCCTTATCCGGTTTTTGTATAAAGGTAGTAGCGGTCTTCACGGGCATTGCCAGGCAGCGGGTGAGGGGTACATCCCGGGATATCAAGTGGCAGATCAGACATGATGATCGCACCGGGTGCCAGCGCCGGTCCGATGTTTTTACTGACCAGCCCGGACATATGGGCATTGTGTTCCTTGTCCATAGAGCCGACATCACTGTGGGCCAGAACCACACTGCCGGCATATTTTTTGGCCGCAGCAGGCAATGTCTCATCCAGATTGCCAATGACAAGTTGATCCTCATCAGGCTGACAATCAGGATAACAACGCACTTCACGCTCAAACACCACGATGTCTTTTGCCCGCTCACCGAGTTTGTGGCGCATGTGGTTGAAAGAGCGGCCCAAACCAAGGCCAAGTTCAAAGATCGGACCCGGTTTGCCTGCGATTTGCTCAAATGCCCAGGTCAGACAGGCGTGCTGGGCTTCCAGCCGAAAAAGTGTTTTCTCAAGTCGTGTAATCATTGTCGAATAAATCTTACGCTTCGCAAAAGGTTGAAATTCGTTTACTGTGGTATCACATCAAATTGCGCAACTGAACCGTTATTCGTGATCGTGTATCTATTGTGTTTTCTGGTGAGCAGTTGTTACATGTAAACGATAATAGGAAAGTATTATGACCGCACACCCATTCCGGAAAATTAAAAATGCCGGATAAGGAGTTTTATGTAAAGTTTTGGGGTGTTCGCGGCAGTGTCCCGGTTTCTGGTCGCTCAACCTGCGAATATGGTGGCAATACACCTTGCCTGGAAATTCGGTGCGGCGAGCGACTGCTGATGCTCGATGCTGGCTCAGGTGCTTTTCTGTTTGGTGAAAGTTTAAACGATCAGCCCGATGGCGAAGTCGATGTGCTTTTTACCCACTGCCATTATGATCACATCGAAGGAGCGCCATTTTTTGCCCCGGTCCATCGCCGTAACTGGAAAATTAGATATTGGTCAGGACACATGTTTGGAACCATGACAACAGCTGAAATGCTAAAAACCTATATGCGCCGACCGTATTTTCCGGTCGGTCCGGAGATTTTTTGCGCTGACGCCAGCTACCATGATTTCAAGTCGGGCGAGGAACTCGATCTTGGCGATGGTATCGTCATTAAAACCACCTCGCTTAATCATCCTGACGGTGCTGTGGGTTATCGGGTCGAATTTGACGGCCGGTCTATCTGTTATGTGACCGATATGGAACATACTGACAGCGAACCACCGCAAGGTCTGTGCGATCTGGTGCGTGATGCGGGCATCATGATTTACGATGCGATGTATGACGATGATGAATTTCATAAGTACAAAGGTTTTGGGCACTCGACCTGGCAAGAGGGTGCCCGGTTGTCGGACAAATGCGGTGTCGACCAGTATGTGGCGTTCCACCATCAGCCTTGCCATGATGATTTAATGCTGGATGCAGTTGGCGACAAACTGGAGAAATTTCGTCCCGGCAGTTTATTGGCGCGCGAAGGCGATATTTTACGTCCCAAGAAATAACCATTCGCGGTGAAGGAGCCTCAATGAGTCTGGTGACAACAATAGCAGATGTGGTTGGCGAGGTCGCAACGCGCCCGCCAAAACGCAAAAAGCATTTGCCTGACCGCGTGTTAACAGCGATTGAAAGGCAAGAAAATTCATCTGAAATTCTGATCAAGCTTATCCAGATCACCATTTTTGCTCTGTGGGGCGTGTTGTATTTGTTGTCGCCAAAGGTTGAAACACGGATGCTGGTTGCTGGCATCGAACCGGTGCCCTGGGCGCTGGCATCGTATCTTGTCTTGAACATTATCGGACTGGTTTGGGCCGTGCGCCGCGGCTTGCCCAATTGGGCAGTCTATACGAATATCCTGATCGACATCTCCATGTTGATGGTCTTGATTTGGAGTTTCCATATTCAATACGGCCAACCACCATCATTTTACCTGAAAGCCCCCACGGCTTTTTATATTTTCATATTCATCGCCTTGCGTGCTTTGCGGTTTCAGGCCCGCTTCGTTCTTGCCGCCGGTTTGGTCGCCATCACCGGCTGGATGACCTTAACCGCCTATGTTATTTTTTCTGATCCGGCCAACACCATGATCACCCGTGATTATGTCGAATACCTGACGTCCAATTCGGTGCTGATCGGGGCGGAAATAGATAAGATTATTGCAATACTTTTTGTCACCGGCATCATGGCGTTGGCTATTGCCCGGGCAAGAATACTGCTTGTACAAGCAGTGACCGAAAGTGCTGCGGCCAGTGATCTCTCGAGATTTTTTGATCAGTCGGTAGCTGACCAGATTACCGCATCAGATCACAAGATTGAGCCGGGCGAGGGGGTGCGTCGTGAGGCGGCAATCCTGTTTACGGACCTCCGCGGCTTCACACTAAAAGCCAGTCATATGGATCCTTCCGAGGTTGTTTGCCTGCTTAGTGAGTATCAAAAAAAGATTGTGCCGATTATTCAAAAACATGGAGGCAGTATCGATAAATTCCTCGGTGACGGCATAATGGCTTCCTTTGGTGCTGTCGGCCCAAGCGACACCTATGCTGCCGACGCCCTGCGAGCTATCGATGAAATCGTTGCCGAAACCGACACGTGGGAAACCCACGAAAAATTGCACCACATTGCCGGTTCAAAGGTCAACGCGGCAGTGGCCGCCGGGCCGGTGGTCTTTGGTGTGCTGGGTGATGAAAGCCGGTTGGAGTACACAACCATTGGTGACGCGGTAAACCTTTCGGCAAAGTTGGAAAAATGCAACAAAGAGATATTATCCCGGGTTCTGACCGATCAACAAACATTGAAAATTGCAGAGCAGCAGGGTTATAAAAAACCGTTTGAATTCAAGGCTATGTCTAAATTTATTGAATCAGTTGGCGAACAACTTGATCTGGTTGTACTCTATAAATCTGAACCGCCAGTCAAAGAGGCCGCATGACACCACACGATGTCGCCGCGATTGCTGGTGAACTGGAAGAGTTGTTCCAGAAAATCCCAGGCGGCAGCATCATGGACCAGATGATGTGTGAGAATTCCAATCGGCGCACCGCCACTTTCACGCGCTGTTTGCAAGGCTTCTGCAAGTTCACCAATTAAGTCATCTATTGCACGGCCACCACGCGACCCCCGCCAGTCAATAATATCCACATGGCAGTTCAACTGAACCAGTCCCGGTATTGTTGTGAAGTCTTTCCAGGTAAACGTCGACAGGCTTTTAAAGCCCAGTTCAGCCAGGAAAGAAAGCAAATGCTGATCAATCCGGTTCCACGGCGGCACCAGCATATCGATAAACCGGTCGCCAAACATGTTGCCTAGTTTCCCCCGTCCGATGGCAAGTTCATCCAGCACCACTTGCGCCCCCCGGTGCAGGCCAAGTTCACATTTTTTTTCACTGACAGGTGCATAATTGTGATGACTGTAACCGTGCAATGCTATGGAAAACTGCTTGTGTTTGAATATCCATTCGGCCAGTGCAACGCTGGCCGGTTGCGGAACAACGGCAATCGTTATGGGTACGTTAAATTGTCCGGTCAGACGTCCGAGCTTTTCCAGATTGCTTGTCGGCGCCTCGGCATCATCATCACGTAACCACAGGCGGGCAGGTGGCAGCCCATCACCCCACAAAGCCAATTCATCAGAAACTGTATCCCATAAGCTCATCGGATGAATTTCCTTAGTGCGCCATCTAGAATATCTGAGGCCTGTTTCAGGTTGCGCTCACTGAGAACAAATTCTTTGGCATTTTTTCCAAGCTGTTGACGATAGCTTTCGGTTTCGATCAGTTTTAGCACCGCCTGCGCATAGGCGCGTTCATCACCGGAGGCAACCAGAATACCAGTCTCGCCGTCTTTGACAGCAAAGGGCACGCCATGGGTGTTTTGTGCAACGACTGGCAACCCGGCAGCCTGTGCTTCAAGATAGGCCAGGCCATAGGCTTCGCCAAACCCCGGCCAGACAAAAATGTCACCCTTGAGCAATTGGGCATGAACATCGCCGGGCAGAACTTCCCCGGTCCACGAGATTTTGTCATCGGCAAAATGCTCAAACAACCGTTCCACCTCGCTGCGCATTTTACCATCACCAATAATCGTTAAATGCCAATCGGCCTGTCTGATCAGCGCCAGAGCATTGGCCAGCATTTCATAAGAGTCAAATTTGACACCTTCCCGCATCATGCCCATTGCAACCAGTTGTACAGTCTTGTGAGCAGGCGTTTCCGGTTTGTCTGCTTTCAGGCTTGCTGGAATATCAATAAATGGCGACAGGCGGATCAGTTTTTCTGCCCTGACAACTGTCTGTAAACCCGGCAAATCGCGGTCGGTAAAATAAAAGCTCGCATGAGAACGTTTCAATAAATTGCGCACCGCATCCTGACTGGATGCCCATTCACCCACATCACGTTTGCTGGCTAACGAGGATTCGGCTGTGAATACGGGTATTGTAACCGACTTCAATATTTCCAAAGCAACAAAATCGGGCGCTTTGTAGTAGGGATGATAGGAAAACCACAAATCAGGCACGTCTCCGGCCCAGCGTGTTATGATCCCTGCAGCCTCTTTCTCAGCCTTGTCAAGAAAGCTCTTCTCGTGCGGTGTTTTTGAAAAACACCGTAACTCAGAAGCAATTTCGACCTCATGCCCGGCAAATTCCAGCGACTTGACCAAGGCACGGGCCATCTGCCGGTCGCCGGATGGTACCGGATGGTGAGGTGATTTCAGTGGAGCATAGAAGGCGATTTTCATAAATCAACAACTACCAATAAATCCCGTGTTTAGCAAAGCTTGGATAATGCCTGACTTTTCAGATTGTGCTTTAATCAACAAGGTGCTAGTTTTTAAAAAACAATAAAGTCTAATGTGCGCGAGAGGGGCGTTACGTTGGTATAAGGGATGCTCTAAGGAATGAGTTCTGGGAAAGGCGACTTGCTGCGCGTTGAAGATCTGTGCATCACCTTCCAGCTGCAATCAGGGCCGCTGGAAGTCATCAAGGGTATAAGTTTTCGTATAAAACCGGGTACTGTCGTTGCTGTGGTTGGTGAGTCTGGCTCAGGCAAATCTGTAACCGCTCAGGCCACAATGGGGATTTTACCCGGCGCCGGCAGTATTTCCGGCGGTCGTATTTTGTTTGACGATCCAGCCACCGACGATGCGCCTGTTGATATTTCCGTCCTTGATCGCGATGGGGCTGAAATGCGCAATTTGCGCGGTGGCCGCATAGCGATGATTTTTCAGGAACCAATGACGTCTTTGTCACCGCTTCATACAATCGGCAACCAGATTGAAGAAGCCCTGGTTTTGCATCAGGATGTTGATAAATCCGAGCACCGGGCCCGTACTGAAGAAATGCTTGATCTGGTCGGTTTCCCCAATCCTGCCCGCGCCTATGATATGTACCCTTTCGAGTTGTCAGGTGGTCTGCGCCAACGGGCGATGATTGCCATGGCCCTGATTTGCCGCCCGGCTCTGCTTATCGCTGATGAACCGACAACAGCGCTTGATGTGACTATTCAGGCCCAAATTCTCAAACTGCTCAAAGACCTGCAGAAAAAGCTGAATATGGCCATTCTGCTGATTACCCATGATCTGGGTGTTGTTGCCAATATGGCCGATGAGGTCGTGGTGGTTTACCACGGTGAGGTGATGGAAGCAGGCACGGTTGAGGACATTTTCAACAGACCTTCACACCCTTATCTGAAAGCCTTGATGGATGCGGTGCCGCATTTTGACATGCAAGAAGGCGATCGCCTGCGTTCCTTGCGCGAAGTCAAGGTTGACGCATCACAGCTACTGGGCAATGGCCAGTCAAAAGATGTTGCTATCGGTGCTCCGCTGCTGGTTGTTGAAGGGTTATCAAAAAGCTTTAGCACCAAAAAGGGCGGGTTTCTGTTTTCCAAAGGTGAGGAGGAAACAGTTAAAGCGGTTGATGATGTCAGCTTCCTGATCAGGCGCGGTGAATGTTTCGGTCTGGTGGGAGAAAGCGGTTGCGGCAAGACCACAGTATCCAAACTCTTGATGCGTGCGGTTACCGCCGATGCCGGAAAAATCATGTATGATGGTGGTGACGGTGAGGTGGATATCAGAGCCCTTGAAGGAGCGGCGCTGAAAAAGTTCCGAACCAATATTCAGATGGTTTTTCAAGATCCGTTTTCGTCCCTTTCACCACGCATGACGGTCAGCAACATCTTGCGCGAACCACTTGAAATACATGGGTTGGGTACCGAAAAAGAGCGCGCCGAAAAGGTTGTGAAACTGCTTGATGTCGTCGGGCTTGATCCGCGTTTTATGAGTCGTTACCCGCATAGCTTTTCCGGCGGTCAGCGTCAGCGCATCGGCATCGCCCGGGCTTTGGCCCTAAGTCCCGAATTGCTGATCTGCGATGAACCTGTTTCGGCTCTTGATGTTTCGGTACAGGCTCAGGTGCTTAATCTGATGAAGGATCTGCAAAAGCAGTTAGGTCTGACCTATTTGTTTATCTCGCACAATCTGGCCGTGGTGGACTATATGGCTGATCGTATTGCCGTTATGTGCCGGGGGCGTATTGTCGAAGCAGCACCTTGTGAAGCGCTGTTTAATGCACCGATTCATTCATATACTCGCTCATTGTTATCAGCAGTGCCTTATCCAGACCTTGCCCGCCCTTTAAACTTGAACGAAATGCATCTCGAAGGCGCTTCAGATGCCAGCAATTGGGCTCCGCAATTCCGGCCAAACGGAATTGGCGGGGGAGATGGCTTAACCCATATCGAAGTTGCGCCCGATCATTATGTCCTTGCCCAGGCAGGTGTTGATGCAAAGGAGTTGAGCGCATGAAACATTTTGTAAAGCTGTTCATAATTATCGCAGTGTTGTTTAATGGCGCCAGCTTGATGGCGGCGCAATACATCGGGCCATCGAGTTTGAACGAAGCTGTTCAGAACGGAAAACTACCGCCGGTGGCCGACCGCTTGCCGTTGAATCCGCGCGTGATAAATCTCCAATCCATGGGGCGTAAACCGGGCAGGCACGGTGGCACATGGCGGATGTTGATCGGTAAATCCAAAGACATCAAACTGGTGCCACTTTATGGTTATTCAAGACTGATCGGCTTTAACGAGAAGTTCGAACTGGAACCGGATATCCTGGCTGCTTATGAAGTTGAAGAGGGCCGCATTTTTACCTTTCATTTGCGCAAAGGTCATAAATGGTCAGACGGTCATCCGTTGACCACAGAAGATTTCCGCTATGCTTGGTATGATATGCTGACAGACAAAAAACTGGGCCGTAGCGGTTTGCGAAATGTTTTGCTGGTTGATGGTAAAGGCCCGAAGTTTGAAGTGCTTGACGAGACGACGGTGCGTTATACGTGGGATGCTCCAAACCCCAATTTTTTACCATCTCTTGCAGCACCCATCCCGATCTATCTGGCGATGCCAGCCCATTACCTCAGGCAATTCCACAAAAAATATCAAACCAAAGAAAAAATGGCGCAATTGCTGAAGGAAAACCGGGTCAGCAAATGGCACAAATTGCACAAGCGGATGGCTCGGGAGAAAAAAGCAAGCAACCCCAATCTTCCAACGTTGGCGCCATGGGTGAATACCATTGCGCCGCCATCTGATCTGTTTGTTTTCAAACGCAACCCGTATTTCCATCGGGTCGATGAAAACGGCAATCAATTACCCTATTTTGATGAAGTAACGATGTCCGTCGGTACAGGTTCACTGATACCGGCCAAAGCCGGGGCAGGTGATGTTGATTTGCAGGCCCGGAACTTAAACTTTGTTGACTACACCCACCTCAAACTGGGTGAAAAACGCAATAATTACAGTGTTAAATTGTGGAAGTCAGGCAAAGGTTCG
The DNA here is from genome assembly GCA_030626025.1 of Anderseniella sp. Taxonomy (GTDB): domain Bacteria; phylum Pseudomonadota; class Alphaproteobacteria; order Rhizobiales; family Aestuariivirgaceae; genus JALWJW01. The sequence goes on along the minus strand of DAOUPT010000005.1, from coordinate 74,678 downwards.
GCCGTAACCTTGTTGCCCAACCTGAACGTCAAGGATCCAGTATGGCGTAAAACATTGCGTGATGTGCGGTTTCGACGGGCCATGTCCCTTGGTATTGACCGACACGAAATCAACCAGATTTTATTTTTCGGTCTGGCCCGTGAAAGCGGCGATACCTTGTTGCCGCAAAGTCCGTTGTTTGATGAAAAATATCAAAAAGCCTGGTCCGCTCACAACCCGCAACTTGCCAATAAATTCCTCGATGAAATGGGGTTGGTCAAGCGTGATGGTGACGGGTACCGGCTGTTTCCAAATGGCAACCGCGTCGAAATAATCGTCGAGACCGCAGGTGAAAACACTTTGCAGTCTGACATTCTTGAACTCATACAGGACCAATGGCATGCCATCGGTCTCAAGCTGATTATCCGTGGTTCACAGCGCGATGTTATGCGCCGCCGGGCCATTGCCGGACTGGCAGTCATGACCATCTGGAACGGCCTCGACAATGCCGTTGCCTCGCCTGATATGGCACCCTATGAATTGATCCCGTCATCGCAATCAAATCTGCAGTGGCCGCAATGGGGCATCTACCACGCATCAGAAGGTAAAAAGGGCGAAAAGCCGGATTTACCGGCGGTCAGTGAGCTGCTCAAATACGCCAACATGTGGAAACATGCCGCCAGTACCGGCGAGAAGGCAGAATTCTGGAACCGCATTTTGGATATTTACAGCGACCAGGTTTTCTCCATCGGCATCGTCAATGGCGCCTTGCAACCGGTAATCGTTAACAACCGCATACAGAATGTGCCCGAAGAAGCCATCTATGCATATTCACCAACCTCGTATTTCGGCATTTATCTGCCCGATACGTTCTGGTTCACCAAACAATAGGGGAGGAGAGAAAATGCTGTCATATATAATCCGTCGTGTTTTCATAATGATCCCGACCCTGATCATGATTTCCGCCCTGATTTTCACCATCATGGAGTGGCCGCCGGGCAACTATTTTGATACCTATATCGCCGAACTGGAAGCTCAGGGTGAAGCCGCCGACCTCAAAGAAATTGAAGAACTGCGCATAGAGCACGGTTTTGATAAACCACCGATCGGCAGATATTTTCACTGGGTAACCGGCCTGCTGCAGGGCGATATGGGGTATTCATTTGAATACGAGCTGCCAGTACAGGATGTCGTTGGTTCGCGCCTGTGGCTAACGCTTTTGGTGTCGTTCGTATCGGTGTTTTTTACATGGGTAATCGCCTTTCCCATAGGAATTTATTCAGCAACGCACCAATACAGTTGGGGTGATTATGGCCTGACCTTTGTCGGCTTGCTCGGACTGGCAACGCCAAACTTTCTGCTGGCGCTAATCTTTATGTACTTCGCCAACATCTGGTTCGGCATATCAATTGGCGGCCTGATGGATGTCGAGTTCAAGAACCAGGATATGAGCTGGGCCAAGGCGGTATCGATTCTTGAGCATCTGTGGATACCCGTGGTTATTATCGGAACGGCGGGAACCGCTGCCATGATCCGTCGTTTGCGGGCAAACCTGCTGGATGAACTGCAAAAGCAATACGTTACCACCGCCAAGGCAAAAGGTTTGCACCCGTTCAAGGCGTTGATGAAATACCCTTTGCGGATGGCGCTGAACTTTTTCATATCTGACATCGGCTCGCTGTTACCGGCGATGATTTCCGGGGCCGAAGTCACAGCCATCGTGTTGTCGCTTGAGACCACAGGACCGCTATTGATCCGCGCGCTGAAAGCCCAGGACATGTATCTGGCCGGGTCGTTCTTGATGGTGCTGGCCTCTTTTACCGTCATTGGTGTGCTGATTTCTGACATTGCCCTGGCAATGCTCGATCCGCGAATACGACTGCAGGGGGGGAGCACCAAATGAGCAACAACGCCGAAATGCCAGCCCCCGGTGTTGCTATGCAGCATTTTGTTCGTGATAGCGAGTTCGATCCAGCTTCAGTTGAGAAGTTGACACCCGAGCAAGAAAAGATATTTTTTGCCTCACAGACCCGCCTGATGTGGTGGAAATTTAAAAAACATAAATTGGCGCTGTGGTCAGGCATTTTTCTGATTATTTTGTACGGTTCAATAATGTTCAGTGAGTTTTTGGCCCCCTATGGCCTGAACAACCGTCATGTGGATTTCATTCATGCCCCGGCTCAAAGCTTGCATCTATTCCATGAGGGTGAATTCATTGGTCCCTTTGTCTATGGCACCACTTACAAACTGAACATGGAAAACCTGCAAAGAACCTATACGCCTGATACATCCAAGGTTCAAAAAATACGCTTTTTCTGTCATGGCGAAAGTTACCGCTATTGGGGTGTGTGGAAAAGCGACTTACACCTCTATTGTCCGGCAAAAGACGGAACGCTATTTTTGCACGGTACCGACCGGCTTGGTCGCGACGTAATGTCGAGAATGATCTATGGCGCCCGAATTTCACTGACAATCGGTTTGATTGGCATCACCATCAGTTTTATCCTTGGAATTTCCATCGGTGGCATTGCTGGCTATTACGGCGGTATGGCTGATATGGTCATTCAGCGGGTTATTGAAGTGCTGCAATCCATACCATCGGTGCCCTTATGGCTGGCGTTGGCCGCCATCATGCCGGTCACCTGGTCACCCCTGATAGTGTATTTTGGCATCACTATCATTTTGGGCCTGATTGACTGGACCGGTCTGGCCCGTGCCGTGCGATCAAAGCTATTGGCACTACGAGAAGAAGATTATGTTCTGGCCGCGCAATTAATGGGGGCCAAACCACAGCGTATTATTGGCCGCCATCTGGTGCCCGGTTTCATGAGCCATCTTATTGCCACAGCTACAATTACAATACCAACCATGATTTTGGGCGAAACCGCGCTGAGTTTTCTCGGTCTCGGCCTTCGTGCCCCGATAACCAGTTGGGGCGTATTGCTAACTGAAGCACAAAATATCAATGCTGTGGCACTATATCCCTGGTTGCTTTATCCTGTCGTGCCGGTCATCATGGTGATTCTGGCATTCAATTTTCTCGGGGATGGGCTGCGTGATGCGGCTGACCCCTACAAGTAAAAATTACATAATAGCGACATTTCAAAAGCTTAATCCCTTTTGTGAGTAGCGATAATATGTAATAAAGCCCCTGCAAGCGGGCAGAAAGGTGAGGCCGATGGGGCACAGAAATGTACGAATTTTGATGTACAGCCACGACACATTCGGGCTTGGTCATCTTCGCCGCTGCCGAACTATCGCTCATTCGCTTGTAGAAGATATTTCCAGTCTGCATGTTCTAATCATTTCTGGCTCGCCCATTGCTGGTGCCTTTGACTTTCGGGTGCGGGTGGATTTTGTAAAAATCCCCTCAGTGATCAAGCTCCATTCGGGTGAATACAAATCGATGGTCGAACATATCGACCTTGAGGAGACGATGGAGATGCGCCGGGCAATGATCCGCGATACGGCGCGCTCTTTTGAGCCCGATATCATGATTGTAGACAAGGAACCCATGGGCCTCCATGACGAACTGGAAGGTACGTTGCATGAACTCAAGAGCGCTGGGGCAACACTGATTTTAGGTTTGCGTGATGTTATGGATTCAGAGCAGTTGCTCAGGGACGAATGGGCTCCCAAAAACATGGTCGCCAAGATCGACAATGTTTACGATCACATCTGGGTTTATGGTCCGGAATCTTTCTGGAACCCGTTAAACGGACTGGATATTCCCGCCAGCATGAAGTTGCGGCTTACCTATACAGGGTTTTTGAAACGCACGGTGCCATCCTCCACTTATCGTCATGTTCCCACCCAGGAAGATTTTATTCTGATCACGACCGGTGGGGGAGGCGACGGCGCGGCATTGCTCAAAAATGCTCTTGCTGCTTATGAACACGATGAGACCATTCCATATGGCGCGGTAATGGTGCTCGGTCCCTTTATGCCTGCCAGTGACCGTGATGAGATTTTTGACCGGGCTGAAAAGATCGGCCGCATAACAGTGATTGAATTTGATGCGTTAATAGAAAAACTCATTGTTGACGCCAAAGCTGTCGTTGGCATGTGTGGTTACAACACGTTTTGTGAGTATTTGTCTTTTGACAAACGGACGTTGTATGTGCCGCGTGTTCATCCACGTGAAGAACAATTGGTGCGCGCCACCCGGGCGGCTGAATTGGGGCTGGCCAAAATGCTGTTGCCGGAAAGCTCATCAGACCCTTCAATAATGGCTGGTGCCTTGCATGATCTTGTAACAGCAGATGTTCCCTCCAAAGCAGGTCACAAAGATATGCTCAATGGTTTGGATGCAATTGTCGATGTTGTCACTGATATCATCACAAAACGTGGTATGCCGGAGCTATCTGTCATCAAAGGCGGCGTAACCTGAGCTGAAAACCTATGAGAAACACCATCGCTGTTGTTCTGAAAGGGTACCCGCGCCTTTCAGAGACATTTATTGCCCAGGAACTTTTAGGTCTTGAAAACGCAGGTTTCACCTTACACCTGATTTCCATGCGTCATCCGACCGACAAGCACACCCACCCGGTCCATGATGAGATATCGGCACCGGTGTCATATCTGCCAGAGTATCTCCATGACGAGTCCTTGCGTGTCCTTAAAGGATGGTGGAAATCGCGTAAACAGCCCGGTTATGCCGCCGCTCGCAAACAGTTTTTAAAGGATTTGAAACGGGATTTTTCACGCAACCGGTTCCGCCGCTTCGGGCAGGCTTTGGTGATGGCTGCTGAACTACCGGCTGACATCGCCCATCTACACGCCCATTTTCTTCACACACCGGCATCAGTCACATTTTACGCAAGCCTGATTACTGGTTTGTCTTATACCTGTTCGGCCCATGCCAAAGACATCTGGACCTCCAGCGATGAAGATCTCAAAGACAAACTGAAAACGGCGAAATGGGTTGTGACCTGTACTAAAAACGGCTGGAAACACTTGCAGTCCCTTGCAAGGGATCCATCACGCATTCACCTAAGCTATCATGGTCTCGATCTGTCACGGTTTGATTCACCAGATGAGGTGCATAAAGCAAATGACGGCAGTAGTGCAGAAGCGCCGGTGGTGATGGTTACGGTGTCGCGTGCTGTGGAAAAAAAGGGCTTGGATGTTTTGGTTGAAGCCTTTGCAAAATTGCCGAAATCGCTGAATTGGAAGTGGGTCCACATAGGCGCCGGTGATCTGGTTAAAGACTTGAAACAACAGGCCCAAAAACTCGGGCTGCAAGATCATCTTGAATGGCGCGGGGCGTTGCCGCAAACTGATGTTCTTGCTCAATATCGAAAATCTGACCTGTTTGTGTTACCGTGCCGGATAGCCCGTAATGGTGATCGCGATGGATTGCCCAATGTAATCGTCGAAGCGCAAAGTCAATCCATACCGGTTATCTCGACCACTGTTTCCGGGGTTCCTGAACTGGTCGATGACGGTGAAAATGGCTTGCTTGTTGAACAAAATAATTCCCGACAACTCAGCCAGGCGATTGAAACCTTACTGCGCGACCCGGCATTGCGTCAGAAAATGGGGCAGGCGGGGGAAAAGCGGGTGCGGGCCGATTTTAATCACATCACTTCAATCGGTTATCTTGGTAATTTGTTTGAGCAACAAGGTGTGGTGAAAAAAGGAGCCATAGATTGACCGGACGTGTCATGTTTTATGTCCAGCATTTGCTTGGTATTGGTCATTTGGCCCGTGCCAGTTTGATTTGTGGCGGGCTGGTAAAACAAGGTTTTGACGTCAAAATGGTTATGGGCGGCGTGCCGGTTGAAGGGTTTCCTGGTGAAGGAATTGACGTCGCCTATCTTCCGGTTCTCAAAGCCGGTTGCTTTCGTTTTAATGATTTAACAGATGCAAGCGGGACATTGGTTGACGAACAATACCTTGATGACCGCCGTGATCAATTATTGGCGATATTTGAGGATTTTCGACCTGACATTCTGGTCATCGAAGCTTTTCCCTTCGGACGCCGCCAAATGCGGTTTGAATTGATCCCTTTGCTTGAAAGAGCAAAAAGCGCCGATTGGGCGCCGCTTGTCGCCGGTTCTGTTCGTGACATTGTTCAGGAAAAAAAGAAACCAAAACGGCTTCAGGAAACCGTTGAAACACTCAAGCAAAACTTTGACCTGTTAATGGTTCACGGCGATCCGCAATTCGTAACCCTTGGCGAATCGTTCGAGCTTGCTGACGAGATTGAACATCTTGTTAAATACACTGGTATCGTATCGGCCGATGTTCCGGCGTTGACCGGGCCAAAATATGATGTCGTTGTATCTGCTGGCGGCGGGGCCGCTGGTGAACTGGTCATGCTAAACGCCCTGAAAGCCCGACCAATGACCAGATTGTCTGATGAACAATGGTGTTTTCTCACCGGACCGAATCTCTCTGAAAAAATACGCGGTATGCTTAAAGCCGAAGTTGCTAAAAATGTAATTATCGAAACCCATCGCACAGATTTCAGAGCACTGTTGGCCCATGCCCGATTATCGATTTCTCAAGCTGGCTATAATACAACAGCGGACATTTTGCGTGCCGATTGTGCCAGTGTTTTGGTGCCGTTTTCTTCTGGCGGCGAGACCGAACAAACGCGCCGCGCTGACCGGTTGGTTGAGTGTGGTTTGGCTTCAAGCATAGCCGAACCGGCAATCACGCCACAGCGACTGGCCGATGTAATTGACCAGCATTTAGCCAGCCCGACGCCAATAAACAGGATTTCGCTCATGCTTGATGGTGCCCAACAATCAGCTAAAATTCTGCAGTACGCCCTCAAAAACAGGGTGAAAAATTTGTAAAACTCACCTGCTGGGAATTCGATTTTGCCGTGGGGATCTGCTTTTTCATGTCTATATGCGGAAATTGTCGTTGTCAGTTAAGCAATTGATTCAAATTCAGATATTTTAACCTCGCAAAGCCCGTATATCTTTCGTATGGTTGCTTCATAAATATAATGTTTTTGCTTTTCGAGGCTGAATTTGGCAGACGACAAAAAAGACCAAGACAAGGTGCTACCAGCGACGGTTTTTCAGTTCGCCTGGATGCATACCAAAAAGCAGCAGCTTTGGGTGTTGGGTATTGTACTGCTTTCAATGCCGAGTTACTTTCTCGCTCTTGATATACCGAAACGCATCGTAAATGGTCCGATTCAAGGGCGGGGTTTTCCGACTGAAGACTCTCGCGAGATCTTTCTGAAAATTGCTTTTGATATTCCTGCGTGGTTGGGGGGGGCTGAAGCAGCAGAACCATTCGTGCTTTTTTCCGGTTTCAGTCTTGATCGCTGGAATACGCTGGTTGCTCTTTCCTGTACTTTCCTGTTGCTGGTTATCATCAACGGGTTGTTCAAATTTTATATCAACCTCTACAAAGGCCGGCTTGGTGAGCGCATGCTTCGTCGCTTGCGGTTTGAACTGGTTGACCGGCTGTTGCGTTTTCCCATTCCTCACTTTAAGCGGGTCAAGCAGTCTGAAGTCGCCAGCATGGTCAAAGACGAGGTCGAGCCCATTGGCGGATTTGTCGGTGAGGCGTTCATAACGCCGGTGTTTCTGGGCGGGCAGGCGCTTACTGCCATGGCATTTATTATGCTACAGAGCGCCTGGCTTGGGCTCATTGCAGGAGGCATTGTAGCTGTTCAGGCCATTTTAATCCCGCGCTTGCGGCGCAGATTGGTTGAACTGGGGCGTCAGCGTCAGATCACTGCCCGACAATTGGCAGGTAAAGTCGGCGAACTCGTTGATGGCATTACATCTGTTCACGTCAACGACACATCAAATTTTGAACGCGCAGATATTTCCGCACGCCTGGGCCATATTTTTGCCATTCGTTATGAGCTGTTCCAGCGTAAGTTTTTTGTCAAATTTCTAAATAATTTTCTGGCGCAGGTTACGCCATTTGTTTTTTACCTGCTCGGAGGGTATTTTGCCCTGACCGGTCGAATGGATATCGGCCAACTGGTTGCTGTTATTGCCGCCTATAAAGACCTGCCGGCTCCGATCAGGGAACTGATCAGCTGGGACCAGCAGCGACTGGATGTCCAGGTCAAATATACCCAGGTTGTGGAGCAGTTCCATTCTGATGGAATGATAGACCGTCAACTGCAAGAAGCAACGCTGGAACCGGTTACTGGTCTTCGCGATGGTTATAAACTTAACGGACTTTCAGTCGTTGATGATACCGGAAACAAGCTGTTGGAGGGGGTTTCGACCCAATTTTCACTGGACCAGCGGATTGCAGTTGTCGGTGGTCTGAATGCCGGTGGTGAAACACTTGCTGACGTACTGGCCCGTCTGTTGCCGGAAAATCGCGGTACGATCAAGCTGAATGCCGACGATCTTGAAAAACTACCGGAATCAATTACTGGCCGCCGGATTGGGTATGTACCAGCCGAAATATCGTTGTTTTTTGGTTCCTTGGGCGAGAACCTGACTTATGGCCTGAAACACGCTCCATTTAAAGCCAAAGACTATGATGAAGCCGGTAAAAAGCAGCGAAAATGGGAACTGGCAGAAGCAAAAAACGCTGGCAACAGTGAGCTTGATATCGCCGCCGACTGGACAAATTATCAGGCTGCTGGTGCAACCGACCATAAAGATTTGATATTCAAAGTGATGGAAACGCTCAAACTGGTTGACCTTGCTTCAGATGTCATGAATTTTGGTCTCAAGGGTATTGTTGTTCCGTCTGTACGGCCCGATTTGGTGCAAAAAATCCTCTCTGCCCGCAAAGAACTTAAGACCCGGTTGGCCAAAGATCCCTATGCGGAAATGGTCGAGTTGTTCGATCCCGCTACATATACGGTACAGGCAACTGTTAGTGAAAATTTGCTGTTCGGAACGTTTCTGGATGGTGACTTTGATGGTGAACAGCTGCACAAGGATCCTTTTCTGCACCAGGTTTTGAAAGACAATGACCTGTTGCAGAGTTTTTATGAAATTGGTCACGAAATGGCCTCGACGGCTGTCGAGTTGTTTGCTGACCTTGATCCTGGTCATCCGTTTTTTGAACAACTGAGTTTTATGACGGCAGAGGAAATGCCCGAATATCAAGCCGCGCTGACCCGTTTAAAGGGTCTTGTGTATGACGACCTGGCCGATGCTGATCGCGAGATGTTCATCCGTTTAACTTTTGACTACGTAGAGCCACGTCATCGTATAGGATTGCTTGATGATGACTTGCGGAATAAGTTGTTAAAGACCCGGCATGCATTTCGTGAAGGCTTGCCCGAACGGCTGCAAACGGTCATCGAATTTTATGATCCTGATGTTTACAACTGCGCCTCATCTGTTCAGGACAATATTTTGATGGGCCGCATCGCCTATGGTGTTGCCGAAGGCCAAAAGACCATTTTGGGAATGTTGAGAGATGTACTTGATGAGCATGAACTCTACGACGAGATTTTTACCGTTGGTCTTGAATTTAATATTGGGGTTTCCGGAAAGCGCCTGACCTCGGCACAACGCCAAAAACTGGGACTGGCTCGCGCCTTGCTGAAACAGCCAGACTTCTTGATTGTAAACCGTGCTCTGGCAGCATTGGACCGGCCCGGTCAGGAAAAAATTATTAGTGATATTGTGAACAATGCCCGTAGCACTGAAGTAAACCGGGGTGTTTTCTGGGTTTTGGCAAGCCCGGTAATGGCGAAATATTTCGACCGTGTTTTGGTTATGGATCAGGGCCGGTTGGTTGAAGACGGCGAGCCAGATGAATTAATTGCCAAACAAGGAAAATTTGCAAAACTCATTGCCTGATGCGCAAGCACTGCCAAGGCGCGGTAAAGAGTGACGAATGATATGCAGGAGGAAACGATATGACATCACTTAAAGAAGAAGTTGAAGTTCTTCGCAGGGTTCCGTTGTTTGCCCAACTTGATCCCGCCAAACTGAAATTGTTGGCTTTTACCTCCGAGCGGATGAGTTTTTTACCGGGCCAGGACTTGTGCCGTCAGGGTGATATTGGTGATGCCGCCTACGTTATTCTTTCGGGTGAAGCCAGTATTATCATCAATCAGAATGGCAATGAATTCGTTGTGGCCCAGGTCGGCGAAAACGCCGTCATCGGCGAAATAGCCGTTTTATGCGAAGTGCCGCGGACTGCAACCGTGCGGGCCGACACAAAATTACAGTCCCTGAAAATTGACAAAGAAACTTTTATACGTCTGATCAGGGAGTTTCCGGACATGGGTATTGAGATTATGCGCGAGTTGGCCGACCGACTGACCAAAACCACCAGTGAACTTTCTGTTGCGCGCAGTGAGTTGAAAGCTGCAACGGGCTAGCATTTTATGATTACCCTATGTAAAGTGACCTAATCGATTCTCTCTAAGTGAGGTAACCATGACAACTACGTTTGTTCTTATTGGCATCGCGATCGCAGTCGTTCTTTATGTCATTTCCCTTTACAATAAATTGGTCAAAAATCGCCAGAGTGTTGAAGAGGGCTGGAGCGGTATTGATGTTCAACTCAAGCGCCGCTCAAACCTGATACCAAATCTTCTGGCTGCCGTTAAAGGATATATGAAGCACGAAAAAGGTCTGCTCGAAGGCATCACCAAAATGCGCTCCCACGCCAATGATGTTGCCGATAAGGGCCCTGAAGAACGGGGCAAGGCTGAAGGGGCTCTCAGCGCCGGTCTAATGAACCTGTTTGCGGTAATGGAAAATTATCCCGACCTGAAAGCCAATCAAAACGTCATGGATTTTCAAAACTCGCTTGACGAGATTGAAAATCAGATACAGATGTCACGCCGTTACTATAACGGTGCTGTGCGGATTATGAATGTGTCAGTTGAAGCGTTTCCTTCAAACCTCGTGGCCAACCAGTTTGATTTTATCAAGGCAGAATTTTTTGAGATAGATGACGATGCCGCACGTCAGCTGCCAAAAGTCGAATTCTAGACTCAAGCCAACATATCGGTTTTACAAATGCGTATATTTTCGGGCCTTCTGAGTGTTCTGTTACTGTTGCTTGCGATGCAATCATCGGTATTGGCAAAAGAACGAATCCTGAAGTTTGAGAGTAATATTGTCGTTCGCCCTGATGGTTCCGTGAAAGTAAAAGAAATCATCCATGTCCGCGGAGAACGACGGGCAATCCGACGCGGAATATATCGTGATTTTCCGGTTCGTTACCGCAACAAGAATGGCTATTGGCGACGGGTTGGCTTCAAGGTTGTCGACGTAAAACGCGATGGCCGTGCAGAACCGCATTTTTCGCAAATGTCCGGTGACTATAAGCGGCTGTATATCGGTGAAAAGAATACATTTTTGAATGCGGGTGAATTTGTCTATGAGATCACTTATGAATCTACCCGCCAATTGCGCTATTTCGAGGATTATGATGAACTCTATTGGAACGCAACCGGCAACAAATGGCGCTTTCCTATCGATCATGCAATAGCAACAATCACCTTGCCTGAGGGAGCAACAATTTTACAAAAAAATGCTTTTACCGGGCGCTTTGGACAATCAGGTCGTGACTACGATGCAATAATGCTGACCGACAGGGCCGTTCGTTTTGAAACCACCAGAGGGCTAGGCAGTTTTGAAGGTCTTACGGTCGCTGTGGGTTGGCAAAAGGGTATCGTCCCGGTTCCTTCATCCTTGTCGAATTGGCTGTGGTTTATCTGGGACAATTTGGGCTTTATCGTCCTTGCTTTTGGCACGGTAGGTATTGCAGGGTTTTATTACACAACATGGGACCGTCTTGGTCGTGACCCTGATGGCGGGATTATTATCCCGCTTTTTTCGGCACCGGCAGGTATGTCAGCCGGCGCTGTAAGCTTTGTTCATTATCGAAAATTTAAAGGCAAGGGATCGGGAGCGTCACTGGCATTTATCGCGGCTCTTGTTTCGCTGGCCGTTAAAAAACGATTGGTAATTAAAAAACCCAACGACACGCTTACCCTAAAACGCCTTGATGCTTCCCGTCGCGGCTTGCCGAAAGGCGAGCAGAAAATTTTAAGCGGGCTTCTCGGTAGTCGCAAAACAATCAGGTTTGAAGAGAGCAACGCCTCAACGGTTCAATCCACCCGGCAGAATTTTAAGGCGGCGATAGAAGCTGAACACGGCGATGTTTATTTTAAAAATAACCGGATGTTTTTTGTAATTGGTGCAGTCTTGAGCGTGATTGTTCTATTTGTTGCCGCATTCACATTTCCCGGCCAGGGAGAGCAGATCATTATCGTGCTGATCTCGGTTCTCAGTGCTGGCGCGGGAAGCTTGTTACTTGCAATGGGGCTTCGGCGATTATGGGATAAACTACCCGGTGGCGGATCAAAAATTGTCGGCGTTCTTTTGACAATTGGTGGCTGTGCTGCACTGATTCCCGTGTTCATGCTGGTTCTCGGTATTGAAACCATGCCGCAATGGGTTCCCGCTGCATTTGGGCTGCTGGGTGCAATGAATGTGGTTTTCTTTAACCTCTTGCACGCCCCAACCGAACTTGGTCGTCAGGTGATGGATGAAATTGAGGGCTTCAAATTGTATCTGTCCGTTGCCGAAGTCGACCGCATGAACATGCTTGGTGCGCCCGAGGTGACGCCTGAGGTTTTTGAAAAATTCCTGCCTTATGCAATCGGCATGGGCGTTGAAGAGCCGTGGTCAAAGGCGCTTGAAGCACAATTGGCCAAAGCGGGAAATGTGGATACTGCCTACCACCCTCAATGGTATCGTGGTTCGCAGAGCTGGAGCAGCAGTGATCTTGGTGCAGCAACTGCTGGCATTGTTGGAGGTGTTTCCGCTGGTATGGCTGCTGCAACACCACCATCCTCATCCGGTTCAAGCAGTGGCGGCGGTGGTTTTTCCGGCGGTGGCGGCGGTGGCGGCGGTGGCGGTGGTTGGTAACTCAGCAGTCAAAATTGTCAAAAGGTGACATCTCCGAACCTTGTAGTCTGATACGTATTGCTTAAATTGAGATTATCGAAAAGCATCAAGAGTTGTATATATGGCCAGCTGGCAGGAACTGGACGACGAACTGGATAAGTGGTATCAGGCAGGTGCCTCTGCGACCTTGTGGTGGCGCGACGATGATGCCTGCGAACTGACGCCACAGTTAAAACAACTGGTTGAAATTGCAGATAAATTTGACGTGCCTATACATCTGGCTGTTATCCCCGCCAGGCTTGAAGCAGGAGCTACAGCATATCTTGCTCAATCTCCCAATACCCGCATCCTCCAGCATGGATATGCCCATATTGATCATGCGCCAAACGGGGAGGGGAGTTGGGAGCTCGGCAGTCATCGTCCATTGGAAACAGTATTAGCTGAACTGCGTCAGGGCTATGAAATCCTTGACGCGGCTTTTGGAGAAAAATTCTTGCCCGTATTGGTGCCACCCTGGACACGCTTTAGCGACAAGTTAATGCCCTTGTTGCCTGAAATAGGTTTTAAAGCCTATTCCGCCGAAGGATTCAGAAGTCAAAATAATGACTTTAACGTTAAAGTAATACACGCCCATAGCGACCCAATTAAGTGGAAGAAAAATGCCCGGTTCAAGGGAGCCGAAAGAGTTTTGGGTGATTTTTTAAACCACTTGCAAAAACGCCGCTCAGGCGAGTGCGATCCTAGCGAGCCGACCGGTCTGTGTACCCATCACATGGACCATTCGCCAGAACTTTGGCAGTTTCTGGAGCGATTCACGAGGCACACAAATAACCACCCCGGAGCAAAATGGATTTTCCTTGACGGGGAACTGACATGACAAAACTGCGTTGGGCCCGACCGGATGAGCGGGATAAAATTCAGACCTACCTATTTGAAAACATGGGGAAAATATCCCACAAACGATGGCGTAACATACTTGATTGTCGGTGGAATTATACCGATGATCGTTACGGTGTCGTGGTCGAGGAAAATGATAAACTAGTCGGATTTCTGGGTATCGTATTTGCCGATCGGACTATATCGGGAAAAAACCACCGGATTGGCAACATCACATCCTGGTTCCTGGAAAAACACTTGCGTCGCAGTGGTCTCGGGCAGGAAATGCTGGCATTGATAACCGAAGGTGCGGGTATCACTTATACTGCGACCAGTGCAAATTTTCGCTCCGGGGCTTTGTTAAAGAAAATCGGTTGGCAGTTGCTCGAAGATACCCGCCTTTTCTGGCATCGTTCAGACGATATCCCTCCCGCAGGAGCATCCTTGATTTCCGATATGTCGATTTTACAGAGAGAGCTGGGGGAGGGTGATTTACAGATCGTCCTTGATCATAAAAAACTCAATCTGACACCGCATCTTTTCCTGTCTCAAAACGACGAAAGGTTGTTCTTTGTTACCTATGTAAAACGCAAGGGTGACGAACACACAGCTTATTATGAGATATTACATGCCAGCGACCCGTTACTTTTGGCAAAATATGTAAAAGATATCGCCAATATTTTGTTGCCCAAAGGCAATACAGTGCTATCCAGCGATAAAAGATTTATTTCACCTGAGGCGCAAGTCGATGCCAACCAACAGTTGCAAGTGTTTCGATACTTTCAACCAAGTAATAAGCTGACTGCGCAGCAAGTTGATTTCTTGTACGGTGAAGTTGTTTTGCTGGATCTCAAAATCTATTAACGGCCCCTGATTCGATTCAATACACTACAATACATTCAATGACTCTGTTTTCTGCAGATGAATCAATTTAAGACTCTGAAAACAAGAAATATACGTTAAAATACTTAATTTGTTCTCGTTTATATTCGAGTGTATAAAATATACACTAAAGAATAAACCGAGCGCTAACCATAAAGTGGAGTCTAAAAACACAACGGCATGCTTAACAACTTGTTAGAATCCTAAAGGTACACTTCCCGCATAAGTTTTATGTATCTACAGGTGCACCCGAGTAAATTTATGGGTGTATAAGTGAGTTAGTTTTGGAGAGTATAAATGTCGAGTACCCGGGCGCAACTATCATCTCTAATTCGTAAAAATTCATCAAGGTCTGCAGAAGACCAAGCGACAAACCTCCATGTTAGTTCCCTAAGGCACACCGCACACTTTTGCAAATAGCTTGCCGTGTTTTATTGTTCGAACAATAAAACTGTCAAAAAACGGTGATTTTTTATTCATATCGTCAGTATTCTTAGTCGTTTCTTTATTTTGCCGCATTAATTTGAAATGAACCCTGAAGAAACCGAGGGCAAAGGCATTCAATCTGCCTTTCATTAAATGGATCACGACAAATGTTAAATCATCTGAAAACCACCACTGCAATCGCCATGATGGGGCTGTTTTTAACCGCCTGCAGCACCAATCCCTATACCGGTGAACAGCAAGTTTCAAAAACGGCTGTCGGTGGTCTGATTGGCGCTGCTGTTGGTGCCGGAGCCGGTGCCATTATTGGTGAAACCACCAGCGCAAAATCACGCACCGCCATTCTGATCGGTGCCGGTGTCGGTGCTTTGGCCGGTGGGGGGATTGGCCTTTACATGGACAATCAGGAAGCCAAATTGCGTCAGCGTTTGCAGGCATCAGGGGTTAGCGTAACCCGGCGGGGTGATGAGATTATTCTCAATATGCCCGGCAATGTCACCTTCGATACGGCCCAATCTGCGATTAAGCCCAACTTCTATGAAGTGCTAAATTCTGTCGGTTTGGTTCTTAATGAATTTAACCGGACCATTGTTGATGTTGACGGTCATACCGACAATGTCGGTTCAGACAGTTCAAACTTTGATCTGTCACGTCGCCGTGCCCGTTCAGTGGCCGAATACCTTGCCAGCCGCCAGGTTGATCCGCGCCGCCTGTCAATGCGCGGCTTCGGGGAAGCTCAGCCGATTGCCTCCAACGGCTCGTCCGCCGGGCGTTCTCAGAACCGCCGGGTGGAAATTCGCATTACACCATTGACTGCCGGATAACTTCAAAAACTTTGGCTGCCCTTGACAGGAATAACTATTTCCATTAATTTCTGTAATAACAGAAATAACGGGAAATAATGGAAATGAAACTCACACCTGTCATGGAACGCTACATTCTTCATTGGGGCGAGATGGGGTCGCGCTGGGGTGTCAACCGTTCTGTCGCGCAAACCCATGCGTTGCTCTATCTGGTCGGGAGGCCGATGCATGCTGAAGAAGTGGTTGAAACCCTGTCCATTGCCCGCTCCAATGTCTCGACCAGCCTGAAGGAATTGCAGTCTTGGGGTCTTGTTACCCTGACCCATGTGATGGGTGACCGGCGGGATCATTTTGAAGCGAAATCTGATCTTTGGGACATGCTGCTGACCGTGGTTGACCAGCGCAAAAAGCGTGAAATTGACCCGACTCTGACCCTTTTGCGCCAATGCAAACTGGAAGCGGACGAAGATTTTGAAACACCCGATGCCATTAAAAAACGCATGTCCGACATGCTGGATTTCATGGAAAATCTAACCAGCTGGTACGAGCAAGTCGTACGCCTGCCCAAGGTAACATTGGTGAAGTTAATGAAAATGGGCGCCCGGATCAGCAAGTTTGTTGGTCTTTAAACACACCGGAATAACCGGAGGAAACCCGCCAGAATTATGCCTGGAGGGTGCGGAAGAACGGCTGGAGGAGCCAAAACAAGAGGACAAAATCATGTTTCTCCAAGATACTCAAACAAAATCGGCCAATGACCGAATCTGGCCCGCCAAAACCAAAACTTCCCCCAAAACGGGCCCCCAAACCGACGGTGCGATAAATATCCCCGCCTTGCTCGGCCCGCGCAGCTGGTCCCGGTTGCCGCAAGCAGTACGAGACCGGTTGGCCAATCCGGTCAGGGCAGGGGAGTCGATCACCTATCACGGCACCATGCACAAAGCCACCGCAACCGGTTTTGGCAAATTGATGGCCATCATCGCTCGTCTCGCCGGTGCCCCGGTGGCTCATCTGACCGGCCCTGATGTCCCTTGCGAGGTTAAACTATACCACGATAAAAAACGCGGCGGCACCGTCTGGGAGCGCGTCTATCACTTTGACAGCAAAACCGTACGTGCCGCCACCACCAAAAAAGCCGCTAATGATGGAAGCAGTCTCGAATGCTTCGGCAACGCGTTGGGCTTGGGCTCAGGCATGGTTCTTGACATCTTCGAAGCCGGCACCGCCCTGCATTTCGTCTCGCGTCACTTTTTCATAGAAATATTCGGCCTGCGCCTGAAACTGCCCCAAGTCCTCAACCCCGGCCAACCCGTTGTAACCCACCGCGATCTCGGCCACGGCACCTTCCAGTTTCTGATGACCGTAACCCACCTGTTGCTTGGTGAGATCATGTTTCAGGATGGAACCTTTCATGACCCCGAGAATGCGGCATGTTGAACTTGTTTGCACACTCGGTTACTATTAACCTGTAAGGAAAGGTGCGATGTTGACATTTGTGCGAATAAACCTGCTGCTGGCTCTAACCTTAATTTGCCTGTCGGTCGCACCGGCCATGGCCAGGCAAACACTAAAGCCACCAATAAGTGTGAAGGGTTTTTCGTATAAATTTTTTCCTAACTCGCGCATGCACATGAATTTTTGCAAGGCAAAAAGATGCGTCCAGGGTTCAAAGGTCAGCTATATACTCAACCGCCCCCGACCCGTCCCGTCCTTTTCCAGTTTCAAGGCCGACCGCAAATTGATAGAAGCTGCTTATCGCCAGCGAGGTAGCAAAGGCGTAACGCTAAAATTTGGCAAACCCGCACAGAAAAAGTTCAAAGGCTTCACAGTCTATAGCGCCCCCTTGCAAACCCGTCTGGCCAACGGCATAAGCCGCTACCGCATCTCCCACACCGTTTACGGTAAAAACATCTGGATATCCCTGATAACCTCATCCTCCAACCCCAAAGCCGCAAATGACAACGGCACCATTTTCCTCGTCGGCCTGATGGCCTGGAGCCGGTCGCTCAAGAAGTGAGTGTGGGTTTTCCGTTTCAACTGTCACCGGCCACCCTCTAAAGCCCCACCAATATAACGCAATTTTGATTAGCGTGGTCACGGTGTCCGCCGTACCGTTTATCTCACAATAAACAAGAGGTAAAGTTCATGGGTGCGGATCAAAAAATCGCAAGAAGAAGTATGGTGCTGGCATCCTCGGTGCTGGCATTTTCACTATTGGGCAGTCCGACGCCGGTTGCCTACGGGCAAACCCAAACGCCAAAAGCGCCAAGCGAAAAACCGGCCAAATCAATACCCGAAGGCACCATGACCCTTGAGCGCATGGGAGAGATCATCAAATTGCTCGACAAAAATGCCAAAAGCCCGCGTGCCGGTATCTGGCAGTTTAAAATTGAAAAATCCCCGGTGATCATCATCACGGATGTAAAGGCTAACCGCATGCGGATTATGGTGCCAGTGCGCAAGGCGGCAAAATTGACTGCAAAACAACTCAAACGCATCGCCCAGGCCAATTTCGATACCGCCCTTGATGCGCGTTACGCCATTGCCCGCAATTTGTTGTGGGCGGTTTACATTCACCCCTTGAGTGAGCTGCACCAGCGCCAGTTTATCAAAGGCATCGGCCAAACCGTAAACCTGGCGCTGACCTTCGGCAATACCTACAATTCCGGCCTGCTAACCTATCAGGGTGGCGACAGTCGCGGCATTCTGCGTCGAAAACTGATCGATAAGCTGCTCAAAAAAGGTATTCCGATTTGAACTGGAAAATTGCCCTCTAACCCTCAAATTTCGTCCGCATCGTCACCAGTTCTTCTGCCGCCGTCGGGTGCACTGCCATGGTGGCGTCGAAATCGGCTTTGGTGGCGCCCATTCTGAGTGAAATGCCGAGCAGTTGGGCCATCTCGCCTGAGTCAGGCCCCATGATGTGACAACCCAGAACCTTGTCGGTTATGGCATCAACAATCAGTTTCATCATGGTTTTTTCATCGCTGCCTGACAGGGCGTTTTTCATCGGGTTGAAGGTGGATTTGTAAATATCGATTTTGCCAAATTTCTCCCGGGCCTGTTCTTCAGTCAGGCCAACGGTGCCCATTTCCGGTTGTGAGAAAACTGCTGTCGGGATCATCGCGTGGTCGACGCTGGTCGGGCGCTCACCATAAACCGTGTTGGCAAATGCATGGCCTTCGCGAATGGCAACCGGGGTTAGTTGGGCCCGGTTGGTAACATCGCCGACGGCATAAATATTTTCGATATTGGTTTGCGAAAATTCATCAACGACAATCGCCCCGGCCCCATCAAGATTGACACCAGCTTTATCCAGCCCGAGGCCGGTGGTGTGCGGCACCCGGCCGGTGGCATACATCACCAGTTCCACATCAATCGAGGGCTTGTCATCAATGTCGACTGTGAAATGACCGCCATTATCGTGGGTATGATCGTGGATGCAGCTAACATTGGCATTGGTCTGAACATCAATGCCTTTCTTTTGCATCTCACCTTGAACACCTTTACGCAAATCCTCATCAAAGCCGCGCAAAATAGGATCGCCGCGATAAAGCAGGTGAGTTTCAACACCAAGCCCGTTAAAAATCCCGGCAAATTCCACCGCAATATAACCACCACCGATAATGGCGATGCTTTTCGGTAGAGTTTCGAGGTGAAAAGCTTCGTTCGAGGTAATGGCATAAGTCGCGCCAGGCACATTGTGCGGCACAAACGGTGCAGCACCGGGGGCGACCAGTATGCGTTCGGCTGTCACCGTGCGGTTTTCGCCAACCAGAACCAGCGTGTGATCATCTTTAAATTCGGCTCGGTGCAAAATGATCTCAACCCCGGCGGTCTCCAGGTTTTTGATATAAATCTTGTTCAGCCGGTCAATTTCGACATCCTTGTTGGCAATCAATGTCGGCCAGTCGAAAGTACTTTTGCCCACATCCCAGCCAAAGCCCTTGGCGTGCTTGAATTCATCAGAAAAATGGCTGGCGTAAACAAACAGTTTTTTGGGAACACATCCGCGAATGACACAGGTGCCGCCAACGCGATATTCCTCGGCAACAGCCACCTTGGCCCCATAACCGGCCGCAATACGCGCCGCCCTGACACCACCCGAACCGGCACCGATAACAAAAAGGTCGTAATCATATTGGGTCATGTGGAGGTGCCTTTGTTTTGAAAAAATCGTCATTCCCGCGCAGGCGGGAATCCAGAGCGAAACAGGATAGCGTTTGCGTTGTGACCCTGGATTCCCGCCTGCGCGGGAATGACTAAATGTTTTATATGGCCACTTTACTCTTTGGGTTCAAGCGTAATCGGTCCGAACGGTGTGCCCAGAATAGCGACTTTGCATATGGAGACAAAAAGCCCGTGCTCAACCACCCCGGCAATCGACGATAAGCCCGACAACAGTTTCTCCGGCTCTTTGATTTCGCCAAAATGACAATCGATAATGTAATTACCATTATCGGTAATAAACGGGTTTTCATTGTCATCCTTGCGCAACTCGATTTTGCCGGTGCATCCAGCCCATTCGCCCACTGTGCCAATCATGAAGGCGGTCGCGCGCGCGCCATATTGCACCACTTCGATCGGTAACGGAAACTTGCCCAGCACATCGACTTTTTTGGATTCATCAGCAATAACAATCATCATCTTGGACGATGTCGCAACGATTTTCTCGCGCAATAACGCGCCGCCGCCGCCCTTGATCAGACGCAATTGCGCATCAAGTTCATCAGCGCCATCAATCGTCAGGTCAAGCACCGGCTCATCGTTGAGTTGTATCAGCTCAATATCCAACCGCTCGGCCAGTTGCCGTGTTGC
Organism: Anderseniella sp.; assembly: GCA_030626025.1. Taxonomy (GTDB): domain Bacteria; phylum Pseudomonadota; class Alphaproteobacteria; order Rhizobiales; family Aestuariivirgaceae; genus JALWJW01. The sequence goes on along the minus strand of DAOUPT010000005.1, from coordinate 54,049 downwards.
TTCGGACGTCGGCACGCATTTTACATTAAGTCCTTCGGCAACTTTTTTGCCCAAGGCCTCGGTAAACAAATCGGCCGTTGAGCCGGTTCCAAGCCCCAGCAACATGCCGTCTTTAACGTATTTAAGCGCTTCTTCAGCCGCTGCTTTTTTTTGTTCTAAAATGGTCACGTAGACAATCCACCCATCAACATATATTTAAATTCGGTAAACTCATCCATGCCGTGGATTGATCCTTCGCGACCAATTCCCGACTCTTTGACACCACCAAATGGTGCAACTTCGGTTGAGATAATACCCTCGTTGATGCCGACAATACCATATTCAAGCGCCTCGCCAACGCGCCAAATGCGCCCAATATCTCGTGAGTAAAAGTAGCAGGCCAAACCGAACTCGGTATCATTGGCCATTTGGATGGCCTCTTCCTCGGTTTTGAACTTGAACAGCGGCCCAACCGGTCCGAAAGTCTCTTCCTTTGTTATGATCATATCGGTGGTGACATCGCGCAGCAAGGTAGGTTCAAAAAAGTTACCGCCCAGCGACTTGCCACCGACAATTACCTTGGCACCTTTGGCAACCGCATCATCAATGTGTTTTTGCACCTTGTCGACTGCTGCCTGATTAATCAGCGGACCGGTGGTAATACCATCCTGTGTACCATCGCCCACATTCAGCGCTTTCACCGCTACGGCCAGTTTTTCAGCAAATGCATCATAAACACTTTCTTGCACCAGCAAGCGGTTGGCGCATACACAAGTCTGCCCGGCATTGCGATATTTCGAGGCCATCGCCCCAAGTACCGCCGCATCAAGGTCAGCATCGTCAAACACGATAAAGGGCGCATTGCCGCCCAGTTCCATGCCGACTTTTTTGACCGTATCAGCGCACTGTTTCATCAAAATCTTGCCGACTGCGGTTGAACCGGTAAAGGTCACCATGCGAATGGTCGGATTGGACGTCATTTCACCGCCAATAGCTTGTGGATTTCCGGTTACTACATTGATAACCCCTTTGGGGATGCCAGCCCGTTCAGCCAGTTCACACAGCGCCAGCGCCGATAAAGGTGTATCTTCGGCAGGTTTGATAACGATGGTACAACCGGCAGCCAGAGCTGGACCCGCCTTGCGGGTGATCATCGCATTGGGAAAGTTCCAGGGGGTGATGGCCGCCACAACACCCACCGGCTCACGCACTACAACAATGCGGGTATCAGCTTTGAACGAGGGGATAGTCTCACCGTTCAGGCGTTTGGCTTCCTCTGCAAAAAACTCGATGAATGAAGCACCATAGGCGATTTCACCGCGGGATTCAGCCAATGGTTTACCCTGTTCGGCCGTCATGATCTGGGCCAGATCTTCCTGATTTGCCATAATCAGGTTAAACCAGTTGCGCATGATGTTTGAACGTTCTTTTGCCGTCAGGGCTTTCCAGCCTTTCATCGCGGTTTCAGCAGCATCAATGGCGGTGCGGGTTTCGTTTGCGCCCAGCATCGGCACACTGGCAATCACATCGCCATTGACCGGATTTGTAACATCGAATGTCTCCTTGCCCTCAACCCATTTTCCGTCAATATAACATTTCTCGCAAATCAGTGATTTGTCAGATACAAGGTCGGCAAGGTTGGCGGTTTTTGAAACGTCCATGATAGAACTCCATGCGTGAGGGAAAAATTGTCATTCAGCCCTTATAAATTTAACCTCGGTGGGGTAGCAATGAAAAAATGACTATAGATACAGTAATTTTCGATCTCGACGGTACGTTGGTGCACACAGCGCCTGATCTGCTGCGTGCCACCAACTATGTACTTACGCAAAATGACCGCAAGCCGATGGTTCTCGATGATATGCTCGACACCGTCAGCTTCGGTGCCAAACAGATGATCAAACGTGGCTTTGACATCACCGGTGACCCGCTTGATGAAAAGCAACTGGATCTGATGTTCATGTGCTTTATCGACTACTACATCGCCAATATCGCCATAGACAGCAAACCCTTCGACGGCTGCATCGATTTGCTTGAACAATGTCAGGCAAGAGGCATGAAACTCGGCGTCTGCACCAATAAAATGGAAACTTTTGCGGTAAAATTGTTGTCCGAACTGGATATGCTAAAGTACTTCGCCGCTATCATCGGCCCCGATACAATCGGTATCGCCAAACCCGACCCGGCACCCTATCGCGAAACGGTGAAACGGATTGGTGGCGACATTCACAATTCGATTATGGTTGGTGATTCAAAAATCGATATTCTGACGGCAAAGGCTGCCAAGGTTCCGGTCATCGCCTTCACCTTCGGCTACAGCGATGAGCCGATTGAAGAGTTGGGCGCAGATTATGTGCTCGGGCATTATCGTGAGATGGCGGAGGTTTTGTTAGATTAACCACAGGCTAAAATCAGGCACTGCCATCACTTCCAAACAGAATTAGAAAACGCCGTCATGTGGAACTGCATCTGTTTGGCGGTATATTTGTAATCGGTTCCAACCGGACAAGCCAGCCGTGAGCCGCAGCCTTTGTTGTGGCAATCCATCGAAGAAACCTTCATCAGGTAAGCGCCACATTTTTCAACATCGTACTGAACCCCGTCAAAAGCCTCAACCGGGCAGGCGGTCAGGCATGGGGTATCTTCACAGCCAAAACAGGGGTGCTCATCACCCGGTGGAATGTCCAACTCGACCGCGCGGTCAAAGATCAGAAAAGCCCGGTAGCCGTGCCACATGCCATAGACCGGATGTATGTTTAAACCAAGCGGCGACTGGCGCCCGGCTTTGGCCCGTCTGGCCCATTTTTGAAACGGCAATGCGGGCCTGGAAAACGGGTAGAGTGCAGTGGCGTTTAATTTAGCTGCAATAGGCTCTATGACCTGCTCCGTCCATTCGTCCATAGTCTGGGTCAAGGGGTCACGTTCAGCCGCATAGCGGTCGAACATTTCGCCGCCATAATTGCCAATCAATACAGCGCTCACGCCGCCTTCAACTGGCACCTTGTCTTCTGCTTCAATGGTAAATACACCTAGGGCTTTAAAGCCGTAGGGCGAGAATTTTTCTTCGATCACTTGAGTTACTCTTTGCCGTTTTATGTCATGTCATTTTTTATACGGCGAACAAAGGCTATGAAGTTCTCGGCCCACCGGTTTGCATCAGTGTGGCGCAAATGGCAAAAATTTGCCAGCATATTTTTCATCACAATACCGTCACGCTTACCGTCAATGCCATGGCCACGGGTGACTTCATAGGCGTAGGTTAAATCATCGGACAGGCCTTCAAGGCTGGCGTAATGAAATTCGTGGACGGCAAATTCTCCACTGGTCCAGGGCGCATCTGCCGTCGCTTTTAACCGGGCAAAGCCGCGACCTTGCGGGCGCTGGTTCATCACAGCATTTGCCGGAATGACCCCAACCATGTCACAAGAGCGATCACCCCAGATAATTTTCTCGCATAAATACATTAACCCGCCACATTCGGCATAAGTTGGCAGGCCAGCTTGAATCAAACTCTTAATCTGCTCGCGTAGCGCACTGTTTTGACTCAACCTTTCCATGTTAGTTTCCGGAAACCCGCCGCCGATAAAAAGACCATCCACATCAGGTAATTGCTGATCTTCAAGGGCATTAAAGAACTTTAGCTTCGCCCCGGCATTGGACAGCGTTTCCAGATCATCGGGGTAATAGAACCCGAAAGCAGTATCGCGCGGGATGCCGATGGTCACATCACCACTGTTAAAATCTGTCACCGATTTTGCCAGCGGTTCAATTGCAGCGCTTTGGGCAATGGCAATCACCCCGTCAAGATCAACCTGCTGTTCAACCGCATCGGCCAGCGCATCGATCACCGGCGCGGTGGTCGAAACTTCGCCCGGTGTGGTCAGGCCCAGATGCCGTTCGTCAACCACCAGCGCGTCATCGCGGGGCAGGGCACCGAGCACTGTCAATTTGTTATAGTGATCGATCGCGGCAATCAGCTTGCCCTCATGGCGCGGCCCGCCGGTTTTATTAAGCACCACGCCAGCGATATTGATCTCATCGTCAAAGGTCTGGTAGCCGTGCAGCAGCGGGGCGATGCCACGGGTCATTCCAACCGTATCGAGCACCAGAATAACCGGACTGCCAAGCAGCTTGGCCAGCGCCGCATTGGAGTCTTTGCCTTCCACATCCAGCCCGTCAAACAAACCCTTGTTGGTTTCAATAATGGCGATATCGGCGCCGGTCAGGTTCTGCCGGAAAGTGGTGAGAATTTCATCACCGCTCATGGTGTTGAAATCAAGATTATAGCAGGGCCGTCCCGAGGCCTGTTCCATCCACAACGGGTCGATATAATCAGGCCCTTTTTTAAAGGTCTGCACGTTCATGCCGCGACGGGTGAGGGCGCGGGCAAGACCAAGGGAAAACGATGTCTTGCCCGATGATTTGCGCGCAGCGGCAATCAGGATGTGGGGGATGGCCTTTGCCATCGTGACTACGCTGCTGCCGGAACGGTTGCTTTGTCCCGCCCGTTCCACATCTCGCGTGACATGGCTTCGGCCTGCTCAATGCTGTCGGCCAACTGCATGGTCCGCAGGGCGATGGCCAAAGTGCCGCAAACAGCTGCTTCGGCGTATTCATTTTCCTGGGTGCCATGCCAGATGGCGGCCAGATCATCGATATTCATGTCTTCATCGGGCGATTGGCGCGGGTCGTTAAGAATAGCAGGCCAGCGTTCTTCGCTGATTTTACCGTCATGGACGCTCCACACCTCACAGGTTTTACCCGGACGCCGCTCAGGCTCACCGCCTTCACCGCGAAACACACACATATGAGGTTGCTCGAGCAAAACAGCCGCACCAGCGTGAATATCCATAAAGCCGCGATGGAAGATGCCGTTGAGCATCACCGGAGCCTTGAACGGATTAAGCATGCGGGTGAACGAGTGAACCGGTGAGCGTAAGCCTAATATTGGCCGTAAATTGATCATTTCGCGCAAACGCTGGCTAATCACCTCAAGCGGCATATAGGCAAAATTGCTGGTGCGGATATGACTAGCAGCCGCTTCATAGCTGTCAGCAACAGGAATACCCAGTGCGCCGAGACATTCGCGGGTATAAACCCGGCCCGGCGTATGGCCCTCAGTACCATGCATGAAAACTTTATGGCCATTGCGAGCCAATACCAGTGCCGACAGGATAAACCACGGTAACTGACGCTTTTTGCCGGCATATGATGACCAATCGACATCCACGCCAGGCATATCAGCGGGAAATTGCATTGCCTGACGTGAGCCAAGGGTGAAACCGGCAATTTCTTCCGAGGTTTCTTCCATCAACCGTTGTAGCATCAAAAACGCGCCCATTTGTTCAGGCTCTGTTTTGCCAGCCACCAGCATCGCCATGGCTTCTTCAGCTTCATCCAGCGTCAGATGGCGCTGTTTGGTCTTGCCACGCGCCAGAATGGCAATGAATTTGGAAAACGGATGTTGTTCTTGCATAAAAAGCCACCAAAAGTTTGAGGAAACGAACCCGTTTCACATTTTAACTGAAACGGCAGGCTGCGACTGCAGCCCGACGCCACTGCGTCGCCCCGTCATGTCGAAGACATGCTTCCAGCATGATGGAGCATTGCGCTTTGCGCAATTTGCGTGAGCGAAATAAAACTTACTTTGCCTTTGCAGCCAGATGTGGGTCAAGGGCTGCGTCAGAAATATCTTTGGGCAGCAGTTTGAATGTCATCGTTGCAAACACGGTAATTAACATCGCGATGGCAACACCGCCAAGACCAAGAGCAAACTCAGGCAGGCTTGGAACATAGGTGCCAACAACACCGTCCTGGAAGGAGCTGGAAACCTCCATGCCGGGGAACATGATCAGCGGGAACGCCTGACCACCAACAATAATCACATAAAGCTGGGCAAAACCGCCGAGGATAATCAGCAGGGCTGCCAGTGTTACCCGTGATGAACTCTCGCCGCGATGCGGTGTAAATACCAGCGCCAGCGGTACGATGCCACCAATCAGAACTTGCCCGATCCAGAACAGCTTGCTGTAGACATTACCGCCAAACAAAATGAATTGCTCAACATCAGCATGCTCAGCCGCATAAAGATTGCCAAGATGGCGAACCGTGGTGAAGTACAAAACCGCAGCGGCCATAACACCCATAAGACGCCCCATGCGCCAGGTCATTTGAGTGCCCAGCGGACGCTCTGTTGCTTTGCCGGTGTATTTAACCACCAGAATAAAACAGGCCATGCCAAAGGACAGGGACATGGCAATAAACAGGGGAGCCATGATCGCAGCATCATAACCCTGACGGGCCACCAGCCAGCCAAAAATTGAGCCGGTACCAGTTGTCAGCGCCAGACGCCAGATAAAGGCAGCTATACCCATCGGTTTTTTGTATTTATCCAGACCTTTAGCCATCTGCACATAGAGGTAAGCCCCGACAATGGCCATAAAACCGGAATACAAAATGATGTTCCAGGCAAAAATCGATTTGAAATTGTAAGTTGTGATGGCAACGATCATCCGGTCCGGACGACCAAGATCAAGCAGCAGAACCGCCAATCCACCAGCCAGCAGAGCCATCGCCAGAACGCCTGACATGCGTGATAGTGGCTTGTAAGCGGTTTTGTTGAACACCGAGCCAATGGAGGCCACATTAAGCGCGCCCGAGGCCGCTACAATCAGGAAAATCGCAAACACATGTGGTATACCCCAGACAATCTGGTTGGTCATGCCGGTAACGATATGACCGTGATGCTCGACATATAAAAAGGCCGCAGCGCCTGCCGCGATAAAGGCGCCAAGCAGAGCCAGAACGCTATAAAACCCGGTGCCTGTACCGATTTGCGAATAGGTGATGCGTTGTTTGGCCATGTGCCTGCCTCTTAAAGGTTCTGATAGCGCACACCGGTATCAAGACCGAGATCTGCGCGAATTTGTTTGGTTGCATAGGTTGCAATGCGTTTTGAAATTTCACTGTTGTCATCGTTGAGATCACCAAAGATCAATGCGCCATGTCCATCACTGGCACATTTTTCAACGCAAGCTGGTTTATCACCACGATCAACTCGGTGCACACAAAGCGTACAGCTTTCAACCGTACCCTTGCCCCGCGGCGCATGTGATTTTTGCTCTTCCAAAGGCTCGTGAACAAAGGAACGGGCTTTGTAAGGACAAGCCATCATGCAATAGCGGCAGCCGATGCAGATATGCTTGTCAACCAGCACAATACCATCTGCCCGCTTGAACGAAGCTCCTGTGGGACAAACATCCACACAGGGTGGCTTGGCACAGTGCTGGCACATCACCGGAAACGTCTGTTCATGCCCGCTACGCGGGTTTTTGATTTTCAGTTTGCGAATCCACTGGGCGTCCACCGCCGGATTGCCATCAAGCTTCCAGCCGTTCTCTACAGAACAGGCAGTGACACACGCATCGCAATCCTCGGTGCACTTGTTAACGTCAATCAACAGGCCCCAACGTTGGGAAGGATCAACCATTTCTTCCTGCTTGCGCGCCAATGCAGGTTCAGGATACGCCATCAGTGTAACACCTGAGGCCAATGCCAAAGTTGTCACGCCAGCCCCGGCTTTTTTCAAAAAGTCGCGGCGGGTTTTATCGATATAAGCTTCTTTCAGTGAAACATCGCTCATTGTGCAACACCTTTAAGAAAAGTGCCCATTGCTTTTACTTCGCTGGAATTACTTGCCAGCAGGTTGGCATGGGCAGGGATTTTTGGAATGCTGGCCGTTGAGGCAGGCGTATCGGGTGTCGAGCGGTGACATTCAAAACAATCCAGTTTCACCGCAACATACTCATGGCATGATGCGCAGAAATGTTTTGAGTTGGAAACCTTGATGGCTTTGCCCGCATCGTCTTTGGTAACGTGACAGTTGATACAATTTTGCAGGCTGTTGTGCTTGGAACGAATGCCCTTATACATTGTGATGTCGCGCTTGTGCTTCAACAAATTCATGTGGTTGCGGCGCATAAATTCTGTGTCGCGTACACATTTGCCGGTTTTGGCATAATCAGAGTCATGAACGCATTTATCGGTGCTTTCAGGCAGCGTAAATTGCGGGCCCGATACGCGTGGGTGAGCAGGAGTATTTTTTTCCTGCGCGCCAGCGGCATTTGCAAGGCTAAAAACGCTGGCAAACAACACAACTGATAAAACCCGTTTCATAATTGCAAACATCGTTTGCTTACTCCCTATGCCTACTTGCCCGGATTACTCACCAAGACCCATCTTGATGTAGCCGGTCGGACATACATCAGCACAGATATGACAACCGATACACTTAGTGTAGTCAGTATCAACATAACGGCCTAAGGTGGCATCGGTTTTCTTGACCTTGAATACAGCATCCTGAGGACAGAAAATCACACAATTATCACACTCAAAGCACATGCCGCATGACATGCAGCGTTCGCCTTCAAGCTGGGCTTGTTCTTCAGACAACGCAACGATGCGTTCTTCAAAGTTACCCAGAACATTATCACCTTCAATATGCACTTCGTCACGACGGGCGCGAGCGATATATTTAAAGTGACCTTTAAACAATTCATCGTGCGGGATGATTTGCGCGGAACCACGGTCTTCGTAATTATGGATCGCAAAGTCACTATTATCAGTACCACGGGTTTGTGTATGATCATAGGTCACCGGGTCTTTACTGCGCTGGTGCAGTTCTTCGAGCAGATTGAAGTGATGCACATCCACTTTGGGACGCTTGGCCACTTCGCCATCTTCAAGAAACTGACCAATGGTGTCTGCTGCGATACGGCCATGGCCGATAGCTGTGGTCAACAGGTGAGGGCGGATGATATCGCCACCGGCAAAATGCTTGTCTTTGCCTTTAACCGAATAACCGGCATCGGTATCAACAAAGCCTTTGCCATTGTCCATGGCTTCAATGCCGGTGAAATCACCGAATTGACCAATGGCGGAAATAATCAGATCAGCTTCGATAATCCGCTCAGTGCCTTCAGTCGGAACGGGACGCATGCCGTCCATGGTACAATCGCAAACCTTAAGGCCAGTGGCCAATCCATCATCACCCTTGATAACTTCAAGCGGCATTACAGACCCTTGAATGTCGATACCTTCACGCAACGCATCTTCACGCTCATGCTCGGCAGCAGTCATGTCTTCAATCGGGAACAATGACGTCAGCGTGGCTTTAATGCCTTGGCGGCCAAGTGAACCGGCAACATCATGGGCGGTAAAGTCAATCACTGTACCTTCGGGATGCTCTTTTTCAGCTTTTTTGTCGATATGACCAATCCGACGGGCAACAGAGGCCACGTCGATGGAGGTATCACCACCACCGATCACCACCACGTTTTTAACCGTGTCAGTCATCTTGCCTTTGTTAAAGTCGTCAAGGAATTCAACACCGTTAATACAATTCTCAGTGCCGTCCCAGCTTTCAATCGGCAGGCCACGACCGTTTTGAGCGCCAATGGCCCAGAAAATCGCATCGAAATCATTTTCAAGCGCTTCGATCTTAACATCAGCACCAACTTTGGTGTTGAGTTTAATCGTACAGCCCATGTCAACCACACGTCCGATTTCTGTATCAAGCATGCTTCGTGGTGTCCGGTAACCGGGAATACCATAACGCATCATGCCGCCAAGCTCGCTGGCTGATTCAAAAATAGTAACACCATGTCCTGCAAGACGCAGGAAATAAGCAGCAGACAGACCAGCGGGTCCACCACCAATAATAGCAATGGATTTACCGGTATCTGCACCAGCTGGCGCCAGTTTCAGATCGTTTGAATTGGCAAAGTCGCCAACATATTGCTCAACCGCATTAATGCCAACATAGTCATCAACTTCGTTGCGGTTACAGCCATCTTCACATGGAGCCGGGCAAACACGGCCCATAGTGGCCGGGAAAGGGTTGGCAGCAGTCATGCGCTGAAAAGCATATTCCTGCCAGCTCATGCCTTCTACCGGTGGTTTGTCCATACCACGGGCAATGGACAGCCAGCCGCGAATGTCGTGACCTGACGGGCACGAACCCTGACAAGGAGGTGTCTTGTGCACATAGGTCGGGCATTTGTGTGAATGGTCAGCCTGAAATATTTTTTCTTCCAGATCCCAATCATCGGGCGTTGCGCCCGGTTCAAAGGCCAAAACTGTATGTTTTATGTCGATTGACTCGCTCATTATTCTAGCTCCTTAAGCTGCCGACCCACGCGGTGGGCGCGGCGGCGGTGTTGGGGGTATCCAGTCATCATCATCGTCGTCATCTTCAGGGTCTTTGGCGCCTTCCAGAAGGATGGCATTGGAAACCAGTTGATGAACGGACAAGATGTTATCCATTTCAAATCCGTATTTCGGCATAACCTTGGCAAATTGCGACTTACAAATCGCGCAGATCGCTGCCATGTGAGTAACGCCGTGCTCTTTTTGAACATTTTGTAGCGCGGTCATGCGCGGTGAGGCACCTTTGACCCGCAAATCCATCAAATCATCGGTCAGCAATCCGCCACCGCCACCGCAACAAACCGTGCCTTCCTTGATGGTGTCTTCAGCCATGTCATAGAAGTGGTTGCAGGTTGCTTTAAGAATATTGCGTGGAATTTCAAACTGACCACCGGGCTTGTCACCCATGCGGGTGGCCCGGGCCACGTTACAACTGTCATGGAAGGTCAGCCGGTATTTATCATTGCGCGACTTGTCGAATTTAAGTTCGCCCTTTTCGATCAGGTCCCAGGTGTATTCGCAAATGTGCATTGGTGAAGTATAGCGTGGGTCAAGGAAATCAAACGGCCCGGCCAGCGTGTTCAGGAATGAATAAGCAACCCGCCAGGCATGGCCGCACTCACCAAAAACAATCCGCTTAACACCAAGTTCAAGCGCTGCCTGGCGAATACGAAGCGAAATCTTGCGCATGTTTTCATAAGAACCGATGAACATGCCAAAATTGCCTGCTTCAGAAGCGACCGAAGAAAGCGTCCAACTGGCACCGGTGGCATGGAATACTTTTGCATAGCCTAAAAGGCCGTCAATATGAGGTTCAGCAACAAAATCAGCACTGGGCGTTACCAGCAGAATATCAGCACCCTTGACGTCGATCGGCAATTTGATTTCCAGCCCGGTTTCTTCTTCAAGGTCTTCTTCAAAACTTTCCAGCGTCGCTTTCAGGGCCGGGGTCGGAAAGCCAAGGTTGTTGCCAACATCGTATACCTTGCCGATAATTTCGTTGCAGTATTTCTGGCCTTTGCCAACCGTGTCGAGAATTTCCCGCGCTGCCATGGAAATTTCAGCAGTATCAATACCATAAGGGCAGTAAACTGAACAACGACGGCACTGTGAACACTGGTGAAAATAATTATACCATTCACCCAACACATCTTCAGTCAAATCTCTGGCACCAACCAGCTTGGGAACATATTTACCGGCAGTGGTAAAATAGCGGCGATACACTGAACGCAGCAAATCTTGACGGGCTACCGGCATATTCTTGGGATCGCCCGTACCCATAAAGTAGTGACATTTGTCAGTACAGGCACCACATTTCACACAAGAATCCAGAAAAACCCGAAAACCGCGATATTTAGTCAGCAAGTCACCCATCTTGTTGATGGCGACATCATGCCAGTCATCAACCAGCTCTCCCGGAAAGCCGAGTTTTTCCTGATGTGCAGGCGATGCTTCAAAGGTATGTAATTCTTTGCTCGCATCCGCCTGTAGTTCAGGGAGTGCAAGAGGATCGAGATAATCCTCAACTGTTGGGGCACTTGTTGTTTGTTCTGACACGTTTTTGGCCTCGTTTATCTCTTTATTTCTTTTCCAGATCGGCAGCCCAGGCGACAATGTGGCGTTTTTCACGCGGGTTATCGACCATGTTGCGGGTCGGGCTAAAGAAAACGCCCGGCGCATGCAGTAATTTGGAGAAGGGGAATATAATCATCAGCGTGGCAACCAAAGTAAGGTGCACCAGCAGGGGAATGTCAGCGGGCAGGGGATGCCAGTCAAAATACATCAGTCCGCGGAAAAACAATTTGACCGCAACAATGTCAGTGTGAGCCACAAATTTCATCATCATGCCGGAAAAGCCGATAAAGAACAGCATGATCAGCATCAGATAATCAGATGGTGAAGAGATATAGCGCACGCGAGGGACAACAATGCGGCGAATAAACAGACCGACAAGACCTGCCAGCATGGCAAACCCGGCATACAGGCCAAAAGGCTGTATCCAGTGGACCCATGCCCAGATCAAAGCTGTTGTGTCGGTGAAATAACGGAAGTGACGCAGCAGTACCAGCGCCAGACCGGCATGAAACAGCATGCCAAAAACCCAAATCCACTTGTTGGACTTAAACAGGCTTTCAAACAGTGCCACTTCTTTAAACATCCGGAACCACACACCACGCTTGGTCGTCGGGGCCGGTGTGGTTGGAATTTTCAAGGGAGCAGGGATAGACCAATATTGTTTGATGCGCAGCGCAATACCGCCAACCAGTGTGATTGTCGCTACATAAAACAGAATTGCATATACAGTCGTAAGCACGAGCCTCACCCCTTAACTCGGCCAAATTGGCCAAATTCTCACAAAGTTACTGAATTGGTCCATCCGCCATCTCGCTTTGCGAAGATGGCGAACAGGAATTTGTTTCGTCCAGTTTGCGTCTAAATTTGTATTAGATACAGCCGGTTGGTTTTGGCAGGCCAGCAATTTTACAAGCTTGCTTGGCAGGACCGTATGGGAACAATGTGTAAAGGTATTTGTTTGAACCTTTTTCTTTGCCCATAGTCTTTTTCAGCGCTTTAACCAGAACACGGATCGCAGGAGCGATTTGGTATTCGTCGTAATATTCGCGCAGGAAGTTTACAACTTCCCAATGCTCGTCGGTCATTTCAATGCCTTCATCTTTTGCAAGAATGTCAGCCATGCCTTCGCTCCACTGAGTCAAATCTGTGAGGTAGCCTTCCTCGTCATGCTCAATGGTCTGTCCATCTAATTCATAAGCCATTTTCTAGTCTCCTTCAAAAAATTGGCTTTAATAGCCACTCTCACAGGCTATTGCCTGCATCTCAAAGCGCGATCGAAACGCGCAATTCATCAAAGCCAGGAATTAACTGCCTGATGCTCAGCCGCCAGATCAACAAATCCGTCATATCCGACAACTGTAATGCCATCAGCAATTTTATCGCTGGCAATTCCGCGTGCGGCAAGATCGCCACCAAGTACATAGACGCTGGCCTCTGCACTTGAAATTTGTTTGGCAGCCTCAGTACCTGAAACCGCACCATAAACGCCATCTTCGATCAGCAGAACTGCATCACCAGCATTGGCATGGGAAAGGCAGGAACTGAAATCGTTCTTTTGGAATGGCGACTTGTTGACTGTATGTAAAATGCTCATGCGTTTAATCCTTAGAAGCTCATAATGACGTCTTGGTCGCCCAAAACCTTTTTCATTTCATCACGGCTGACCATGATAATAGAAGGCTTTTCGGCCCAGTCATCGTCTTCATCTTCCCAAACCAGATCCATCAGGTCGTCTTGTGTCAGACCGCGTTCGGCAAGTGATTCTTTTTCAACATAAAGCTTTGTCACGTCATAGTCACCCAAAGCGCGGAACGCCGGTGAAAAGTTCTTGATGCCAATGTCGTCGGTGTTCTGGTCTTTGGTTAACTGGAATACTCCATCATCAATAAAAGCCAAAGAGACATCCTGATCAAAAGCAGCACCAATCAGTACAACTTCCAGGGCTTCAAGGGCATAAATCGTTCCATAAGGGGCTTTGCGGTTCATATACATGAACTTTTTAACTGTGCCGCCTTCTTCCATATCTTCACTCATAATCTCAAATCCCTCTTAATCGCCAAATGTGACCAGGCGATCAGCCTGAATACCAGCTTCAATCAATTGACCAAGGCCTGAAATACGGAAACCTTCAGCCACATTGTCGGCATCCTTGCCCTGACGTTTGGCTTCGTTTTCATCAAGTATGCCGCGGCGCTGGGCAGCAGCAATACATAAAACCAGATCAAGCTCATGTTCTTTGGCAAGTGCCGACCAGTTTTCCTGGATATTACGGTCATCACTTGGCGGAACCGTCAACCGCGTACCATTGTTCACACCATCGTGGTAGAAAAACACCCGCACAATCTCATGGCCTTTGGCCAGAGCAGCCTTGGTGAAGTTATATGCGCTATCAGATGCCTGATGCGTATATGGTCCTTCATTTACAACAACACCGAATTTCACGTTCCCGCTCTCCTGATTACTTAATCTAACATGTTCATGTTCAAATATACGAATTATCTCATATAAAGTCAAAAAAAAAGGCCGCACACTGTGTTGATAACCGTGTGCGGCCCTAAAATCGTTTAGAAATGGATATGTGTAGACATATTCATTGTATTACGGGCACCAGTCCAAGTGTCGAGGTGGTGATGCGTAAAGGCAAGCTCCGTCATTTCAAAGAAACGAGGCCAGCCGATTCTCTCAATCCATTCACCCATACGTTCCCAATCGCGAGCATTTTCTTTATAGCAAACAAGAATTTTCTTAACGATCTCATTTACTTCAGGCCAATGCGGCGCATTGTTGGGCAGGTTAGCGACAACCAGTTTGTGGAAAGTAGGTTTGGTCCGCGCATTTGAGTGCTTGCCACCAACCCAGATCGCCAGTTTGGTTGATTCTTCGCCGTTGATCTGCATTGGCGGGCAGGGCGGGTAACACGCACCACAGCAAATGCATTTCTTTTCATCAACTTCCAGTGAAGGCTTGCCATTGACCATAGCCGGACGAATGGCAGCAACCGGACAGCGCGCCACAACAGAGGGGCGCTCGCAGGTTGCAGAAACCAGATCGTGGTTGATTTTTGGTGGTTTGGTATATTGCACGTTGATCGCAATATCACCCTGGCCACCACAGTTAATCTGACAGCAAGAAGTGGTAATACGAACCCGGTTGGGCATTTCTTCTTTGATGAAATCATCGTGAACCATATCCATCAGGCCTTTAACAACGCCTGATGCGTCAGTGCCTGGAATATCGCAGTGCAGCCAACCTTGAGTGTGTGAGACCATTGAAATTGAGTTGCCGGTACCACCAATCGGGAAACCTTCAGCGGTGAGGGCTTCTATCAATGGATCAACCATTTCTTCTTTGGACACCATGTATTCAATATTGGCGCGGGTGGTGAACCGGACGTGACCTTCAGCAAATTTGTCGCCAATGTCACAAAGGGTACGAATGGTATAAACATCCATCTGGCGCTGTGTGCCGGCGCGAACTGTCCACACTTCAGTGCCGTCTTTGGACACATGGTGCAAAACGCCCGGGCGTGGACGGTCATGCCAGTCCCAATTGCCAAAATTGTCCTTCAGGACAGGGTGCATGTAGTCAAATGGATTGGGAACGCCGACTTCATCGGGTTCGCGCGGTGTTGCTGCTGCTTCACTCATTTTAAAATCTCTCTGCTATCTCTTTTGAATTTAGAGGGCTTTGCGTACAACTTGAACGCCATACGCAAAGCATTTGCATTTTTAAAGTCTCAAAGTGTCCGTTGTTGCGCCAATTACTCGGCAGCAACTGTCAGACCGGCTTCCCTGGCTTTACGTTCAAAGTACTTGTCAGCTTCATCGGTAAAGTCATCGGTACGAACATAACTGGATGTACGTGGATGATTGACCATGTTTGGATCCGGATCAACCTCGATGGCTTCAAGGAATGAAGGCAGACCAACGCGGTCAATTGTTTCACCAATACGTTCATGCTCAAGAGCATTATCAGCAAAAAAATCGATACATTCACCGGCAAATTCAACCAGTTCTTCGTAATCTTCATCGGTGTCCAGCTTGATGAAAGGTTTGATAACCGTACCCATCAGATCGCCAACTTTAAGTGACCGTTTGCCGCCCATCAGGATGGAAGCACCTTTATCGTCACCAGGTGACAGGGCTTTGTTCATCACATTCAGGCAATGCATGCAACGCACGCAGGACTTGTTGTCAACTTCAAGTGTGTCATCATCGTTAAGGCTCAATGCCCGTGTCGGACACATGGCAATAACCGAGTCGATCACATATTTGCGGCCAACTTCCTTGACATATTTTTTAACTTCAACCTGATCAACTTTCATGTCATCACGCCATGTACCGATAACGGCAAAGTCTGCCCGGTGGATAGCGTTCACACAGTCATTGGGACAACCGGAAAACTTGAACTTAAATTTGTAAGGCAAAGCCGGGCGATGCATTTCATCAAGGAATTCGTTGATGATTTCACGATGGGCTTTTTGCTCGTCATAACAAGACATTTCACAACGTGCATGACCAACACATGACATGGCGGTCCGCAACGCAGGGCCGGCACCACCAAGGTCAAAACCGATTTTATTCAGTGCATCAAAGGCTTTCTGGGTGTTTTCAGTGGTACAGCCCTGGAACATGATGTCGCCGGACTGGCCATGAAAAGCAATAAGGCCTGAGCCATGCTCTTCCCAGATATCACACATGTTGCGCAACAAATCTGTTGTGTAATGGTTGCCGGGAGGCGGCATAATACGCAATGTGTGGAACTCTTTAGACGCTGGATAATCCTTGGCAACTTCAGAAAACCGCGGAATAATACCGCCGCCATAACCAAATACAGAAACCGTGCCGCCTTTCCAGAAGCCCATTTTCTTTTGGTATGAATGCTCAAGCTGACCCAACAGGTCGTTCATCATCGGTGCATATTGGGCACCTTTGGTGTCGCGTAGACGTTTAAGGCCTGTCACAAAGCTGGGCCATGGCCCAGCTTCAAGTTGGTCCAGATTAGGTGTTTCGTGATGACTATTGTTAGCCATGTGTAGTCTTCCCTTTTCCTGCCCTCTATTTCAGGGACTGTCCGCAATATGTATTAGCCTGTCACAGCCTTGCGGTTCGGTTGTTGATAAAAGCCTGCCCACCTTAACTGGCAGCCAATTACCTCTTTGACATTCGTTGGTTCCGTTGCCGTTACCTTTGATGGAACAATTTATATTATAAAATTCGAATATTGCAATATATAAATTTTATGGCATTGTATCCAGGCTGTGGATTAACGGTCACAACACATTCACAATAGCACACAAATGAAGCTGGCCAAAATACAGTTTGGAATCGTTATAAAGCGTTTGAACATGCCCCAGAATAATCCAGAAAATACTGAAAAACATTGGAAAACAGCGGTTTTTGATTTGGCAGATAATGCTGCTTATCAGATTTGGCGTACTGAAAAGCTCGCCAATTATCCCGCGCAGCGGAATGAATCGATTGTCACACTGGCAGATATGGCAAATCCGCAAGACCGCGAAATCGAACAAATTGTGAGTAATTGCCAAAAATTCAATATGGCGATCTATCAGTCACAAGGCCCGATTCTACCCGACACCCTTGAAAAATTTTGCCTGGCGCTCGGATTGAAAACCATGGAGACCCATCGCTCGGCGGCCAAAAGCGGCGTGGTGGCCATTGAACAAACCACAATCGGCGGCAAGGGAGGCTACATTCCCTATACCAACAAACCGCTCAGTTGGCACACCGATGGCTATTACAATGCCCCCGAGGACCGCATTCGGGCCATGGTGCTCCATTGTGTCCGTGATGCCAGCGAGGGCGGCGTCAATGAATTGCTTGATCCCGAAATCGCCTATATTCGTCTGCGCGATGAAAATCCGAAATACATCGCTGCCTTGATGTGCCCAAAAGCGATGACCATCCCCGCCAATGAAGACCCGCGCAGTGATTATCGCCCCGACAGTGTCGGCCCGGTTTTCGAAGTTGATGACCAGACCGGTCAACTGCATATGCGCTACACCGCCCGCGGGCGCAATATCATCTGGCGCGATGACGCCGTGACCGATGCGGCCAGAGCGTTTCTGACCCACATCCTGAAAAATGACCCGCTGATTGTCAGGCACAAGTTGCAATCGGGGCAGGGCGTTATATGTAATAACGTATTACACAACCGGACCGGTTTTATTGACGCAAGCGACGTAGGTGACACACGGTTACTGTATCGTATCCGTTATAAAGAGCGTGTGTCGCCGATCTAATATGAATCAGATTATCAGGAAAAAAGGCTAACCCCATGGCAAGACTCAGTGATATTGTTATCCAGAACCCGCAAGTAACTCACTTCCATGACCTCGAAGCGTTGATTGCCCAGGCAGCACAAAACGGCCTGATCTCACTGGAAATGGACGTAAAACCCGACTACATCGACACCCCGCGCAATTGGGCCTGGCGTCTCGAGGGAACATTTACCCGGGGTATCGTACGATGAGCGGTTCTGATCTTTTGGCGCCCGGTGTTTTAGCCAATGCCCATTGGTATCTGGCCGATGAGAAGCAGGCCAGCTTCAAACAGTCAGAATACGAAAACGGCATGCAAATGCTCCGCATGACCGTAAAAGAAGGCACCCGAATAACAATCTTCGACATCCACCCCCAAGCCGCTAAAGAGATGGGTGAAGCGATGATTAAATGGGCTGGTGAGAACATGCCAGACGAATAGAAAGAATCCTCCAGTTACGGTGCAGTAGCTGTAATGATAATTAGGTTGCTGTCACCGTATTTCACCGTATTTCCTGTTCTACAAAAGAACAGCTTGCGCACTATAGCTTAGTCAAAGAAATCAGTCCATTTTCTGTGAACAAACCCCCTTAGTCCGAGGGCAGGCCATCACTGACCGGGCCGTGGCGTAGAGGACGGCCATCGCCGTTGAACTTCTCAAAGCGCGGAAGGTTATCGGCGACATCGAACCACGAGATGCGCTCGGAATCAAAGGAATGCCCATTCGGCACCAGGACATCCGGGTTATCAAACGTGCTGATATGGATTTCAAAGATCGGCCCGCCCCGTGTGCTACTTACACCTTCCCAAGTTAGCGGCGTTCCGCACTTGCCGCAAAACGCGCGACCAACGCCTGGTGACGACTCGTAGACCTTGCGCTCATCGCCGCTAAAGCGGACCTGGTCAGCCATAAACCCCGCCAACGTAACTACCGGCGCGCCAGTGTGTCTGCGGCAACTACGACAATGGCAGTGATTAACGCCAAAGGTATCGCCTGAGGTCTCATAACGTACTGCACCACACATGCAGCCACCCATCATCTTTTTATCATTATTCATTTTATTCTCCTTCCATTGAAACCATACCTGCCAAAGCGTGGTCTTTGAAACCAAAGATAGACCAAAGATCGGTTATAGGCTAGCTTTTGGGTGCGGCTGTTTATTTTAGCGAAGTAGTTTCTGCATGACTAAATTGAGGATGGTATGAAACCCCAGGATGAGAATTTAAAACAATTCAGGGCAATAGTTGCGCCGGTGTTGGCGATCATTTCCCGGGCAAAGATTGATTCAAATCTTGAAAATAAGCTCAACAACGACATTCCCCCATCCAGTGATGTTTTTCGTGGTATCGAAAAAGCATGCCATCAGGCAATTGCATCAGGATGGATGTGCCAGCAAGGTGGAGAGGGGCGGCGGTTCGGTCGTGTGCTTGAGGCAACCGCTAAGAATGCCAATCTGAGTCTTGATGTGGTTGACCTCACTAATGTCGTAGGACCGCATCATAGACACCCTACTGGTGAAATATGTATGGTTATGCCGGTTACGCAAGGTGCCCATTTTGATGGTCTTGGTGCTGGATGGTGCGTGAATCCACCAGGCTCTGCTCATCATCCCACCGTGACAAATGGACGAGCTCTCGTTCTTTACCTTCTGCCTGATGGTAAGATTGAATTCACTAATGAAAAGACTTAATTTGAACGACTTGCTTTCAACCTAAATTACGGTGACAGGTTACGAAAGGTTACGGTGACAGTTACCGAATTAATTAATGACCCATTAAGGTAGGGTGACGGTTTACTAAATACACATATTTATTAAGCGTTTTTGCTGAACATATGGTCTGGAAATACAACTCTGCAAATATGTGGTGAAAGCTACTGTATTTATCACTTCCGGGAAAAACTGAACGTTGAATTCCCATAGAAACATGGGTAGTGTCAACGAAACTCAACCAAAACCCATGGCTGCCAAAGAATGCGGCTGCATGACCTCTTTGACATCTACGCCCAAGCCGTTAAAGAGATGGGCGTAATGGTGGCTAAGCGCACGCCACAAGACGAACTGACGACCAGAAAGAACCCCATGGATCACTTGCCAATTTTCCTCGACCTCAAGGGCAAAAAAGTCATTATCACCGGCGGTACAATGGTTGCCGCCCGCCGGGTTGAAATGGCCTTGCGGGCCGGTGCCAATGTCGAGGTTTTTGCCCCGCAGCTAGATGGCGAGTTTGATGGTTTTCTCGATAATGCCAATTTCAAACACCATACGGGCAGCGTTTCAACAACCGACTTAACAGACTGCGTTATCGCCTATGGCGGCACCGGCAATGAGGCGGCTGACAAAGCCTTTGCCGACATGGCTCGCGCCGCCGGTGTGCTGGTCAATGTCGCTGATGATTTTGAAAATTGCGACTTCATCACCCCGTCCATCGTTGATCGTGATCCTTTGGTCATCGCCGTATCAACAGGTGGAACCTCGCCCATTCTGGCCCGCACCATAAGGGCTCGCCTCGAAGTCATGCTGCCGGCATCTTACGGTGATCTGGCCCGTTTTGTCGGTAATTACCGCGATGCAGCGATGAAAAAACTAAAGGCTGGCAGTGCCCGGCTCAGGTTTTGGGAAGCTGTGACCACCGGCCCGGTTGCAGACCGCTTTCTTGCCGGAGATGAAGCAGGGGCCACAGAACAACTTAATGCCGAACTTGAAGCAGCTGTGGCTGGTACCGAACGCCCCAAATTGGGCGAAGTCTATCTGGTCGGCGGTGGTCCCGGTGATCCCGATCTGCTGACTTTCCGCGCTTTACGGCTGATGCAACTCTGCGATGTGGTGGTCTATGACCGCCTGGTAGGTGAGGGGATTTTGAATCTTGTACGCCGTGATGCCGAACGGGTTTATGTCGGCAAAATGCCCCAACAGCATATCGTGCCGCAACAGGATATCTCACAAATGCTGGTCAATCTGGCCAAGCAAGGCAAACGTGTCCTGCGCCTCAAAGGCGGCGACCCGTTTATTTTCGGCCGTGGCGGCGAGGAAATCGAAGCTCTCGCCGCAGAGCAAATTCCTTTTCAAGTCGTTCCCGGCATAACCGCCGCCTCAGGATGTTCAACCTACGCCGGAATTCCCCTAACCCACCGCGATCACGCCCAGGCTTGTGTGTTCACCACAGCCCACGGCCGCGATGGTGTACTTGATGTCGATTGGGATGTTCTTTTGCGTCCCAACCAGACCGTTGCCATCTACATGGGTCTGTCCAACACGCCACATCTGTGCAAAGGCTTCATACAGCGCGGTGCCGACCCCGATTTACCAGTAGCCGTCATAGACAACGGCACCCGCCCAACCCAACGGGTAATAACTGCCACCGTCTCAACCCTCTGCGACGTCCTGAAAGACGCCAACTTCAAAGGCCCGGCCATGATAATCGTCGGCACAGTCGTCAATCTGCGCGAGAAACTGTCCTGGTACAAAACCAACATGGGCTCCATGCACGCGGACTATTCGAGCGATGATATGAAGGAATGGGTGAGCAAGGGAGAGTAAGGACTTAGTCTAAATCCTTACGCCCAATCCACCCTATTTAATCCCAAACGAAGCATGACAAGTCGTGCAGCGGTTGGTTTGTTCGGACAGCAGGTTGATTATTTTATCCTGATTAGCGCCATCGCGGGCAGCATCGGCAATTTGGTCAAAGCCAACGTGAACACTTTTGCCAAGCTTCATGAAGGTCGGGGTCAGTTTTTCTTTTAGCGATACTTCTACCTGCCCGACCATGACCATACCGCTCTTGCGGGCGGCTTTTTCAACAGCGGCCATGTTTTTCTTGTTCAATGCCGATAAAATTTCTGAAACCGATTCCAGCAGCTTGCGCATTTCGCTTCTAACTTCAGTTGCTTCGGCTGCGTTGAGAACCAGCAATGCCCGATCATCTGATCCCGCTGTAGAAGGGGCGGTGGCCATGGTTGCAAATGAAAAAGTCAAGGCAAGGAAAAGAGCAGCTCGGTTAAACATGAAAAACTTCCAATTAATTGATAAATAGAATCGCCGACTATAATCAAGCCTGCGGGCTATTCAAGCGCAACGCACCTATTGGATCATCACATTTTCGTTGGCCCTGATTCAGCCTTCGCCAAATCAAAACCGCCCGCTTTTCTCCGCCCCAATCTCGGTCAACTGATCCATAATCAACCCCTTGGCCGGTTTGATAATATTACCAAGATGCAACAATGCCCTACGGGCCAGTTTGGCCGGGCGGGTGGTGGTTGTATACAGGCGGACCAGGGCGTTGGTGCCATGGTAAATCGGCGCGGCGGTGCGCATGTGTTTGCTGGAGTAACGGGCCAGCACCGGCGAGGCGGCATAGTCGGCCCCCTTGGCAATCGCTGCCTTGATTTCGCTGGCCAGAATGTGGGCGCTTTGCAGGCCAAGATTAAAGCCGTGCGCGGTAACCGGGTGCATGCCCACCGCTGCATCACCAATAACCGCAAATCGGTTGGTGTAGAAATTGCGCGCCAGCGTCGCCACCAGCGGATAGGCAAATCGCTCACTGGTCAGTTCCAGCCTGCCCAGTTTGTTGCTCATGCGCCGCTCAATATCACGGGCAAAATCATCACGGTGCATCGACAGAACTGAATCTGTTTCTTCTGAGGCTAGGGTGATGACAATCGAAACCTGATTATTATTTAATGGTAACACCGCCAGCGTGCGGTCATAATGAAAACATTCATGGGCGCTGTATTGATGCAGGTTTTGCGCCTGCATGGTACAAACAATACAGGTGCGTCCGAAATCAAGCATCGAGGTGGCAATTCCCATCATCCGGCGGGTTGATGAAAACCGGCTGTCAGCCGCCACCACAAGCGGTGCTTTAAGGCGGGTTTCATCGGCAAATTCTATCCAGCCCGCAGAGGCATTAGTGCCGACATTCACCACTTCTTTTTCGGTCAAAAGGGCGATGTTCTCAAACCCTTTCAAAGAGTCAAACGCTGCCTTCCTGATCACATTGTTGGACAGCATGAACCCGAGATTGTCCTTGCTGGTCTCCTCGTGATCAAAGTTGAGCGAATAGGGTGAGTTGCCATTGAGAACCTTGGCGCTCTTGATAAGGGCAATCTTGTCATCATCAATCAACTGCCACATGCCAAGATCATTCATTAGCCGGTGTGACAGGTGGGTCAATGCAATCTCGCGCCCGTCATATGCTGGTTCAGCCAAATCCTTTTCCGTCGACCTCTCGACAAGGGCGATTTTCAAATCCGTATTAGCCAGTGCTCGGGCAAAACTGAGACCGGCCGGACCGGCGCCAATAATAATGATGTCATAATCCATTTGCTTCACCTGAACAGTTAGGGGAGGGACCCACTGGCAACTGCGCCAGAACGGCCTGAAACCTAAACCAAAGTAAAAGCAAACTGTTTGACCTGCATCAAATCAAGGTCAGGCGGGTATCGAGAAGTCGCGGCAATTTACCTGTACTCTTTAAAGCGTGCTTGCAGACTCAGCGCTTTTCCTATAATTCCCCGCCATGACAGATCGTATCCTCATTATCGACTTTGGTTCCCAGGTAACCCAGCTGATTGCCCGGCGGGTTCGCGAGCTTGGGGTTTATTCAGAAATCGTACCGTTTCAATCGGCTGAAAAAGCGCTGGAGTGGGAAGGCCTGAAAGGCATTATCCTTTCCGGTGGCCCGGCCAGTGTGCTTGAAGGGCAAAGCCCGCGCGCCCCGCAAAAGGTTTTTGAGATGGGCCTGCCGGTGCTTGGTATTTGTTATGGCGAGCAACTTATGTGCGAGCAGATTGGCGGCAAGGTCGAAGCTTCCGACCATCGCGAATTTGGCCGCGCTTTCCTTGATGTCGAGAGATCCTGCGCCCTGTTTGATGGTGTCTGGCAACCAGGCGAAAAACATCAGGTATGGATGAGCCACGGCGACCGCGTTGCTGCAATCCCCGAAGGGTTTGAAGTGGTAGGCACTTCAAACGGCGCACCCTATGCCGCCATCGCTAACGAGGCGCGCAAATTTTACGCTGTACAGTTTCACCCCGAAGTGGTGCACACACCCGATGGTGCAAAACTTTATAAAAACTTCGTTCGCAACATCTGTGGGTGCACCGGCGACTGGTCAATGGCGACATTCAAGGATGAAATTATAGCCAATATGCGTCAGCAGATTGGCGATGATAAAGTTATCTGCGGCTTGTCGGGCGGGGTCGATTCATCGGTTGTTGCCGTGCTGCTGCACGAAGCAATCGGTGATCAGCTAACCTGCATTCTGGTCGACCACGGCCTGATGCGGCAAGGTGAAGTCGATGAAGTCGTCACCATGTTCCGCGATCATTATGATCTCAAACTTGACCATGTAGATGCCGCTGATATGTTCATCAATGCGCTTGAGGGTGTCGATGATCCCGAGGTCAAGCGCAAGACCATCGGCAAATTGTTTATTGATGTGTTTGAAGCCGAAGCCAAAAAAGTTGGCGGAGCAAAGTTCCTGGCCCAGGGCACGTTGTATCCTGATGTGATTGAAAGCGTCTCTTTTACCGGTGGCCCGTCGGTGACCATCAAATCCCACCACAACGTTGGTGGTCTTCCCGAACGCATGAACATGCAATTGGTCGAGCCGTTACGTGAATTGTTCAAGGATGAAGTCAGGGTGCTGGGCACCGAGCTTGGCCTGCCGGAAAAATTCGTCGGGCGCCACCCATTCCCCGGACCGGGTCTGGCCATTCGCATCCCCGGCAAGATCACCCGCGAAAAAATCGAAATACTCAAAAAAGCCGATGCGATTTATCTCGACGAAATCAGAAAAGCCGGCCTGTACGATGCCATCTGGCAAGCCTTTGCTGTGCTGTTACCAGTCCAGACCGTAGGCGTAATGGGTGATAGCCGCACCTATGAATATGTCTGTGCCCTGCGCGCCGTAAACTCCACCGACGGCATGACCGCCGACTATTACCATTTCGACCACGACTTCCTGAGCACCGTTTCCACCCGGATCATCAACGAGGTAAAAGGCATCAACCGCGTGGTCTATGACATAACCAGCAAGCCACCAGGGACCATTGAGTGGGAATAGTGATTTTCCAATCTGCGCAAATTTGGGGAAACCCGATCCAAGCTTAACCTGTTGAAATAAATTAACTTTCCAGATTTATCAGGTATCGCCCATGGGCTTCCACCAGTGGCCACCAATTCAATGTGTCACCTTGTAGTGCCGGTATCGGGCAAACCGTTGTCGGCCGAGAGGTCGTCCACGCTAACAGTCGTGTGAGTTTTTTGAAATGCATGCACGAACTCACCAGTTGGAAATACAAATCGATTGGTTTGTTGGCTAAAGAAATGCCGGCCAACGCAAAAACGCGAGGGGTGAATTTTTCATCCCTCGCGAAAGTTATCATCGAACCAAAGATTGGGTTACTTGACTTTACCTGGCAAACTCAGATTACCAGATGCAACATCAAAAACATCGGTAACACAAAGCAATGGTGCATGGATGTTGGCATTGACCTTCATGGCCGCTGTCACACCATCGTAGCTCGCATATTTTGCTGTTTCTGGATCAGCAAATGGTACAATCACCTTCACCTCTGCACCGCTGATTTGCGGGGTGTAACCGGGACTGTCTATAAAAATAGGCAGGCCGGGCCATGTGGCAGGCATTTTGGGTGTTTCGCCCTTTGGAATGTCGCGGACCGCCAATGCGCCCTCGCCACAGGCTTTGGTGGGGGTCAGTACAACCCAGTGACTGTGCCAAAGCTTGCCGTCATTGGCTAAATCGCCATCAGCATTTTCATCATATAATGGCGTGTCATCAAAGTCGGGATGACTTGTTGCCGCCAATGCAAGGATACCGGTTTTTCCTTCAAACCCGACAGTTGAAGGGTCAAGTGAGGTTGGCCAGACATAGCCATAAACAGGAGCCCCGGCAAGCTTGCCGACTGGCGATGGGGTTTTAGCACCAGCATCGCCATTGGTGGTCATGTGGAACGTTACTGTGCGGCCTTTGCGATGAACATGGGCAGCAAGAATGTCAAATGATGCGGTTTTGGATTTGTCGGCAGCCGATTTGACAGCGCCTTCCTGATTGATTGCGTGGCTGGCATCAGCCAATACAGCAGATGCTGAGAGGGTTAGGGCCAGAACACCGAGAGTGAGAACGTTCATTTTAAACTCCATTTTAGATTAACGTAGAAATCCTATATAATACCGAGTCGAAAATATTGCAATAGTAATTCTGACTCGCTATTATGTATTTATGAAAAAAAATCCACACACCGAAATCCAGGATCTGATTGATCGACTATCGCGGATCAGTGCCGCCGAGCATTGGGTGGGGGACCTCAACCCGGCTCAACTTGCAGCGCTTTCTTATCTGGCAAAGGCCAACCAGTATTCCCGGGCCCCGTCACAGGTTGCAGAATATTTATCGGCCATGCGCGGAACCGTCTCGGGCACGTTAAAAGCACTGACCCGCAAGGGGCTTGTTGAAGAACAGAAATCTGAAACTGACCGGCGCAGAACCAGTTACTCCCTCACAGCAAAGGGACAAGACGCGTTCGACTTTGAAACATCCATCGGTGCTGCATTGGCCCAAATGGATAAAAGACAAGTTGATCAATTGGCGCAAAACCTGAAAGGCTTCGTTAAGGAGCTTTTGCGGGCGCGTGGTGATCGCAGCTTTGGTGTGTGTGCAACTTGCCAACACCACCACAGAAAGTCTAACGCCCCATACTGCGCCTTGCTCAATGTCCCCCTTGCTCGGCCAGAAACAACCCAAATCTGCTTTGAGCACGAAATTACAGCATAAGCATAATTTACACCTTCTGGAGAAAACGAAATGAGTGACAGCGCTATTGTAGCGGGCCTTTTTGTCGGCAAAATAAAAAACCTTTGGCCGGACAAACCACCTTCAGCGATTGCCAAACAACCAGTTGACGGACCACTGCATATAGAAACAAATGGTTTTGTGGAAGATCAGCAAGCAGATATTGCTGTGCATGGCGGGCCCGAGAAAGCCATCCACCATTATGCATCTGAGCATATGGATTTTTGGCGCGATACATTTCCAGAAGCTGCCGCACAATTTCGGGCTGGATGCTTTGGTGAGAATATCTCGACAACCGGCCTCACGGAAGAAAACTTGCATCTTGGCGATGTATTGTCGCTTGGGTCGGCAACAGTACAAGTATGTCAGGGGCGCCAACCGTGCTGGAAACTTAATGCCCATACCGGCCTCAACAAAATGGCTGCCCAGTTTCAGAAAACTGGATTTACAGGTTGGTATTACCGGGTTCTGGAAAACGGCATGGTCAAAGTTGGTGATAAAATGGAAGTCATCGAACGCATCCACATGGACTGGTCATTGCAACGCCTTATTCATGCCCGCTTTAACCCGCGTCTTGACACTGCTATCGCTGCCGAGCTTGCTGAGTTCAATGCGTTATCAAAAAATTGGCGAGAGGCTTTTGCCAAAAAAGCTGTAAAGGGTTTTTCCGAAAATACAGATAAAAGGCTGAAGGGCAGATAACAATGTTAAGTGCAGGTCCGCAGGGCAACCGTCATTTTAAATTTACAATCGAGTTGCGCTCTCTTAGTTGCCTGAAAATATTGGCGGTAAATTGATCGCATCTGACACCGGCAAAGGGGAACACCTGCAGCGAGGCTGCAGTTAATTGTCTCTTGATTGAGAGGCCAGGAATCAGGTATTTTGAAGAATTGAACTATCCACAGAAGGATCATTCAAATGTCTGATATGCCTATCCGGTGTTGCATAAACACTCGATCGGCCACGCCCACGTGTTACCGCTGATGAAGCCAACCGAGTACTCTCGTTCTGGTATTTGCAGGGCAGCTAAGACCCTAACGGAGGTGGAAGCTGATTACTTTTGCGCTTTCTGTCGCGCTGATCTTGATCGATGTGCCAGCGGGTTGAAAGAAGGTTCGTCCACGCTTGATCTCGACTGGCTTTTCATTTCCGATTTTCAAGACAATTGTGCCATCAGCAACGTAGCCAAGAACCGGTTCACTGACTTTACTGGTTGAACTCTTTCCCTTGCCGATTGTTTTCGAAAAGGCTTCAACCTTTTTCACGCTTCGACCACCGAAATTGATAGTGGGAAAAGAGCGTCGATCAATCTTTTCGGTCAAAGGCTTCTCAAAGCTGATGAATGGCTCGCCTTTTCGCTGAAGGTTAAAGTCGGTAAAGACTGCCTTTTCAGTTTTGGATGCATTGTCAAAATGCATGATGCGGCTGGTGGTCGGCTCGAAAAAGGCATCTCCAGTCTTCAGGATTTGTGCAGCTTGTCCTTCAACCTGATAGTAGATAGTACCCTGTGAAACATAACCAATTGCAGGAGCATCATGGGTATGAGTCGGGCCTTTTTGACCGGGCAAGAAGTGAAAATCACCAACCTCAATCAGATCAACGTTGCGTGGTTCGAAATCCACTGAAAGCAGAATCTGGCCATCAGTTTTTGTATCCTCGGCGTGCGCCAGGCCAGCAAATGCCACAGTAGTGGCGACCACAGCGGCCATGAATGTAGAAGTTTTCATTGTCGTTCCTTTAATTTAATTTAGTTGGGTTTTGTTTAGACTTAGGCGGCCTTGATGTTCATCGCGTTTTGAATATCGCCCAGACGGAACACTTGGCTTGCGCCACCCCAGCCGCCATCGGTGACCTCATAAAGCATTACCCAATGATTGAGCCGGTCGTCATACGCCCCAACAATATCGTCAACAATAGCGCCGATCTCTGCAACGAGTTCTGCGCGCGTTCCGTCATTGAGTGCACCTTGGGGTGTCGTTACAGAAACAATGAAGGGTGGTTTGTCGAGATTTTTGCCACCGACATAAGAAGACCCTGCTGGTCTTTCGTCATAATCAGCCCAAACTAGCGACTGCGCCGCCGGATCCTCAATCTGCGCACCTTCGGATTTCAGCACGGCATTTGACAATCGCGAGATCATCGCATCCTGGTCCTGTTTGGAAAGAGCGCCCTGTGGGGCTGTAACTTGAATTCTAGGCATCGTTCTATTCCTTTAATTTGAGCAGCCTTTTTGCATGTCGATTGAGATCGCCGAATTGATCCCATCAAAGACATGACTGCCTCCTGAGTTAGTGGTTACAAAATGTGACAGGCTTTAATGCACACCGATCACTCTCTATCAATACACACCGACTTCTCTTTATGCAAGCATTAAAGAGTGACCGGTGTTTAAAAGCCGCTAAATGGAGGCGCGATGGCGAAATTACGGCTCTACACACCAATTATTTGGGGAAAATAGATAGAGGAAGGATCGGGAGTAGGAGGTATTGAAAGGCAAGGCAAATGAGGTGGCTTGTTAATTTTTTCCGGCAGCTTTTATAACCTCTACACGCATGATGTCGGTAATTTGCCGGGATAGTTTTTCACTTGGTACAGCACGAGCGAGCAGAGTGCCGCCTGTAAACAACGCTAAAATTGTCCATGCTTGGGCTCGGACGTCCTTTTCCGTCATTTCATTCAGGTCGTCGTCCAGACCTTCGGTAACAGCATCTACGATGCGTAACAATTCTGACTGGAAGGCGTCGCGTGTTTCGGATTGCGCGCGCGCGACTTCCGGTGCAAAAGCTGGCAGCGGACAAGTCTTCTCGGGATCGTCCAGTTTCTCATCACCAAAATAGAATTCGTTAAATGCAACAAGCCAATCGTCGCCATATTCACTGCGATGACGATCAATACCTCTGCGAAGATTATCCAACTCAGCGATCATTATTGTGCGAAAGGCTTCGGCCTTGGAGGAAAAGTTACCATAAAAGGCTCCATTGGAGACACCTGCTTCCTTGGCCAGGCCGTCAATGCCCAAGCCATTATAGCCCAGCGCGGTAAACCGCCTGGTTGCGGCATTGAGGAGCTTGCGGCGGGTCTCTTCCTTGTGCTCGTCACTGTATCGCATGAAGTGGTTCCGGTTTTGATTTGGTGATGAGCGAAAGCCCTACTATTACCATTGCACTAAAAACACTTGGCACAAATGACAAAGACCGTTATATTTACGCCAATGATCCACAACATTGTTATTCTCGCCTCGAATGGCGTCCAGGCCCTCGACGTTACAGGACCGGCAGATGTTTTCAGCAGTGCAAACAATGCCCGCAGCAAGTGCCAGCCATATATGATCAACGTTGTTTCGCCTGATGGCGGATTGATCGAAACAGCTTCAGGTGTCAAGCTGCACTCCCAGTCAATAAGGCATATACCCGCAAAAAGCATCGATACGCTGTTGATATCCGGCCACGACCGGGAAGGCTTGAATGCACTTATTGCTAAAGGCGAAACTCGAAATTGGGTGCGCTTGGCGACTGAACACGCGCAACGATGGGGATCTGTCTGCACGGGAGCCTTTGCCCTTGCAGATTGGGGGTTGTTAAAAGGCAAACGTGCGGCCACGCATTGGGCGCGTGCCGCTGAATTGGCTGAGCGATATCCTGATACGGACGTTGATTCGAATTCAATCTATGTTGTTGATGGGTACATTTGGACCTCCGCTGGTGTGACCGCAGGGATAGATATGAGCCTTGCAATGGTCGAAGCGGACCTTGGCCCGGACCGTGCCGCTGAAGTTGCGCGCAAACTGGTCGTCTATCTTCGTCGCCCTGGCAGCCAGGCCCAGTTCTCAGCACCATTAAAGCACCAGAGCGCTGCTGCATCACCATATGCCGACTTGATTTCCTGGGTCAAATCAGATCTGGATCAGGATTTGACTATCGAAACTCTCGCGAGATACACAGGACAAAGTGTGCGCACTTTTCAGCGCCATTTCACCGAAAGCATGGGAAGCTCGCCCGCAGCGTTTATCGAAGAGCTTCGGGTAGAACGGGCAAAAGGCCTCATCGCGTTCGGGGTCCCCTTGAAAACCGTTACCAGAGAAGTCGGTTTTCCAGCCGCCAGCCGCCTTACCTCTGCATTCCGACGTCGCGTCGGTTTGTCTCCATCAGTCTGGAAGGCAATGCATAGTAAACATTAGAGCCATTCGTCGTTAGACTAAATCATGAAAGGCTTTAACCAGTGTGGCTTTAATCTTTGTCGGCAGCTTTCATGACGGCTTCTCGAACAGTATCAGAAATTTGTTGAGTTAACTTTTCGTCTGGTACGGCACGTGCAAGCAGAACACCACCTGCAAATAGTGCCAAAATCGTCCAGGCATGAGATCGGGCTTCTTCTTGTGTTACGTCGTCCAAACCTCCAGTAATTGCATCGAGAATGCGCAACAATTCTGACTGAAATGCATCGCGCGTCTCTTCGTCAGCACGTGCCACCTCCGGCACAAAAGCAGGTAACGGACAAGTGTTTTCGGAGCAGTTTAGCTTATTATCACTGAAATAGAATTCAGCGAATGGAGCAAGCCAGTCATCGCCATATTCACTACGATAACGCTCAATGCCATCGCGAAGAGCATCCAGCTCTGTGGTCATAATTGTGCGAAACGCTTCAGCCTTGGAAGAGAAGTTGCCATAAAAGGCTCCATTGGAAACGCCCGCCTCCTTTGCCAGACCGTCGACGCCCAAGCCATTATACCCCAACGCCGTGAACCTTCTGGTCGCGGCGTCGAGGAGTTTGCGGCGGGTCTCTTCCTTGTGTTTGGTGCTGTATCGCATGAGATGGTTCCGGCTTAATTAGATACCGATCACTCTTTTTCACTTGCGTTGAGAGTGGTCGGTGTTTATAGATAGAGAGTAACCAGTTTATAACAGGTTCAGTAACAAACTTCAACCTTCCGACGCGAGATGACTATGGCAGGGCCTACTTTGCCTCCATTCACAGATGAAACCGATGCCCAAAAGGTTCCATTGACAGAAAACACATGGAATGGTCGAGAGGCTGAGCGTGTGGCGCCTGCTTATACCGAACACAACCTATAATCGACAAATTGGAATTATTTAAATGACAGAGACCGTCCCATTTACCCAAGGCGCGCACCATATTGGCTTTACAGTGGCTGACCTTGACCCAACACGTAGCTTTCTTGAAGGTGCACTTGGATTTCGCGTGGTTGGTGAAAATGCCGATTATCCGGCAGTGTTTTTATCTGACGGCAGTATTACATTAACCCTGTGGCGGGCTGAAAACCAAGGCAAAGCAACGTCGTTTGATCGTAAGCGGAATATCGGCTTGCACCACATTGCACTTAAGGTTGCTGACAGTGCAGCGCTTGATGTCGTATTTTCTCGTGTGCATGACTGGCCGGGGGTTGAGATTGAGTTTCAACCAGAACCGCCGGGTGCCGGATCGCAGGCGCGCCATTTTATTTGTACAATTCCGGGCGGATTGCGTTTCGAATTCTTTGCCAACGCGCCAGCTTAATCCAACCTCAGTCTTGAAAGGAATGGGAGAGTTTTTCCCAATGATATTATGGAACAAATTGTTGTTACAGGTGCGAACAAGGGTATAGGGCTGGAATTAACCCGCCAGTATCATGCACGTGGTGACGCGGTTCTGGCCGTATGCCGAACTGCATCACCCGAACTAGCCGAGTTGGGTGTTGAGGTTTTAGAGGGAATTGATGTCACCGACGCCAAGGCCATCGCTGTTCTTGCCTCAAAGCTTGATGATCGCTCCATCGACCTTCTCGTGAACAATGCGGGATTACGAACCATAGAGAGTTTTGAGGATATGGATATTGATCGCATCCGCTATCAGTTCGAGGTGAATGCCTTGGCCCCGCTCGCTATAACGCACGCATTCTCAGACAAGTTGAAGGATGCTGCCAAAGTCGCGTTGATTTCTTCTCGTGTGGGTTCGCTTGCAGATAATGGACGCGGTGGTGAGTACGGTTACCGCATATCGAAAGCCGCTATCAATATGGCAGGCGTCAATCTGGCCATCGACCTGAAACCGCGTAACATTGGCGTATTCTTGCTTCATCCCGGTTTCGTAAAGACCAACCTTACCGGCAACGAGGGTATGACGACCGCAGATAAATCTGCAGCGCAACTCATCGCACTTACCGATAAGCTTACGCTGGCTGATACTGGCGGGTTCTTTCACGCAAACGGGGAGCGTTTGCCTTGGTAGATACTGCCGTCGACAAGAGAGCCCCGGAAGGGTGGTCGCACCCGCAAAGCCCATTTCATGCTGGTGAGGAGTCTGTGCAGAAATACCTTGGTGTTCGCGATAAGATGGAGATGGTTGGGCGAAAGTTGATCCGCTCATTCATGCCAGACCAGCATCGCGAATTTTATGCTCAATTGCCGTTCATGTTTATCGGTGCTGTCGATTCGTCCGGGCAACCCTGGGCGAGCATTCTTGTCGG
This sequence comes from Anderseniella sp., assembly GCA_030626025.1. GTDB lineage: Bacteria > Pseudomonadota > Alphaproteobacteria > Rhizobiales > Aestuariivirgaceae > JALWJW01. Next base: position 20,729 of record DAOUPT010000005.1, on the reverse strand, counting down.
TCCGCCGGGATTTGTCAGTTCGCCTGATTCCCGAACCCTGACAATCGCCGCACGCCCCTTTGCCAATAACCCGCTGTATGCGGCCATCAAGTCAGGCGCCGACATAGGCCTCCTTGGCCTTGAATTGACCACACGCCGACGCAATCGGGTTAATGGAAAGATTGCACATGTTACAGAAGAGGGGTTTTGTGTTGATGTTACGCAAAGCTTTGGCAATTGTGCGAAGTATATCCAGATGCGAAAACCAGCACTCGTGAGTGACTTTTCATATCCTCCTGAGCCGGAAGGCGCCATTCATGGCGAAACGCTTTCTTCTGCTGATTACAAGTTAATCATAAAAGCGGATACGTTTTTTATAGCTTCCACGAGCTGTAATGCAAGCGGCCCGTCCGCCGGGGCTGATGTATCGCATCGGGGTGGCAAGCCGGGATTTGTTCGAATTGATGACAAGCGCACTTTGACCACACCGGATTTTGTCGGCAACGCATATTACAACACGATCGGAAACATGACGAATGAACCCCGCGTCGGGCTGTTGTTCATCGACTGGGATAACGGCGACCTCGTATATCTGGCTACCAGGGGAGAGATTATCTGGGACGGCCCCGAAGTCGATGCCTTCGCCGGGGCACGGCGCGTCGTGCGTTTCCATGTCGAGCGAACGATCCGCCTGAAATCGGCCATGCCTTTACGCTGGACCACCCCTGAGCCATCACCCTTTCTCGGGAAAACCGGAACTTGGTGACTATCGCTGTTTGAATAGAATTTGGGGTTCTGTCAGAGCAATAATTAAAGCGTAAACTGTGCCCTATGGTAGAGCATTTCAGGTCGCAAGTTGACGCCACTCTGCCAAAGCGACAGATCGGTTGTACTTAAAATTTTGACGATTGTAGAAATGACGTTCCTGGTTGAAGTGATTATGAATTGGAGCGTGCAGGGCAGCAAATTTCTGTAGCAACTTAGCGCTTCACCCTCATGATCGACGCCCGCCAGAGATAGAAGGTTTCACCGTTGATCTGGACAAAAACCTCATCCAAATGCCTGCGCTATTGCAGTTGGTGTCGATACGAAGCAGCGCGTTTCTTCCTGACCTTGGATGCGAACAACGGGCCGAACCGATTCCATCAAAATCGGAACGTCTCGTGACTGATATTGGTTCCGACTTAATTAAATACCGATCACTATTTTTTTACTTGCGTTGAGAGTGGTCGGTGTACATAGATAGAGAGTAACCAGTTTATAAGAGGTTCAGTAACAAACTTCAACCTTCCGGCGCGAGATGACTATGGCAGGCACCTCTAAGTCTAACATCCTGTCAGCCTCAATCTGGGTGGTAGATATTCGCTTGCGTGACCCCTTGAACGAGATTTGGGTCACATGGGTTGACCCTGAAAACGTACCGGCGCGTGTTTGTGTGGAATCCAAAATGGCTGATTCAAATGCACTGGTAGAAATTTCTCTTATCGCAACCAAGTCATAATTTTTATAAGGAAATATAATATGAAAAACGTCTTATTCCCATCAATTAAAAACCAAACAAAATCATTTCTGTGTTCTGGAGTGGTTTTCACTTTGGCACTCCTGAGCGGGGGTTCGGTTGTCAGTGCGGCGGATCAAATACTTGCCGTTGGTATTGATAATAAATTTACCTACAGCCAGGAGAGTAAAAATTATAAGGCGCTTGAACCGGGGCATGATCTTGTGCAGTTTTATAGTCTTGCTAACCCGGCTAAACCAAAATTGGTCGGTAGCGTGGAAGTTGATAATTCAATTATCGGACCGCCAACAAATATTGCCATCACGCCGGACCAAAAACTGGCACTGGTTGCTAACGCCATGGAAAATAAACCTGTCGAAGGCGGTGGTTGGAAAATGGGCCCGTCTAATTTTCTGACGGTCCTTGATCTAACAACTAGTCCGATGCGCATTGTCAGTAAGCTGGAGCTGGGTAAACGGCCTTCGGGAGTTTCAATAAGTCCTGATGGAACTCTTGCGATTGTCGCCAACAGAAGTGACACAACCATTTCGGTTCTATCGATTGATGGAACGAAGGTTACCATAGTCGATACCATTGAAATGGGTGCGAACATAACGGGTGTGGCCATTACTGCAGATGGTACGAGAGCGTATGCGGCGAAATTGTCGGAACACTCGGTAGCTGAATTATCTATCGATAAGACAAAGAACAAAGTAACCTATGCCGGGCGTGATTTACCAGTGGGGTTGTTTCCCTGGACAGTGACTGCGTCCAGCGATGGCAAGCGCGTAATGGTGACAAATATCGGAAATAAAGGTTTTGCTTCGGACGGCAATAACAAGACGGTTAGCGTGATTGATCTAACCGCTACGCCGCCAATCGTTTCGCAACATATTACAGTTGGCGATGCGCCAGAAGGCATTGCCATCAGTCCAGACAGTTCACTGGTGGCTGTCACTCTTCTTGGCGGCAGTTTTGCCGTACCTAAGGATGCATGGTGGTACAATGAAGTCGGCGAAGTTACTTTGATGCGTATCAAGGGGAAAACTGTAACGCCGACAGATACCATCAAGGTTGGAAGCTTTCCGGAAGGCATCGCGTTTTCAGCAGATAACAAATACGTCTATGTTGGTAATTTTGGCAGTTCAACGATGTCCGTCATTCCGGTGAATGAAGACGGTACGTTTGGTACTTCTACAGAAATTAAACTGCCTGGCACGCCAGGTTCCATGCGCGTTTCTGGTCAATAGACAAGCCAATAGGCAGGCTTTGTGTATCCGTTGCTTTGACTAAATCGAGCAACGGATTTCGCAACGGCAAACAATCCACATTCTCAAAATCTTATCAAAATAAGAAGGAATTATCCCGATGACAGGGATAACAACAGCATTCATTGGCCTTGGCGTTATGGGCTTCCGGTGAAATCAACTTACGCAAAACAGTGCTCAGACTGGCCTTTGCAGAGCGAATGGCAAAAAGCCGCAACAGCGGCAATGGTGATGATAAAAAGTCGATTTTTCATGTTAATTATCCCCGGTTAGTGATATTGTGTATGTGTATTGGCTGACCGAGGGTAAGCCAAGCAGCGTCAGTTCCGGCAACAAGTCCGTTCATTCTGAATGTCAGTAAGTCCCGAATCTCAGTAAGTCTTGGCAAGTGATTTTTTGCCACGTACCGATATTTATTTTTATCCTGTGAATAACGCGCATAACTGTTACCTGCGCTCAATCCACCTCGCTTTGCCTCAATCAATAGGTTAACAAATTATTAATGAGCACAGTATTTGAAATACCGCCTCCCGAAGATTTTCCATCTAACGGCAATGGTGACAATGAACCGGAATACCGCATTGCCCCCCACAATCTGGAGGCCGAACAGGCTTTGTTGGGCGCTATTTTGGTTAATAATGAGGCCTGCGACCGGGTAACTGGCTTTCTCGAGCCCAAGCACTTTTACGAAGGCATTCACGCCCGGATATTTGAAGCAGCTTCAACCCTGATCCGGGCTGGCAAGCTGGTGTCACCGGTTACGCTGAAATCCTATTTCGAAACCGATGAAACTCTTAACGAAATTGGTGGTCCGGCCTATCTGGCCCGGTTGGCTGCATCTGCGGCAACCATCATCAACGCCCAGGAATATGGTCATTCGATCTATGAGCTGGCCCAGCGCCGCGAACTGATCGGCATCGGTACCGATATCGTCAATGACGCCTTTGAAATGGATGTCCAAACCAATGCCCGCGATTTGATCGAACGGGCCGAGCAAACCCTGTTCCAGATTGCCGAGACCGGCAAATACGGCCAGGGTTTCCAGAAATTCGGCACCGCCCTGACCGAAGCCATCGATATGGCTGCTGCTGCCTATGAGCGCGATGGGCACCTGTCGGGCATCTCCACCGGTCTCAAGGACCTTGATGAAAAGCTCGGTGGCCTGCAATCATCAGATCTTGTTATTCTCGCCGGACGCCCGGCCATGGGTAAAACATCGTTGGCCACCAACATCGCCTTTCACATCGCCAAATCCTATGAAGCTGAACACAACCCCGATGGCACCATCAATGTTAAAAACGGTGGTGTTGTTGCGTTTTTCTCACTCGAAATGTCATCGGAACAATTGGCCACCCGGATTATTTCCGAGCAGTCGGCCATCTCGTCCGAGAAAATTCGTCGCGGTAAAATCAATGAGGACGAGTTCCGCCGCATCGTCGAGGTCAGTCAGGAAATGCAATCCCTGCCGCTCTATATTGACGATACTGGCGGCATCAAAATCGCTCAACTGGCAGCACGGGCACGGCGCCTCAAACGCCAGCGCGGTCTTGGCCTGATCGTCATCGACTATTTGCAATTGCTGGCTGGTTCCGACCACAAGGCGTCACAGGGCAGGGTGCAGGAGGTGACCGAAATCACCACCGGCCTCAAAGCGCTGGCCAAGGAGCTTGCGGTTCCCATCCTCGCCCTGTCACAGCTTTCACGGCAAGTGGAAAACCGCGACGACAAACGTCCGCAACTGGCTGACCTGCGTGAATCAGGCTCCATCGAGCAAGACGCCGACGTCGTCAGCTTCATCTACCGCGAGGAATATTATCTGGCCCGCAAGGAACCAAAACCTAACACCGACGAACACTTCCAGTGGCAGGAAGAAATGGCCCGCGTCGATTCAGTCTCAGAAATCATCATCGCCAAACAACGCCACGGCCCAACCGGCACAGTAGAGGTAATGTTCGACGCCAGCCTAACCAAGTTCCGCGATTTGGTAAGGGATGATTATTTGCCCGAGCAGTATGATTAGGGGGCTGGTATGAGGGTTCAATTGCTGGTCCGGGGCTTCATCCCTGACCAGCTGTACCATCGTCATTGTTCTGTTACCCGCTAAACATCCACACTGCCAAAATCTGCCGGTGAGACAATCTCGATCAGCTCGAGATCAGCCGAGTGCTCAATCTCGCGGTGTTTAATCCCTGCCGGTTGCAAGACGCAATCGCCCGGTTTCAACATCTTCACCCCTTGGCCCTCATACTCAAACTTCACCCAGCCTTTGAGAATATACACCATCTGAAATTCGCAATCATGCACATGCCACTGACCGGTGGCGCTATGACCGTCTTTGGCCCGGATGACATGGGCAACGACTTCACCGTTGGAAGCATCGGCAATACCAAGATCGCGATATTCGAAATAACTGCGCAGGCCGCGAGTTTCGAACGCGGCGTTTTCAGCAACGTGATGGCTGAATTTTTGTTTTGTGGTCATGCGTATTCCCTCCTGATTTTTGCGATTACATCATTGACTTAACGCTTGTGACTGTCAATGATCGCCCCTCAAATTCAAACTGCTCAAGGTCCGTCAAATGCAAGATTCCAACGACCCACTCGCCAGATATCGCGACCTGTTTCACCTGCCTGACGGGGTCATTTATCTTGATGGCAATTCCCTTGGGGCGATGGTTAAAACGGCGCCTGAGCGGATTGATCACGCAGTCAGGCAGCAATGGGCCAGCGATCTGATTACCAGTTGGAATAAAGCCGGTTGGTGGCAGTTGCCGGTAACGCTGGGAGCGAAAATTGCACCGCTGATTGGGGCAGCAACAGACAGCGTTGTTGTCACTGATTCCACCTCAATTAATATCTACAAGGCCCTGCATGCGGCGCTGGCCCTGCGTCCTGACCGTTCTGTGATTGTCGCCGAACAAACCAGCTTTCCAACCGATTTGTATATGACGGAAGGGGCGATGGCCGACCGTCCCAAGCTGCAACGCCGCCTGATTGGTGAGGCAGGGCAGGGGGTGGACGCTGCCCTTGATGAGAATGTCGCCGTAGTCCTGCTCTCCCACGTTGATTACCGCTCCGGCGCGCTGCTCGACATGGCCGCGATCACGCAAAAGGTTCACGCAGCAGGCGCGATCATGATTTGGGATTTGTGTCACAGCGCCGGTGTAATCCCCATCGAACTGGATGCTGCCAATGTCGATTTCGCTGTCGGTTGCACCTACAAATACCTCAACGGCGGCCCCGGCGCCCCGGCCTTTATCTACGCCAACCAGCGCCATCACAACCATATCAAACAACCCTTGTCCGGCTGGTGGGCCCATGCCGAACCCTTCGCCTTCAAACCTGACTTCAAAGCAACCGGAGGCATTCGCGCCTTCCTGTGTGGCACCCAACCCATCCTGTCAATGACCGCTCTTGATGCTGCCCTTGACGCCTTCGAAGGCATCGACATGCAGGCCGTGCGCAATAAATCCAAAGCCCTGACGAGCCTGTTCGTCGATCTGGTTTTAGAAAGCTGCGGGAAATATGGGGTCGAGTTATTCAGCCCCAAAGACGCCGCCCAACGCGGCAGTCAGGTCTCCTTCACCCACCCCAACGGCTACGCCATCATGCAAGCCCTGATTGCTCGTGGCGTAATCGGCGACTTCCGCCAGCCCAACATAATCCGCTTTGGTTTTTCTCCACTCTATCTAAGTTTTGAGGATGTCCGCAACGCCGCCAAAACCCTGTTCGACATATTGGCCAGCGGCGAATGGGACCGTCCGGAATATTCACAAGGCGGCGCGGTGACTTAATTTCTTTCTATACCCCTCGCGGCTATTCCTCACTGCGTTCGGGCCTCCGGGAGGGCGGCCTGACCGGCCGGGGTCCTCGGGACTAGTCCCTCGTCCGCTGCGGATTCTCAAGTCTATTACAAATCCGCAGGGGACGAGCGCTAGCGAGGACTAGCCGCGACCGCGGCTCGGCGCTTAATAGCGCCGCCCCCGCGGAGGCCTGAGCGCAGCGAAGATACGCCGTGAGCGCAATCCAAACCTCTCCGTAACCACCCAGTCAAAACCTCAAATCTCTCGTTATAAACCCCTCTCTCCTTGCGGAAGAGGGAGGGACCCGCAGCACGGCAGTGGAAGGGCGAGGGGCCTTTCATCAACAATGTTCGTGCTTACAGCGCGCCCCTTTATCCGCCCGCTTTGCGGGCACCTTCTCCCGCGCAGGGCAAAACACTGGATTATCGAACTGGAAGGCCAGATTACAACCCAATCTAATTTATATGACTGCTTGGGGTGACCAAATTATTGATGTTCTCATTGCTGCCCAATTCTTGTTCGATATACTGGCCACCGGGGAATAGAATCAGCGAAAACAGTTAGAGGGTAGTGCGGTTTTATGAGGGAAAGTGATCAGGTCGGGGCGGAACTGGCCGGAGCGTTGTTGACGATTGATTTGCGGGCTTTGCAGAACAACTGGCGGCAACTTAACGAATTAGCCGGACTTGCCGAGTGTGCAGCAGCGGTTAAGGCTTCCTGTTACGGGTTGGGTCTTGAGCCGGTTGTTGCGGCACTCTCGGACGCCGGTTGCAAGACCTTTTTTGTGGCCTTGCCGCAAGAAGGGCACGATGTGCGGACCGTTTTGCCCGAGGCTAATATTTATGTTTTGAACGGGCTGATGCCGGGGCAGGCGGCGTTTTATCACCAGCATAAGCTCTCCCCAGTGTTGGGCACACCGACCCAGGTCAGGGGATGGCAGGAATATTGTCTGGAGCAGGAACTCAAACTACCCGCCGCACTGCACATTGAAACCGGCATCAACCGGCTGGGATTGACCGACAAGCAAACCCGCGAACTGGCCGGCCAGCGTGAAGTACTCTCGGCATTCAAATTATCGCTGATCATCTCTCACCTTGCTTGTGGCGAGATCCCCGGCGACCCTATGAATGGTGAGCAGCGCGACAAATTCAATCAATTGCGTGCCTTGCTGCCCGATGCGCCTGCCAGTCTGGCCAATTCGCCGGGAACCTTTCTGGGCGAGGGCTTTAATTTTGACATGGTCCGTCCTGGCATTGCGCTGTATGGCGGCAATCCGTTCGGCAATCGCGCCAATCCCATGTCGCCGGTCGCCCGCCTTTATGCACCGCTGCTGCAGGTGCGCGAGATTTGCGTCGGTGAAAGCGTTGGTTATGCCGCCTCGTGGACGGCCAAAAGACCTTCGAAAATCGGCATTATCGGTGCTGGTTATGGCGATGGCCTCCCGCGCGCCCTCTCATCACCGGCCAAAGACGGCCCGGCTTGCGTTTTTGTCGGCGGCCATTATGCCCCGATCATTGGTCGGGTTTCGATGGATTTAATTACTGTTGACCTAACCGATGTTCCGCAAGAATTTGTCCGTGAGGGCCAGCGGGTCGAGCTGATGGGCGACAATGTAACGGTTGATGATCTGGCCCGCTGGTCTGGCACAATTCCTTATGAAGTTTTAACCGGTTTGGGTTCTCGCTATGCGCGGCTATACTCACCTTCTGATTCGTAACAATTTTGGACTCTTGATTTGAATTTTCTTGCACGCCTTGGTGCCCTTGTCCTTGATCTGCTGGCAGAAATCGGCCGGGTTGTCCTGTTTACATGGGATGCCCTGACCCGTGGCTCGCTGCCGCCCTATTATCTGCGCCAGATTTTGACCCAGATGGTCCGTATTGGCTATAACTCGCTGCCGGTGGTTGGCTTGACAGCATTTTTCACCGGCGGTGCGCTGGCTTTGCAAATTTATGAAGGCAGCTCGCGGTTTAGCGCCGAAAGCACTGTGCCATCAATTGTTGCCCTTGGCATTGCCCGTGAATTGGGCCCGGTGCTGGCCGGTTTGATTGTTGCCGGTCGTGTGTCTGCTGCCATTGCCGCCGAACTTGGCACCATGCGGGTGACCGAGCAAATTGATGCGTTGGTAACATTATCGACCAATCCGATGAAATATCTGGTTTCGCCGCGCCTGATTGCAGCGGTGTTGACATTGCCCTTGCTGGTAGTGGTCGGCGATACCATCGGCATTATGGGCGGCTACATCGTCAGCACCCAGTCGCTGGATTTTAATTCCGGTGCCTATCTGAAAACCACGGTGGATTTTCTCGAAGTGCGCGATGTCACCTCCGGCCTGATCAAATCGGCGGTATTTGGCTTTTTCATTGCCCTGATGGGCTGCTATCACGGTTTTAACTCGCGCGGCGGGGCGCAAGGTGTCGGGCGGGCAACAACCAATGCGGTGGTCTCGGCCTCGATTTTGATTCTTGCCACCAATTTCATCATGACATCACTGTTCTTCACAGATTGACAAAAGGGGAATGAGCGATGAGTGAAAACCATATTGAACTGAAAAATATTCACAAAAGCTTCGGTCCCAAAGAGGTTTTGCACGGCCTGAATCTGAGTGTGAAACGCGGTCACTCCATGGTGGTCATCGGTGGCTCAGGCTCAGGTAAATCTGTCATGCTGAAATGCATTTTGGGATTGCTCAGTCCTGAAGAAGGATCAATCCATATCGGCGGTCGCGACGTCACCGGTATGAGCGGGGCAAATCGCGACGAAGTGCTGTCACACTTTGGCATGTTGTTTCAGAGCGCGGCGCTGTTTGACAGTCTGCCGGTTTGGCAAAACGTGGCCTTTGGTCTCATTCAAGGCAAAGCCATGAACCGCAAACAGGCTAAAGAAATCGCCCTTGAAAAACTCGCCCAGGTCGGTCTTGGTGCTGACGTTGCCGAACTGTTTCCAGCCGAACTTTCCGGTGGTATGCAAAAGCGTGTTGGTTTGGCCCGGGCTATTGCCGGTGACCCTGAAATTATCTTTTTCGATGAGCCAACCACCGGCCTTGATCCGATTATGGCCGATGTCATCAACGACCTGATTGTTGATTGCGTCAAGCGCCTCGGGGCGACCACCATATCGATTACCCACGACATGGCCTCGGCCCGAAAAATCGCCGATGATATTGCAATGATTTACAAAGGCGAAATTATCTGGCAGGGAACGGCTGAAGAAGTTGACAACTCTGGAAATGACCATGTCGACCAGTTTATCCATGGCCGCGCAGAGGGGCCGATCCAGATGGACGTTCTCAAACCTTAAGCAGATGAATCAGATTGTCAGCAATTTGGCCTAACAGGATGTTTTTACATGCAATTAAAATCAGACAACGAACAGATCACCTGCACTGAAGCAGACATCTACAACTCCATTCTCAACCTCGATGACTGCGATATTCTCGACCTTGGCTGCGGCAGCGGGCGTTATTCACTCGACATTGCACTGACCGGTTCCGAGCGTACCGTACGCGGCCTGGAAGTGGATGAAGTACAGCACCAGAAAAACCTTGATGGCGACTGGCCAGAGAACCTTTCCTTCGGTCTGGGTGGAGCGCAAAACATTCCCGCTGACGATAATTCCTTTGATGTGGTGATGATGTTCAAATCTCTCCACCATGTGCCGTTGGGCCTGATGGGGGTGGCGCTGGGTGAAATTCAGCGGGTGCTGAAACCCGGTGGCTTTGCCTATATTTCCGAACCGGTTTTTGCCGGTGACTTCAATGATGTCATAAAGATGTTCCATAACGAAGAGCGTGTGCGCATCGCCGCGTTCGAAGCGGTAAAGGGCGCTGTTGAGGCCGGTGATTTCACCTCACTCAATCAGGTGTTTTTCAACACCTATGGGCACTACTCAAATTTCGAGGAATTTGAGAATGTGATCATGAATGCGTCTTTTCTGGATATCAACGTCAGCCCCGAACTTCATGGTCAAGTCAGGGATAAATTCCAGAGTTATATGCAAGATGACGGGGCCCATTTTCTAAGCCCCAACCGCGTCGATATTCTGCAAAAAAACGAACCGTGATGTGAAACCAGTCCAAGTCGCCAAACCCCACTCCTTTGCCTTTGCCATGACTGCCCTGATTGTCGGCGCCATGGCGATGGCCATCTCGCCGGTGTTTGTTCGTCTTGCTGATGTCGGACCCTTTGCGTCAGCCTTCTGGCGTGTTGCGCTGGCGCTGCCAGTATTGTGGATTTGGGCCTCGATCGAAATTAAAAACAGCGGCGGCCATCAGCGTGACCTGTGGCAGTTGACCTGGCCGATTGTTCTGGCCGGATTGTTCTTTGCCGGTGACCTGTTTTTCTGGCATCTGGCCATCGTCAACACCAGCATCGCCAACGCCACTTTTCTGGCCACCCTTGCACCGGTCTGGGTGGTGCTCGGTTCAGGGTTGTTTATCGGCGAACCGGTCACCCGCGCCACCATATCCGGTCTTGGCGTGTGCATTGCCGGGGCCGCCGTTCTGATTGGCTCCAGTTACAGCTTTACCCCCGATAATGTGCTCGGTGATTTTTTCGGGGTGATGACATCATTGTTCTTTGGCGCTTATTTTCTGGTCATTCGGCTTGCCCGTCGCACTTTGGGGGCAGGGCACATTATTTTTGCCTCGACCATCATCACCACAATTGCCTTGTGGGTGGCAGCTATGGTGCTCGAGCCAACACTCATCCCGCAATCAGCCGCCGGTGTGTTTGCCTTATTGGCCCTTGGTTTTATCAGCCACAGCGGTGGGCAGGGGCTTTTGGCGCTGGCCCTTGGCTCGCTGTCAGCAGCTTTTTCGTCGCTGGTGATTTTTATCGAAGCAATTGCCGCTGCCGGTTTTGCCTGGCTGCTTCTCAATGAGGCGCTCAATATTTGGCAGGGGCTCGGTGGCTTGTTGATATTGTTGGGCATCTGGGTTGCGCGACCCAAAAGCTAATCTCAGCGTTTTATCTGGAAGTGAGTTTGCGCACCAGTATGTAGAAAAAATCAAAGAAAACCCACGAAAAATGAATAATCATCACCACAACCGCTGAAATCAGACCGCCTGACATGATGCCGGTTCCAGCCTTGTAGGATAGATAGGCCGTAACGCCACCGGTAAGCCAAAGCAGGCCATTAAAAGTGCCCAGCCCGCCCATCGCCATGGCAATCCATTTGTTGCCCATATAAAGCCGGTGTGCGCCAAAGCTGCCAAAAAACAGCCACAGGACAAACACAACGATCATCGAACTGCCTTGCGCATAGGGAGCGGCAAAGGTCCGGCCGAAATCAAATTCGTTCAAATTGTCCTGACCGGCATAGGGATTATCCGTGGGATTATTCGTATGCGGTATAGTTACCATTGTTTGCATCGGTTGAGCCGTTGCGGTCGCAACCGGCGCTCTTGCTGGTGCATTTGCACCTGTATTGCCAAACATTACCTGAGTTGCCATTTGATCAGTTTTCCCTGTTGATTTTCAGCAAGTTTCCCTGAAAAAGATTTAAGCTTGGTCAAGGAGGAGGGTTAACTTTTACTGTCAAAACAATTTAATAATTGCCACACCGGCGGCAATACCGATGATCGCTACAACTCGCGTTCGGCCAAATCGTTCACCTAGAAATATAAGGCCAATGAGGGCCGCAAACAGCACGCTGGTTTCCCGTAATGCCGCCATAACCGGTGCATTGCCATAGCGAAAAGCCAGCAGCGCCGAGCCAAATGTGCAAATGCCAAGCACCCCGTTCAGAACCGCTGCTTTCCATTCACGCCGGATCGCGCTTTTGAAGCGTTGATGATGGCGGGTCAGGGTGAAGGTTGAAATCACAAAGCTGTCAAAAATGAAAAACCAGACAATAAATGTCAGCGGATGATCCGACATCCGGCTGCCCTTGGCATCAATCAGGGTGTAAGCGGCAATGGCAACGCCGGTCAAAAGCGCAAACAAAATACCATGACCGTTGCCCTTGCGGGCTGACAGTGCCATCGACAAAATAGCCAGCGAGACAATGGTGATGCCGAGCAATTGTCCGGTATTGACCGTGTCACCAAGGATCAACGGTGCAAATCCGGCGACAATCAGCGGTGCCGTACCCCGCGATAACGGATAGGCCAGGGTATAATCGGCATATTGCAACGACTTTACCTGCGCCATCTGATAGGCAAAATGCACAAAGGCCGTAAAGCCCAGCAAACTGAACATGGCTGATGAGGGCAGGGGGATAAAAAACGCCACCGGTGCCAAAATCAAACTGGACACCACCGCCATCAACATCCGCGCCACCAATTTGTCTTCCGCCGCCTTGATCAGGGCATTGTAAACAGCATGGGTAATGGCGGAAAAAACAATCAGCGGAAAGGCAAGGGCGGCAGGATCACCAACAAAATCCATACAAGTTCTCCATTTCTCCTCACCGGGATGGAGAGTGGATTTTGTGCGGGCAGGTGTCAAGGTCATTTTCCCGATTTCCGGCACCCCCCACCCTCATTACCGGTCCCGTGCCACTGCTGTCCGAGACGGCAATAGCAACAGTTATACAAGTACCCAACCATGTCATTCCCGCGCAGGCGGGAATCCAGAGCGATTATAATAACTTATCGTTTTTCAACCCTGGATTCCCGCCTGCGCGGGAATGACGATTGTAGGTTGACCGGTTAAACCAGATAGTGGTGGTTTTCACCCCTTCCGGCGCAGGTCAAACTCCCCCTTGCAAACCCACAGAAAATCTGTATAAACCCCGCCTGTAAACAGCTTTCGGTTGGGGGCTGAACGGAGATTGTTGGCCAAACGCTAGCGTTTTCCCGTGTTCCCGCTCTTTCGGAAACTTTTTTCCGGGCCTTTTCAAGGGGTTCGGAGGAGGCTACGCGCCGGTTGCTGGTATTGCAGAACGTTAATTTAAAAAGGCTAACCGCGCATGTCGCTGTATGAACACATCTTTATGGTGCGTCAGGATGCTTCCAACGCTCAAGTTGAATCCCTGACGGCACAATTTCGCTCCGTTATCACAGATAACGAAGGCATTATTGAAAAACACGAATATTGGGGCATTAAACCGCTTGCATATAAAGTGAAAAAGAACCGCAAGGCTCATTTCACCTTGATGAATATTTCTGCACCACACGCCGCCGTTGCGGAAATGGAACGTCAAATGACTTTGTCAGACGATGTTATCCGTTTCCTCACCTTGCGCGTTGACGAGCACGAAGAAGGACCTTCTGTAATGATGCGCGATGATCGTCCGCGTCGTGACAACCGTCCGCCCAGAAAAACCTTTGGTGACAAAAAAGACGAAAACAAAGGAGATGACAAATGAGTGGTCCGGCAAGACGTCCTTTTTTCCGTCGTAAGAAAACCTGCCCTTTCAAAGGTGACGGCGCACCAAAAATTGATTATAAAGACGTGCGTTTGCTGCGTCGCTATATTTCCGAGCGTGGCAAGATTGTGCCAAGCCGTATCACTGCTGTTTCGGCCAAGCCCCAGCGTGATCTGGCCCGTGCGATCAAACGCGCCCGCTTCCTTGGTTTGCTGCCTTATCTGGTCAAGTAAACCTTTAAATTGAAAATGGTTGGGGCGGGCTTTCACAAGTCCCGCCTCTAACCCATCTGATTAAACATAAACAGATGAGGGACAACCAAAATGCCAAACTGGATTATTACCGCGATTGCCGCTGGTCTTGCCGCTGCTGCCATGCAGGGCGCCGTATTGTCGTTCTTGCCAGTAAGTATCATCGCTTTCTATCTCAGTCCGTTGCCGTTGTTTTTGGTCGGGTTTTCCCGTGGTTGGGCCAGTGCGGCCTTGGGCACAGTTGTTATGGCAGTGGCGCTGGCGCTGTTGACAGGCAGTCTTGGCTTTTCCCTGACGGCGGTTGTTTCAGCTGGTTTGGCCCCCATTGTTGCCAGCATGTTATCAATGATTACCCGTTCGCCCGGCACCGCATCGCAAGAGGGCGAAGCGCGCACCGATGACCGCGAATGGTATCCCGAAGGCAGACTGGTTTTGTGGCTGGCGGCAATCGCTGCTCTGGTGACCAGTATTTCGGTGTTGACCATGGGCGCTGATATGGCCTCCTACAAGGCTTTCATCACCAGCTTTGTCGATCCGCTTATTGCAGTCTTTGAAAAGAAAATGCCGCCCGGCCAGCCGCCATTTCCCAAAGACAATTTTATAGCCATGATGATAACCGTTCTGCCGATTGCCGCTTCTTCAATCTGGTTGCTGGTCACAGTGACTTCCATGCGCCTGGCCATCGTTATTTTATCCCGGACCAAACGGGCTTTGCGGCCCTGGGCTCTGTTTGACCAGTTGGCATTTCCAAAAAACTCAGTCATTGCGGTGCTTGCCAGTCTGGCCGCGGCTTATTTTCTTTCCGGTATTCCGCAATTGCTGGCACTTGGTGCTGTAGGCGCGTTTGTAACCGCTTTTACCTTGTTGGGACTGGCAATTGTTCACAACATGTTGGCCAACAGTCCGGCCCGCCTGCTTTTGCTCGGACTGCTTTATGGCGGTTTATTGCTTTTCAACTGGCTTCTGGCCTTGCCACTGACTGTGCTTGGCCTGATCGATCTTAATTTTAACTTTCGCAAATCCAAAACTAATCAATCTTAAAAGGAGACGACATTATGGACGTAATTTTACTGGAACGGGTCGGAAAACTTGGCAACCTTGGCGATGTGGTACAGGTCAAGGACGGCTACGCCCGCAACTACCTGCTGCCTTCAGGCAAAGCTCTTCGCGCCAACAAGGCCAACAAGGAAACATTTGAAGCAGGCCGCGCTGCCATTGAAGCTGCAAATGCCGAAAAAGCACAATCAGCTGGTACAGATGCTGGCACGCTTGATGGTGAAAGCTTTATCCTGATCCGTCAGGCCGGTGATTCAGGACAGCTTTACGGTTCAGTTTCCCCGCGCGACATTGCCGAAGCAGCCACTGCCAGCGGCATTGCTGTTAACCGCAATCAGGTCGAGCTCGACGCCCCGATCAAGATTATTGGTCTGCATGAAGTGCGCATTGCCCTGCATGCCGAAGTTGACGCGACCATCACAATCAATGTGGCCCGCTCACAAGACGAAGCCGAAGCCCAGGCCCGTGGTGAAACCATTGCTGAAGAAGATGACGGTGAATATGATGCACTGGCAGCTGCTGAAGCCCTGTTGAACGAACAGGAAGATGACGAATCCGAAGCAGAAGAAGCTGCCGAAGACGAAGCCGCCGCAGCGACTGAAGAAGCCTCTTCAGACGACGACAACTAAAAATAAAAAACCCTCTCTGCCAGTCAGGGAGGGTTTTTTTGTGCCTAGATTTTTACAAAATTGGCCACATAGATCAACGCGATCGCGCCCCAAAAGCAGGTGTTGATCATGGTCCGAAAAATACCGGCATCGGTTTCCATGTTCAGGCCGAGTAATTTTATGGCGATGTCACCGGGTAGAAAAACGATGGTGGCAATCCAGTGAAAAATTTTCATTGTGGTGGCTTCCCCAATTATTCCCAAGCTTGATTCAATACATCAATTGCGTCGAAATAACCGAATAATTTTCTGGTTATATTTTAAAAAAACGATATTGAACAATGCCACACACTGCAACAATAAACTTGATCAGGAAACTATATGCCTCCCGTGGATGAAACCTCGAAAGAAATTCTTCAACGCGCCTATGATTTAAAAAATAAAGAAGAAACCCGTCAGCTTTATAAGGACTGGGCAACAACCTATGATGATACCATGGTCGGTGGTTTGCATTACTCGGCTCCGCGTGGGGTGGTTGATATGCTGGCCCAACAGCTTGCCGACAAATCAGCCCAGATAGCCGATATCGGTTGCGGCACCGGACTAACCGGCAAAGCGGCGGCCGAACAGGGGTTTGATAATCTTGTTGGTCTGGATTTTTCCGATGAAATGCTGGCTCAGGCGGCTAAACTTGATATTTACAACCAATTACTGAACGCTGATCTCACCGGAGAATTGGCAATCGAAACCGGGCGGTTTGATGCTGCAATTTCCTCGGGACTGTTCACCTATGGCCATCTTGATGCTAGCTGTCTGGATGAAATTTTTCGTATTATTCGAACCGGTGGCCTTTTTGCCTGTGTGGTACGTCTCCAGATTTGGCAAGAGTTGGGCTTTGCTGAGCGGTTTGACCAGTTGGAAAATCAGGGGATTATTTCACGTATTGCCGAAAAAGAAGCAGGTAATTATGAAACCTCTGAGACCGCTGATGGCCGTTATCTGGTTTTTCGAAAGAACTAAACGTTTACAAAACCGGTTTTAGACAGACTATTGCCACATTTGAGCTTAGAAACGACATGAATTCACAACAGAAATAATCCCGAGGCTGGTGTGACTACTCTTTCAATAACGGGTGAAAAAAACCACAAGGAATATTGTCTTATGAAGAAAATTATAGCAGTTTTGGCGGTGTCATTGGCGCTGACAGCGTGTGATGACAGCGCAGAAAAAGAAAAAGCAGCCGCGATTGAAAAAGCCAAAGTTGAGGCAAAAGCCAAGGCTGAAGCTGCCCAAAAAGCCGCTGAAGAAAAAGCTGCTGTAGCCAAAAAAGCTGCCGAAGAAGCTAAAGCTAAAATGGAAGCTGAAGCAAAAGCTAAAGCTGAAGCAGCCCAAAAAGCGGCTGAAGAAGCTAAAGCCAAAATGGAAGCCGAAGCAAAAGCCAAAGCTGAAGCAGCTAAAAAAGCTGCCGATGAAGCTGCCAAAGCCGCCGCTGATGCAGCAAAGCAAGCTGCTGATGAGGCTGCCAAGTCTGCCGCCGATGCAGCGAAAAAAGCTGTTGAAGACGCCGCTAAAAAGGCCGCTGAATAAGCTTAACGCCTACACGTCAAACTGCCATCAAGTGGTAATCTGCTTGATGGCAGAGCAACGTGATTAAGGTGCCGGAACACCGCCATCCAATACTGTCAGATATTTGTCAGTGTCAATATTGCCGCCCGACAGAATAACCCCGACCCGTTTGCCCTTCATCTCATCGCGTTCCTGCAACAGGGCAGCCAGCGAGGCAGCTCCAGCCCCTTCGGCAATATTATGAATGGTGCGGTAATAAATCCTGATCGCCTCAGCAATTTCCTCATCACTGACCGCCACAATCCGCGCCGCGCCCTTATTGATATAGTCAACCGCATCGGGATGCGCCACCCGCACCGCCATGCCATCGGCAAAAGTATTCGCCGTATTGGTGTTGACCGGTTTGCCTGCTTCAAACGACAGCGCGTAGGCCTTGGCGTTTTCAGACACGACACCGACTATATCAGTCTTTAAGCCGAGCATGTCACGGGCTGAAATAACCCCGGAAATTCCCGACCCCAAACCAATTGGCACATAAACCGCATCCAGCTCACCGGCCGCATCAAATAGCTCATGGGCATAGGTTGAAACCCCCATAACCAGATCTTCGTGATAGGAGGGCAGCATGTCGATGCTGCGTTCGGCCGCAATTTGCTTTGCCGCATCAGCCGCAGCAATAAAGTCACTGCCGGTCTCAATCAATTCAGCCCCAAGCGCCCTGATCGCATTGTTTTTCTCAACCGAATTGCCCTCAGGCACCACAATAGTCGTTGCAATCCCGGCAATCCGCGCCCCAAAGGGAATCGACTGCCCGTGATTGCCCCGCGTTGCCGTGATCACCCCGCCGGTTTGCCCAGCCTGCTTGCGCCGATGCATATGCACCAACCCGCCCCGCACCTTAAAAGCCCCGATGGGCGTATGATTCTCATGCTTGACCCAGGTATCACACCCGGTCAGTTCACAAATCAGCGGCCAGTTATACTGCAGCGTTGGCTGCATGGACCGATAAACAATATCACGCGCGTCTTCATATTGGGATTTGGAGAACATAAGAGGGAAACCTGAGAAAATTAAACAGGCACCCAGCTATCGGTATTCGTCAGCTATTGTCAACCGCTTCCGCTAAAGAGTGAAACCCCTTCCGGCAAGGGCCGCAACGTAAATCTAATCCACCTTCACAACCATCTTGCCAAAGCTCTTGCCAACAAGAAGGTCATTGAGCGCGGCTGGTGCATTTTCCAGGCCCTCGACCACCTGTTCCTTATACTGAACTTTGCCTTCAGTCAGCCATCCCGACATATCGCGCACGAAATCTTTGTAGGTGCTTTTCGGGAAGCTATCGAAAATAATAAAGCCTTGCACCTTCACTTTCATGCGCAGAATGGTCCCCATAATTGCCGGGCCGAAATCCGGGCCTTCAGGCAAGCCTGAAAGATTATACCACGAGACCACGCCGCAGACGGGCATGCGGGCAAAGGCGTTCAAAAGCGGCAGAACAGCATAGAGCACTTTGCCACCGACATTTTCGAAATAAACATCGATACCATCAGGGCAGGCGGCGTTAAGTTGCTCGGCGAAGTCGTCGGCCTTGTGATCAATGCAGGCATCAAAGCCGAGATTGTTGACCACATGGGCGCATTTGTCAGCACCGCCCGCTATGCCGACCACACGGCAGCCTTTGATCTTTGCGATTTGTCCGACAGTGGCACCAACAGGGCCGGAAGCTGCGGCAACAACCACTGTCTCGCCGGGTTTCGGTTCTCCGATTTTTAACAAGCCTGCATAGGCCGTGTAGCCCGGCATCCCCATAATACCAAGCGACCATGATGGTTTTTGCGGGTCTTTGCCCAGGTTCATGACCTCGGTGCCGTCAGAAATCGCATAATCCTGCCAGCCACTGCCAGATAAGACGTAGTCACCCGGCTCATAGCCATCAAGGTTGGAAGATGCCACCTTGGCAACGACCTGACCTGTCATCACTTCGCCGATCTTGACCGGCTCGGCATAAGATTTTGCATCATTCATCCGACCGCGCATATAAGGATCGAGCGAGAGATAAACCGTGCGCAATAACATCTCGCACGGGCCAGCTTGAGGAATACCAACCTCTTCCAGTCGAAGGGTGTTTTCATCCGGCAGACCTGTGGGGCGCTCTGCAAGGACGACGCGTCGATTGGTATTTGATGTTTGTGACATGGTGAACTCCAACTATCTGTTTTTGGCAGCATAGCGTTATTCGCTTGGGTTAAACAGTGTCACCCGTCTTGACTTTCCATCTTCTCCGACCGTTACAATCTACGCCGCACCTTAAAAGCCCCAATCGGTGTATGATGTTCGTGCTTGGCTTAGATATCACATCCGGCCAGTTACCAATCAGGGGCCAGTTATAGTGCGCGTTGGTTGCATAGAGTGACAAACAATATCACGCGCGTCTTCATATTGGGATTTAGTGAACATAAGAGGGGCAACCTGTAGAATGAACAAGTCCACATCTGCCGGAATTCGTCAGGAATTGTCGACCGCTGAAACAAGTTAACTGCTTTCACCCATCACTGGAAATACGCTAAACCAACAAGGCCGACCCATCAGGTTTGAGATCGCTATTCATTGCTGTTTTTGACCCTAAGCGGATATTTAAATTTTACCGCTAATCGCTAGCTTTATGACAAAGCCGACCTCGACAGCAGGTTGCCATCAGACTTCAGTGATGTCTGCCCGATTATTCAGGTACGCCGTTGGGTCAGGCTGCGCCACCATCATGGTGTTGCGCCAAATGGTTTGTTCTGCGTTGATCAAACCAAGCTCCCAAACACAAGCAATGACTGGTCTGGTGGCAGTATTCATAGGCACATCTGCACCCCAAAGAGTGCGCCTGATGTGTTGGCACAGAACAGAACCCTGTATCCACCAATGCACTAGAACTGATACGCCTAAGTCTCCGGGATGTATGATTACAAAGCCCAATCCATTGTCTTCTCCCTCCGCTTCTACGAGGTGGGGTATTTCGCTGCTGGCAAACACTTTCGCATCACGAAGTATTTCTCCAGAAACTTCTTTCCCGTCGGCCTTAATCCCATAGACTTTCAGTTGAAGTGAGTCGATTTCCCAAACGCCTAAATCCGACACACTTCTCGGATGATAGAGTTCTACAGTTTCTGCATTCATCGGATTGCCCTCCATACAGTGATAAACATTGCCTATGTGTGCAAGTGAAGTCAATGACCGAGAAGGGCTCGGAGCAGAAATTTAGTTGATTGGGAATTGCAGTAAGGTGATCGGAAAGTTCGTCCCATTGCGGCCAATCATGCCGAATTAAGATGCTGCCGTTCAACAACGATAAACGGACATTCAGCATTGGCTAGGGTTTGATGGAATCTAACGACTGCAATGC
>DAOUPT010000061.1 GCA_030626025.1 Anderseniella sp. | reverse complement strand
CTTCATCCAACTTGGTAAAAATCTGCTTTTTGACATCCATATCTTCAAAAGCTGCTTCAATCACCAAGTCAACGTCTTTCAAGCCTTCGTAGCTGCTGGAAACACTGTACAAGCCATCCATCATGGCTTTCTTTTGCTCCTCGGTCAGTTTGCCACGCTGCACGCCACCATCAAGAATGCGTTCAACATTGTCTTTCCCTGCCTTTACGGCGTCGGCATCACGCTCAACCATCACAACAGGTATCCGCGATTGCATGAGGGCAACCGATATACCTGCGCCCATTGTACCACCGCCGATGACACCGACTTTGTTAATATCGCTGGCTTTACCAGAAGCCATCTCCTTGACTTTGCCAACAGCACGTTCGCCAAAAAACGCATGGATCATACCTTCGCGTTGTGGTGAGGCCATGCATTGGTCAAACAACTCGCGTTCACGATCAAGACCCTGTTTAAAAGCCATTGTGACGGCTGCCTCTACAGCATCAACGCACTTGAAGGGCGATAGCATCCCACGGGCTTTATTTGCCAAACCCGCCCGGTATTGATCGAATATCGCGGTATCAGCAGTAGCAATTTTATCGGTTTGCTCTCCGGTACGCCGGACAGGAAAGTCGTTTTCAATAACTTTTCGGGCAAATGCAAGGCCGGCCTCACGGGCATCGACCTGATCGGATATTTGATCAATCAAACCAATTTGCAGGGCTTGTTCAGCACTTATCGGTCGGCCAGCGGTTATCATTTCCAGCGCCTTTTGGGCGCCAACCAGTCGCGGCAAGCGCTGTGTTCCGCCTGCGCCGGGTAAAATACCCAGGTTGACTTCCGGCAATCCCATTTTGGCGCTGGCAACAGCAACGCGGTAGTGGCAACCAAGCGCCACTTCTAATCCACCACCTAATGCGGTGCCGTGAATTGTAGCAATGACGGGTTTTGTGCAGGCTTCTATTTCATTTATCAGGCCGGGCAAATGAGGCGCTAGCGGCGGCTTGCCGAATTCCTTGATATCAGCCCCGGCAATGAAGGTGCGCCCCTCACATGTTATCAGAATCGCTTTTACAGCTCCGTTATCTTCGGCTTCTTTGACAGATTGCAACAGACCGGCCCGAACTGCCTGCCCGAGAGCATTTACCGGTGGATTATCGATTGTCACAACGGCAATGTTATCGACAATAGTTAGGGATACTGGACTGATCATATTTGGCCTCAACCTGATTTAGTCGTCCAAACACGACTTTCGTGCTTTACAACTTAGCGGTTTTTCTGTTTCCATCAATACACAATTCGACGGATTTGAAGGAAAGGTATTTTTATGACTGCGGGATTTGATGCAATTATCATCGGGGCAGGAATCATAGGAACCTGCATTGCCTTTGAGCTGTCAAAAAAAGGTTACAGGACCCTCAATATTGATAAAAACCCGGCGGTTGGTTATGGCTCCACCTCCTCTTCTTGTGCTGTAATCCGCACATTTTACTCCACCAAAGATGCCAGCGCTCTTGCTTTCGAAGGCTGGCATTATTGGCGAAACTGGGAGAATTATGTGGGAAGCAATATTGAAAGCGACCTGATAAAGTACCGCAATACAGGGTGTCTAATCTATAAAACTGACGGCAATAACAAGCTTGCCAGCGTTCCACCAATTATGGATGCCATTGGCTGTGCGTATGAACATTGGAGCGCAGATCAAATCAAGGAGCGACTGCCCATTGTCGACACCCATCGCTTTGAGCCGGTAAAACATGTTGAAGATGATGGATTTGCTGAACCAACCGGCGCCGAAATTCATGGCGGGATTTACTTTCCAGTCGGGGGGTATGTCAATGACCCGCAACTGGCGACGCAAAATGTCAAAGAAGCTGCCATGAGTCGTGGTGCTGAATTTCGCTTTAATGCGCAAGTTGTTGAAATCAAGCAGGATGCCGGTCGGGCAAGCGGGGTTGTTTTATCTGATGGCAGCGAAGTTCTTGCC
The DNA here is from genome assembly GCA_030626025.1 of Anderseniella sp. Taxonomy (GTDB): domain Bacteria; phylum Pseudomonadota; class Alphaproteobacteria; order Rhizobiales; family Aestuariivirgaceae; genus JALWJW01. Next base: position 17,096 of record DAOUPT010000061.1, on the reverse strand, counting down.
CCCATTATCATCAATGTCGCCGGCCCCCATTCAAGCAAGATCAACGATCTGGCCGGGATTGGCGGCAAAACAGCAATCAAAACACGTCCGGCTCGTCAGGAGGTCGCTAGCCTGAAGGCACCGGAAGGTTTTGATTATGAAAACCTCGGGCCGATGTGCGCTGATGATGATGTCGGCACGTACTCTCGCCCGGAAACCGGCAATCATATGCTGATCGGCACTGTGTCGCCGCCTTGCGATGAAACAGACTGGGTTGATGCAGATGAGTTTGAAGCCAATATAACCGACCAGATTATGACTCAGGTGATGCGGCAAGCGCAGCGTTACAGCGGTTTGCAAATCCCCTCCTCCATCAACGGTATCGTCGCGCTGTATGATGTGTCAGATGACTGGAACCCAATTTACGACAAGTCTGACCTTCCTGGCTATTACATGGCCATCGGCACCAGCGGCAACCAGTTTAAAAACGCGCCACTGGTGGGCCAGATTATGACGGCAATCATCGAAGCATGCGAATCGGGCATTGATCATGACCACTCACCGGGAGAGTTTCATCTCAAAAATATCGGATGGACACTCCCTCTGGCAATGTTTTCCCGCAACCGGCAGATCAATGCCGATAGCAGTTTTAGTGTGCTGGGGTGAGTTTCCGGAGTGCCGCCGGGCAATTTTTGCCCTCAACCAGAGTGTGACGTTAACCTTAATTTAGGTTTGCAATCACAACAAGTTAGATTTTTAATATTTCCGAGGGTACAAAATTAGGAATTCCAGCTTATGCTTTATGGAATGTGACAAACACGTCCTCACAGAAGATTGATGGCAACATAAATGATTTTAGGCGCCGGGATTACAAGGAATTACCGCATGAAACTCCTAGCAAAGTTTTTCAAAAACGACTCCGGCGCAACCGCTATTGAATATGGGTTGATAGCTGCGGTGACGGGTCTTGCAATTGCAGCAGCGATGCCTTCTTTAAAGTCAGGAATTTTGTCAACCTACACAACAATTGGCGGAACAATGAACTGAGTGCACCTGGTTGAACTGCCGACCTCTATTTGGCAGCAATCCGTTCAAAAGTTTCCAGTCTTGGGGGCTCTTTCAGCCATTGCTTAACATTCAAGCCGCTTTGAACGCCTAGCTGGAACAAGCTCCGCATTTTTGCGCGGTCAAAGTCAAGACCAAATTCTATCGGATCAGCATTGTCGGGTATGAATGAAAGCCGGAAGGATGATTTGGCATTCCGCGCAGTGACGTAACCTTGATAGACGGTCTTATACAACAGACCACGCAACAGTTCACTGATGGTTTTTGCCGAAATGCTGGCCAGGTCCGGGGCGACCGGTTTGATCGCATTAGCCAGTTTCATTTGAGAGTTTACAAGGACATAAAGATTCTTTTTCTTTGCCGGGCGTTGCAACATGAAGTTACGAATGAGAACCGGTGCTTTCACCGAGCCATCAACATGGGCTTGCCTGATTTCAATACCGTTTCGCGGTTTGATGTAAACCGGCTTAAAAAATCCGGGAACAGCGGCTGATGCCCGAATGATTTTTTGCGATCGCAAGACTTTGTTATGGCGATCACTGGCAGCAATTTTGCCAAGGTCCCAGACAACCAGCTTGCCCGCGTCAATATTGGTGGAAGCAATATACAGACGTCTGCCTTTGCGGTGCTCTTGTGCAATCTTGTCGAGCAATTTAGCATTCAGGACTTGTTGTATCTGTTGCATAAAAGGGGTGTAATCGTAATAACTGTCAGAGAAAAGTCCGGCAATCATCCCTTTCTTACGATATATTTGTTTGGCTGTTTGTTCGGTATAGATCTTTCTCAATTGCTCGTCATACTCAGGTCCTGCAAAGGTCAAAGCAGCAATTAGCGCGCCGGTTGACACGCCTGTTACAATATCAAAATTTGGACGCTGGCCGCTTTTTGTCCAGCCGTAAATCACCCCGGCACCATAGGCACCGTTGGAGCCACCACCGGAAATTGCCAGTATATCGAGATTTTCCCTATCGGCTTTACTGTCACCGGATACACTGACCGGCTGATTGTTTTCATCAAACAGCGTTACAGCATGGACCGGCGTAACTGCGCGAAGGCCAGAGTCCTCTAGAGGACGTGTTGAGGTGCAACCGATCACAGACAAGGCGAGAAACGCTACGATCAAACTGCCAAACTGAAAGTCGCGCAAATACACCACACAAACACCCCTGCTTTATTTGTGCACATAGGAAACTAATATTAGCGCGGCGTCAAGGGAGTTTGGACAATTTAAAGAACAACAGTCGGATCTTTATGGGAACAACGTAACCTGCTGCAACCCTTTGGTTTCTTGCAGGCCAAACATGATATTGAAGTTCTGCAAAGCCTGTCCGGCAGAACCTTTTACAAGGTTATCTAGTGTCGACATCAAGATCACGCGGCCTGGTACACGGTCTTCAAAAACCCCAAGCATTACTTTGTTGGAACCTCGAACAAATTGCGTGCCCGGAATTACACCATCAGGAGCCATATAAACAAATGGCTCATCGGCATAGGCGGCTTCCAGCGCTTGCTGGCAATCTGCCGCGCTTACACCGTCAGCAAGACGGGCATAAGCTGTAATAAACTCTCCCCGCGACATCGGAACGAGGTGCGGTGTAAAGTTAACCACAATATCCTGTCCTACCACCAAGGACAGTTCCTGTTCAATTTCGGGGGCATGACGGTGATTGGCGACAGCGTATGCACTCATCCCCTCGCCCGCTTCAGCAAACAAGGTGTTTTGTTTCAGCCCGCGTCCGGCACCGGTTAAACCTGATTTGGCATCAATGATCAGGTCGCTGGCGTCAATGAGCCCCTGCCTGACCAAAGGTAGAAGTAAAAGCAACACTGCTGTTGGATAGCAACCGGGACAGGCAACCAGCCGGGCTGTCGCCAGATCTTTGCGGTAATGCTCACTCAGACCATATACAGCCTGCTTTTGCAGTTCATGCTGGGTGCGCTCGACGCCGTACCACTGTTTGTAGGTGCCAGCATCGCGCAAACGGAAATCGGCCGACATATCGATGATTTTCAGATGTGACGGTAGTGCTGCAATCACTTCCTGACTGGTAGCATGTGGCAACCCACAGAACACAGCATCAACTGTGGACCAGTCAACCTCTTGGTTTCTCACCAAATCAGGAAGGCCAAGATTAGCTAAATGAGGGAAAACCTTATGCATTGGTTTACCAGCGTGGCTATTGGCCGTCAGCGCGGTAATTTCAATGTCAGGGTGGCGGACGGCAAGACGGACAAGGTCAGACCCTGTGTAGCCAGAAGCACCGATTACGCCAATTTTTATCTTGTCTGACATTCCATCAACCTTTCACTCTTTGTATATTATTTCTGGTTTAGTCGTGAATCACAAACTCAATCAGAAACGCTATATTGTCAATTACTTAGACAAGCATTTCGTGTTCATTCTGAACCCGAAATGCTCCAGCTTCACGAATTTGTGTCTCCTTGTTATTTGAAACAGAGACCAAACTTTAACTATATTAGACTTATCAACGAAACGACAGTTGTCAACACTGCCTTCAGGCTTTACCCCGCGCCTAAATGGTTTGGTTCTGTCGTCTTCGTTCCCTGCTAAGCAGAAAGGCCCGAGGATTCCTCCCTTCGGGTCTTTTTGTTTTTAAACCCACCGCACAAAACAGGTATAAAAAGGACAAAAAAGCCCGGGCGACCATTGCTGATCGACCGGGCTGGATTTGAAACCAAATCGATTAGCGTTTTGAGAACTGGAATATCTAGTTTTCTTTTAATTACAAGTCACTATGTCCTAAGTTTTAAATTGTCAATGTTTTGTCAATTTCTTAAACAGCCCCGTTCTACCAATTACCTGCACTCGGAAAAACTCTTGTCACAAAACTACTAAATACCAGAAAGATGAAAAACTCTCACCAGAAGTGACCAAAGTTTAGTGCCGGTGCAGACTCCCGTCTCATATAAGAACAGGTGGATCGGTTCATTTGATTAATTTGGCTGAAGTTTGCTAAGTAGGTCTTGGCCTTCATTATACAGCAACTGGGATTGGATTTACAGCGTGTTAAATCAAACCTGATCGGGGGGGTGTCCGCAAAGCGTTTGGGTATCACGATGGTTCTGATGGTTCGGGCTAAATCAAATTGTTCTTATCTTGATATTTAAGTACTTGATTTGCCAATTTTTCGAGACACTCTTCCCCCCTTTTAGCACAATTTCTAAGCTGGTCCTGAACACCGGTCTCAACAATGAGAATACGTCAGAAAGCCTAATGTGTTCCAACAGCATGAAGTTTGGAAATGACTGAAAATCAGACACAAGAAAAGAGCGCCGATACGCAGCGCTCAAAAACTGAAAGAAAAATACGAATTAATTAGAAAAAGTTGGAATGGTGACTTAAGCCAGCCCAAGGGATTTCAGGATTTTTAAGGCCGAGGCGAGAGTTAGGCTCGTTTTGCCCTGTTCAAAGCTATTCACAGTCGGACCGCTGACACCAGCGAGCACTGCCAGTTTCTTTTGGGTGAGTTTTTGAAGCTTGCGGCGACTTATTGCTTCTTCGACAAGCTCTTGCCAATCAAGGCGAATGTTCCGTTCCATCGTTTTTCCATGAAGTTGATAAGTTTATCCTTGAGTGCAAGGCTACCGGTATCGGCGATATAAACAGCTTCCTTGGCGGCATCTATATTGGCGGCCAGTTCATCACTGGCCATGTTGATGGCCTCTTTGGAGAGTTGAAATTCTTCACCCATCTTGATGATTGAACGCGGCTTCAAATCCCCGATCCGCAGATCACGTGCTCCGCCAATTGCCAACGCCATTGTCTGATAGGTGTAAAGCGCCGCCGCAACCTGATCGTAGGATGGCGTCAAACGAAGTCCTGTATCGGTATGGAGCATGGCAAAATTCTTTAGGTGCATGTCCGTATTGCCGAGAAGGATGCCTGCAAGAATGCGCTGGTAAAGGCGGTATACTTCGACGGGAAGGCACCCGTCAGTTGCAGCCATAAAATCAGACATGTCCTTATGGGCACCATCGTATTTTGCATCGGAGGGAAATCCAAGGAGCTGATTAAACTCCTCAAAATGGAAGCGCTCATTATCAGGCCCGCGATCAAAACGCTTGATAATCAGAACCTCTTCCGGCGCACCTTCAATCGTGCCGAGATGCAGATCGACAATATCTTCTTTCGGCATCAAGGCTTTGAATGCCTGCATGGTGAGATATTCATTGATAACCAGATCATAGTGGTTTCTGGACGGAAACTTCGCAATATGTGTACTGAGTTCCCCCATCTTTGCGGGGAGATATTTTCCTTCCCGCTCAATAATCGCCAACTTCGGCTGAACGCCGGACAAAGAGGCGCGACTTGTCATCACCGCAAGCTCTTTCGGGTCGCTCAGGTCAGCCAGCGCTTCTGTAAAGGCCTTTGGTTCGGGGTCAATAATGGAAACAGCGCCCGCGCAATCGGAGCCAAAAGCGAGCAATAGCTCAAAACGATCTGCCTTGCGCTTGCCCAAAAATCTTGACTGCGCTTCTTCCAGCCAACCCTCAGATACCAGATTGTCGAAAAAGGAAGGCAAACCGGATTCGCTGAAATAGGGTTGTTCACTTTTGGCGAGGGTATGGGCAATTGCCGGATTACCGGAATCAAGATATGCTTCATCATAGGTGAATGAAGTCCGCTCACCCGGTTCTTCTCGCAAAAACCCTGCAAAATGCTCCTTATAATAAACTCTGCCCCATAAAAGGTCAGCCACGGTAACTTCCTTTTTATTTTTTCTTCTAAATTCATCGTACAGTAAAATAAACTTTACTAGCAAGAGGTTTCCTTTAACCTGTTGGTAAAATATGTTTTACTAAACAGGCAAGGCTTCCCTAAGGTGTCAGGCTGGGGTCTCGTTTGCGGCGACGTTCACGCTCTTGCCGTTGCAGTTCGATTTTCTCTGCATCTTGATCGTTTTCCAGTGCCGGTATATTCATGCGCATATAATGTGCCACAACCCTGTGAAGGCGCATCAAGGCTTTAGAATGACTTACGAACGGCACTTGCTACAAGCATTAGAAGAATGCGGGTATTACTTGGCCAAGGGTGACAGGCGTGGTTTTGTTGCTGTTGATTGGCGGGGTGAAGTATACGTTGTATCCCGCTGGGTAGGTATCAAAGTGAAAGAAGTCACAGCCAGACTGGGTGATCCTGAATCCCTGCCATCAATAGCTGATACAGGAAAACGATTGGCAATACAATTTACAGACTAGCTCCAAACTTTTGTCGATGAGACAATTAAAGCCCAAGAAAAAACAGCACTGGTTTTCAGCAGAAAACGCCAACCCCTTGCCAAGATTCACCGGCAAGAACGTGCAGAACTGAAACAAGCTCTCAACAAACGAAAACAGAATGAAACAATTTCGCGCTCTGCCCGATTACCAACAGGACTGAACGCACTCTGGTTTCTCGTTACTGGAAAATATCGACAGATCAAAAGACAAAATGAAACCGAGGCACATGCCTGCAAGCTGCGTGACAGGTCAGAAATGGAGAAACTGATCGATAGCCAGCTTAGAGAACGCAGACATCTGCAACACGAAATTCGTGTTATGCACCATCAGCATGGCATCAAAATCAAGAAACTCAATCACGATATGAGCAAATACCTCAAGCTCTCACCTGCAAATCAACATGAAGCCCTCCGTAGGAAAGAACAGCATTCCGACCAAGTACACAGAAAACTACGTCGAAACTTGGGATAATTTCAGATAAGGCTTGATTTTTCTCACATAATCTCACATATTCTCACATAGAATAATTATGTGATATTGAGATGACTTGGCAAGATGATAGATTGAGTAAAAGGCTGACCTTTAGTCCTGAACAGACTGAAGCGCTTTATGCGACCATATCAGAAGTCGATGCCATCAAAAATACGTTTCGCCTGACAGACAGGCTTGCTCCTCAAACCATCAATCGCCTTACCCAGTCGGTAATTGTGACATCTACTGGCGCTTCCAATCGGATAGAAGGCAACAGGCTCTCTGATGATGAAGTCGAAGCGCTGTATAGAAATATGCACATTCGAAAATTCAAAACCAGAGACGAGCAAGAAGTGGCTGGTTATCTGGAAATGTTGGAACTTGTGCTGACATCTTATGCCGACATGCCTGTTACCGAAGCGTTAATCCTCCAACTCCACCGCGATTTGCTCAAATATTCCGATAAAGATCAGCGTCAACGTGGTGCTTACAAATTCGGTCCAAACCGGGTTGAGGCAAAAGATCAAAGCGGAAACATCATCGGCGTCATTTTTGATCCAACACCACCTCACCTGACAAAGAAAGAAATGCAGGAACTTATTGAGTGGAATCAGTGGGCAGAAACAGAAAATTTTAAACACCCGCTCATTCGTATAGGCAACTTCATGTTTGAATATTTGGCCATTCATCCCTTTCAGGATGGAAATGGTCGAACCAGCCGCTTGTTGACCAACCTTCTGCTATTGCAGCATGGTTATATGTTCACAGCCCTTGTCTCCCATGAAAAATTGATTGAGGCGCGTAAGGCGGATTATTATCTTGCGTTAAACAAGGCGCAGTCGAGTTGGAAGACAGAGAACGAAGATATCTTTCCCTGGCTTCTGTACTTCCTCGAAATTGTAAGATCACAAGCCACCCATGCACTAGAACTCATTGAAAGAAGCCGAATTGAAAATCTCCTTTCAGAAAAGCAACTCGCCTTATGGCAGTGGATACAGAAACGAAAAGAACCAGAATTTAGCCGCAAGCATGCGGTCGAAGCATTAGGTTTCCCGCAACGCACAATAGAGGCATCTATCAAGAAACTTGTAGATTTAAAACGGCTTGAAAAAATTGGGCAAGGTAGAGCGACGCGTTACCAAAGAGTTGGCAAATGACCAAAAACAGGCCCTATTTTAACTAATCGATAGCTGATCTTGAGAAACTCCACACTGATGACGGCAGCGATGACACTGTTCTCCAACAATTATGCCATGTATTATAATTTAGAACCACAGCAATCTAGACATCTCGGATAATGTTGCTGTTTTTTCGCAACCGCCAGCCATGAAAATAGCCGAGCATCAGTCAGCATCCATAACAAACGAATAGCTGGTGCTGCGTCCGCCACCAGCATCTTTTTTTAGTACGTCGTGAGCGATCAATTCATTGATATCTCGCAAAGCCGTATCTGGGGAGCATTTTTCAATTTTTGCCCATTTCGATGAAGTCAGCTTGCCTTTGAAATCATCCAGCAGACGATTGAGCATATCCCGCTGGCGGGGATTCAAGGATAGCTTTCCGTGCTTTTCCCAGAACTGCGCCTTGGCAAAAACTTTCTCAAGAACGGCTTCTGAACCATCTATTGCTCTGCCCAGGCATCCTAAAAACCAGCCTAGCCACTCTGTGATATCAAGATCACCCTTCTGGGTGGTTTCAAGTATCTGGTAATAGGCGCTGCGCTCATGGCGAATTTGCATCGACATACTGTAAAAGCGCCGTTGGCTCTTTTCTGAACGCGCAAGCGCCATGTTAGCAATCGCCCGCGCAATGCGACCATTGCCATCTTCAAACGGATGAATGGAAACAAACCATAAATGGGCGATTGCCGCCCTCAATACTGGATCAGTTTTTGATCGTTCTTCGAACCACTTTAGAAAGGCCTCCATTTCTTCATCAAGCCGCGCTGCTTCAGGGGCTTGAAAGTGAACGCGTTCCCGCCCGATTGCACCCGACACAACCTGCATTGCCCCAGAACTGTCATCACGCCATGCACCAACAACAATCCGGCTCATGCCGCTGCGCCCTGTAGGAAATAAAGAAGCATGCCAATCAAAAAGACGCTCGGCATTCAAAGGGTTTTGGTAGTTGCCGGTGGCATCCAGCATCATTTCAACAATGCCTTCTACATCATGGCCAGCGGGTATGAGTGCCCCAATATCAATACCAAGTCGCCGCGCAATGGAGGAACGAACTTGGTCAACGTCAAGGATTTCTCCCTCAATTTCGCTGGATTTTACCACATCCTGAGTTAATGTGCTGAGCATGGCTTCGTTCCGCAAATCAAAGCCCAAACCTTCCATGCGCCCAAGCAAGCGCCCCTGACGATGACGCACATCTGCCAGTCTGGCCGCTAGAGCTCCTTCATCCCAGTGGAATGCTGGCAAGTCGTCTCTTTCATGGATATATGTCATAATCTCCGCACCTCATGCAGAGATTATATCGATTATTCACCGCAAAGGCAAGGTTTTTATCCGCATATCATGCGGAGAATGTGCACCCAATTCTCCGCAAGAAATAAAGCTACCGCCCTTTCGTTTGATCCACGGCAGGGTGATCTCACCTGCGGATTCCAGTGTATTACCATGAAGCGAACAAACAGACATCAGACAATTCATTCTGCAAATAAGCAGTATCAAATCCATGAGATCAATTTGCTAATCGGCTCTTTTTCGGCTACTATTCGGCTACATGTGGATACCAAAATACACAATTAGGAATAAACTTTTACGTATAATACGTGAAATTGGTGAGACGTTAGGGGCTATCAAAGCCTCACGACTTACTGAACCGGCACTGGCAAAACTTGCCTTGGAAGCACGAACATTATCAAGTTATGCCTCAACCAGTATTGAAGGTAATCCACTTCCACTCACTGACGTTAAACGTCTTATCAAACAGACTCCAGCGCAAGTCCGCGATGCTGAACGCGAAGTGTTGAACTATAATCAGGCGCTTGAATGGGTTAATGCTGAAGTTACCAACGGTTCATTTGAGATCAGCACCAAAGCCTTTGAGAAGATCCAAGGTATGGTGATTGAAGGGCTGATGGACAATCCCTTTGATATTGGAAAACTACGGCAAAAACCGGTGGTGATCCGCGACCCCCAACAAGCAGATCAGGTGATGTTTATACCGCCCGATCATGGGGATATACCAGAACTCAATGATACCCTGATAACCTTTGTCAGCAATAATATTCGGGAACTTGATCCAATCCTTCTAGCGGGGATTTTCCATAAGCAGGCGGTTATTATTCACCCATTCATGGATGGGAATGGACGTTCAACACGGTTGATGACCACCGCCATTTTAGGGTTGGCTGGTCTTGACATCTTCCCGATATTTTCCTTTGAGGCATACTACAACCGCAATGTGACACGATATTTTCAGATGGTTGGCGAAACCGGTGATTATTACGATCTGAAAGGTCAAATAGATTTTACAAACTGGTTGGAATATTTTGCTGAAGGTATTCTGGACGAATTGAAACGCATTCAAAAAATACTGCCAGATTTACCAGTAAGGCTTGAGCCCCATCATGAAGTGTTGCTTCGTTATATCGAAGATCATGGTTCAATCACTCAGCGAGAATATGGAGAGATTTCTGACCGTAGTTTAGCTGCTCGGAAAAAGGATTTTAGCAAACTTATTCAGCTTGATCTTATCCAGTCAGAAGGTATTGGTCGCTCCATTTATTATATCAAGGCATAGATAGAGCACTCCCTCATACTTCCTATTTGCTTTGTATTGATTTGGTGGTCTTTCTGTAAGCGGTGCCCTGATCACACGTCGGGTTTAGTTTTGGCGTAATTCCACGGCAGCAGCTCATCGATTTTGCTTTGCCTATGACTGTTGACGATGGCTGTCAGTGTGGCCCCCATCCCACCTTGAAGCACAATGATGTTTTTTTGCAAAACTGGAAAATTTATCAGCAAAATAGGCAACCTAGCAATCTTGGAATTTTGGTGTTTGATTGGGGGGGGCAATAAGGAACTTATTTCCGGTCATTAGTGATTTTTCATAAGAAACAATCAAAAACCAACTACCTAAATCGCTTTCTTGAGAAATCGGAATTTTACACCTGTTACACATTAAAAATGTCCAGAAATAGGCATTAAGACACAACCAGGTATTTGGTGGTCAAGTAACGGCAACAGATTCATTTCAGGAACTCGTAACAATCACTATCCAAGTCACTAATGCTTCATTGATGGTCAAATCGCTATTTGTTGGTTTCCAATTTCTTGACTTGAAATTTCCAATGATTTTTTAGTGTCGCATTAGATTGCCACTGGTGATTTAACTAATGGTTGCTTCGCAATTTCGCTTCGCTCAAGTCACTGGATTTCAAATTTTTGTTACAGGTAGGTTTATTAGTTATCTAATATTTTGGTAGCGTTTGGGAGACACACTTCTGCCTTCCGCAGGCTCGATGAATCTCCCAAGGTCTTGGTATAGCGCCTTTTCGAAACACCTAGATTTGGTCAACTCAGAATTCTGAGAACAGGGGTGGTTGTGCGGTCTCCCTTTACGACCAGTTCATCAACGCAGCAAATTCAGAAACCAATCTAGCGATAACTGATTGCTTAAGGGTCGGGAAGTGCCGTTGCCCTTTCATGCATTTTTATGCTTCGTGTCTCTGACTGAAAAGAGACGATTTTTAGTTTGTGACCTAACTTCAATCCGTCGGCAACGCCAAGGCGGCAGACTCTGCAGGTTTGTCACTAATGTTCTTCAGTCATCTTGCTACTCATTATTTAGTAAAACCGTGATTTCAAGATTATGCAGTATTGGCAATAGGGTTGGTAAAGCTGTCTGTTAATTCGTTTTCAGGCAACAAGTCTTCAAGGTCGTAATATTCAAGCGCTACAATACCTTCAAAGCCGAGATTGGAATGAATTGTGTAAAAACCTTCATCCATGGATTCTTTGATCAAACGTTTTATTTCGTGTTTGGGCATAGGCCACTGGGGTATGTCTGATTTTGCTTGCAATGCTACATGTAGCACCTTTTTGAAGGCTTCGGCGTAAGGAAGGTCTCCCAAGCGAACACAGGCCCCTACCAGATATGATGTGTCGCTCAATGCCTCTTCAACAAAGTTCATAGCTGCAGGTTCGGTTCTTCCGCGAACCTGTTGAATAGTATTCTGGAAGATTTTTGTGAAATTTTCCGTTTGTAAAAATTCTGACATAAGTCTCACTTATTTTTCTCCTAAAATTTAATTTCCGTCTTGCAATACGGTTATTGTTGAACTGTTTTACATATGTATTTAGTGATTCATGGTTTTTGACATTTCTAAATTTTAGAAGAACTTCTGTAACGTATTTAAGAACTTCTTTAGAAGTTTACTCAAGCAATGTAGCTTTTCGCTGAATAAGGTTTCCTGTTATTTATTTCAAAAACCACGGTATTTGACACACGGTTACCGTGCTTGCGTTTTATTTAGTAAATTTGCGTTTTTGACAGCCTTTCCATCTCTACTTTGCTATTGAACGAACGAGCGGGATTGCTATGTTGTGTAAATTCTGGTGCAGTATTAATAAGTGCGTCCAGAGTTTGGTGGCAGAGCAAAACTTGAATGGATTCTACTAGCAAATGACCCGGATTAGGCGGCTGGGTCACATATTCTTCTCTTATTTTTCCTGGAGTACAAAATGTTTAAGCAAATTGACAAAAAGCGCCTAATGGTTGGGGGGCTTGTTGTAGCTTTAATTTATTTTTTAACATTTGGATTTTTATTTTGGGATGACTCCGCAGATTGGGTCTTGAAAGGATTTTTTGACAGTGTAATTGGCGTTTTCATGGGCGCAGGTGCTATTGGTCTTATCACTAGCATTCTTTTTATTTTTCAAGCTAAAATCCAATCAGATCATGCCAAGCATAAGGCCGTATTCGAAAACAAATTGGCTCTATATCAAAAGATCATCTCCGATTTTCAAAGATATCTGGAGGATTCTGATATTAATGAAGCTGACGAGCGGGAACTGTTTTTCACACAACTTAGAGTTCTTTTGCTTTCTAGCCCCGCTACTGTTGGGGCATGCGCAAAACTTATTGACGAAATTAGAGAAGACGAAGGTAATGTTTCGCCAAAAATTGGAGAGCATCTTTTGAAGTTTATTTTGCATGCTCGCGATGATCTCGATGTTCAGGATGAGATGAAGCAGTCAGTTAAGAATGTATTTGATACTGTGATCGATCTTGCAAAAAAGAAATCGAAAAGGTCAACGAAGCGAACGCATACCAATAAATACAAAGTTGGTATACTTGATGAACTCGATGTTGCCCAGCATGGTGAAGCTTCTAAAATTCTGGACCGTGAAAATTTATATTGGTCCCAAATATCGGCTTGGAGAAAACTGCGGAAGTCCGGAGAACTAAATTGAAGTGTTTTTGGTGTATGAGATTGTTGGTGATTGTCCGAAATCAGCACCTGTGGAGTTGTAAAAGTTTTTCTGTATGAACAATGAAAGTTGTCACAAAAACCACGGTATTTTACACACGGTTTATCCCCTGTATTAAAAGTCTATTGTTATAATTTTGACACACTTTTTTCTTATACTTTTAGCATTTCTGAGAAAGGAACTAAATGTGATTATTGGCTATGGAACGGTAGAATGGCTCCCTTTGCAACAGACGCAATAATACAAGGGCGCGGTGTTCGCTCTTGATCTGTTCCGTAAGCTCTGGCTTGTTTGATGTTATGTCCATGGATATCTACCGGAGTGAATGCTGCTTGGTGCGAGGTTCCATAAATCCGCATGCCTCTACGATTCAACCCAATTTATCGGGAAAAAGCCCAGGCGTCCATCGGGAAGCCAGTTCTGCAGGAAATGATAAACGCAGAGGCGCTCTTGAGCTTTCTGCTGTGAGCACCTCTTTGTCAATCAAGGCGGAGGTGAGCCTTCTCGCATGACGGTCGGTTGCACCAATGATCGCTGGCACTTCATTTCGGGGAAGTTCACCCCGATAAAGAACCGCTTGGAGGATACGATCTGACTTTGGCGGCAACTCACCCAGTTTGATGGCCTCTTCTGCCCACAATTGAATGCGGGTATGGAGTTTGTCTGGCCTGATCAAATCCCTCATAAAACGGACCTGATCAAGGCAAACTTCTAAAAAGAAACGTGTAAATGCCACCAAGGATTCCTCACTAAGGGTTCCTCGTCCGTCCAAATCGTTTCGGCGTCGCATATCGCAGGCGGCCAAAAGTTCTTTGTAACGGCCATCACTTCGAGCAAAGCCTCTTGAAACAGACCAGATTGCGCCGCTGTCCAAGGCAGTGAGCAACATTGCATGCGTCATCAAACGAGCCACTCGTCCATTCCCATCAAGAAATGGGTGTATCCAAACCAGCCGATGATGAGCGGCAGCTGCAGCTAGAATTGCATTTGCACGGCCAAGATTCGCATAAGTCTTTTCAAAACACTCAAGAAACCGTGGCACTGCGCCGGGACTTATCGGGATATGCCTTCCAACTTGAACATCCCTAGTGCGCCACTCCCCCGGAATGACTTGATACTGCTCACCTGTTTCCGGATCTTCGGACCACAACAGCTCTTCTGGAACTTTTTCACAAAATCGGCGATGAATTGCAGCAATATTTTCAGGATTTGTAGCCGCTCCATCTATGCCACCATTGTCAATCCACTCTTGGACAAAGATGTGCGCTTTGGCTTCAAGTTGTAGATTGCGTTTCTCTGCATCAGTGCTGTAGTCATTCTTAAGTGCCCGCTCTATGGCCACAGGGTGGGTGTCATGACCTTCTATGAGATTGCTATAATAGCAATTCATTGATCTAACGAGGCCAGTCAGGGCTATGCGGACGCCATCTGGTAAGCTATTATTGAAAGCTGCAGATTCTTCTGCAAGAGTTAGAGCTATATCCACCAACTCTGCCTTGGCTTTGGCACCTTCAGCTATTAGCATGGGTTCCATAAGACCCACAGATTCTTTTCTATCTTCAGGCATGGCAGGTCCGCCTACATGTCCGGTTTAATGTCCGGTTTCGATGTTTCATAAAACTCTGAATAACATACATCTTTTGAATTATCTCTTAAATTTATCGTAGCTACTATGTCCGCTTCTTATTCCGGTTATAGCGGGAAAGGAAAATTTTGGCTATCCTGAACTCAGTTACGAGATTCAAGTGTTGCAAACAACAAGGCAGCGAGGCGTTTCTGGTCACTATTGCCGCATCAATCGCGTAACTCCACTTAAGTTGATAATAACGGCTAGTTATGGCACACTAACTTTGGTAATATTTCATATACATCAAGAGAAGGGTCGGCACCCTCACTAACCTACCAAGTACTGGTAAGGTGGTTTCTGCTTCATGCAGGATGTGGCTGAACATCAGCAAACAATATAAAAGTGCCGGTTCTCCTTGAAAAAAGGAGAAAAAACATTCTAAAGCTAAAAAATACCAATATCCAATTTGAATCAGTTATTGGCGATCTCATAGAAACGCGTCGAAAAGAACTTGGCCTGTCAAAACTCGATGTGATTCAGAGACTTGGCTATGTAAATATCAGTAAAGGTTATCGACGATATGATGCCTTTTTTGCTGGCAATATCGAACAGAGGTTTTTTCTTGATAACTTGGCAAGTGCACTTTGCTTGCAATTTGAGAAAATATCATCAGCTTTGGAAAAAACGAGATTAAGCATCCGACAGGCTGAACAATTTGACCAAGAATGTAAACTGACTGAATGGCGCAAGGCTTTTAAGGCTCACGGTATCATCGAAACCGAAAGCAGCGTTCCGCAACCGATATTCACGGCGATATTCACCGATGTATTAAGTCGCAAGTTGATTGAGCTTGATATTACTTGTGGCGCTGAGACCTATCGGCAACAAATGATGGAAGAAATCCCAAATCGTGTTGGTGACAATGGAACCATTATTTCTTTTGGAGCACCGATTGGATTTGTAATCAATTACAGCCCCGATCACGCGATAAGATATGATCTTAATGGGGTTGAGCTTCAAGAGATGAATGCAGCGCTTAGACTTGGAGAGGCATTTCTGAGCTTCAAGAATGGTAAGCGTATTAATGACGCTGCGGTCGTGGAAGCACGAGATTGTTGATGATGGCTAAAAGCCAACATACTGCGTGTCTTAACCAACACAACATAAGCACAGTTCGTAAGCTGTTTTCCTGAACCACCGTAGTCAATCGGGCAACTGCTCCCACCGTTTAAAAACAGGACGGCTCACAGGTGAAGAGAGCAACAAAGTACTGAGTGCGCATGATATCCAAAAAAACCATGGGTTCCGAAATTAATATAACCAAACAAGAAGGAGATACAATTTGAATACACCTAAAAGGAAGTTACGAAAAAGAAAAATGATGAATTATGCAGTTATCGCCGATAGGTTGATTTGGATCGGAGAGGATGCCACAGATTTTCCTGATTCAGGTGAATTTGGAGTATATCTGATCAACGGCACAGGTCATACGTTGGATCGCGTGAGTTGTTGCAACTTTGGATTTGAGACAGCGGATGATGATGTGGCTCATTTTTATGGATCTGACAAGGTTTTCGAAAACGTCTTGAATGGGGAAGGTGTTCTGGTTGACAGCATTATTCCCCAACGTGACAGCGACTGGATGATGGGTTACGCGGCTGACATCAAATCACCAAACTTGGGTGACCTGCATCTGCAGTCTGAAGTTGGAAAAGGAACTTATACCCCAGTTTTGCTCTGGGCTGCATTGCCAGAACCGATGACAGATCCTGACCATCCAGATCGCAAACTGACCCCCATCAAAGCTGCCGATCGTTACCTGAAAAACAATGGTAAATCTATTCCAGCAAGTCGACATCTCTTCATTAATAAAGGTGATCTTAGGCTGGGAACGGGGGATGAACGTCTTGATCCTGTAGGCATCAAAATTCGCAGAACATTCAAGAGAAATAAGCAGTTTGTATTCATGGAGTTTTTCAACGAATCCGATGAGAAGCTTTTTCACACCGTTGATCTTGATGAAGCAAAAGCATTCATCGACGCTTTGAGAGTCAAACCCGATTGAGTGTGAGCATCCGGCGAGCTCACCTAATATGATTAAATAATACACAGAATACTAACCAGAGAAATGGAGATTATTTATGCCTGACCCAATACTAAATGAACGATTTGAAAATGCTCTTTCCTATGCCGCTAGGCTTCACCGTTTACAAAGACGTAAAGGCACGAAGATTCCTTATATTGCGCATTTGCTAGCTGTCTGCAGCCTTGTTCTTGAGCACGGTGGTGATGAAGACGAAGCGATTGCAGCACTACTGCACGATGCT
>DAOUPT010000058.1 GCA_030626025.1 Anderseniella sp. | reverse complement strand
GCCGCTGATGAAACGAAATGCGCCCCTGGCAGTAGACAGTGCAAGGCTTTTGAAGGCTTTCTTGCCGCCACTGTAAATTGCGCTGTCGAGTTTAAGAGATGCGCCCGGGCCAACGACGAGTTTACTGCCATCAAGAAACTGAAATTGGCCCAACCCTCTGCCATTTACGCGAATGCGTTCGTTCTTAAATATCGGTGATGCCGTTGCAAGTCTGCGGGACTTCGAACCAACTTTACCTGTAACAGTAGTCTTAATTGAAACCGCCTTGCCAATTTTGGTGGCAGCCATTAATTGGGACCAGTTACCCAACAGCGCTACGAGTATCAACGTACTTAAAACAACGGCCCACATGATGACTCCCTCCCAGAAAACTCATACGAAAGTCTTACCTTAACAGAATATTAACGATTCAACTAAACATGTATCATAATGGTTAACGCTTCTGCACCGGCTGGCTATGACACCGGCTGAAATGGCTGCCAAGCCGGTGTGAGATTAGAGAGGTTAAATTGACAACCTCATAACGGTAACACCAGTCTCGGCTTGCCTGCGATTGATTAATTTATCATGGTTATGCTGCTTTTCTATTTGCACCAACACTAGAATTATCGTTGTTGCGGCAAGCGTAGGGGTTTGTTTCAATGTGTTTAAGGCCTGCCAAAAGTATTTGAGTTTGATGCATTGACGAGTGACCGGGTATGCAGGACAGTGTCTTTTACGACCCGATGTAATTAGATGACCAGCAGCAAAGGATTGAGTAATGATACTTAGACAGTTGTTTCATGCCTTTTGGATTTTCTTTGCGACAAGCCTCTGGATGACCGTTTTACCTGCTCATTCTGAAGTGAAGTTCGACATAAAAGGCATTTACGGTGATGAATCCGGTTGCAAGATTGCCAGAGGGCAAAAATCTAAAGGTGAAATGGGTGTATCTATCTCGCCCAAAGGATATCGGGGGCATGAATGGCAATGCAAAGTCGTCTGGTCACACAGAGAGGCGGGAGAAAACGTCGGAGCGTATCACAGCTCCACGGTGTGGAGCGTGATCACCCTATGTGCCGGAGAGGGAGAAGCCTATTCACGACTACTCAGCATTCAACAAGACGAACAAACGGTAATAATTCATGATGGCACGAGTGACCCCGTCATATTGAAGCGCTGCAAATAAGAATCCAAACCCGCTTTATCCAAGGGTGTTTTCAACCCTTTTCAACACATCCGCAAGTTTGCCAGTGGCGTTGATTTTGCGCCATGTTATGGTGCCGGGATCGAATGCCATTTGTTTCCTGACCACACCTTCATCAGCATCAGAAGCATCGTTCTTGCGGGCAGAAACGCGAGCCACTAATATCTTTTCAGGTGCATCCAGCCAGATACCCTCAAGCGCTATACCTGCCAAGCGACCGACGTCAGCGATGGCATCGCGCTCCCTTTCACGATCGAATACGGCATCGACAATCACTGAATGTCCTGATTTTAGAACCTGAGACGACAGTTCATACATTCGTTCATAAACGGTCTGGCTAACGGTGCTGGTATAGGCGCTTTGTGGCAAGTTCTCGGTTTCAGCAACACCAAACAGTTTTTTGCGTATCACATCGGAACGCAAGACGACAGCACCGGGTGCACGTCCGATTTTGGCAGCGATACTAGCCGCAATTGTTGATTTGCCCGAGCCTGACAAGCCGCCCACCGCGACAAGCTTTGGCGGTTCGTTGTTTAAAAAATCACATGCGGTGGAAAAATACCCGGCCGCCTGCTCAATCAGACTGGCCTGTTGATGATCGGGGCAGAATTTACGCCTTGAAGTGGTTACCCTTGCCCGTATTGCAGACCGCATCATCATAAAAAACGGCAATGCGGCCAATCCTTGATAGTGATCGTCAGAGCGACATTCGATCAGATAGCGATTGAAAACCAGATTAGCTTCATGCCGATGGCCACGATGCCACAAATCCATTAACAAGAAAGCCAAATCGTAAAGAACATCCCCGGTGGCAATGATATCGTTGAACTCGATCGCATCAAAAAAAATTGGTTGGTCATTGATCCGCACGATGTTGCCTAAATGGGCATCACCATGGCAAAGCCGAACATGACCTGCGGCACCGCGGGTTTCAAGTAGTGGTTTAATCTGCTGGTAGGCCGCAATCGAAGCTTCAGTCAAACGGCTCACCGGCTGTATCGGGAACATGTCAGGATGGCGGGTAAAATCCTCGCTGTTGTGGTTTATGTACTTCCGCAAGGCTGCAATCCAGGGACCGGCCTGTCTCAATGGAGCCCGGGCGTGAGCTCGCACCATTGCACATGCCAGACTGTTTGCCAGCGTGTCAGACAATGGGCCGGACTCGACAATTTTATCCAAAGTCTGGTTTTCATCAAAGCGCTTCATGAGCACTGCCCATTCAACGACCTCACCCGCGCCGTCAATTTTCAGCGAATGATCAGCCTGACGGGTAATTGCGACCACGCCTATATAAATTTGTGGTGCATTTGCCTGATTGACCTCGATTTCATGCTCACAGACCAAGCGGCGCTTTTCCAGCGTAGAATAGTCAAGAAAAGGATAAGCCACAGCCCGTTTGATTTTATAGGCAAACTGCCCGGCCAGAAAAACGATCGCTGCGTGGGTATTAATGCGCTGAACGGAATCAACCGCAATGCCTTTCCGGGAGTGCGTTTGGGGATCGCCCAGGAAGGCTATCACCTCAGCTTGTATGGTATTGGCAGCAGCTTTAACCGGGTCAGTATTCATAACAAACTCTATCAATCATGTGATTGACGCAGAAAAAAGGACACAGGTCTCGTGTAATCTTACAGAAGGTGTTTGTATTTGCAAACCAGATTATGAAGGCCGGTTTACCCGTTACTTTCTCTTTAAAAGGCTCCAAACCGCTGGAAACAGCGCTGCAGCAAGGGCTGCTTTGAGGATGTCACCGTAGATAAAGGGCAGCACGCCGAACTGGATTGCTTTTTCTGTGCCAATAAATGTTGAAAGCCAG
The DNA here is from genome assembly GCA_030626025.1 of Anderseniella sp. GTDB lineage: Bacteria > Pseudomonadota > Alphaproteobacteria > Rhizobiales > Aestuariivirgaceae > JALWJW01. The sequence continues at coordinate 16,690 of DAOUPT010000058.1, read as the reverse complement.
GTGGCGCCGCACAGGTAAATTACGGCACTGCCGAGCAGCATGGCGCCGAACATTTTAAAGGCATTTTTGTCAGCACCCTTTTCGGCCAACCAACCAACAAGGCCAGTGGCTGCGACAAAGCCGATCAGATAGCCGCCTGTTGTGCCTGTCATGTAGGCAAGGCCGATGCCCTTTACCGGGGTTCCGGCAAAGACCGGCAGACCAGCAGCACCTTCAACCATATACAAAAGCAATGTTGCCAACGCCAGACGCCAGCCAAATGCGGCACCCAAACCAAGAACGACCATGGTTTGCATGGTCATGGGAACCGGATAAAAGGGTATCTGTACCTTGGCCGAAACCCAGAGTAACAACGAACCAGCCACTGCCAAAACAATGTTACGCAAAACGACGTTAGAGGTTTTTGCTGGCCAAAGTGTATCGGCCAGTGTTTGATGCAGTGAAATATTCATTATATAGATGTCCTGTTGTTGTCTGACTTGTTTATAAGGACAAACTCAGCCGCAGACAAGCGCAGGTGTTTAAAACAATAGTTGGAACAAATTTTTGGCGAAAATACAATTTGATCGCGATTTTGACCCGCAATATGGAACTGCTGTAAGGGTGTCGCCCCTCGTGCGGCGAGTGGTCTGCAACAATGGCGGGCCGTTCACCTTTACCGGCACCGGCACCTATATTGTCGGCAATGAAACCGTTGCGGTTATTGATCCGGGGCCCGATGATGACGATCATCTGGCAGCATTGCTCAAGGCGCTCGATGGCAAAACCGTTTCGCACATTGTCATCACCCATACCCATATGGATCATTCACCTTTGGCGGCGCGGTTAAAACAGGCAACCGGGGCTAAAACCTATGCCTATGGCCCGCACGGTGCCGGGCGGATTAAAAACAGTGGCGATGCACAACTAGATGCTGGTGGTGATTACGATTTTTCGCCTGATGTTTTGATCAGTGATGGCGATGTTATTTCGGCGCGTGACTGGTCGCTGGAAGCGGTGTTTACACCCGGCCACACATCCAACCACATGGCCTTTGCCCTGAAAGAGGAAAGTGCATTGTTCAGCGGTGACCATGTGATGGCCTGGTCAACCAGCGTTATTGCCCCGCCTGATGGCTATATGGCTGATTATTTTGCTTCGCTGAAGAAACTGCTCGACCGGAACGAAGAGGTTTACTGGCCAACCCATGGCGGGCCGCGCCGCAACCCGGTGCCCTTTGTGCGGGCCTTTCTCACCCATCGCAAAATGCGTGAAGCAGCAATCGAGAGCCGGATCAAAAAGGGCGACCGGCGCATTGGTGACATCGTCAAGAATATTTATAGCGATGTTGATCCGCGTTTGCATCCGGCGGCTGCAATGTCGACCATGGCTCATATTGAACATCTAATAGAGCGCGAGCTGGTTAAAACTGATGGCGAATTGTCATTGTCAGCTGAATTTCGGGCGATATAGGAACAAAGGTCAGGCGTGGCCAGCATCACTTGCTAAAAATGCCGGGTCGATGCCAAGCTTTTCAAGGGCTGTCTGGTATTTGGCTTCAACGCCGGTGCCAAACAGCAAGGTTTCGTCGGCCGGGCAATGCAGCCAGCCGTTTTGCAAGATTTCATCTTCAAGCTGGCCGGGTGACCAACCAGCATAGCCAAGAGCCAACAGCGATTTCTTTGGCCCCTCACCGGCTGCGATTTCATGTAACACATCAAGAGTTGCTGTCAGACCAACATCGTCGTTAATAGCCAGAGTATTTTCGTGGCTATTGTACTCGCCCGAGTGCAGGACAAAGCCGCGCCCGGGCTCTACCGGTCCGCCAAAATGCACCACGCGTTCATGATCTGCCAGATCAAATTCGATAGTGTTTGAACCGGCGGGCAGGTTCAAGCGAGACATCAACTCGGCAAAGTCGATATTTTCGGCCGGTTTATTGATCACCAGACCCATTGCACCTTCTTGCGAATGGGCACACACGTAGATCACTGCACCCTCAAACCTCGGGTCGCTCATTGTCGGCATGGCAATGAGAATTTGGCCATCAAGATATTCTGTATCAGCCATTTTGTTTAAATCCTTGCCAGCATGTTATTGGTCTCACCTTACTAATGACAAAGACAAATGTCCATTTAATGGCGGTTTACATAAATGTGATGCGATTTTTTTACCGAGTACCCTATATATTGGGTGATACACAGTATTTTCCGAATGAGAGATAGAATGCACTTATTGCTAAAATGTACTGCAATCGCTTATCTGGCGACTGTTGCCAGTTCAGCCAATGCGCAACAGTCGAGCCCGATTTCAAGTCAGGCAGGCTCTTCAAGTCAGGCGAGTTCGTTGGCCCCTTTGTCCTCAGGCATCCCGCAACTGGACAAATATACAGCTGCGCCGAAAAGCTCCAAACTTTCCTTTAGCCATAGCACCGTCCGTCTGATTGCCGGTAAATACAGCAATGGTAAATGGACGGCCGGGGTCGAAATCGTTTTGGCACCGGGCTGGAAAACCTATTGGCGAGTGCCGGGAGATGCTGGCGTTCCGGCGGAATTTGTCTGGGAGAACTCAAACAATGTAAAGGCCGCCGATGTCTCATGGCCTGCCCCTAAGCGCTATGAAGATATTACCGGCAAGAGCATTGGTTATAAAAAGCATGTGGTGTTTCCGGTTGAAATAACCCCGGAAAACAATGGCCAACCGGCAAAACTCGATTTACGATTGTATTACGCTATTTGCAGTGACATATGTATTCCTGCACAGGCCAATCTTGGCCTTGATCTGCCGGTTAAATTGCAAAATGCCGAGTCGGCGAACCTTATTAGCCGTTTTTCCGCAAAAGTTCCAAACCGACTAGCAAAGGGTGTGGCTGTTACCGCTGCTGCTACAAAGTCTGTCGGGGGAAAACCGATACTGGCGGTAACGCTTGCCGGACAAGTCGACCCGAAAACAGATATTCTGGTGGAAGGTTTTGATACAGCGTTTTTTGATGCGCCCAAAATATCTACCAGTGCAAATGGTCAGCATGTGTTTCATTTGCCAATCGACGGCATCGATAAGCTTTCCGAACTCTCGGGGAAAACACTGAAGTTGACCATACTTTCCGGCGACATCCGTCTTGAGACAAATGTCGAAGTAAATTAGAGTCTGAATACGACCTCATTATCTCAAAAAAAGGACACCGCCATGACCATTTCTGTTGGTGATAAACTGCCAGAAGTTACTTTTATGATAATGACAGCGGAAGGACCTTCTCAGGTTTCCACCAGTGATATTTTCGCTGGTAGAAAAGTTGTGCTGTTCGCACTACCCGGTGCTTTTACACCTACCTGTCATAAAACCCATCTACCCGGATTTGTCGCCAAGGCTGAAGCTATAAAAGCCAAGAATGTCGACAGCATCGTTTGCCTTTCAGTCAATGATGTATTTGTAATGTCGGCCTGGGGTGCGCAGGTTTCACCTGATGGCAAAATATTGATGCTGGCCGATGGCAATGGCGATTTTGCCAAAGCCACTGGCACCGATGTGGACAGCAGCGCATTTGGTATGGGGTTGCGTTGCCGACGCTATTCGATGATCGTTGATGATGGTGTGGTAACCGCCTTCAATATCGGTGACAAGCGCGGCGAGGCGGAAATTTCGAGTGCTGAAACCATTCTGAAATCCCTGTAGTTATCTTTTGTAGGGTTCCAGCCCCTGACGGGCAAGCTCATCGGCGCGCTCGTTTTCGGGATGACCTGAATGGCCCTTAACCCAATGCCATTCAACATCATGGGGTTTTAACGCTTCGAGCAATCGTTTCCAGTGTTCAGAATTTTTTACTGGTTTTCTGGCCGCAGTTTTCCAGCCGTTTTTCCGCCAGCCATGAATCCATTTTGTAATGCCATCTTTGACATAGGATGAATCTGTGTAAACTTTCACCGCACAAGGACGCTTGAGAGCCTCCAGCGACGCAATGGCGGCCATAAGTTCCATCCGGTTGTTGGTGGTTTTTGCTTCACCGCCCGACATTTCCTTTTCGCGGTCACCAAATTGTAAAATGGCACCCCAACCTCCCGGTCCGGGATTGCCCGAACAGGCTCCGTCGGTGAAGATCACGACGTTGTGCTTTTTATCACTCACTAAGAGTTTGTCCTTTTTTGTTCATATCCAATCGCAACTGGCGCGGCAATTTGAAGGTGACAGATTCTTTTGCTGTTTCGACATAGCCAATGGTGACCTCAAAGCGATCCTGAAAAGCACCGATAACTTCCGACACCAACACCTCGGGAGCAGAAGCCCCGGCGGTAATGCCGATAGTGTTTGGTGTTTGAATTTTCTCCCAGTCGATTTCGCTGGCACGCTGGACCAGAACCGAATTTATGCAACCGTTGGTACGGGCTACCTCGACAAGACGTTGAGAATTGGAACTGTTGGGCGCCCCAACCACCAGCAATACATCACACTTGTCAGCAATTTCCTTTACCGAGGCCTGGCGGTTGGTGGTGGCATAACAAATGTCTTCTTTGTGCGGAGCGTGAATATCGGGAAATTTTTTGTGTAACGCATCTATAATATTTTTGGTGTCATCTACCGACAGGGTCGTCTGGGTGATAAAGGCCAGCCCCCTGCCCTCTTCTGGTTGAAAATCGGCAACATCTTCCACTGTTTCAATGAGTGTCACCGAACCGTTTGGCAATTGCCCCATGGTGCCAACCACTTCGGGGTGGCCGGCATGACCGATTAACAATATCTGGTGACCGTCTTTATGGTGACGAGAGGCTTCCATATGAACCTTGGAAACAAGAGGGCATGTGGCATCAAGATAAAACAGATTTCGCAGGCGGGCATCTTCAGGCACAGTTTTGGGAACGCCATGAGCTGAAAAAATCACCGGATGATCACCGTTGGGGACTTCATCAAGCTCCTCAACAAAAATCGCACCTTTACGTTTGAGGTTATCAACCACAAATTTGTTATGGACGATCTCGTGGCGCACATAAACCGGCTTGCCGTATGTGGCCAGCGCTTCTTCAACAATATCAATGGCCCGCACGACACCGGCGCAAAATCCGCGCGGAGCGGCGAGTAGCAATCGTATTTGTGGTTTTTTGGTATCTGTCATCGGACTCAATTCTTGTTGGTTTACTCTTAATGCGTCTTGATGTGTGGAAATGTCAAGAATTTGACGACCGCGTGATGGTTGTAGCGTTGACTTGCGACAATCAATCGCTAAGGTATGCACATCTTGAGCGGGAGAGATTGAACTTTACCGTTTGACGCCGAAGGAGCAACCGCCCCGGAAACTCTCAGGCAACAGGGACCGCCAGGATAAACGACTCTGGAGAGCAGCGGTAAAAAACCGCTCACCGAAGGGGGGAGGCCCGCCGACACGGCAATGGGCGAAATCTCTCAGGTTTTTAGACAGAGGGGGCATGTAACCGCTGATTGGCGGTAGCGTGGCCTTGGTCTAATTGCATGATGAGAAACAAACCGTGACAGAACTTTTAAAAACTCCCTTGTTTGATTTGCATGTTGCCAATGGTGGCCGCATGGTTCCCTTTGCCGGTTATGAAATGCCGGTTCAGTATAAAACCGGCATTGTTGGAGAGCACAATCACACCCGCCAGAAAGCCGGTTTGTTTGATGTATCACATATGGGACAGGCATTTTTGATCGGTCCTAATCATGAAACTGTCAGCGATGCACTTGAAAAGCTTGTTCCGGCAGAAATCAAAGGCCTTGAACGCGGTCAGCAACGCTATACTCAACTGATCAACGCTGATGGTGGCATTATCGATGATTTGATGGTGACCCGCCTTGAAGATGATGAAGGCACCTTGATGCTGGTGGTCAATGCCGACTGCAAACAAGGTGACTACGACTGGATTCGGGCTAATATTCCACATGGTATTCATCTGGAAGAACACAGCGGCCATGCGCTGATTGCCTTGCAAGGCCCAGCATCTGAAAAAATCATGGCGGCCCATTGCTCAAATACCGCTGCGATGGGCTTTATGGATGCTGTTGCCAGCCGGTTTAATGACATCGACATTCACGTTTCGCGCTCAGGTTATACGGGTGAAGATGGCTATGAAATTTCTGTGGCCGATGACAAGGTTGAACAATTGGTCAATGCGCTGCTGGCTGATGACGATGTCATGCTTATTGGCCTTGGCGCGCGCGACTCATTGCGCCTTGAGGCCGGTTTGTGCCTTTATGGCCATGATATTGATGACAAAACATCGCCGGTTGAAGCCGGTTTGTTGTGGTCGATCGGCAAGCGTCGACGCGAGGAAGGCGGTTTTATCGGGGCAGAGCGCATTTTGCGCGAGATTGCTGAAAAACCGTCACGCCGCCGGGTTGGTATTAAACCGCTTGGCCGGGCACCGGCCCGCGAAGGAACTGAAATTCAATCTATGGATGGCGAAACGATCGGCACCATAACCTCAGGCGGCTTTGGCCCAACGGTCGGTGGCCCGGTTGCCATGGGGTATGTCAGTGCCGAACATGCCAAAGCGGACACGCCGGTGCAATTGATCGTGCGCGGCAAAGCGCTCGAAGCTCAAATCACGCGGATGCCTTTTGCACCGCACAACTTCAAACGATAAGGAAAAATTGATGAGCAATACTAAATACAGCGAAGAACACGAATGGATTTCAGTTGATGGCGATACCGTCACCATCGGCATCACCAACCACGCACAAGAACAATTGGGCGATGTGGTTTTTGTCGAACTGCCTGATGTCGGCAGCACTATTTCCAAAGGGGAAGATGCCGGGGTGATTGAATCTGTCAAGGCGGCCAGTGAGCTGGTAGCGCCGGTCAGCGGCGAAGTGGTTGAGACCAATAGTGCACTGGAAGATGAACCGGGAAAGGTTAATGAAGACCCTGAAAACAGCGCCTGGTTCATTAAGGTCAAGCTTTCTGATGCAAGCGAACTTGATGGCCTGATGGATGTCGAAGCCTACAAAAGCTTTATTGCCTAACTCAAAATCAAAAAGGGTCTCCCCTCATGGCCGACAAACGCCTTAGCCTTTCAGAACTGCAACCGGGTGCAAATTTTATTCCGCGCCATATTGGTCCGCGCACCCATGAAATTGACGCCATGTTGAAAACTGTCGGGGCTGAAAGCCTTGACAGTCTGATTGATCAGGTGGTGCCGAAATCCATCAGGGTAAAGCAACCGCTCGACCTTCCCGAACCGGTCAGTGAACGCAATGTGTTGTCGGATTTGCGCAAGACAGCGACCCGCAACCGGGTTGTGACGTCAATGATCGGCATGGGTTATTATGGAGCGATCACGCCAAAAGTCGTTCTGCGCAATGTGCTTGAAAATCCCGGCTGGTACACGGCCTATTCGCCTTATCAGGCTGAGGTTAGTCAGGGTCGGCTTGAGGCGCTGGTGAATTATCAACAAGTGGTTGTTGATATGACCGGGCTTGATCTGGCCAATGCGTCATTGCTTGATGAAGCCACCGCTGCGGCAGAAGCCATGGCAATGGCGCACAGGGTTGCTAAAAACAAGGTGGACAGCTTTTTTGTTGATGTTGATACCCATCCACAAACCATCGATGTGATCAAGACGCGGGCCCGGGCCTTTGGTTTTGAAATTGTTATTGGTGACCCGCTTACCGAGATGGACTCTTCAAAAGTTTTCGGGGCACTTTTATCCTATCCCGGTTCCAGTGGTGAGGTTCGTGATTTTCGCAAAACCATTGAGGATTTGCATGAAGCAAAAGCTCTGGCGATCATGGCAACCGATTTATTAGCGTTGGCAATGATAACCCCACCGGGGGAACTGGGCGCTGACGTTGCTATTGGCTCATCACAACGTTTTGGCGTACCAATGGGCTATGGTGGCCCACATGCGGCTTTTTTTGCCACCAGTGATAAATATAAACGCTCCATTCCCGGACGAATCATTGGGGTTTCAACCGATGATCACGGCAAACAGGCCTACCGGATGGCGCTGCAAACCCGCGAGCAACATATTCGCCGCGAAAAAGCAACCAGCAATATTTGTACGGCGCAGGTTCTACTAGCGGTTTTGGCCGGGTTCTTTGCAGTCTATCATGGCCCCAAAGGGGTTAAAAAAATTGCCGGGCGAATTCACAGGTTTACTGAAATTTGCGCTTCAGCAATCAGTTCATATGGCTATGAGGTCATTACAAAATCATTTTACGATACGATTACCGTTTATACGCCGGGTCGTGCCTTATCGATTGTTGCCAAGGCGCGGGAAAAGAAAATCAATCTGCGGTTTGTTGATGCTGATCATGTGGGCATTGCCTGTGATGAAGCAACACGGCGTTCGGAAATCGAAAAGCTGCTGACTTGCTTTAATACATCGGCCATGAAAAAAGAGACGCTGGATGATATCGATGCCCGAACAGCAGAAGGCATTCCCGGCAATCTCAAACGCACCAGTGCGTTTCTCACTCATCCGACGTTTTCATCATATCAGAGTGAAACTGAAATGTTGCGGTATTTGCGGCGTTTGCAGGTCAAGGATATTGCCCTTGACCGTTCGATGATCCCGTTGGGTTCATGCACGATGAAGCTGAATGCGACAACGGAAATGATTCCAATTACCTGGCGCACCTTTGCCATGATGCATCCTTTTGCACCGCTGGAACAGACCCAAGGCTATCAGCAATTGTTTGAAGACCTTGAAGCCATGTTATGTGAAATTACCGGTTTTGATGCGGTATCTCTGCAACCTAACGCTGGTAGTCAGGGTGAATATTCCGGCCTGCTGACAATTGCGCAATACCACCGGCAAAATGATCAGGACCATCGCAATATCTGCCTTATCCCGGTTTCGGCTCACGGCACCAACCCGGCCTCGGCTGTGATGGCGGGCATGAAAGTTGTTATCGTTAAATGTGATGAAAATGGTAATGTGGATGTCAGTGACCTGAAAGCGCGAGCTGAGGAACATGCCGATAATCTGGCAGCGTTGATGATCACCTATCCCTCGACCCATGGGGTTTTCGAGGAGGGAATTGTTGATATTTGCCAGATCATTCACGACAATGGCGGACAGGTTTATCTCGACGGGGCCAATTTGAACGCCATGATGGGGCTGGTGCGACCGGCTGAAGTTGGGGCTGATGTCTGTCACATGAATTTGCACAAAACCTTTTCCATACCGCACGGCGGTGGCGGGCCCGGTGTTGGACCTATCGGGGTCAAATCCCATCTCGCGCCGTTTTTACCCAGCCATAGTGTGGTTGAAGGTGTCAATCCGGCTCAGGGAAAAGGTGAAAACATTGGTCAGATTTCTGCGGCCCCCTGGGGCTCTGCTTCGATTTTGCCAATCTCATGGACCTATATCGCCATGTGTGGTGAGGAAGGGTTGAAACGCTCAAGCATGGTGGCGATTTTGAATGCCAATTACATTGCCAAGCGATTGAATGATCATTTCCCGGTGGTTTATACGGGCAATAATGGCTTTGTCGCTCATGAGTGTATTATTGATCTGCGTGGTTTTAAAGAGTCATGCGGGATCACGGTTGAAGATGTCGCCAAGCGGCTGGTAGATTATGGTTTTCACGCGCCGACCATGTCGTGGCCGGTGGCTGAAACGATGATGGTCGAACCAACCGAGTCGGAAAGTCAGGAAGAACTGGACCGGTTTTGTGATGCGATGATTTCCATTCGGGCCGAAATTGCCGAGGTGGAAGCTGGTAAAATATCAGCCGAAGACAGTGTCATTCGTCGTGCGCCTCATGTGCATCAATTGCTGCTTGAGGACTGGACAGCGAAATACTCCAAACAACAGGCGTTTTTCCCATTGCCCTATATTCGCGATGACAAATTCTGGCCACCTGTCGGGCGTATTGACAATGTTCAGGGTGACCGCAATCTGGTTTGCACCTGTCCGCCAATTGAAGACTATCTGGAAGCTGCTGAATGATCCGACAAAGCCGACTGTTACTGGTTCCAGCGCTGCTATGCACGCTGGTAGCCAGCATAATTGGGGCAACCGGCAATGCTGTGGCAAAACAAGATTATAAAGCAAGGACTGAAGCACAGTTTCAAAGTTGGCTCACTGCGCTGTGGCCACAAGCCAAGGCAAATGGGATATCGCGCAAAACTTTTGACCTCGCTTTTCACGAGATTCATCTGAACTGGCGATTGCCTGATTTGGCACCGCCGGGCCGCAAGCCTGTGGACAAGAAGAAGCGTCGACAGGCGGAATTTGGCTCGCCGGGACGTTATTTCCGGCAGAATCAGATTAACGCATTGGTGCGGCGCGGTCGTCAGATGAAGGCGAAGTGGGCGAAAACGCTAGGAAAACTCGAAAAGCGCTATGGCGTTCCACAAAACATTGTTCTGGCCGTGTGGGGGCGGGAAACCAGTTATGGTTCGGTAAAGATACCATATGATACGGTACGCTCACTGGCAACGCTGTCATTTATGGGGCGGCGCAAGGCATTCTTTCACCCGGAACTCATTGGAGCGCTGAAAATTCTGGAACAAGGGCATATCTCGCGCGGCAAATTAAAAAGTTCATGGGCTGGAGCAATGGGACAGACCCAAATGCTGCCCAACAAGTTTTTGCAATATGGCGTTGATTTTGATGGTGACGGTCGCAAGAATATCTGGACATCGGCCCCTGATGCCCTGGCTACGACAGCAAATTTTCTCAAGCAACAAGGCTGGAACGGGCGACATTCGTGGGGTTACGAAGTCAATATCAACGACAAAGTGAATTGCGCACTGGAAGGCCCGCATCGGATGCAGCCAATTGGCAATTGGGTCAAGAGCGGTTTGAAACGAACCCGCGGGCGCACATTTGCCGCTCAGCGGCTGCGTACAGACGGTTCTCTACTACTGCCCGCCGGGCTTTATGGGCCGGGCTTTATTGTGACGCAGAATTTCTACGTTATCAAAAAATACAACGAATCTGACCTTTATGCGCTGTTTGTCGGTCATGTGGCTGACCGGATTGGAACCAACAAGCCTTTTAATGGCAAGTGGCGCAAGGTTTCGACCTATACTCGCGCCAAGGTCAAGCGCCTGCAAAAGGTTCTGCGCCGCGAGGGTTATAATATTGGCGATAAAATCGATGGCCTGATTGGTTTTCGCAGCCGGGTTGCGGTTGGCCTGTATCAAGGCAAACACGGTTTGAAACGCGATTGCTGGCCGGGCAGCGCCACGTTCTCGCAGGCCTCAAAATAGTTTTATTGCTGGGTCGCCGTTTTGATCTGGATATTTTTTCTGGTGGCCAGAACGCGCCGGATAATCGCAACCCGATAGGTTTCATTCAATGCGATATTTTTTTGTTGTTGTTTAACCTGCGGGCTGGCTTTTGAATTGGCAAACAACAGATCAAAGAAAGCGTCGGATTTGTTCTGACAGCCAATCAAAACCGAATCGGCAATGGTATTGGCCAAAGTGCTTTTTGCAGCCGACAACCGGTCGGTTTTTTGAGAAAAACAACTAAACATAGCCGCTTTGGCGGTTTCGAGACTTTTTTCTGCCGTTTCCCGCTCTGCAGTTGCCATTTGCTTCGACCGTTGCTTTTCTTTTTCAACCGATATTGCTGCTTCGACGGTTGGCAAAAACGTCGTCTTAGCCAGTTCAATGAGCATAGCGTTGGATTTTTTCTCACCCAGACCACCAATCAATACTCCGGCCATTTTGGCAAACTCGACCTGACAAGCAGTTTTCATCGAGGCGGTGATTAAACCAGCTGGCGATGTTGTTGCGCCGCTAGCAACTTGCCCGCTGGCGTATTTGGCAGAGCAATCGCGGAATGCATAAACCACCGGATTGCCAACTGACTGCCACCAGATAGCTTCCTTGGAGTTAATGGTGCGCTCATGAGCAGCGGCCAGTGCTTTGCGCTTACGGGTTTTTCGAACCTTGACTTTGCTGGTTTTTTTAACAGCCGATTTGGTTTTTCTAACCACAGGTCTGGCAGTTTTAGCCGTCGGGGTCTTTCCTGGCAGAAACGAATTAAGCAAACCCTGTGGCTTGGGTGCCTGAACAGCATCAGGGTTTTTCCACGGACGCTCAAAACTATCGGCAACAGCAGGCAGCGACATTAACGCAACTGCTGTCCCAAGAATTGCTCCAATCATAGAAACTGATTTTACAAAACGTTTCAAACCCACTCACCCTAAAATTACACGCTATCCCAACCGGGACTGGTTCTAACCATAGCCAAATCAAAGGCAACATAATGACCAGTTTATGGTTTATTTGGTACCGCTGGCAAGAACTGCTTGATCACGATTTCCAATTTTCATCACATATTGGGATAATTTGGTCCTTCACCACCTTGCGGCACACACCAGGTTATGTTTTGTGCCGGGTCCTTGATATCGCAGGTTTTACAATGCACGCAGTTTTGGGCGTTGATTTGAAAACGCGGGTTCGAGCCATCTTCATCGCGCAGAACTTCATAAACCCCGGCCGGGCAATAACGCTGGGCCGGTTCATCAAATTCAGGCAGATTTTGCGAAACAGGGATGTTAGCGTCTTTCAATTGCAAATGACATGGTTGATCTTCCTCATGGTTGGTGGCCGAGAAAGAAACATTGGTCAAACGATCAAACGACAAAACACCATCGGGTTTTGGATAATCAATCGGTTTGGACTCGCTGGCAGGTTTCAAAGTGGCGTGGTCGGCTTTGCCGTGTTTGAGGGTGCCGAAAATCCCCCGTCCGAACAATTCGTTCAACCACATATCAAGGCCACCCATGGCCAAACCACCAATGAGTCCGAGCCTTGACCACAAAGGCTTAACATTGCGGACATTTTTGAGATCCTGATAGACCCATGAATTTTCATAAGCGGTTTGATATGTGGTTAGCTCGTCACCTTGGCGACCGGCCATGACAGCCTCAAAGGCCTCTTGTGCGGCCAGCATACCGGTTTTCATGGCATTGTGTGAGCCTTTGATGCGCGGCAGATTCATAAAACCGGCTGAACAACCGATCAGTGCGCCACCTGGAAAAGACAATTTGGGCACTGACTGGAAGCCGCCTTCGGTGATGGCACGAGCACCATAGGCAACCCGGCGACCGCCTTCAAGCACATCGCTGACCAGTGGGTGATGCTTAAAGCGTTGAAACTCCTGATAGGGAGACAAATACGGGTTGGTGTAGTTGAGGTGGACGACAAAGCCTACAGCCACCTGATTATCTTCAAGATGATACATGAAACTGCCACCACCGGTTTTGGTGCCGAGCGGCCAGCCCATGGTGTGGGTCACCTGTCCCTGCTGGTGTTTTTCGGGGCTTACTTCCCAAAGCTCTTTTATACCGAGGCCAAATTTCTGTGGGCAGCGATCCTTGCTCAGGTTAAATTTGTCGATAATAATTTTTGCCAGCGAGCCGCGTACGCCCTCACCGATAAACACATATTTGCCATGTAATTCGATACCCGGTTCAAATTCCGGCTTGTTTTTACCTTCGTGGTCAATACCCATCACACCGGCAACGACACCTTTGACCGCGCCGTCATCGCGATAAACCAGCTCTGATGCAGCAAAGCCGGGGTAAATCTCGACACCCATATTTTCAGCCTGCTCGCCAAGCCAGCGACAGACATTGCCCAGTGACACGGCATAGGCACCGTGATTGCTCATCAGTTTAGGCAACAGGAAGTTCGGCACCCGAATCGCACCCGCAACACCCAAAACATAAAACCGGTCCTGGGTGACCGGCGTATTGATTGGTGCCTGCTTTTCTTTCCAGTCGGGAATCAGTTCATTGAGCGCTATTGGGTCTATTACCGCACCGGACATGATGTGGGCACCTACTTCGGAGCCTTTTTCAAGCACACATACCGAAATTTCCTTCCCGCCTGATTCAGCCAGTTGCTTTAATTTAATGGCTGCGGCAAGGCCTGAGGGGCCAGCACCGACGATGACAACATCATACTCCATTGCTTCGCGTTCTATGGCTTGTTCGCTCATATTTCAGTCTCCATCAACCAGCGGTAAATAAACATGCGATTTTTCACTATCTTCGTTATACTGAAAGCGTAAAGACTTGGAAATCACTGTTTGCGTATTTGTAAGGCAGAAAACGACGAAATGAGCCAAACTGAAGCCATAAATGACCTTGCCTTGCTGGAATGGCAAATCGCCATGGGCGCTGATGAGACCATTGGTGAAGAACCAGCAGACTGGTTTGCTCGTTCGGCTGAAAAAATGGCACAAAAAGCCATGCAGATTGAACAAGCACCCAGTAGCCCCAGCCAACCTGTTTCTGCGGGCGTGTTGCCAAGGCCGGTGCAAAAAACCGCCAGTGTGGCAAAACCGGTGACAACTTCGCAAGACAATGTTGGCGATGCAAGAAAGCTGGCACAAGCATGCAAATCAATTGACGACCTTATTAAAGCGCTGGAAACTTTTGATGCCTGCGCCCTCTCGCGCACTGCCACAAACCTTTGTTTTATCGATGGAAACAAGGGGGCCAGAATTTTGATGATTGGTGAGGCGCCGGGACGTGATGAAGATTTGCAGGGCAAACCTTTCGTTGGTCGCTCGGGACAATTGCTCGATAAGATGCTCAGCCATATCGGACTTTCACGCCACAGTGAGAACCCGCAAGACTCCGTGTTGATATCCAATACGGTTTTCTGGCGCCCGCCGGGAAACCGCAAACCATCCGAAGCCGAGACACTGATGTGTCTGCCCTTTGTCAACAAGCTAATTGAGTTGGTGGCACCGGAAATGATCGTCTGTCTCGGGGCAACGCCGACACAACGACTAACCGGGCAAACCAAAGGCATTACCCGGCTTCGCGGTCGATGGTTCAGCTATGGTGAGAATGAGCTGCAAGTACCGGTTCTGGCAACGCTGCACCCGTCCTATTTATTGCGCCAACCCATGCAGAAAAAACTCGCTTGGCGGGACTTTATTTCCATCAAGACGAAATTCGTGAATATCGCCTAAAAGAGGTTGACGCTGAGTCGTGTGGACAAATTACAGCAGTTTTCCGTCCTTTCTTGTTTACATATTCATCATGTTTTTGTGAACAAATAGTGTGATTTGTTGACTTTAAACATGGACCAATCAGTCCCAAACTCTTATGTAAGATAGCACAAGTTCTATTGTGAACGATAGTGCCCGTGATCGTAGAGAGGATCTGAAATGGCGTTTGAACGCTTGAACGAAGAGGAATGGCAAATACTTGAGACGATGGTGAAGACCGGCAAGAGCTTGCGTGGCAGGCCGCCGAAACAACATCGGAAGATTTTTGAAGCGGTATTCTGGATTGCAAGCTGTGATGTACCATGGCGCTCATTGCCCGAGCGGTTTGGCAAATGGAATACGGTTTACCGGCAATTTAAACGGTGGAGCGAAGGTGATCTGTGGAACCGGGTTTTGAATGAGCTGGACGAAAGGTCTGCTACTCTGGAAACCTCGCAAGGTCTCAAGCAGAATGTATTGGCGACCCGGCGTCTGGCCGAACAACGTCACACACCACCACCGAGTACAAGTTCAAGTGCTGGCAGCAGCTCAGCACGGCATACTCAACATACGCCCGGTAAAACCCTTGAGGCAGGCTCGGCAAACCTCTAAAGGTAGCAACAACATTTGTTGCTAATTTAAGAGGTTACTATAATGGGTCATGCCACGACACCACCCGGTACGGAACGGGCATTTATTCCTGTTCGGATTTTTGTTTTAACTGTTTCGGATAGCCGAACCCTCGAAGATGACAAGTCGGGCAGAATACTGGCTGACCGACTTGAAGCGACCGGTCATGTTCTGGCTGGTCGTGGCATTGTTAAAGACAATGTTGATGCCATCCGCAAAATTGTTACCGAACAACTTGATAATGAGAATGTCGATGTGATTATCTCAACCGGCGGCACCGGCCTTACCGGGTTTGATGTGACGGTTGAAGCGATGCGCGGATTGTTTGAAAAAGAAATTGATGGATTTTCCGTCGCTTTCCATATGGTTTCATGGCAGAAAATAGGGACATCCACTATTCAGTCGCGGGCAACGGCGGGTGTGGCCAAGGGCAAATATATCTTCTGTCTTCCTGGATCGCCCGGTGCCTGTAAAGATGGCTGGGATGGCATTTTGGCTCAACAACTGGATTATCGCCACACGCCTTGCAACTTCGTTGAGATGATGCCACGTCTGGATGAACATTTGCGGCGCAGCAAGAGCTAGAACAGCTTCAATTGTGCGGCTTGTTTCTTTTTAGGCCGACGGTCGATGGTGGTTTTGGCAAATACAAAATAATCATCAGGTACGGTGGTTAGCAAGCCGACTGCTGAACCTGCCAGCACATGATCGCTGTCAAGCCAGGCATGATAATTTTCGGGCTCTATAACAACCGGCATACGGTGATGAATAGTGGCAATGGCGGTATTTGCCTGGGTGGTTATGATGGCAGCACTCTCCAGTTCGCTGCCGTCGCTTGTCATCCAATGTTCCCAGATACCGGCAAAGGCAAACAGGCTACGGTCGGGACGGGTAATGTGCCAGGGCTGTTTTTTACCGGGGATATCACCCTGCCATTCAAAATAACCATCCGCTGGAATGAGACAACGCCGGTGTTTCATCGCCCCTGAAAATGACGGTTTTTCAAGAATGGTTTCGGCTCGCGCATTGATCAATGGTTTGCCGCTGCGCATTTCTTTGGTCCAGCCCGGCACCAGCCCCCATCGAACCAGAGCAAAGTGTGGTTCACCGTGATCAGCCTTGATAATCTCCATCGGACCACCGGGGGTGATATAGTCTCTGGG
>DAOUPT010000062.1 GCA_030626025.1 Anderseniella sp. | reverse complement strand
CGCCCTGCTGCTCAGCCATTACTTTTGTAATCGCTGCTGTCAAAGTCGTCTTACCGTGATCAACGTGACCAATCGTGCCAACGTTACAATGCGGTTTGGAACGATCAAACTTTTCCTTACCCATAATCTCTTCTCCAATTTATGCCCCTAAGGGGCCTTCTAAAATCCAATAAACCAAATTTAAGAGGCGTATTTTTCTACAACTTCTTCAGCCACATTGCGTGGAACTTCTGAATAATGATCAAATTCCATCGTGTATGACGCACGCCCCTGCGAAGCAGAGCGAAGGTTATCAACATAGCCAAACATGTTAGCCAGCGGTACCAGCGCATTAACGATCTGCGCGTTACCACGAGCTTCTGTACCAGAAACCTGACCACGACGAGAATTCAGATCACCAATAATACCACCAAGGTATTCTTCAGGTGTCACGCACTCCACTTTCATAATCGGCTCAAGCAGGATCGACCCTGCGGCGCGAAGTGCTTCGCGCAGGCCCATACGACCGGCAATTTCAAAAGCAATCGCCGATGAGTCAACTTCGTGGTAAGCACCGTCATTCAACGTTACCTTGACATCTTCAACCGGGAACCCGGCAACAACACCGGCACCAAGAACCGATTTCAGGCCTTTTTCAACACCTGGAATGTATTCTTTAGGCACGTTACCGCCAACAACCTTGCTTTCGAACTCAAAGCCTGAACCTTTTTCACCAGGTTCAACGGTCATTTTAATACGAGCAAACTGACCAGAACCACCAGATTGTTTCTTGTGGGTGTAATCAACATTCGTCGAGCGGGTAATTGTTTCACGGTAAGCCACCTGAGGTGCACCAACCAAAACTTCGATGTCATGCTCACGACGCAAAATATCAACTTTAATATCAAGATGAAGCTCGCCCATCCCCTTGATAATAGTCTGACCGGATTCTTCATCGGTTGACACATAAAACGAAGGATCTTCTTTGGAGAGCTTGGCCAGCGCCGCACCCATTTTTTCCTGATCACCTTTGGTTTTAGGCTCGATAGCTTTTTCAATAACCGGATCCGGAAATTCCATTTTTTCAAGAATGATCGGCTTGCTGACATCACAAATCGTGTCACCAGTACGGGCATCTTTCATACCAACCAGCGCCACAATGTCACCGGCATATGCTTCTGAAATCTCTTCACGAGAGTTAGAATGCATCAGAACCATCCGGCCAATACGTTCTGTCTTGCCACGCGATGAATTGAGCACAGTCGAACCCTTGGTAATTTTACCGGAGTAAATACGCACAAAAGTCAAAACACCGTAAGGGTCATCCATGATTTTGAACGACAGCATGGACATAGGCTCATCATCGGCAGACCGACGAACCATTGGCTCTTCGGTTTTGGGGTCGACACCCTGAATAGCCGGCACATCAAGTGGCGAAGGCAGATAAGCCACAACCGCATCCAGCAATGTCTGAACACCTTTGTTCTTAAAGGCCGAGCCACACAAGACCGGATAAAAAGCATTTTCAAGTACACCACGACGGATCAGGCGATGAAGAACTTCGTCAGCAACCACCTCACCCTCAAGGTAAGTCTCCATGGCGTCTTCGTCGATTTCAACGATCGCTTCAACCATTTCTTCGCGTGTTTTAGTCGCCTTCTCAAGCAAATCAGCTGGAATATCAACTTCATTATACTTGGCACCCATGTCTTCACTTTCCCAGACATAGGCTTTCATTTTAATCAGATCAATAACACCTGCGAAATCATCTTCAGCACCGATCGGCAGTTGAATTGGTACGGGAATAGCACCAAGGCGCTCTTTAATATCACTCAGGCATTTATCGAAATCCGCGCCGATTTTGTCCATTTTATTACAGAACACAATCCGCGGTACATTATACTTGTCGCCTTGACGCCAAACAGTCTCGGTTTGAGGCTCAACACCAGCATTTGAATCGAGAACACATACAGCACCATCAAGCACCCGCAATGAACGCTCAACTTCAATGGTGAAGTCCACGTGACCAGGGGTATCAATGATATTCATGCGCTTACCGTCCCACATAGTCGTGGTCGCAGCAGAAGTAATGGTAATACCGCGCTCTTGCTCTTGTTCCATCCAGTCCATGGTGGCAGCACCATCATGCACTTCGCCGATTTTGTGGCTTTTGCCTGTGTAGAACAAAATCCGTTCGGTAACAGTAGTTTTACCAGCATCAATATGAGCCATGATGCCGAAGTTACGGTAATTTTCTAATTTATCTTTACGAGCCATTTTTCTCTAGCCTACCAGCGATAATGTGAGAACGCGCGGTTGGCTTCAGCCATCCGGTGTGTATCTTCACGCTTTTTAACTGCTGCACCACGATTGGAAGACGCATCCAGCAATTCACCAGACAGACGCCCAACCATTGTGTCTTCATTACGATTGCGAGCTGCAGAAATCAGCCAGCGAATAGCCAGCGCCTGCTTGCGCTCGGTGCGAACTTCAACAGGAACCTGATAAGTTGCACCACCAACACGGCGTGAGCGAACCTCAACAGATGGTGCAATATTTTCCAGAGCTTCATGAAAGAGCGCCAAAGGGTCTTGCTTGGTTTTTTCTTCAACTGTTTCAAGCGCACCATAAACAATGCGTTCTGCGACTGATTTTTTACCATCAATCATCAGGTTGTTCATAAATTTCGATAGAATCAAATCACCAAACTTGGGGTCCGGGTTGATTATGCGTTTCTCTGCGCGGTGACGACGTGACATATTCTAATACCTTACTTAGGACGCTTTGTGCCGTATTTCGAACGACGCTGCTTACGATCTGCAACACCTTGGGTATCGAGCACACCACGAATGGTGTGATAACGAACACCTGGAAGGTCTTTCACACGACCGCCGCGGATCAATACCACGGAGTGTTCTTGCAAATTGTGGCCCTCACCCGGGATGTAGCTGGTAACCTCATAGCCATTGGTCAGGCGAACACGCGCCACTTTACGCAAGGCTGAGTTAGGTTTCTTAGGTGTTGTTGTGTAAACACGAGTACAAACACCACGCTTTTGAGGACACGCTTCCATTGCTGGAACCTTGTTACCTTTTACCGGCGACTTGCGCGGTTTACGTATAAGCTGGTTAATAGTTGGCATATTAAGCCCAAAACCTTCAAAAAATTCGTTTCAACAATCCATATACAACCCTGCACAAGCAACGTTACATATAAACAAAAAACACCGCAGCGCCGATCTAACCGGTACCCAGTGCATTTCAACCAGAGGATCACCCCGAGGGACGATCATGAACTGATCATTACTAGCTTGTCTCCTGGTGCCGTTTAGACAACGCAAACATGCGCCTACCGCCCACCAACTGAAGACGATGCGGAACATAACATCGATTCAGAAAACGTCAAGCCCCATATTCACAATGATCAAAGATTATTGAGATACACCTGCGTCACTTCATGCATCTGGACCAAAATTCATATCAGTTTGCCTCTAAAGTGTCCAATCACCGCCTGATTCTCGCCCCATGTCTGCCTTTTCCAGGTAATAGCTTCCATTTTGGGACGTCGTTTAACAAGGGGAATCAAATGAACCACACCAACACATCATGGTTGGAGCTAAACACGCATCAACCCGAAGACGCTATCGCTTTTTATAACAAGACTCTCGGCTGGGAGTTCGAATCGACCGAACTACCCGAAGGCGGCGCGTATTGGGTGGCCCGCCACAATGACAAACCAGTCGGTGGCATTTTCGCATTGGATAAAACAGATCATAACGACATCCCATCACACTGGATGACCTATATGCATGTCGCCAGCATCGAAGATGCACAGGCAATAGCCCACGAATCTGGTGGCCAAGTCGCCCGCCCTGCCCTGTGTCTTGATGGCGTTGGCAAGCTTGCAGTGATCACAGATTCATCTGGTGCGTTGGTTGGCCTGATTGAAACAGAAGACGACACACAAAATCAGGTGCCAACACGAATAGCCAGTTAGAGACTTCCAGAAAACTAATACTGAGACGGAGATGAATACAAATACGGAGACGGGTACGGATAATAGGTTCCCTGTGGAGGGTCAAAAGCATTTGACAGGTCAATCAGACCATTTTCCAGCTCCGGCAATGGTGTGGCAACCACCGTCCAGGGTGGAATAATCGGTTTAATCCTCGGCAAAGGCACCAAGGAGTTGTGCGGCGGAAACGGCCCGTTAGCGACCAGACCGTTGGTTGGTCTGCGTCGTGCGCCGCCTTTTTGCCCGTGATTTCCAGCCAGCCTGCGTTGGAAAAAATCTGTGTCTCCACGCTCGGTACGCCGGATTATCAGGCGGGAAAACCCGCCACTTCCATTACGTTCGGCCAGCAATGTATAGCCTGATTGATAAATGCGCCTTGTCTGACCATTTGGCCCCTTAAAGCTAAGTTCTTTGCCAAACAAAAACGAAAAGACGCCCTTCTTGCCGGTCACGGCGATATTGGCCATGCCGCCGCGAATGCCCGCCGTGCCAACAGTGGTACGGATGGTAACACCACCTTTTTTCTTGGAAATCTTCCCACCAACGAACCGCATAACACCCTTGCCGAAAGAAACCGCGAGCTTACCGGTTCCCTTGGCCGGGTTATAAACAAACTGATCGATAACCAGTGACGCATTCGGCCCGACAGTCAGCGAACTGCCATCGACAAACAAAATCTGCACCAGTCCGGAACCACCAGTGTTGATGCGTTCTTTAAAAATAACCCTGTTACCCAAAACAACAGTGCGAACCCGGCCCGATGGCAATGTACTCCTTGCCTGCTTGTTTACCGCAGCAGTTACACCGATGTTGGATGCCGCATTGACCGCCCCACCCCCACAAAGTGTCAGCGCCATACCAACGACAAACAAAAACTTTATTTTAAAAAACTTCATCACTGTATCACCTGCCATATCACCTATTGACTAAACTCAACGCCGATAGTCGCTGTAAACGCCTTATAATCGCGAAGTGGATTGTTGGACGAAACCTGCCGATACCCGATCTTGGGCATGATCGCCCATGATGAACTCAGCGGGACTTTTAAAACACCGCCAACCCAGTATTCATTGTCATTCTGACTTCTGGTCGCACTAACAGCCGGATCCGGCCTGTCATAATCACGATGCAAATAACCAGCTGATGTGGTAAGCGTCCAGGGTAACTCCTGCGCTGTACTTAACGGATCAAAAACCCAGTCGAATCGGGCCTGAGCGCCATATTCCCAGTAATCATAAAATCCAGCCCGCCGGTCTTTGCGAGAAATCCGGGTACCAAAAACACCACGGAAATCTCTCGAAAACAGATATTTCAATTCACCAATACCGCGGAATTCATTGCCATTACGGTCAGTCGCCAGTCGTCGATTTCTGGAGTTGTTAAACCACTGGTGCCTGAATTCACCTTTCACAACAAATTCCAGTTCCCGGTTCACCCGCGAAACAAGCCTTGAACCGACCCCCAATGTACCAAAATAGATTTTACCATCCAGCATGGCGCCATTGGCAATCAGATATACACTGGCAAATGTCTCATCAATCTCAAACCTGCCAAGATTAAACGCCGGACCGGCTGTCACTTCCGAAACAGCCGCATTCAGCCGCGTTTGATCAAACTGGAAAGTTCCATAATCCACATAATCCAGCTCAAACTTGTCGCCCTGATTGTGAAAATCATACTCGAGATGAGCATTGCTGGCTGTAACAAAACCAAAGTCGCTTTTTTTCACCGAATTATTGTTAAGACTAACCGGTAATCCGTTCAGGATAATATTGCTGCTTCCCGGTGCCGAATTGGCATTGCTCTGCCATCTCAACCCGACAAAAGTTTTTGCCGACCAGCGAAACCGTTTCAGTTTCTTCTCAACCAACTCAAGATACTCTTCTGCCCGAAGCCTGATTTCCGGCTGCGTTCCCTGCCCGGCAACCGCCTCTTTAAAGTAGGCTTCAGCTGTATCAAAGTTACCCAGCCGATAATATAAAACCCCAAGCTCCAGTTGCAAGCGCGCCAGACCCGGTGCAAAAATCAGCATTCGTTCAAGCGTTGAAACTGCACCTTCAAGGTCACCGACGCGAACCGACAAGCTCGCATAAGACAGCGCAACATCCAGATTGTCGGGTTGCTGCAACATCAGCGTAAACAGCTGTTGGCGCTCGGCTTCCAAATTAGCAGATTTACCTGTAGCTGCCTCAGCCATTCCACTAAAGCAGGTTACTATAGAAACAGCAAATGCCAGCGCTTCAAATTTCCCAATACGCCCCGGCATTTCAAACTTCCTATTTTGCAACTAAAAACTGCAAAAATGTTACCAAACACCTAACGTAAACACAACGGCAAATGTTGATAAAACCAGTTTGTCGGGAAAACGAAAAAACCCGCCACAATTGGCGGGTTTTAAATCTTGTTAAAACTGCTTCAAAGCTTTACTCAGAAGCAGCTGCCTCTGTAGATTCTACCGGCTCTTCAGGAGGTTGATTGGCAGCATCCAGTTTGGCCTGTTCTTCCAATATCAAACCATCGCGCTTGTCAGCAATTTCTTTGAAGCGGCTGAGCATTGCCCCGGTACCAGCCGGGATCAAGCGTCCGACAATGACATTTTCTTTCAGGCCTTCCAGTGTGTCGGCCTTGCCAGCAACCGCCGCTTCAGTCAACACACGAGTTGTTTCCTGGAACGATGCCGCAGAAATAAAGCTGCGGGTTTGCAGGCTGGCTTTGGTAATACCCAGCAGAACTGGGACATGTTCAGCCGGATCAAGACCTTCAGCTATGGCTTTTTCATTGATTTCATCAACTTCCACCGCATCGAGTTGCTCACCTTTCAACAGGCTAGTTCCACCTGTCGCAGTGATCTCAACTTTTTGCAGCATTTGACGCACAATCACTTCGATATGTTTGTCATTGATACCAACACCTTGCAGTCGATAAACCTCCTGCACTTCGTTGACCAGATAAATTGCCAGTTCCTCGACACCCTTAATGGCAAGAATGTCGTGTGGTGCCGGATTACCATCAAGGATGTACTCACCCTTTTCAATGTAATCACCCTCTTGTACCGGCAAGTGCTTGCCTTTTGGAATCAGGTAAACAACTGGTTCCAGATCATCATCCTCAGGTACAATTGAAATGCGGCGTTTGTTTTTATAATCGCGGCCAAATTCAATACGGCCTGAAATCTCAGCAATAACCGCATTGTCTTTTGGTTTACGCGCTTCAAACAGTTCGGCCACACGTGGCAGACCACCAGTAATATCGCGGGTTTTCGCACCTTCAAGTGGAATACGTGCCAGAATATCGCCGCCGATCACTTTCGCGCCGGGGTCAACCGACAAGATGGCATCAACAGACAAAAGATATCGCGCTTCACCACCCCGTTTAAGCTTGATGACCTCGCCTTTGTCATTCTTGACAACAATCGCCGGCTTGAGATCTGCACCACGCGGTGATGTCCGCCAGTCAACCACAACCCGGTTGGTGATACCGGTCGATTCCTCGGTAACCTCACGAATGGAAACGCCTTCGACAACGTCTTCAAACTCAACAGTACCGTTTGCTTCGGTCAGAATAGGACGCATATAGGGGTCCCAGTCAGCCAGACGCAAACCGCGCTTGATTTGATCACCATCGGCAACGTAGACTTTTGAACCGTGCTGCAATTTATGCAACGCCCGTTCATTGCCTTTACCATCATCAACAATCAGAGAAACATTCCGGCCCATCACAACATTCTGGCCATCTGAGTTTTTCTTGATGTTAGGGTTCTTAAACTTGGCAATACCTTCATGGTTTGATTCAATATATGAATCATCAAGAACCTGCGCCGTGCCACCAATGTGGAACGTCCGCATGGTAAGCTGTGTACCAGGCTCACCAATGGACTGGGCTGCAATAACCCCGACAGCTTCGCCAAGGTTAACCGGTGTACCACGGGCCAGATCACGTCCGTAACACTGGCCACAAACACCTTTTTTGGTTTCACAGGTTAGTACCGAACGGATTTTGATTTCCTGCACATTAGCAGCGTGAATAGCTACAACGTGTTCTTCCTGAATTTCCTTGCCGACAACAGCCAGAACTTCGCCGGTTTCGGGATGCAGAACATCTTCAACCGGATGACGCCCCAGAACCCGCGAACCGATAGACTGAATAACCTCACCAGCATCAACCAGAGGCCGTGCAGTGATATGTTTGTCAGTACCACAATCGTACTCGGTAATAATGCTGTCTTGAGCAACGTCAACCAGACGCCGTGTCAGATAACCCGAGTTCGCTGTTTTAAGCGCCGTATCTGCCAAACCTTTACGGGCACCGTGAGTTGAGTTGAAATACTCAAGCACGGTCAGGCCTTCTTTAAAGTTCGAAATAATTGGCGTTTCAATGATCTCACCAGAAGGTTTGGCCATCAAGCCGCGCATACCAGCCAGCTGTTTCATCTGGGCGGGGGAACCACGCGCCCCGGAGTGGGCCATCATGTAAACCGAGTTAATCGGTTTTTCACGACCGGTTTCCTCATCGATGCGCACCGACGAAATCCGCGCCATCATTTCATCAGCGACCCGGTCTGTACATTTGGCCCAGGCATCAACAACCTTGTTGTATTTCTCACCTTGAGTAATCAGGCCATCATTGTATTGCTGCTCATAATCTTTTGCCAATTGACGGGTTTCTTCAACCAGAGCTTCCTTGGTATCAGGAATTTCCATGTCATCCTTGCCAAAGGAAATACCGGCACGGAACGCTTCGCGGAACCCAAGACCCATGATCTGGTCACAAAAAATAACCGTCTCTTTTTGACCGCAATGGCGATAAACCACGTCAATCATTGACGATATTTCGCGTTTGGTCAGCAGCTTGTTGCAAAGCTCCAGCGAAACACCCGGTTGCTTGGGCAACATCTCACCCAAAATCCGACGCCCCGGCGTTGTATCGAAAATTTCAGAAACCTGATTGCCATCATTATCAAGATAGCTAAACCGCGCTTTGACTTTCGCATGCAGTGTAACCACACCGGTTTCCAGCGCGTGCTCGATCTCGGCAATATTGGAAAACTCCATCCCCTCGCCCGGCTCGTTCTGTTTTTCCTGGGTGACATAGTACAAGCCAAGCACAATATCCTGCGATGGCACGATAATCGGCTGACCATTGGCCGGGTGCAGAATGTTGTTGGTAGACATCATCAACACCCGCGCTTCCAATTGCGCTTCAAGCGACAAGGGAACGTGAACCGCCATTTGGTCACCGTCAAAGTCGGCGTTAAACGCAGCACAAACCAGCGGATGCAAGTTGATCGCCTTGCCTTCAATCAGCACAGGTTCAAAACCCTGAATGCCAAGACGGTGAAGGGTCGGTGCCCGGTTAAGCAAAATAGGATGCTCGCGGATAACCTCATCGAGAATATCCCATACTTCCGGCTTCTGTTTTTCAACCAGTTTTTTGGCCTGCTTGACAGTGGTCGAAAGACCTTTGGCTTCCAGCCGCGAATAGATAAACGGTTTGAACAGTTCCAGCGCCATCTTCTTTGGCAGCCCACACTGATGCAGTTTCAATTCAGGCCCCACCACGATAACCGAACGACCTGAATAGTCGACCCGTTTACCAAGCAAGTTCTGGCGGAAACGGCCCTGCTTGCCTTTCAGCATATCAGACAGTGATTTCAGCGGACGCTTGTTGGCGCCAGTGATCACCCGGCCACGACGACCATTGTCAAACAACGCATCAACAGACTCCTGCAGCATCCGTTTTTCGTTACGGATAATAATATCAGGCGCGCGCAACTCAATCAGGCGTTTCAAGCGGTTATTACGGTTGATCACCCGGCGATAGAGGTCATTAAGGTCCGAGGTCGCAAAGCGGCCGCCATCAAGTGGAACAAGCGGACGCAATTCCGGTGGAATAACCGGCACAACAGTCATAACCATCCATTCCGGCTTGTTGCCCGAAGTAATGAATGCTTCAACGACTTTCAAACGTTTGGCAAGTTTCTTGGGTTTGAGCGCTGTGGTAGCCTCAGCAATCTCAACGCGCAATTGCTCGGCAAGAGTTTCCAGATCAAGAGCACCAAGAATTTCGCGGATAGCTTCAGCGCCAATGCTGGCCGTAAAGCTGTCTTCGCCATACTCGTCCTGAGCGGCCATAAACTCTTCTTCAGACAATAGCTGATGCAAATTCATCGGCGTCAGGCCGGGTTCAAGAATAATATAGCTCTCAAAATACAAAACCCGCTCAATTTCTTTAAGCGTCATATCAAGCAGATGGCCAATCCGGCTTGGCAGCGATTTCAGGAACCAGATGTGGGCAACCGGCGCAGCAAGATCAATATGGCCCATGCGCTCACGGCGCACTTTTGCCAGGGTAACCTCAACACCACATTTCTCACAAATGATGCCTTTAAACTTCATCCGCTTGTATTTGCCGCACAGACACTCGTAATCTTTTACCGGACCAAAAATACGGGCGCAGAACAGGCCATCTTTTTCCGGTTTAAAGGTCCGGTAATTGATGGTTTCCGGTTTCTTGATTTCGCCAAAAGACCAGGAAAGAATTTTTTCCGGTGAGGCGATGCTGATCCGGATCTGGTCAAACGTTTGTTGCGGTTGACTGGCCGGGTTGAAAACATTCATGACGTCCTGGTTCATGGGGTCCGAACTCCTTTGAAGCGAGTAGAATACTTTGCTTCTTTGTGCTTCTTTGTTTTCGCGGGGAAAATTCCCCGATTAAATTTTAACTCAAACGATCAAACCGGCAGGAAAGCCCCTGCCCGGCCTGTACAATTGTTTTCGATCAGTTGCCCTGGCTGTCGTGCAAATCAACATTAAGACCAAGAGAACGAATTTCCTTGATCAGAACGTTGAAACTTTCCGGCACACCGGCTTCAAACGAGTCGTCACCGCGCACGATAGCTTCATACACTTTCGTCCGCCCGGCAACATCATCAGATTTAACCGTCAACATTTCCTGAAGGGTATAGGCAGCACCATAGGCTTCAAGCGCCCAGACTTCCATTTCCCCGAACCGCTGGCCACCAAATTGTGCTTTACCACCAAGTGGCTGCTGAGTGACGAGCGAGTATGGTCCAATTGAGCGGGCGTGGATTTTGTCATCCACAAGGTGATGCAATTTCAGGATGTAAATGTAGCCGACCGTAACATGACGATCAAAGGCTTCCCCAGTCCGTCCATCATAGAGCTGTTCCTGACCAGAGGCGTTAAAGCCGGCCCGGGTCAACAGTTCAGCCACATCGCCCTCATGCGCACCATCAAAAACCGGTGTTGCAATCGGCACACCTTTGGCTGTCATGCGTTGCGAGAAATCGACAAACTCGTCATCGTTCAAACCATCAATCAGTTCGTGATCGCCATAAATTTCCTTGATCTCCTGCTTGAGTGGATCAAGGTTTTGAGATTCATGGTAATCCTCGAGCATCTTGTCGAGCTTCTTGCCAAGGCCTGCACAGGCCCAGCCAAGGTGGGTTTCAAGAATTTGACCAACATTCATCCGACTCGGCACACCAAGCGGGTTCAGAACAACGTCAACCGGTTGACCGCTTTCAAGGAAAGGCATGTCTTCCTGTGGCAGGATTTTCGACACCACACCTTTGTTACCATGCCGTCCGGCCATTTTATCACCAGGCTGAATTTTACGCTTAACCGCAACAAAGACTTTTACCATCTTCATTACGCCAGCCATCATCTCATCGCCGCGCTGCAGTTTTTCAACCTTGTCGAGGAAACGATCTTCAAGCCGTGTTTTGGCTTCATCATACTGGCCTTGCATTGCCTCAAGTTCTGACAATGCCTTTTCTTTGGAGAGCGCAATGTTCCACCACTGAGAACGCGGCAGGTCATCAAGGATGGCTTGAGTAATTTTGCCATCAATCTTTTGATCTTTTGGTCCGCCAGAAGCCGGTTTACCAACCAGATAATCAGCCAGACGACCATAGGAGTTACGATCAAGAATGGCTTTCTCATCGTCCCTGTCTTTGGCCAGACGTTCGATCTCTTCACGTTCAATCGCCAGAGCCCGCTCGTCCTTGTCAATACCGTGACGGTTAAACACCCGCACTTCAACCACTGTACCGGCAACACCGGGTGGCAGTTTCAGAC
Source organism: Anderseniella sp. (assembly GCA_030626025.1). Taxonomy (GTDB): domain Bacteria; phylum Pseudomonadota; class Alphaproteobacteria; order Rhizobiales; family Aestuariivirgaceae; genus JALWJW01. The sequence continues at coordinate 6,911 of DAOUPT010000062.1, read as the reverse complement.
TGGTATCGCGAACATCAGAGGCTTTTTCACCAAAGATCGCCCGCAGAAGTTTTTCTTCCGGTGTCATCGGGCTTTCACCTTTAGGGGTGATTTTACCGACTAGAATGTCACCAGGATGAACCTGCGCACCGATATAAACAATACCGGCCTCATCAAGGTTCCTCAGTGCTTCTTCACCAACATTGGGAATATCACGGGTAATTTCTTCAGGGCCAAGCTTGGTATCACGCGCCATCACATCAAACTGGTCAATGTGAATGGAGGTAAACACGTCGTCACGAACCATACGCTCAGAAAGCAATATCGAGTCTTCGTAATTGTACCCATTCCATGGCATAAACGCCACCAGCACGTTTTGGCCAAGAGCCAAATCACCCAGATCCGTTGAAGGACCATCAGCAATCACTTCACCTTCACGCACCCGCTCACCAACCCGCACAAGTGGGCGCTGGTTGATGCAGGTGTTCTGGTTTGAACGCTGGAATTTACGCAATGTGTAAATATCAACACCAGATTTGGTCGCATCGGTTTCTTCGGTGGCGCGAATAACAATCCGGCGGGCGTCAACCTGATCGACGATCCCTGCCCGGCGCGCGGCAATCGCAGCACCGGAGTCACGAGCCACAACAGCTTCCATACCGGTACCAACCAGCGGCGCATCCGCTTTCAGCAATGGCACCGCCTGACGTTGCATGTTCGAACCCATCAAGGCCCGGTTCGCATCGTCGTTTTCCAGGAATGGAATAAGCGCCGCAGCAACTGACACCAACTGTTTCGGTGACACTTCAACATAACCGGTATTGGAAGACGGCATCAAACCAACATCACCGGCGTGACGCGAGTTAATCAGGTCTTCAACAAAACCATTTTTGGCATCCAGTTCCACATTGGCTTGAGCAATCTGGTACTTGCCTTCTTCAATGGCTGACAAATAGTCAATATCTGCTGTAACCTTGCCATCTACAACACGCCGATAAGGGGTTTCGATAAACCCGTATTTATTCACCCGTGCATAGGTCGCCAGCGAGTTGATCAGACCAATATTTGGTCCCTCTGGTGTTTCAATCGGACAAATCCGGCCGTAATGGGTCGGGTGAACGTCGCGAACTTCAAAACCGGCACGCTCACGGGTCAAACCACCGGGGCCAAGCGCTGAAAGACGGCGTTTATGGGTAATCTCAGACAACGGATTGGTCTGATCCATAAATTGTGACAATTGTGATGAACCAAAGAACTCGCGCACCGCAGCAGCAGCAGGTTTTGCATTGATCAAATCCTGCGGCATAACCGTATCAATTTCAACCGAGCTCATCCGTTCCTTGATGGCCCGCTCCATACGGATCAAACCGATGCGATACTGATTTTCCATCAACTCGCCGACCGAACGCACCCGGCGATTACCAAGGTGATCGATATCATCAATATCGCCTTTGCCATCGCGCAGATCAAGCAGCGTACCAACAACTGCCAGCACATCTTCCTTGCGCAAAATCCGCAGGGTGTCTGGCGCATCAAGATCAAGACGCATGTTCATTTTCACGCGGCCAACCGCTGAAAGGTCATAACGCTCTGAATCAAAGAACAATGAGTTAAACAGCGTTGTAGCTGTTTCACGGGTTGGCGGCTCACCTGGACGCATCACCCGGTAGATTTCCACCAGTGCCCGGTCCTGACCATCCGCTTTATCAACTTTCAGGGTGTTTCTGAGATAGGCACCCTTGTTGATATGGTCGATGTCGAGCACATTGAGACTTTTGTAACCAGCCTCAATCAAACCTTCCATCGATGCTTCGTCGATTTCATCGCCAGCTTCTGCATAGATTTCACCGGTCTTAGGATTAACCAGTTCTTCCGAAACATATGATCCGTACAGATCTTCATTGGTCAAGAACAACTCTTTCAAGCCCTCTTCAACCAATTTTTTGGCCAGACGCGGGGTAATTTTTTGTCCGGCCTGAACCACAACTTCCTTGGATTTTGCATCAATCAGGTCAACAGCAGGCTTAAGGCCTTTAAAGCGCTCCGCATCGAATTTGGTGCGCCAGCCATCTTTCACCCGTTTGTAAGCCACCTGACCATAATACTGGTGCAGGATCTCTTCACTGTCCATGCCAAAGGCATACAGCAAAGTTGTCACCGGCAGTTTGCGGCGACGGTCAATACGCGAATGCAAAATATCCTTGGCATCAAACTCAAAATCAAGCCAGGAACCACGGTAAGGGATAATCCGTGAAGCAAACAGCAACTTGCCCGATGAGTGGGATTTACCACGGTCGTGATCAAAGAACACACCTGGAGACCGGTGCATTTGTGAAACAATCACCCGCTCGGTACCATTAACAACAAAGGTACCACTGTTGGTCATCAGCGGCATGTCGCCCATGTAAACGTCTTGTTCCTTGATGTCTTTGACCGACTTGGCCTCGGTATCAGGATCAATTTCAAACACGATCAGGCGCAAGGTAACCTTCAACGGCGCTGAATAGGTCAAACCACGTTGCTGGCATTCCTCAACATCATATTTGGGCTGATCAAAATCATAGGTAACATACTCGATCATTGACTGACCGGAAAAATCCGAAATCGGGAAGACTGATTTAAAAACAGCCTGAATACCGACATCTTCACGCCCGCCTTCAGGTTCCTTGACCTGCAGGAAGTGCTGATATGAAGCCTTTTGAACTTCAATAAGATTTGGCATTTGTGTTACTTCGGACAGTTTGCCGAAAAACTTACGAACCCGTTTGCGTCCCATCACAGTTTGTGACATTTGATTTCCTTCGTAAGTGACAATTTCTTGTCATGTTCAAAAGTCTGTTGAAGTGGTGTAATTCAACTGCTTTTATATTTGCTTCATTGCAGTTTGGAAAACACCCGAGACCATCCGGGCATCAGCAAAACTGCCTCTTTCGTACTCTAACGCCGCCACCAAATTCAGTGGTGACTAACAAACGCACCAATGCGGACTGGAACAAAAGGCTCCAGCCCGCACCGGCTAATCGTAATAAAAAAGAACCTATTTGAGTTCGACAGTAGCGCCGGCTTCTTCCAGTTTCTTTTTGATTTCTTCAGCTTCGTCTTTGGTTGCGGCTTCCTTGACAGGTTTTGGCACACCATCAACGAGATCTTTTGCTTCTTTAAGCCCAAGACCAGTGATTGCACGAACTTCTTTAATGACGTTGATTTTCTTTTCGCCAAATGATGTCAGAACAACATCAAATTCGTCTTTTTCTTCTTCGGCAGCAGCAGCACCGCCACCACCAGCAGCAGCAGCTACAGGTGCAGCAGCAGAAACGCCCCATTTTTCTTCAAGCAGATTTGAAAGCTCAGCAGCTTCCATAACGGTCAGTGCAGAAAGGTCTTCTGCAATTTTTTCAAGATCAGCCATTTTTCATTCTTCTCTATAAGTTTGGTTTGAACCAGTTAATATAATTTAGCCGCGCCTAAGCAGCTTCACCCTTGGAGGCATAGGCACCCATGACCCGCGCCAGCTGTGCAGCTGGTGCTTGTGTAACGCCAGCGATACGTGTTGCTGGTGTCTGGATCATTGCGATGAGTTTCGCTCTCAATTCATCAAGCGATGGCAACTCAGCGAGGGTTTTAACACCGGCGATATCAAGAACAGTCGTTCCCATTGCACCACCCAGAACAGCGATCTTGTCGCTGCCCTTGGCGAAGTCGGAAACAATTTTCGGTGCAGTGACTGGATCTTCCGAATAGGCAAGAACAGTCGGACCGACAAACAAATCCTTGATGCCTTCAGCATCAGTACCTTCAAGAGCAAGTTTCACAAGACGGTTTTTGGCAACTTTAACATTGCCCCCCGCCTCGGCCATTTTGACACGCAAATCATTCATCTGCGTAACAGTCAGGCCGATATTGTGGGCCACAACGATGACACCGGCGTCGTTAAACACCCCGCCCAGCGTTGCAACGAGCTTTTCTTTAGTAGCTCTATCCACTAGCTCTTCTCCTTATTGGTCCGTTTAAAAACTAAACCGGACCCGTTGGAATTTACCGCTTCTTTAAAAGCCATACGCATCACCAACCAATTCGGCAGGTAAACCGCTTTGCCTTGCCAAAAGCAGCGCTCTATCTCCTGCCATCGCAACAAACTTTGCAGTTTGTTCCGAGTGAGCTCAAAAGGTTCAAACCATCTTTAGGTTCAGGCGCACCTGAATCAAATTTGGTCCCAACACTATCTCATGCAGGCTTTCGCCTTTTAAGCTGAAGACGTTTTTACGCGCCAACAACGCCTGCAATCTCGGACAGGTATCACTGAAACCCTGAATCAAAAAATTCAGATTTCCAGCTAACAGACTGGAAATGCTAAACAAACACATCCAGCCCGAAACTTGTAAACCGCCTCTTTACGACACGATTGAGTTCAGATCAACAGTTAGACCGGGGCCCATTGTTGAACTGAGTGAAATTTTCTGCACATAAGAGCCTTTTGCACCTGTTGGTTTGGCTTTTAAAACCGCTCCAACAAATGCTTTTACATTGGCCACAATGGCTTCTTCTGTAAAGCTTGCCTTGCCAATGCCACCTTGTAGAACACCAGCTTTCTCAACCCGGAATTCAATAGCGCCACCCTTGGCAGCTTCCACAGCTTCACCAACATTTGGTGTCACCGTGCCAACCTTCGGATTTGGCATAAGACCACGAGGACCAAGCACCTTCCCAAGCCGACCAACAAGAGGCATCATGTCAGGAGTTGCTATAACCCGGTCAAAATCTGACCGGCCTTTTTGAATTTCAGCGACCAAATCTTCAGCTCCGACGATTTCAGCACCGGCAGCTTCTGCCTCCTTGGCTTTATCATCACGGGCAAAAACAGCTACCCGAACACTGCGACCAGAACCCGAAGGCAGATTACACACACCACGAACCATCTGGTCCGCATGGCGTGGGTCAACACCCAGATTCATTGCGATCTCGATGGTTTCATCAAATTTTGCCGTCGCATTCGTTTTAAGCGCTGTTACAGCCTCATCGAGGTTATATGTTTTATTAAAATCAACATTCTCACGAATTGCTTTTAAACGTTTTCCAATTTTTGCCATCTGATTATCCTACCACTTCCAGGCCCATAGAACGGGCTGATCCGGCGATGATTTTTGCTGCCTGATCAATGTCACGGGCATTCAAATCGACCATTTTTTGCTCGGCAATTTCGCGAACCTGTTTCATTGTCACCTTACCAGCGACAGAGCGCCCTGGCTCGGAACCACCTTTCTGCAGTTTTGCAGCTTTCTTGAGAAAGTAAGATGCAGGCGGTGTTTTCATTTCAAATGTGAATGATTTGTCCGCATAAACTGTAATCACAGTAGGAATTGGTGACTTAGGCTCAAGTTTTTGCGTTGCCGCATTAAAAGCCTTGCAGAATTCCATAATATTCACACCGCGTTGACCCAATGCAGGGCCAATGGGCGGTGACGGGTTTGCAGTTCCCGCAGGAACTTGCAGCTTGATATAGCCGCTTATCTTCTTTGCCATTTTCTTTTCCTCTCCATCTTGTGATGGGAATTGAGGTTAGTGGTCCGGCATCCAACAGGTATTTGCAAAGACAACCTGAAAGATAACCTCCCACCGTTTAATTTTGAGAGTTTCGAAAATCATCGCTCCAAAGAGCCTAGACAATTTTCTCGACCTGCTCATACTCCAACTCGACCGGGGTGGCCCGGCCAAAAATTGACACAGCTACTTTTAGCCGCGCCCGCTCTTCATCCACCTCTTCAACCAGACCGTTGAACGAAGCAAACGGACCGTCTGAAACTTTAACCTGCTCACCAACTTCGAACTGTATAGTTGGCTTGGGCCGGTCAACACCTTCCTGAACCTGATTTAGAATGCGATCAGCTTCAGCATTTGAAATCGGCATCGGTTTGTTGTCTGATCCCAGAAAGCCGGTAACCTTTGGCGTTTCCTTGATCAGGTGAAATGCCTGATCGGTCATTTCCATACGCACCAGCACGTAACCGGGGAAAAAACGGCGCTCGCTTGTCACCTTGCGACCGCGGCGCATTTCAACCACCTCTTCGGTCGGCACCAGCACCTGGTCAAAAAGATCCTCAAGACCGTTTTGCACAGCCTGTTCCTTGATTGACTCGGCCACTTTTTTCTCGAAATTCGAGTAAGCGTGCACGATATACCAACGCATTGCCATAAATTAAACCGCCTGCCTAAAACCTAACCGCCACATCAAAAGATCGATTTACCGAACACAACAAAGTTGATAATTGTCGTCAAAACCGCATCCACACCCAAAAAGAACACCGCTGCTGCTGCAACCATCATCAACACCATAACAGTGGTGATAAGGGTTTCACTGCGCGTCGGCCAAGAGATCTTGGCCGTCTCCGACCGTACTTCCTGAAAAAATTGCAATGGATTCATCGCCATCTCTAGCATTCCTTTTCATTTATTGCCACCAACTTCTTTGTAAGAAGAAAATGGAACCATTCTCTTTGCCATTGGCTTTATTAAGCCGATTGGCAGGGGCAGAAGGATTTGAACCCTCGACCTACGGTTTTGGAGACCGTCGCTCTACCAACTGAGCTATACCCCTATATGGTAAAACTACCGGACCATCTTCAAATGAGATGACCCGGTAGAAAATTCAAGTCTATTCCAAAATCTCAGCTACAACGCCGGCGCCAACTGTGCGGCCACCTTCACGGATAGCAAAGCGTAGTTTGTCTTCCATGGCAATCGGTGTGATCAGTTCAACTTCGAACGTCACATTATCGCCAGGCATTACCATCTCTGTGCCTTCAGGAAGAGTAACCGCACCGGTCACGTCCGTTGTACGGAAGTAGAACTGGGGACGGTAGTTTTTAAAGAACGGTGTGTGACGACCGCCTTCTTCCTTGGTCAGAATATAGGCTTCTGCCTTGAATTTTGTGTGT
>DAOUPT010000131.1 GCA_030626025.1 Anderseniella sp. | reverse complement strand
AGAAATATCTGTGCTGATTTTGCAGACTTGAAGCGTTGCATTCGCCGTTCACGTTGCCGAACCGGGAGATGTGAGTTTTCAGCTCGATTGTTTTTCCTGCCTCCAAAGTCATGATGTTTGGAAAGATTTAATTCTCGTAATGTAGCACCATATGACGGTAATTTATCGGTCACGACAGTGTCAGGTACAAATCCATATTTCTTCAATAATTTGCGCATTAATTTGAGGGCTGCATGTTTGTTCCTGCGGGACTGCGCCAAAATATCCAGTACTTCACCCTCATTATCCACAGCTCGCCAGAGATACATTCGCTTACCACTGATAGAGATGAAAACTTCATCGAGATGCCACCTTTCATTTGGTTGTGGTCGCGTCTTTCTCAATTTTCGAGCATAGGCCTCACCAAATTTCAATGCCCAACACCGAACCGTTTCGTATGAAACGTCAATGCCACGTTCTGATAGTAAATCTTCAACATTCCGGTAACTGAGTGGAAAACGAAAGTATAACCAGACTGCATTTTGAATGATCACGGCCGGAAACCGATGGCGTTTGTAAGAAATTTCGCTCATCTGCCAAAGCTAAAACGTTTTGATAAATCTAGCCAGCAAGTTAACCTGACAATACCCTCCATAGACCCATTTACTAAAAACAATTCAAATGACCCTGGCAAAAACCCGGTTCTGTTTGACGATGCCATAAGCAAAACTTGTACCGATTGACGCTATCGAAGGAATTTGGTGAATTTTATCTCTGATGAATGCCTCGTATGCCTCAAGGCTATCAACAATGACGCGCAGCAGATAATCACTGTCTCCTGTCATCAAATAGCAATCAAGAATTTCATCAATTTCGCCCACATGCTTTTCAAAGGTCTGTACCGCTTGTTTATTGTGATGCTCCAGCTTGATGCGAATGAACACCGTGATCGGCAACCCATAAGCAGACTGATCGATCAAAGCGGCGTATCCTGCGATAATTCCGGAACGTTCGAGATTGCGAACCCGCCGCAAACACGGCGACGGGGAGAGGTTCACTCTCTCGGCCAGTTCATTGTTGGTAAGTCGGCCATTAAGTTGCAACTCTCGGATGATTTGCTGGTCTTTCAGGTCCATGAAATAAACTTTCTTAGCAGATTATGCCAATAATTAGCAGAAATCGGATTAAATTAGCAACCTGCAATATCGGTGATTATGATAAGATTGTGGCAATCGTTCATATCCAGGAATAAATGCCATGGCACATCCAGTTGATAACTCAAACTCCAGTTTCGCCACACGAGCCATTCACCATGGATACGACCCCCAGGATGAGCATGGTGCCCTGACCCCGCCCCTGCATCTGACATCGACATTCTCGTTTGCGACGGCCGAGCAGGGTGGTGAGATGTTTCAAGGTGAGCGACCAGGTTATATCTATTCTCGCATATCCAATCCGACGCTCGATCTTTTGGAACGGCGCATTGCCAATCTTGAAGGCGGTGAGGCGGCTTTGGCGAACTCATCGGGTATGGGATCGATCACCTCGGTACTCTGGACATTTCTTGAATCAGGCGATGAGGTGATCGTTGATAAAACGCTCTATGGCTGCACCTTTGCATTCATGCAACATGGTTTAAGTAAATTTGGCATTACCATCACTCATGTGGATATGACCAATCCTGAAAATCTGATCAAGACAATGAATGCCCACACAAAAATAGTCTATTTTGAAACCCCGGCAAATCCAAACATGCGCCTGGTTGATATTGCTGCTATTTCCCTAATTGCCAAAGCTGGTGGTGCACGGGTTGTTGTCGATAACACCTATGCCACCCCGTTGCTAACGCGACCCCTTGAGCTGGGTGCCGATCTTGTCGTGCACTCTGCCACTAAATATCTGGGTGGCCACGGTGATCTGGTGGCAGGTCTGGTTGTCGGCAATATGGAAGATCTGATCCGTATTCGAATGGAGGGCATGAAGGACATGACCGGCTCAATCATGGCGCCGTTCAATGCAATGCTTATCACGCGAGGATTAAAAACCCTTGAATTGCGCATGCAACGTCATTGCGAAAATGCCATGACAGTTGCCCGCCAGCTGGAAACGCACCAGTCGGTTGAAAAAGTCTATTTTCCTGGTTTGGAAAGTTTTGAACAACACGATTTGGCCAAACGGCAGATGGCCGATTTTGGTGGTATGATCGCCTTCGAGGTAGCGGGCGGCATGCAAGGGGGCATTGATACGATGAACAGGCTTAACATGATACAACGGGCGGTTAGCCTGGGTGATGCGGAAACACTGATTCAGCACCCAGCCAGCATGACCCATTCAACTTACACCCCCGAAGAACGCGCTGAGCATGGCATTAGCGAAGGGTTGATACGCCTGTCGATTGGCCTGGAAAATGTCGACGATATTCTGGAAGATTTGATGCCAGCCCTGCCCACCAAAACAAGCAAGGTCGCTGCATAAGGGGAAAAACCACATGAAAACGGATATTGCACGGTTAAAAGAAATCGAGCAACGGTTGTTGTGGCTCGCCTGCTGGACAATCCACCATGCCAATCATCTGCGCGAAAAGGGTGATAACGATGTCAAGGTCGGCGGACATCAGGCCTCATCAGCCTCAATGGTATCGATACTCACAGCGCTCTATTTTCACACGTTAAAACCGCAAGATCGCGTTGCGGTCAAACCCCATGCCTCACCGGTGTTTCATGCGATACAATATCTGATGGGTAATCAGACCCGGGATAAACTGGAAAACTTTCGCGGATTTGGCGGGGTGCAATCCTATCCCAGTCGGACCAAGGATATTGATGATGTTGATTTTTCGACCGGGTCGGTAGGGTTGGGCGTTGCGGTGACTGCTTTTGCATCAATCGTACAGGACTATCTGGCAGCAAAACCATGGACTCAAAAGCGCCCGACCGGGCGAATGGTTGCGCTGGTGGGTGATGCAGAACTCGATGAAGGCAATATATATGAGTGCCTTCAGGAAGGCTGGAAGCACGACCTGAAAAACACCTGGTGGATCATCGACTATAACCGCCAAAGCCTTGATGGTGTGGCGCAGGAAGGTCTGTCCAAACGCATCGAAGCGATTTTTACAGCTTTTGACTGGCAAGTAGTGCGTATCAAACATGGGGTCTTGCAAAGAGCCGCTTTTACTGAACCGGGCGGTGGCATGCTGCGTGAGTGGATTGATAACTGCCCCAACCAGCTTTATTCCGCGCTGACCTTTCAAGGTGCAGCAGCATGGCGGGATCGTCTGCTTAATGACATTGGCGATCAGGGAGATGTTTCTGCATTGCTGGAGCGTCGTAGCGATGCCGAACTGGCCATTTTGATGAACAATCTTGGCGGACAGTGCGTTGAAACCCTGTGTGAGGCATTCAACAATATAGATAACGACAAACCCACGGTATTCGTGGCCTATACCATCAAGGGCTGGGGAACACCCCTTGCCGGTCACAAAGATAATCATGCGGGCCTGATGACCAAAACGCAGATGGCTGAATTGCAAACCGCTATGAACGTTGCAGAAGGCCAGGAGTGGGATCGTTTTGCCGCCGTAAAAGATGCTGATGGTCTAAGAGCATGGCTTGAGGAACGATTGTTCTTTGCTAAAGGCACCCGCAGATACATGGCATCTGCTGTGAGCACCGATGGACCTGTCGTGCTCAATGACAAATTGTTGTCCACACAGGCGGGGTTCGGCAAAATTCTGGATGCAATGGCAAAAGCCAAAACATCGCTGGCTGAAAGGATTGTTACAACTTCACCGGATGTGACCGTATCAACCAACCTTGGCGGATGGGTTAATCAAACCGGATTGTTTGCCCGGGCTGAAAAGGCTGATACATTTCGTGACGAAAAAATCCCGTCAATGCAAAAATGGCAGTTTTCACCGCAAGGTCAGCATATTGAGCTTGGTATCGCTGAGATGAACCTGTTTCTGCTGCTTGGTGCTGCCGGACTGTCGCATTCACTGTTTGGTGAACGGTTATTGCCGGTCGGCACGGTTTATGACCCATTTATTGCCCGTGGCCTCGATGCACTCAATTATGCCTGCTACATGGACAGCCGGTTTATGATCGTCGGCACACCCTCGGGTGTAACGCTGGCCCCGGAGGGTGGAGCGCATCAATCGGTTGGAACCCCGTTAATTGGAAT
>DAOUPT010000112.1 GCA_030626025.1 Anderseniella sp. | reverse complement strand
ATTCTCATCGGTTCACGCATCAGTTTACAATCATTTCAACCAGGAACGTCATCTCTACAGTCGACAAAATTTTAAGCACAATCGATCTCTCGCCTTGGCAGAGTGGCGGCAACTTGCAGCCTAAAATGCACCAGTATAGAGCGCAGTTTGTCCTTTAATTATTGCTCTGACAAAGCCCTAAAATTGCATTTTTAGCCAAAATTGGGTGTTTTCACACAGCCTCGGCACATTTCGGTCAAACACAGCTTGTGTGTAAAGCAGCAGCTATTGAGGGTAAACTGGACGGATCATCGGGTCTGTGTGATCTGTAGGAGTTGAGCCTATTCGGTCATCGGTCCTGCTTTAAATAAAATTTTTATGCTAACCTACTGGCATGAACCAGAAATGCCGTTCTCATCGGACGGACGCCAGGACGCAAAGTGCGCTTGGCTTGGAGAAGAAATGCGTATTGCAACTTTTAACTTGGAAAACCTTGGCAGTTCACACGGCAAAGGCGTGCAATTAGAAACAAGAATTGCTGTCTTGAGGCCGCAACTGGAGCGCTTGGATGCTGATATCATTTGCTTTCAGGAAGTAAATGCAGATAAGTCTGCAAACAATATCGAACGCAGTCTTGAGGCACTCGACCGGTTGATTGAAAATACGATCTATGCCGGTTTTGAGCGTGCCGCAAGTGTTAATCCGCTCACCAAACGGTTTTCAGACAAACACAATATCGTAACCCTGAGCCGCTGGCCGATCGAGGCAAGCGAACAAATATGGCATTCCCTTGTCCCGCCAGTTAGTTATTCACCGGTTACAGCCGTTCCTCCTCTTGCTGACCCTGTCGAAGTAAACTGGGACCGTCCATTGCTGTATTGTTCGATCAATATTGCATCTGGAAACCGGCTTCACCTGATCAATTTGCACCTTCGGGCACCACTTGCAGCACCCATTGCAGGGCAAAAGATCGGTCAATTCAGTTGGAAATCCACATCCGGTTGGGCTGAAGGATATTATCTCGCGTTGCTTAAAAGAGGTGGGCAGGCGCTTGAAACACGGCTTCTTATCGATCGGATATTTGATGCCGAGCCGGATGCGTTGGTGTTGGTGTGTGGTGATTTCAATGCAACAGAGCTGGAGGGAGCCACCCGAATTATCGGCGCCAGTGTCGATGATACCGCCAATGGCGAACTAGCTAGCCGGTCTTTGGTTTTTCTGGAGCGTGCGGTGCCGGAATCAAGACGCTTTTCGGTGATTCATCACGGCAATAAACTGATGCTCGACCACATTCTCATTTCCCATGCCCTGCTCGGCCGGTACCGGCATTTTGAAGTTCACAACGAACTAATCAGCGACGAGCTTTTTGGATTTGCGGTGATTGGAAAAAACCCTGAATCCTATCATGCACCTGTGGTGGCCGAATTTAAATTATGATTGCGAGCACACACTTTACAGGTTTTGAAATCGGAGCCGGTTACCCGGTTACCGTGACAGTGCCATGGCGGGTATTGTTTACATTCAATTGACTGATCAACTTTTATCGACTTGCCACGCGTCTAACTTCTGTCGTGCACCATTTACTTTGGGGTCCATTTCAATATCATGCTCCGGGTTTTTGGCTGTGAGCTCAATAACGTAACCATTGGGGTCACGAAAGTAGATTGACTCGATAAAATGGTGATCTGCAATGCCACGGGTTTCAATACCAGCCTGCTTTCCTTTTTCGAACATTTTCCCCAAATCCTCCCGAGTTACCTCTAACGCGATATGCAAGTCAAAGTCATGTTGGTTACGAAATTTAAAAGGCATATCGGGAGCTTCGAAAAAAGCTAGGTACGAGCCATCATCCAGTCCATAAAATGTATGCAGGGTATTGGTTTGACGCCCACTCTTGGTCTCGCCAATTTGTAGCGTTCCAGATAATGGCAACCCCAAAAAATCTTCGTAAAATTCGCGGGTTTCTTCCGAATCCCGACAACGATAGGCAGCGTGGTGGAGACCCTGTATCATATTTATTCCTCCGGTATTTATTGAGTGCACTAATCTATCATTTGTCGTCGTCACATTCAAATTGGCCTAAACAATGCGGATCTTTTCCTCAGCCGAATATCGCTTGCGCGTTACGCGGCAGATATCCTTAGTTACTTTTTCTGACACTGTGCGCCGTGTCACGGGATTCTGTCCCAGACCACTTCTTCGCGAAGGGTTGCTGCAGCGCGCGCTCAACAAGCTCAAGGTGGTCTTGGCCATAAAACATGTCGTCATCAATGAAATATGTAGGAGAGCCGAACACCGAACGCTCAATTGCTTCTGCGGTATTTTCTTCGTATGCAGCTTTTACTTCCTGTGTCATTGCGGCATGAAGTAGTGATTCTGCATCAAACCCAACTGATTCTATAAGGTGAACAAGGGTGGCTTTATCAGACAAGTCGGCATGGTCTTTCCAATGTGCTTCCATCATGGAATATGCCAATCGGTCTATATTTTGGTTCTGCAGGGTGCCTGCAACCAGAATAGAATTTGCCAAAGTTATATCATTACCGTGATTGGATGGAATGCCACCCTTGACTGAAACGCCACGATATTCTGCCCAACGCTCAATCTCGCGGCCAAAATAATAGGCCCGATGAGCTTTGCTTCGCCCGCTAAAGCCGGTTGGATATGCGGCCGCAACGACCTCGCTCAAATTCATCGGTCTGTGGACAATACGCCGCCCTGCAGCGTTGGCAATTTTCATCAAACGGGCAGAACCCAAATAGGCAAAAGCGGAATGAGCCGCATAAAAATACTCAATATCTGGCATCTATTTTTTCCATTCAATTAATTGGTTGCCGCTTTGTGACTCATATCACTGTATACCATTTGAAACATCATTTAGCCTCTTTCGAAACCGGCTACCCAGGCGTCCCCCCAGGCCTCTTTCCAGAGCCAGGGTTTGTCTGAGTTGGATTGCGGTGTTCCGCCTTTCCAAAGATCGTACTTCGGATTGGAATACTGTTCAAAAAATTGTTCAATTCTTTGGATTAGTTCGTCAGAAATTCTGGCGTATTCCGGCTTGCCGGCAAGGTTGACCTTTTCAAGTGGATCGTTTTTGAGGTCATAGAGTTCATCGGGATAGGGTGGATTGGGTGCCCGTTGAAACCTGCGCTTATATAACCAGTTCGGCGTGCGAATAGCGCGGGTTTCTTCCTGCTCCAGAAAAACCTCGTCACTTTTTTCAAATTCACCGGTTCTCAGCGAGTGCGCAAAACTTTTGGCCGCAGAGTTAGCATTGTGCCCGTCCGGTTCAATATTCGCCAACTCAAGCAGCGTAGGGAACAGATCGATTTGACTGACATGGGTAGCGGTTCTGGTGTTTAGAAAACGATCCCCATGACGAAAGACAAGCGGGATAGAAAAAGTTGTCCGGTACGCATTTGAAGGCAATGTTGCTTGTGAATGACCCCAGATTCCATGATGGCCCAGGGAAAATCCGTGATCAGTAGTATAAATGATCAGTGTATCGTCATAGATATTCAGACGTTTAAGCGTATCCAGAACCCGGCCGACGCCATCGTCTACCATGCTCATTTCGGAAAAGTAATTTCGTAATGTTTCCAGATCATTGGGGATACACAGTTCCGAACTGTGATCGATACCGCCAACGCTGTCTGAGGCTTTGCGCAGGAAACGCGCTATGGCGTTTTCGTGCAATCCTTCGCGGGGAACAGAGTGCATGTCAACATCATCATAAAAATCCCTAAAGCGGTTCCTCGCCCGGCCCTTTAGTGCCGGCCAATGACCGTATGGCGCGTTATAGGGGACAAAGGCAAAAAAAGGTGCTGTAGAATCGATACCCTCAAGATACTCAATCGTTTTGTCGGTGAAATAATCAACACTATGGCCTGCATAGGTCTGTAGTTCGCCATTTTCAATATAGGTGCCATTCCAGAAATCAGTGACATGGCCATGGGGGCTGGTGACCCAGTGCTGGAACCCGTTCTGGGCGTTCTCTGGTGCACCCATGTGGTATTTGCCGATCAAGGCGGTGCTGTAACCGTTTTCAGCAAGGATAGCCGGCAGGGTTTGAAATTCCGCAAGTGCGTTCCAGTTATCGGGCCAGAGGTGCCGAAGCCGGTCATCAATCCAGGTGTGAATGCCATGTTGCGATGGCATAAGTCCGGTCATAACCGAAGCACGGCACGGTGAGCACATGCCGTTAACACAAAATGCGTTGTCAAACTGGAAACCCTCTGCAGCGAAGGCATCAATATGCGGCGTGTGTATTTCGGTGTTGCCGTAACAGCCCAGCAGTTCGGCTGGCTGGTTGTCGGTCATGAACATTAAAATATTAGGCAGCATATGCACTTTACCTTTTCGGACAGGCCATGAACAAACTGGCCTTAAGGAACCCCATGCTTGCACTAAGGGGTCTGAATCGCCAATATAGCGAATAACTCACATACTGGACATGGGGAAAAGGATGACAAATCCTAAGCTGAGGACAAAAAACAGTTTTGGTGCAGCTGCTTATGGTGGAGAAAACTGGGTTGCGCGCACTGCCAGCCATGCACAAGAACTTGGAAGTCTCTGGTCTGGATATAGGGTTACCAATGAATATGCCCCCCTGGAGGCTGTTTTGATGCACAGACCGGGCCACGAACTTGCCGCTTCTCTGGAGGATACGGAAAAGGCGCTGATGCTGGAATCCATTGATATTCCATTGGCGCAAAAACAGCATGACGGGATTTCTGATACCTATCGCCAAGAAGGAATCACAGTGCATTTAGTTGACCCGGAAATGCAGGTTCAGGCGAACCAGATGTTCTGTGCCGATTTGTGCGCGATGACCCCGCAGGGGGCAATATTGGCCCGACCCGCTGGTGGTGTGCGCGCAGGCGAAGAACGTCCCGTTGCCCGCCGCCTGGCCGATTTGGGTATTCCTATTTTACGAACGGTGACCGGAAATGCTATTTTTGAAGGTGCCGATTTGATGTGGCTTGATAAGCGTACCGCAATGATCGGGCGCGGACATAGAACCAATCAGGCGGCGATCACTCAAATTGCGACAACCCTGGCCGAAATCGATTGCGAAGTAATCCCGGTAGACCTACCGTTTGGTACCATGCACTTCATGGGTATGATGCGAATAGCAGATTACAATCTGGCATTTTGCTGGCCCCGGCGCACACCTGTGGCAACAGTTAATGCCCTGCGTGACCGGGGGTATCAAGTGGCTTTTCCGCCCCTGACGGATGATCCGCAAAGCTATCGCGTGATGAATTTTGTGACACTCGGGTCTCGAAAAATTCTGCTTGCTGCGGGGCTTGAAAAATTTCAGGCGTATTTTGAAGGTTTTGGTATCGATGTCTTGACGACCGATGTAAGCGAACTTGCCAAAGCGGCGGGAAATATTGGCTGCCTGAGTAGTATTTTGTCCAGAAAAGGCGGTTGAAAGGGCGTTAACAAAACAAGGCGCATAAAATTGCAGTGAGAGCCCAGACTATGCTGCAGTAGTCACTATCTACAATCAACAGTATCGGCACAAAGCCTCCAAACTCAATCACTCGACCGTATGTCCGCTTCCGGCATCAAAGCGGCCCAACTCAAAAACTGGGTTTCATATGGGTGCAAATTACAGTGGGCTTGGATGCTTTGAGTTGAAGCGGTTTGAACCGGATTGCCAACCCATTCCCGAATAGTTTCAATGCTCTATTGCAATGAATTGATAGGGACTGAAGCAGTATGACAAGGGTCCGAGCCTCACTGAAAATCCGCGTGTCGGTGGTTCGAATCCGCCTTTGGGCACCACTTTTCTCAATCATTTCAATATGTTACGTGACTTTCGACGAGTACGTTACCGTGCACAGATATTGCTGGGTATCATATGGGTAACAAATTGCTTGGTTTTAAATGAAACAGGGTGATGCGGTTTGCTTCAGAATAACAACCTCATTTTAAAATTTGCATCTCTCACACCACACCTATGTTGAT
>DAOUPT010000119.1 GCA_030626025.1 Anderseniella sp. | reverse complement strand
CATCAACATTTTGGGCCTGCGCGCAGTTAATTGGGCCTGCGCGCAGCACCCAATGCCACGCGTGCGGCCTAAGGGCATTACTCGTTGAGGATCACAGGAAGCATCAGGGTGTGTGTCGTGGTCATCGAGGTATCTGTCTTGCCTGACTTGATGTAACAAAGTCGCAGCAGTTAGTGCAAGCATAGGCAATTGGGGCCAAAACCTTTATGCAGCTCCCCAACCGCCGCCGCCAGGTGTTTTCATTTGGAATATATCGCCGGCATTGATTTGGATGATGTCATTACCCTTAAGCTTTTCAATGGTTCCGTCTACTCGGTATACGCTGTTTTTACCAATTTTTCCGGGTTGCCCACCATTGCCGCCAAAAGCTTGCGTTATGCGATGGGAGCTCAGCGTGGTAACTGTAATTTTTTCCAAAAAGCGGATGCGGCGTGTTAAGCCGTTACCGCCTGACCAATTACCCTCACCGCCTGAGCTGTGCCGGATAGAGAACTCTTCCACTCGGACTGGAAAACGGGTCTCAAGCACTTCGGGGTCAGTCATCAACGTATTAGTCATATGCGAATGCACCGCGTCGGCGCCGTTAAAGCCGGGACCGGCACCTGTGCCGCCTGCAATGGTTTCATAATTCTGAAAGTCTTCATTGCCCCAGACAAAGTTATTCATCGTACCTTGACTGCCAGCCATGGTTTTTAAAGCACCATATAGGCAGTCCGCTATTGCCTGGCTGACTTCAGTGTTGCCAGAGATTACGGCTGCCGGGTAGCGTGGGTTGATCATTGAGCCTTCTGGTGCGATAATTTTAATCGGTTTCAGACAGCCTTCGTTCATGGGGATGTCTTGGCCTACAAGGGTACGGAAAACATATAGAACTACCGCGTGGCAAATTGAAAGCGGCGCGTTGTAGTTGCCAAAATGCTGATCGGATGTCCCGGTGAAATCGACCATGGCCTGACAGTTCTCTGGGTCGACAGTTATTTTTACTTTCAACTGTGCACCGTGGTCAAACGGATAGACAAAGTGGCCGTCTTTTAACTGACCTATCACGCGGCGAACAGAGGCTTCGGCATTGGATTGTACGTGGCGCATATAGGCCAGTACAGTGTCTTTGCCAAAATTGGCAATCATCCGGTGCACCTCTTTGATGCCGGTGGCATTGGCGGCAATCTGGGCCTCCAGATCGGCAATATTCTGATTGATATTGCGGCAAGGGTATTTGCCTGAGGATAGCAGTTCATGGAGTGCGTCAAGTCGCAGCGTGCCGTTCTCGACCAGTTTAAAATTATCGATCACGACACCTTCTTCTTCGATGTGAGTGCTGTCGGGTGGGGCAGACCCTGGTGTGCGCCCTCCGATGTCGGCATGGTGCCCGCGAGAGCCGACGTAAAATAAGATTTCTTCACCGCTTTCATCAAAGACCGGTGTGATTACGGTTACGTCGGGCAGATGGGTGCCACCATTGAACGGTGCGTTCAGCATATAGCTGACGCCGGTTGTCATCTGGCCCGCATTCATGCGGATAATTGCACGAATGCTTTCTCCCATCGAGCCAAGATGCACCGGTACGTGTGGCGCATTGGCTACCAGATCACCTGTGGCATCAAATAGCGCGCAGGAAAAATCCAGGCGTTCGCGGATGTTTACCGAATAGGCAGTGTGGGCCAATGTGGTGCCCATTTGTTCGGCAATTGACATGAATAGATTGTTGAAAACTTCCAACATGATTGGATCGGCATCGGTGCCAAGCGCGTGTTCGGCTTTGCGTTCTTCAGTGCGGGTGACAATTAGATTACCTAATGCGTCACGCTTTGCGCTCCAGCCATCCATAATTAGGTTGGTGCCTGTCAGTTCGGTTATAATTGCCGGGCCTTTTATCGTTGTATTGTCAGGAATTGCATCACGGTGGATCAGGGTGGAGAGTTTTGTTGCCCCGTTGGTGAACAAAGGCGCAGTTGTGGCTTTGCTATGGTTTGCAATAGCTGCGGGCACGTCGATCTTGTCGACCATCTCACCTATGGCTTCAACTGCAAGCATGTCGATTTTAATCGTGCGGTCGGCGGCAATAAAGCCGAAACGCGCGTGGTGCGCAGTTTCAAAAGCAGTCTTAATTTCGTTAATGCTGCCAAAGGGAACTTGTAATGCCTGATGGGAGCCATCATAGCGCACGTGCGCTGTAGAAGTTGTTGAAACGTCGCTTGCGGGTACGCCTTGTTGCAGGATTTCGTTTATTGCGTCATGGCGCAGGGCATCAAGACGTTTTTGAGCGGTATTTAGTTCAGAAAGTGTCAGGTCAGCCTGTTCTTCACGCAGCGAGCGCACATCGGCCAGTCCCATACCAAGCGCGGATAGAACGCCTGCAAACGGGTGGATAAATACGCGTTTCATGCCCAAGGCATCTGCCACATGGCAGGCATGTTGCCCGCCGGCACCACCGAAAGACACAAGCGTGTATTTGGTCACGTCATGGCCACGCTCAACGCTGATTTTTTTCACTGCACGCGCCATGTTGCCAACAGCAATCTGTAAGAAACCTTCGGCGGTTTCTTCAGGTGACAGTTGTGGTTTCCCGGTTTCTGCCGCTACTTGTGCGGCAAGCGTGGTGAATTTTTCACGCACCACATCCGCGTCCAGTGGCAGATTGCCATTGTGCCCAAAAACATTAGGGAAATGGTCAGGGTTGAGACAGCCTAGAACGACATTACAGTCAGTCACTGTCAATGGGCCACCACGACGATAACACGCTGGACCAGGGTTGGCACCAGCACTTTCAGGGCCAACCTGATAGCGACCGTCTTGAAAAGTCAAAATCGAGCCGCCACCGGCGGCAACTGTATGAATGTCCATCATGGGTGCGCGCATGCGTACGCCTGCAACCTCGGTTTCAAACGAGCGTTCCAAGGTGCCTGCGTAGTGACAAACATCTGTGGATGTACCACCCATGTCAAAGCCGATAATTTTATCGAACCCGGCTTGGGCTGCGGTGGCAATCATGCCTACAACGCCACCTGCAGGGCCCGATAGAATGGAATCCTTGCCCTGAAAAATATTGGCTTGGGTCAACCCACCATCTGATTTCATAAAGAATAACCGCTCACAGCCACCATTTCCAATATCAAGTGCGGTGGAAACCTGGTCGACGTATTTGCGCAGAATAGGTGACAGATAAGCGTCAACAACTGTGGTATCGCCGCGCCCGACGATCTTGATCAGGCGGGATGTGTCAGAGCTGGTTGAGACTTGGGTGAAGCCGATGTCGCGGGCGATTTTAGCCACGCGGGCCTCATGTTCTGAGTTTAGATAGGCGTGTAGGAACGCAATGGCGATACTGCGATAACCTGCATCATATGCAGTTTGCAGGTCAGCCGTTACGATGGTCTCATCTAGCGGTTCCAGCACAGCCCCCGTTGCATCAAGGCGCTCGGACACCTCATAAGCTTCCGAATACAACAGCTCTGGTAGTACTATTTCCAAATCAAATAGTTTCGGGCGATTCTGATATCCGATCCGCAACATATCCTTGAAACCTTTGGTGATGAATAACGCCACAGGTTCACCTGTACGCTCCAGCAAGGCGTTGGTGGCAACTGTTGTACCCATTTTTACGGCCGAAATTTGGCCAGGCTTAAATGGCTCATGCTGTTTCATGCCCAAAAGATCACGAATGCCTTGCACCGCAGCGTCTTTGTAACGTTCGGGGTTTTCCGATAACAACTTGTGTGACACGAGTGCACCATTAGGTTTGCGCCCGACTATATCGGTGAATGTGCCGCCACGGTCGACCCAAAATTGCCAACTTCCAACTGTATCGAAAACCATGATAAACTCCGATTCTATAATTACGTTGCCTTACTGTCAGAACGCTGACAAAACGTAAATGTAATATTAAGAACAGAATCGGTGCTTTGCCGTATTCATCAATGGGAGAATAATAAATGAAACATGTACTCGTATTTGCAACCGCTATGGCTCTTGCTACACCTGCATTGGCTGATAAGTGGGATATGCCAACACCATATGGTGATAGCACTTTCCACACACAAAATATTAGTCAGTTTGCTGATGAAGTGCGGGTGGCAACGAATGGTGATTTGGATATCACAGTGCATTCAGCAGGCTCGCTGTTTCCACATGCCGAGATCAAAAATGCAATCCGTTCTGCACAGGTGCCCATCGGCGAGTTTTTCTTGTCACGCCTATCAAATGAAGATGCTGCTTTTGGTATCGATAGCCAACCATTTGTAGCTACATCTTATGAAGAGGCCGCCAAATTATGGGACGCACAAAAGCCTGTGGTTAAAGCACTGCTGGCCAAACAGGGTCTGATGCCATTGTTTTCTGTGCCATGGCCTGCACAAGGGCTGTATACCAAATCAGAGATTGCGACTGTCGATCAGTTAAATGGTCTACGGTTTCGCGCCTATAACGCGGCTTTGGAAGAGTTCGCCACGTTGGCGGGTGCGGCCCCAGTTCAGGTAGCTGCCCCTGATATAGCACAGGCGTTCTCAACAGGCCAAGTGCAAGCGATGATCACCTCGCCATCTACCGGCGCGAATTCATCCGCTTGGGATTTCTTAAGCCATTTCAGTCCGATCAATGCATGGGTTCCAAAGAACATCGTTGTAGTTAACATTGCCGCCTTTGAAGCCTTGTCTGCGGGCAACCAAAAAGCGGTTAAGGAAGCGGCAACGAAAGCTATGGCACGCGGTTGGGAAATGTCAGCTGCAGAGGCTGAAACCAAGACCGCCGTTATGGCCGAGCATGGTATGGTGATTTATCAACCAAGTGATGCGCTGAAAGCAGGTCTAAGCTACATTGGCGCGACAATGCTAGAAACATGGACAGCAAAGGCATCTGACGATGCTAAATCGATTCTGGACGCTTATAATAAATAAACTGAATACTGTGGCCCCCAGGTTCTGGGGGCCATTTTTATGACTTATGGGGGCATCGTGCGTAAACTTTTAGATAAATTATATCAGTTATCGGGGATGCTTGCAGGCTGTCTGATTGTTGCGATCTGCCTGCTTGTTAGTGCGCAAATTTTGCTGAATGGGGTGACCCGCATGTTCGGGCCGATCCTGCCTTCCACGATTCCATCTTATGCGGATTTTTCCGGTTATATGTTGGCGGCGGCCTCATTTTTGGCTCTTGGCCATACTTTACGTGAGGGCGGACATATTCGTGTGAACCTTGTCACGCAAAGACTGCCTATG
>DAOUPT010000044.1 GCA_030626025.1 Anderseniella sp. | reverse complement strand
GGGTCAAATGCAGTCTCCGTAGGAAGAAATCGCCAACGGCAGCTTTGGGCCGATTCCGCTTTGACCACATGTCCGGTTTGCTGTCGGTTTCGGACGAAACTTAGCATCGCTAACAGGCAAATATTGACCCACAGCGGTCACTACAATGGCTACTGAAGGTGAGATCACGGAAACCGAATTGGATGACGCCCATCCCACTCAGTTAGCGTATTGGAATGACTTTGGCGTCATAAAATTACTTTCGAACGCGTCGAAGCGAACAATCACGCTGGAACTATGGCCGTCCTTGTATTTACAGGTGACCCACAGCGCCAATAAGTTGTCAACTTCCTTTTTTCTTCATAATGTAAATTATCACATTTCCCTAGCCCAGCAATGGCCGCTGATACTGTTGAAAGAACAAGAGCGGATTGGAAATATTTTTGGTAGTTGATTTGTCCGGTTACCTCGGCCCAAGTTGAAGAGGAAATCCCAATTAAAGCTAGCCCAACTAGTATCGATCTTAGTGTCAAACGCATAAAAAACACCTCCAGTTACCTTCAAACTCGCGGTACTCTCGAATTTTCCTAACTGCAGCACCTCAAAGCACACTACCCATCAAGAGACAATTGTATGAGAATGCCTACTCAAACCTGTCTTAATTTAATCTAGAGCCAATTTTGATTGTTCGCATTGATCTAGGGCAACTGGACATGCTTACAAAGCTATACCTGCCAAGGCTGCTTATGGCACAAAATCTCCGTTCCGGTAATGTCTGGTTTGCCACCAACAACAGCTATTAAAGCAGATGGGTGCAAAGGTCGGCTAAGGGCCGAACTTTCCGATCTGCTGGCTGCAGATCCCAATCGATCAAACTTCAGCTTCGAACCCTTTGCAGACCTCGTGATCATGTCGCAATTTGAACTGATATCCTTTGAACGAATTCACCCTTTGGACCCAGAGCCGACATACACTTTCGGGTGGAGTAGGGTTCGAGCTCAATGCAGTCCTGTAAACGGCAACAAGTAGCGGGATTTGTCAAACTCCATCCAACTAACACATTGAGGCTGATCCGATGGAGGAAAATCACAGGGGGTATTCAATTCTGTTGGAAACCGCCAGAAACCTAATTATTAAACAGCGTCATTTAAGCTGACAAAAGCATTATTGTTTGCTTGCCGATCACGCCATTAATTTTTCAGATCAAGTGTGGTTGCAAGCAAAATAGTCCGGCCTATAAAATTTGTGTCCCAATTAGGTTATTCTGTTACTGTGTTGTCAAATATCAGGGAGTATGTGATGGCGATTACATCGGGGAGCGCAGAAGAAGGTCTGGAACTTCTGGGTGTTGGTGTCGGTATATTTGACAGTGATCTGCGGCTGACATTCTGCAATTCGGCTTTTCGATCATTGCGCCAATATCCCGACGATCTTTGTTGTGATGGGGTTAGCCTTCGCACATTGTTGCTGTTCAACGCCGAAAGAGGTGACTTTGGACCAGGGTCTGCCGAAGAACAGGTGGCTGAACGTCTGGATGAGATCATCACATCCGGTGAGCGCCAGCTTGAACAGGAAATGGCCAATGGTCAAATCCTGCAAATTCGCTATCGCCGCAACTCGGCTGGTGGTGTGGTTATCACCTATCAGGACTGCACGGCCGAACGAAACGCCGTACACGCGCTACAGGCAAACGAGGAACGCTATTTGCTGGTGTCGGAGGCGACAAGCGACGGTATCTATGACTGGAATGTTTCAGATGACACGTTGTTTTTATCGGACAATCTGACAAAAATTTTGGATTTTGATGTCAACAAGGGGCCATCGGCAATGTGGGCCGAGCGGTTGCATCCAGAAGATCAACCAAAATACATAGAGGCCATCCGGGTCCATTTCAAAAAACAAGCCGTTTCGGTCGATTTAGACTATCGGGTTCGGGCCAAGAACGGAGGATATAGATGGGTGCACGACCGTGGTGTGGGAGTACGCGATAGTCATGGCCGTGTGACGCGGTTGGTTGGTGCCGTTCGCGATATTACAGAAATCCGCGATGCACAAGTAGAACTTGACCGCACTCGTTCCCGCTTGATGGCCTCACTGGCGACGATTGCAGATGGCATATTGCTGATCGACCCTGATGACAAGGTAGAGCTTTTCAATGATCGTTATGTCGAAATATTTGGCGAAGCTGCCGGTGGAGCCGATATGACAGATGTGATCGTAGTCGGACGTTCGTTCTTTGACATGATCCGGGACGGTTACAATCTGGGGATGTTTAAACCTCATCCTGATGGCGTGGATGCGTGGGTAAATGCCCGCATCGAGGCATGGGAACATCCTGTCGCAAAATGGGAACTTGAGCTCGCAAACGGGGCATGGATACTTTTGAACGAAAGGCAAATGCCGGACGGTGGCAGGGTATTGGTTTACACAGATATTACCGAATTCAAACGTCGCGAGGAAGAATCCCAAGCCGCCAATCAGCGATTTGAGGAGGCCATCGAGGCCATTTCTTCTGGGTTTGCGCTATGGGATGCTGACGACAGGCTGGTCATCAGCAATGCGCGATATCGTGCGTATTTCGCAACCCTTGACGATATCCTGAAGCCCGGTGCATTGTTTGCCAACATCATCACCGCGGGAGTTGAACGTGGCCTGTTTCCACTTTCTGACGGAGACATTCCAGGTTACCTGGCAGGAATCGCGAATAAGAGGCAACATGCGAATGGTGAAAGCCGCGAACAGTTTATAGACAATCAGTGGCTGCAGGTCACGGACCATCGCACCAATGATGACGGCATTGTTTCGATCTATACTGATGTTACGGAACTAAAGACAAAGCAACTGGAAATTGAACAGCAATCTGCCATCCTGAAAATGACGCTGGAGAACATGGGTCAGGGCATCACCATGGTCGATAAGGATTTGAACACGATGGCCCTGAACCAGAAATTCATGGAATTGATGGATTTCCCTGTTGAAGAATTCGGGTTAGGATTTACGATGGAGCAGGCGTTTCGGTACAACGCCGAGCGCGGCGAATACGGCCCCGGCGATATTGAACAACAGGTTCGTGAACGGTTGGAACTATCGCGCCAGTTTAAGCCGCACAAATTCGAACGTACCCGCTCGGATGGTACAGTGATTGAAATTATCGGAAACCCCATCGAAGGTGGCGGGTTCGTCTCAACTTATACTGACATAACGCAGCGAAAACGCAGCGAAGAAACACTCAATGCCGCGCTAGCTGAATTCAACGCGGTGCTGGACAACATCGACTATGGCGTTTTTTTCATGGATAAAGATTTACGAACCCGGATCGTGAATCAGGCTGCCGGCAATATCTGGAATATGTCTCAGGAATTTATTGACACGTTGCCCAACATGAGAGAGTTGATCGAGTACAACAAGAACAGCGGTTTGTACTCAGTTGAACCCGAAGAATGGGATGATTGGGTTCAGGTCAGAATCGACGCCGTCCGTGCTGGCGATGTCCCGCCCACCCACATTGTACGCGGTGATGACAGCGTCATAAGATATCAATGTGTTGCATTGCCCGACGGTGGCAGGATGCTGACCTATTTCGACATATCCGAAATTTCGCAGGAGCGCGACAAAGCCGAAGCCGCCTTGCAGAAACTGAAAAATGCGCAACAGCGGTTAGTGCACGCCGAGAAGATGGCCAGCCTTGGGCAATTGACCGCCGGAATTGCACATGAAATCAAGAACCCGCTGAACTTTGTGAACAACTTTGCAAAACTGTCTGCCGAGATGATGGACGAGCTGGTTGAATTATTGGAGCAGCCGATCGCTGAGCTGGATGAAGAAGATCGCGAAGACGCCGAGGACTTGATAACGACGGTCAAAGAGAACCTGATAAAGATCGACCAACACGGCCGGCGGGCAGACAGTATTGTAAAAAATATGTTATTGCATTCGCGCGAAGGATCTAGCGAGAAACAGATCGTGGGCCTTAATGCGCTGACTCAGGAAGGCTTAAATCTGGCCTATCACGGTGCCCGCGCCGCTGACAAAGGGTTTAATGTCGACTTGCAGGTTAATTTATCGGACGATGTGGGGCAGATCGAATGTCTGCCGCAAGACTTACAACGGGTGATCTTGAACTTGTGTTCCAATGGCATGTATGAGGCTGTGAAGCATTCGAACTCGAGCGGCGATCCGGCTGTGTTGATGGTTTCAACCAAAAAAGAGAGTGACCGGTACCTGGTATTAGTTTCTGACAATGGTGGTGGAATTCCAACCGATGTGCGGGGCAAGATTTTCAATCCGTTTTTCACAACCAAACCATCCGGTGAAGGTACGGGATTGGGTTTGTCGATGAGTTTTGATATCGTTAAGCAGCATGGTGGAGAGCTGAGCTTTGAGACCGAACTGAACAACGGCACGACATTTTGCGTGTCCGTTCCGGTTATTGCCGAACTAGGAGAAATGTAGGAGGACTTATGCTAAAGGTTTTAATGGTTGATGACGAGCCGGACGCCGAACTGTTGTTCAGGCAGAACTTTCGTCGAGAAATACGAAAAAAGCGCTATCAGTTCCTGTTTGCGCAGTCGGCAGATCAAGCATTGCAGCTTCTTGAAAATGAAAAATCTCCAAGTGTGATGGCTTTATTATCCGACATCAACATGCCGGGAATGACCGGTTTGGAACTATTGGATGTTGTTAAACAGAAATCTCCCGATTTGCCAGTTATCATGATCACAGCATATGGCGATGCAGGCACAGAAAATGACGCCAAAAAGCGTGGCGCGGCGCAATTGGTATCAAAACCTGTCGATTTCACCCTTTTAAAATCAGAACTGGCTGAATTGTCGGAAAAGAGCAGCCAATGAGCGCGGCTGTCCGCATTCTTGTGGTCGATGATGAACCCGACGTCGAAGCGCTTGTCACGCAAAAATTTCGCCGGGAAATCCGAAAAAAGCAAATGGAATTTGTGTTTGCCAAAGACGGGCAAGAGGCACTGGACTTGCTGGAAACCGACACGGAAGTGTTGATGGTTCTTTCTGATATCAACATGCCTAAAATGGATGGGCTCACGCTACTGACGCATTTGGGTGAACAGCATCAAAACCTGAAAACCGTGGTTGTATCTGCTTATGGTGACATGGAAAATATCCGTACCGCGATGAACCGCGGTGCCTTCGACTTTATCACTAAGCCCATTGAATTTGATGACCTCGAAGCGACCATTCGCAAAACCCTGAGGCATCTGGAAGAATTTCGAACATTACAGCGTGAAAAGGCCGAAGCGGAGTTGGCCAAGGCCACACTGTCGCGCTATTTTTCACCCAGTGTCGTTGACGCAATGGCGCAGGAATCAGAACAAATGAAACCTGGTGGTGAGCGACGCGAGGCTACGTTTTTGTTTACCGATCTGACTGGATTTACCAGCCTGGTTGAATCGACTGATCCGGACATTATTGTTGAACTCCTGAACGCCTATATTGAAGGCGTTGCCCAAATTATTTTCGCCAATGAGGGTACAGTGATGAAAATCATCGGTGATGCCGTTCAAGCGACGTTTGGTGCACCGGTGGCCCAAATTGACCACGCTGAACGGGCCGTCAAAAGTACTCTTGAAATCGACGCTTTCGCCGAAGAATTCCGGTCGAGTTGGAACGCGCGTGGTGTTGCCCTGGGAACTACACGTATTGGCGCCAATTCGGGCGAGGCGATTATCGGCAATTTCGGAGGAGAATCTTTTTTTGACTACACGGCCTATGGTGATGCTGTGAACACCGCGGCTCGGCTGGAAAATGCGAACAAGGCTCTGGGTACGCGGATATGTGTCAGTGAAACCGTTGTCGCCAAAATTGATAATTTCGCGGGGCGACCAGCTGGTCATTTGCTGCTTGCCGGTAAGTCGCAAAACCTGGCAGCTTTTGAGCCTCAATTGTCAGAAATTAGCGCGTCCTTACCAATGGAAGCTTACAGAGCCGCTTTTGCACAACTTGCTGCAGGCGACCCGGCGGCGCGACAATCTTTGGCAGCATTGGTGGCAGAGTTGCCTGATGATCCTTTGACCTTGCTCCATCTTCAGCGGGCGCTCAGTGGTGCCACCAATGTAATAGTCGACATTTCCAGCAAATAGTCAAAAGGCAGCAAATTAACACCGGCCTGGAAAGACCTTTTTCAGAATATTGACATTTTGATCGCACATGTATTCGGCAGTCAATAAACCTTACAGGCACCAATAATTCATCTTGCTCACAATGGCTGCAATGTCCGAATACTGTAGAAAAGCTCAACAAATAGTATTGAGGGGCTGAATCTATCGAATGTAATTTCAGAGGAACAGCCAATATGAAATTTGAATTCAGATGGTAGCCACTTGCAGAATTACCTTCTAATTATTCTCTACAAATTTCACTTAACCGACTTTTTCTATAGTGTCTCCGCACAGCAGCTATCTGGTGATGAAAGATGAATGATGAATTTATAGGTGTCGGCTAATGGCACTTCGCGGAAGTCAATCCTATGTCGCAATTTGGATGGTCAATTCATCTGAACAGGTCAGCTTTGTCCGCGTTGCCGTCGTTCGAACAGTCGCAACCCAATCTTAGCTGAATGTCTGCTGTTGGTTTGTAACGGCAAAATTTCAACTTGTCCTGAAGGTCGGCTAAGGGCCGTGAATGCCGGTCCGCTCAACCGACGGGCACGACAAGCCTAATGCTGGTACGAGTCCTTAGCGGCCAAAGCTACAAAACGATTTGGGGCCTCGTCACCATGAGCCACAACAAAACGATAATTGCGATGAACGCTGGAAATCCGCAAGCAAACCAAATACGATAAAGGCGTGTATACTTGGCCGTTAGGGGGATACCGGCCGTCATTGCATAAATTGCTTCGTTCCGCATTTTAATCTGGATCAAAACAACGGGCAGCCAGAACGCCCCGATGAACACATAAAGCACCAAGGAGAGAACAAGCCATCCCTCGCTAAATGACCACCCCAACCCCCACGCTAAAGCCGTGCCTGTGATCGGTTGCGCCACAGCCGCCGTCGCGGTGAAGATCATATCGGCAACCACAACAATGGACGCTGTATGTGCAATGTTGACCGGGGCCGCCGTTCGATTAGCCATGAGCATGAAGAATGCGATCCCTGCGCCCGTGCCAATTAACACGCAGGCCCCAAGAACGTGCAGCAGGCGAATGAGATCAAGCCATTCCATCAACGCGTCTCCATCGCAGCACGCGCCACAAGGGCCAATATTATACCCGGGGCGACCTTGATCAGAGGGCCCAATGGATCAATCCAGAGGCCCGGCACAAAGAGCGTCGACGCGGCCAGATAAAAACAGCTTACAAGGATTGCCGCCCAACATGCAGACTTGGTGAATTTACGGTATGCAAATGCCCCTGCAATGGCGATATCAATTACTGCCCAGAACACGACGCTACTGACAGCAAGGCCAGATGACCACCCCGCAGTCTCAAGGACATTGGCAGCTTCTTGGGCACGCGCAAGACCAATGGCTCCAGAGGCGAACCAAAACAGACACAAAGTCACAATTATGATTGGTGTCAGCAATGACATTCTTGCAAACAGACGATCCTCTGCCGTTGCGTGGAATGTGGCCAATGTTTGGGACATCGTCAAAACAGGTGGCAATCCGAAACGAGTCAAATCTCCGGGATCGCCTTTCACGCCTTGAGTTAAGATCTTAAACGCTGTTGTACGGAGCGGCGATCGCCATCCAAGCAATGATATGGCATCTGCGATGTTGCAGATAGCACCTAGCAAAAGGTTCGGAACCCGTATTTCAAGCGAAGCTTTGCCAAATCCGAGCCAGTAACGGACCGATGCGACGACTTCCCGCAACGAATGCAACTCTGCCTCAACCAGATCACATTCATATCCGGGGGGTATCTTGCCATCGATTGCGGCGCTGACGACTCTTTCCACATCAGCGAGTGACACAGTTTGGATTTGGGCCTTCGGCATTGCAATCGGCTGTATCACTGGAACGGCAGCCAACATGCGTAGCATTGCGGTCCCGCCATAGGCATGGGACGCAAGAACAAGGCCTGGACGGAGTATGTGATATGCAACACCTGATGCCCTAATTGCAGCGTCACCCCGTCCTTTCGAAGACAAAAACGGTGTGGATGCGTCTGGACGCGCACCCACCGCTGAAATCTGAATGAGCCCTACACCCGCAGAGTGACAGGCTGTCGCCAATGCAGAAACTGCATGATTGTGAATGGCCTCAAGATCATCCTCCGGGCCATCCTGAAGCGCACCTGAACAATTCACAACCACCGAGATGTTGTTGAGAATGGAACACCAATTTTCGGCTTCACAGAGAGTGCGAATGTCTTTCACGATCCATGGAATATTGGGTAGTACCCGATTGGCGGTCTCTGCGTTTCGACCCAAACCCGTAACGTGATACCCATCCGCAACAAGCCGCGTTGCAATCCCAAAACCGATGAGCCCGTACGCGCCGATAATTACGATGCTTTCGGCGGTTTCGGATGGATTGTTTGAAGTGGACACTAATGTTTCTCGCCAAACGTCTCGGAGCAAACTGAAAATAACTGGAATGTGATCCCATGAGATGTCGAAGTAACTGCGGTAATTGAACGCATTGAAGATACAATTTCAACAATAACTTTGTCTGCACAGCTGTCAATGAATAAGGCGTTGCAATGCTGTGCTTAAGAATGTCTGCTTTGGGTGCAAGAACGAAGCCTGCCATTTTGACCCGAAAGGCAGGAATGGGCCGTGAGTAGCAGCCAGCTTAGTGTGTGGGTACGTTAAGCCTGATTGCTGCTTCGAGATCAGAGCGAACAGGGGAAATGCCGCAATTTGAATGATATGAGATACGTTGCTTTTACGCTTTTGACGCAAAACTGACTACACGGCCAATTATTTAAACCTTGCTTGTTAACCAGCCAATTGCACCTTTTCGGGTACTACAGATAGTTGCGAAAGATATTCCCCAAACAAGCTGCCATATCCTTCTTTAACATCATTGATGCCGAGAATGCGAAGTGAGTCGGCAAAGGTCGCCTGATTGGCTGAAATCACAGGTTTTCCGAGCTCGTTTTCAAGTTTTGCTATGTTTTCGATTGAACGAAACCCGGTGCAGGATATGAAAATGGCTTCAGCCCGATCATTATCGACTTCTTTGGCGCGTTGATAGGAAATGTCAGGCGAGCATTCTTGTATGTCAGCCGTCTCAACGATGCCGCCGCCCTTCCAGTTGGTCACTTCAATGCCGAGTTTATGAAAAAAGTCGACTTCCAACTGGCTGACATCATCTAGATATGGCGTGGCCATAGCAATGCGTGAGACGTTCAAACATTCCAGCGCCCTTAATACAGCAGTTGTTGTAGTCGTCGCGGGAACACCAGTTACGTCTTCCATGATCTGAATGAGTTTTTCGTCATATCCCGGGCCGCCGACAAAACTGCCCGACGTGCAGGCAAAGGTAATACGGGCGTGAGAAAAAATAGTAGAATGACAATTGCGACCTGACCGTAGACGAATGCCACCGAATAGAGGACGAATGCAACCCCGCCAAGGGCGACGGAGGCAAGAGCTAGTGGGTCGGCGTTAGCCAATCGTTGACGTCGTCTAACAGCAAAAGGAGTAAGTAGAAGCATCGCAGTTGCTACAATTGCGAGAGTCCCCCAAGCGCCTGGCAGCGCCAATTCTGCTACACGGCGAACCGGCAGCCAATAAAAACCCCAAAATGCGCCGGTACCAACCACAATTAAAGTCGCGAGCATTGTGGTTTGATCATTTTGCATGACGCTACCCTTACCCATTGGACGTGAGCTTGGCAATATGATGGTTTCCGGGCGAAATAGATCGAATGCCAACCGTTATTCTGTGCCGTGGTACAATATCGCATTCGTGGATTATGCACTAAAGCGAATTAGGCCAATCAATGCGGAAACAGCGTAAAAAAACTGTAGCGCTAAAAACGCCCACCTTCTGTCGATTATTGCCCATGCCGCAAAGAGGCTCGTCGAGATCAATAGAATAGTGAAGCCAAGGACTTCATTTCCTGTATTTGAAGCAAGCAGCAATGCGTAAGCAATGGCGAGAACTGAACCGGCAATTTCACATGTTTTCACGACCACAATCTCATCCATGTAGCGCCCCCCTCCAAATTTTTTACTGTCAGGATGTCCATCAACTGTTACTCGCGATCTCAGCCTTGTGAGCCTCGACAAATTCAGCCATTGAATTAAAAACCAAGTCGTAAGACGGCATGTCGCCTGGATTCATTGTTGCACCGAAGCCTTCCTGATCATGCCTGCGGTAAATCCAGCAATTTGCCAGTCCGAACTGGTTGGCCGGTGCATGGTCGTGAAACATGCTTTCGGCGGTATGAAGAATCTGGTTTTTCGATATGCCAAGGCGCCCAAGATTATCGATCATATAGTCAAAATTGGCTGGGGCGGGCTTGTAGGAACCGATATCCCCGGCGGTGTAGGCAGCATCAAAAGCCACCTTCAGCTTCTTGTTGGAATGGGCAAAGCTGACGTTATCGACATTCGAGAGTACAACCAGCGCATAATGGCGCTTAAGATATTGAAGCGCTTCAACGCTATCATCGAAAGCAGGCCAGTGTTCCAACGATGCCCCATAAGCCAGACACTCGTCCCAGGACACCTCGATACTCCATTCCTCAGCCAGGCGCTTGTAAACGACGGCCAAAATGTCACTGTATTTTTTGGACGGTGTGTATTGTTGAGTTGTTGATTCATGGTGTGCGTGTGCTTCGAGAATTTGAGTACGGGAAAGCGAACGGCTAATCCTGTCGGTTAAGGGCTTAAGTCCATTCACCATCCCTGTTTCCCAGTCAATGAGGGTTCCATAAACATCAAATGTCAGCGCCTTGAAGTTAGTCAGTTTCATTTTTCTATCTTCTTTTCAGAAAAGTGTTATCTACGAGAGCTCTAATATGTTTGATTTTATTCTATCTATCAAATGAATTGATTAGATATTTTAATCGAAATATGTCATGTACCGTTTATTCAAGAATGGAGAAAACAAATGTCCCCCCGGCTCGATATCGACGCCCTAAGAGCATTGCAGGCGATCGTCACTTACGGAGGTGTCACACGGGCTGCCGATCATTTGTCACTTTCCCAATCAGCCGTCAGCCACAAGATCAAACGGCTGGAAGAAAGCATCAGTTGCGATTTGCTGAACCGCAAACCGGGCGCATCAATGTTGACCGAAGCAGGTAAACGCTTGCTCGGTTATGCCAATCGGATTTTATCCTTACATGACGAAGCGGTTTTATCCCTCAGCAAGCGAACCATTTCGGGAAATATCCGCTTGGGAATGACAGAAGACATAACGGGGAGTGGACTGGCCCGAATACTTGGCCGCTTTGGCCGTGTCTTTCCTGATATTTCTGTTCGCACCCATGTCGTTCAAAGTCTAATTCTGCAAAATGAGATCGAGTCGGGAAAAATAGACATATCGGTAATGCAAGTTTTTGTAGACGACGTTCTATCAGGTGACACTGTCCTTTACAAAGACAATTTGTGTTGGGCAAAGGCGCTTGATCTAAGGCTGGACACTAACCGTCCTGTTCCCTTTCTCTCTTACGATGACAATTGTTTCTATAGAAAATGGATGCTTGAGCATGTGTCGTCAAAAGATTGCCAATTCAAGACCGTGCTGGAATGTACCAGCAACGCCGGCATCATTGCTGGCGTTGAAGCTGGACTTGGTATTTCCATTATCAGCAGGCGACATGTCACATCCAAAATGGAAGTGATTAATAGCCACTTTACCGTACCCCCAGAGATCGCCTACGTCGTTAGAGCTTCTAAACAATCAAGTTCATCAGCGGTTAGGGCGCTTGTAGAAGAAATTAATCGAGAATCCGGTGAAGCTATTAATCTCGAAGCAGCCTGATTGCGCTATAGTTAAAGGCAAATGTCCGCAATGGGTTAACTCCTGCCGGTTCGGAGAACGTATTAATGGCAGATTACAGCGGTAAACCGGACATTTTCTAACCGGAAAAAATGTGCCAATTGCAGACAATCGATATCGGTGGTGCAACTGTTTGGTGCGGATCAAACGGCATTTCTTTTGCCGCTCACGCAAAAATACAGATAACCCGGCCCTACAATCAACGCTATGCCGCTCCATACCGTCGGACCAGGGAACTCGCCCCAGATAACCCAGCCCTACATGACAGCAAGCGGCAAACCCCCATATTCACAAGGTACAACGGTAGCTGCATTTTCCATGCGATAGGTTTGCGAAATTGAATAGCCGATGATCGCCGAATTGAATCCCAACCAAAAAAAGATACTAGTCCGCTCCTTGCGGCCATACCCAAGCGCGAAGCAGGAAACGGACACTTTCATTTTCACTTACTTTGGCAAAGCGTCCCTCTCCGACGAAAACAAAAAACCAACGAAACGACAATAAACATGCCCAGGAAGTAAACGGCCATGGTCGAGGCCTGTTGGCAACACCCAACTTGCGCGTCAAAACTTGGTTCAGCGCGTAGGTAAAGGCGCCTATGACCGGTAGGAAAAGAATGAGCATGTTGGCGTCGCGTTTACCATTGCCCTCCCAGGGCCGCAGCATGATTATTAACAGCACCACGAAGAACAGGGCTGTTACTTCTGCAAGAGGCATCACGGCAAGAGCCGTAAAATACGTGAGATTCGAAATCATAATCGAGATGCCGCGCAACGGCCGAGATTGATCAAAGTCAAGGCAATAAAGTGGACCTGGTGCTGAAGTGAAAGAGTGATGGATGAAGACAAGTACATGGTTAACGAGCACGGTGGGTTTGATGCGGACCAGCCAGATCCATTAATTCGCTTTCTACATGGCGTTATCAAATATGCTGTCCGCGCCTTGGCAATTTTGATGGTTATGGTGATCCTCTGGGGGATTGTCGATGTTGTATGGATTTTGTATCAAAAACTGACCGAATCACCATTCCTGTTATTGAACATCGGTGACATCCTTCAAACGTTCGGCGCTTTCCTTGCTGTCTTGATTGCCATTGAAATTTTCATCAATATTACGGTTTATCTTCGAGAGGACGTTATTCACGTACGATTGGTCGTTGCGACCGCGCTGATGGCCGTTGCCCGTAAAGTCATCGTCTTTGATTTCAAAGAAATTTCCTATGAGTACGTCTGGGCAACCGCTGCTGTTGTTTTGGCGCTTGGTATTACATACTGGTTGATTGCAAAAAAAATCTAGTTTGAAACATGAGTGATAAACAGCAACAGTCAATCTGGCACGCAAGTGAAATATCCGAAACGTTACAAAACCTTGAGGCCACCAGCAATGGATTAACAGACAAGGAAGCAACGGCCAGACTGGTCCGTTATGGCCCCAATGCGCTGCCAGCCGGGGTTGGAAAAAGTGTATTCCAGCGCCTTCTTGCGCAGATCGACAATCTTCTGATTTATGTTCTGATTGGTGCCGCCGTTGTCTCTGCATTGCTTGGGCACATAATTGATGCTTCGGTAATTTTGGCGGTTGTTGTTCTCAATGCGGTAATCGGGTTCATTCAAGAAGGGCGAGCTGAACAGGCGCTGGAAGCAATCCGTAAAATGATCAGCCAAAAAGCTTCGGTACTCCGGCAGGGGCAACGGGTTACACTTAATGCATCTGAAGTGGTTCCAGGAGATGTTTTGCTGCTTGAAGCTGGTGATCGCATAGCAGCCGATGTGCGCCTCATCAAGTCTCGGAACTTGAGGGTCGATGAGGCCATTTTAACCGGCGAATCTGTTCCCGTAGGCAAGTCAACAGATGTAGTTGCATCCAATGCGCCGCTTGGTGACCGAACGCCTATGGCCTATTCGGGCACATTGATCACTTCAGGTCTGGGAACAGGCGTTGTCGTTGCAACCGGTGCCCGGTCTGAATTGGGGCGTATCAGTGCGCTTTTGGGTAAAGTCGAGCAACTTGAGACGCCGCTGATCCGACAAATGAATGAATTTGCCCGTTTTTTAACGATTGTTATTCTCGGCCTCTCCACTGTAACGCTGGCCTTTGCCGTGCTGGTGCGAAACTACACCCTTTCAGAAGCCTTCATGATGATGGTTGGCATGGCGGTTGCCGCAATTCCCGAAGGTCTTCCTGCGGTCATGACCATTACCCTGGCAATTGGAGTGGAGCGCATGGCAGCACGCAACGCTATCATCCGGCGGTTGCCGGCGGTTGAGACTCTTGGCTCGGTTTCCACAATCTGTTCGGACAAGACCGGAACGTTCACGCGCAACGAGATGACCGTTGCAAAGGTCGTTATGGCCGACAACATCTTCAACGTCGGGGGAACAGGGTATGAACCTAAAGGTGATTTTAGCATCAAGGATCAGAAAATTGACCCTGCAAAAGAGGTAGGCTTGTTGCGCCTCACCCGAACCGGACTTCTTTGCAACGGTGCCTCCCTCAGACAAGACGAAAATCAGACCTGGATCATTGACGGTGACCCGATGGAGGGGGCGCTTGTCACTCTTGGGCTAAAGGCGGGGTATGACCAACAAAATCTTGCCAAACAGTTTGTACGAGTTGACGAAATTCCGTTTGATGCCAGGTATCGTTATATGGCCACATTGCATCATAGCCCTGATCAAACAGCTTTTGCCTGCATCAAGGGAGCGCCGGAAAGTATCCTTGAAATGTGCGCTTTCCAAGCTGAAGCGTCGGGTCAAGCCCCAATTAACAAAGTGTTCTGGTTGAACGCAATTGATGAACTTGCCCGGAAGGGGCATCGAGTTCTTTCAATCGCATCGCAGTCTCTGCCCGAGGGAAAAAATGAACTTGAATTTGAAGATATCGAGCAGGGTTTGACCCTGGAAGGCATCGTCGGTCTGATTGATCCACCGCGTCCAGAGGCCATCACTGCCGTAGCCGAGTGCCAGGCTTCTGGCATAGCCGTTAAGATGATCACCGGAGATCATGCTGCTACCGCCAGTGCTATTGCAGCCAAACTCGGCATTATCGCACCCGACAAGGTTGCAACGGGCCAGGACCTTGAAGGACTTGATCAGGCCACTCTATGCAAGACCATTGCGACGATCAGCGTCTTTGCCCGGGCCAGTCCTGAACTGAAATTGCGCTTGGTTGAAGCCATGCAATCTGATGGTGCGGTAATTGCCATGACCGGCGACGGGGTTAACGATGCACCGGCTCTCAAACGTGCCGATGTCGGTGTCGCGATGGGGATCAACGGGACAGACGTGGCCCAGGAAGCCTCCGACATGGTGTTGATTGATGATAATTTTGCTTCCATCGTTGCCGCGACACGCGAAGGCCGCACAGTCTATGATAATTTGACCAAAGTGATCGGCTGGACATTGCCAACCAGCGGTGGAGAGACTCTGATTATTGTTGCTGCAGTTCTGTTCGGGTTGACCCTGCCGGTCACACCCGTCCAAATTCTGTGGATTAACATGGTCACGGTTGTTGGTTTGGGACTTGTTCTGGCATTTGAACCGCCAGAGCCTGACATAATGCGTCGGCCACCGCGAGATGCAAACGCGCCGTTACTCACCGGCTTTCTGGTGTGGCGGATTATCTTTGTATCTGTTCTCTTTGCAACTGGGGCATTCAGCATGTTTGCCTGGGCAGAAACACATGGCGCCTCACACGAACTGGCTCGAACAATTGTGGTGAACGCCATTGTTGTCATGGAAGTTTTTTATCTTTTCTCTGTGCGCTACATGCGTACGACCTCACTCACATGGCGCGGTATGCTTGGAACACCTGCCGTCCTTTTAGGGGTCGGGTCTATTGTGTTCTTGCAGTTGGCTTTCACATATTTGCCGTTCATGCAGATACTGTTTCAGACACAACCGGTGTCAATTACTGATGGTCTGGTAATAATTGGTGCTGGCCTTGCGCTCTTCATCATTCTGGAGATCGAAAAGCTGATAAGACGGCGCGTTTTTTCCCAGGACTGGCTTGGACGGAATCTTCCATAATATCAGGGCTACACCCTTAAAGTTACTCTAGCGATGTGCTGGCAGTTCAACAGGTGTGACAAAACCGGCTGGCTTGAGCGCCAGCACAGAACAATTGATATTATTCAAGATGGTTTCAGCCGTATTGCCGATAAAAAATCCCGGAATTCCGGTTCGGCCGACCGTCCCCATGACAAGAAGGTCGGCTTCAAGAGTTTGGATCAAATCTGCGACAACCTGTTCTGCCCGGCCGTTGGTTGCATAAGTGTTCAGTTCTACGCTATCAAAAACATCTTGCCCAACCCAGCTTCTTGCTTGGTTCAGCAGTTTAGAAAGACGGTGTTCTCTTGATGCTTTGACATCAGCGATATATTTGTCAACTTCCATTTCTGTCAATCCAGACCGCAAACTGCTCAGGGCACTTTCCGCAATTGCCTGCCAGGCATGGACGACATGAAGCTCGGCAGATTCCTGGTTGGCAAGCGAAATTGCCATCTCTAAAATCTGCCTGTTGAGGGCCGCGTTCTTACCATCATTGCCTGCCTCATCGAAATCAACTGCTGCAACGATCCGATTGAGTTTTTTTGATTGATCTGGTTTTATCAACCAGACGGGACACGGGCATTTCCGCAATAGATGCATATCGGTTGTGTTGAAGAAATGTGACATCGGCCCTTCATCACTTTCAACAGTTTTGATGAGGAGATCATAACCGTTTTGTAAAACTTCCTGAATAATGGCGAGAAACGGTATTCCTTCCAAAACTTTGGTTTCAATCTGAACTGAGTTTTTATGAAACTCGGCAAAGTCTTCGATTGCAGTTTGGCAGCTCTTGAATGCAGCCAGCCTGACTTCTCGTTCCATATCACCAGGCGAATCCAAATTGAAATGTTCCGGCGTTTCTGTCAATGTTGCCACCAGTGTCAGATATGCCTG
Source organism: Anderseniella sp. (assembly GCA_030626025.1). Classification (GTDB taxonomy): domain Bacteria; phylum Pseudomonadota; class Alphaproteobacteria; order Rhizobiales; family Aestuariivirgaceae; genus JALWJW01. The sequence goes on along the minus strand of DAOUPT010000044.1, from coordinate 8,895 downwards.
ATTGTTCCTTGCAAGAGCAACAGCCTGCGCCAATGCTGCCTTATTGTGATCTACACTTTTTACGAAGAGAATATTTTGAAACCGTTTCATGCTTTCCCTCTTTTTTGTGCACCACACAGGGTGTGTGACCCAGTCCTTTGATCCGAACCAATTGCTAATAGACTTCGTTCACATTTATTTCTGTTGTTTTGGATTTAGTCAAGGCCTGCTGCGCGGTGCAGGTCGGTTTTAACGGTTTAATCTGGCATGGACGGATTGCTAACATCAAAGCGACCCCATAGCCCACAAAAGTTAGTAGTTCTGCTATCGGTGGGGTCAAAATTTCCGTTCACAACTGAGCCGATCAACGTCTGATAAGGGTCAACAACACGCATTTGGATCGTGAATTTTTCGTCCGAGATTGGTGGGAAACCAGATTTATCGTCATGCAAATTCGGCCCAAAGCCGACCTCAAGGACAAGTTGAAATTTTACCGTCACAAAACCAACAATAGACATTCAGCTAAGATTGAGTTGCGTCTGTTCAGACGCCGGCAACGCGGACAAAGCTCCCTTGGTGTCGGGCCGACCTGTCCAAATTGCGACTCAGTTTGAACAGGGGCAATGTGCCGATTATGTTGAAAAAGTCTGAGGCAAAAGATGCGGTAGTCAATTTATAGGATGTCATTTCACAAGAGTCGATTTCAAGAAATGAAATTCGTTGAGAGGAACTAACCGGAACACCCTTCTCCAACTTCGGGCGCTGCTCACCCACGCCGACTTATTCAACAAAATCTGCCATACCGCGTGCCCTAGTCCCATCAATCCTCGCAACCGGCAGTGTTATTTAAGATCAAACTGTCTGAAGCGGTTTCTCATAAATACAACACAAGGGACTGTCACGGTAACTCAGTGACTGGTTTGGGGTGATGCTGTAAACTGGTCTGATGCAGAAAGTTTCCTATGCTCGTCATCGATTTCCATGCCTGATCATCCAACATGCGATCTGATTTCCCGAAAAACATTACGCCAATTTCGAAACGAGACGATGAGCGTATGGCAAGCTGCGATTGCTATTGCATAATCCGAACCCTGGCTCAAATTCGCTCGGCTGTAATTCAATAACGTGACAATCCCGATGACAACGTCAATATTGTGCCCACATCATGCCGTCGCACAACATCCTGAATCTCCGCAGCTCTGGTACAGTCCACATGTTCAAAGGCAGCACACTCTGAATTGCCGCCATGTTGCGGTAGACGGATGTCCGAAGCCACCACGGATCCGGGCCATAATGCTCGCATAGCGCCGGTACGAGTTCCGATCCGATCTGCTCCAATGCTCCGGTCACCAATATCTGTGGCATATCACCTTACGTAAAAATTGTGGGATCACAAAGTTTGAGGTCCCGAGCCGCCTTCACTTCATCAAGCCGCCCAACCGGTGCAGTGTGCGGTGCCGACTTTAGTACGTCCGGGGCCTTGCGCACTTCATCGGCAATCATCAACATAGCTTCGATATAAGCATCGAGAGTGGGTTTGCTCTCCGTTTCTGTCGGTTCGATCATCAGCGCTTCACGCACGATAAGCGGGAAATAGTTAGTCGGTGGGTGGAAGCCGTAATCGATCAGACGTTTAGAGATGTCGATCGCGCGTACTCCGGTCCCCGTTGCAACGCCTTCGCACACGAACTCGTGCATGCACAGGCGATCGAACGGCACTTTGTATGCCTCCTGCAGCCGCACGCGAAGGTAGTTAGCGTTGAGCACTGCATGGAGCGCGTTCTGCTTTAGCCCCTCTGCCCCGAGCATGCGAATATAAGCATAAGTGCGCACCAGCACGGCGAAATTGCCGAAATAGGTACAAGTGCGCCCGATTGAGCGATCCGGTATGACAATGTCATAACAGTATCCTCCACCGTCACGGTTTCGACGTTCCACAATCGGTCCGGGCAGATAGTCGCACAAAGGACCCGCAGCGCCCAGTGGTCCCGATCCCGGCCCACCACCGCCGTGCGGCGTGGAGAACGTCTTGTGCAAATTGAAGTGCATAAGATCAATGCCGAGATCGCGAGGTTGTACTATGCCGGTGAGCGCGTTCATGTTGGCGCCATCGCCATAGACAAGAGCGCCGCAGCTATGCACAATATCTGTGATTTCACGCACCTGCTCCTCAAACAGACCGAGCGTGTTCGGGTTCGTCAGCATGATGCCGACAACCGTATCGTCGCAGGCGGACCGCAGTGCGTCGATGTTTAAATTGCCTCGTTCATCAGACGGAATTTCCAGCACATCGAATCCTGCCATGCTGGTTGAGGCCGGGTTCGTGCCGTGAGCGGAATCGGGGATCAACACCTGTGTGCGGCCCTTCTCGCCGTGATCTTTATGATAGGCCCGCATCATCAAAAGCGCGGCGAGTTCCCCGTTTGCGCCCGCCGCGGGTTGCAGCGACACCCTATCAAAACCGCCAATTTCCGCGAGCCAGTCCTGAAGGCGGCAGATCAGTTCCAGATTTCCCTGAACAGAATCCTCAGATTGGAGCGGATGCGTTTGAGCAAATCCGGCCATCTGGGCAATCGCTTCGTTGATTTTCGGATTGTATTTCATAGTGCAGGAACCGAGTGGATAAAAGCCACTGTCGACCCCGAAATTGCGCTGTGAAAGGCGCTGATAATGTCGTGTCACATCGAGTTCTGAGAGCTCGGGCAGCCGGAGTTCTTCACGCAATGGGACATCCGGAAATGAAGTTTCGGGCACATCAAGCAAGGGCAGTGAAACTCCGGGTCTGCCGGGAACGGACAATTCATAAACTGTTGCCTCGGAGTCCATCATTGCAGTGTGCTCCGAATCCCGGCTGCGAGTCTATCGATATCCTCGCGCGTGCATGTTTCCGTAACGGCGATGAGCATATGCCCCTCATGGCTTGGATAAGCGCGGGCAAGGTCATAGCCACCGACGATCCCATGCCGCTCCAGCAAGACATGATTGACCTCTCTGACAGGCTTCGGCAAAACCGCAACAAATTCTTTGAAGAACGGCTGCCCCTGAGAAGAAGGGTTGATGACGACACCCGGTATGGCGGTAAGCTGGTCTGCTGCATAGTGTGCCTTATGATAACAGAGTTGCGCCACACGCTTCAATCCCACTTCGCCGAGCGTCGCAAGATAAACCGCTGCCGCCAGCGCGCTGAGCGCGGCGTTCGTGCAGATATTGCTGGTCGCGCGTGCGCGCCTGATATGTTGTTCGCGGGTGCCGAGCGTTAGCACATAGCCTCGCTGTCCGTTACAGTCGGTGGTTTCACCTACAAGCCGACCGGGCAGTCGGCGCACATGCTTTCGTCGCGTGGCCAAAATGCCCAGATGCGGCCCACCGAAATTTTGCGCAATGCCGAGTCCTTGACCGTCGGCAACCACTATGTCCGCGCCAAGCTCTCCGGGAGATGCAAATAGGCCGAGCGAGACCGGATCGACAACCGTGATCAGCAAGGCGCCGACGCGCTGAGTTGCATCGGCAAACCGTTCCAGAAGCTCCACGCCGCCGAAGAAATTAGGCGTCTGCACCACCAGGGCAGCAACGCCCTCATCAAGAGCATCAACCAACTCATCCATGCCTATAGAGGGATTATCTCCAGTCAAGATTGCGTCTGTCCCTTGAAGATAGGTGCGAACCACTGCTCGGTATTGCGGGTGGACACTAGCCGGGCAAAGCACTTTGCGTCGTCTGCCCGGCGCGATGTCAAGTGCCATGAGCACCGCTTCTGCAAGTGCCGTCGCCCCATCATAATGACTTGCCGTACTCACTTCCATGCCGAGCAGGCCGCAGATCATGGACTGGTATTCATAAGTCGCCTGCAGCATGCCTTGACTGAGCTCAGGCTGATAGGGCGTATAGGCGGTATAGAACTCGCCGCGCTGCAGCACCGTATTGACAATGGCTGGAACGAAATGCCGATAGGTTCCCGCACCGAGAAACGAGGGCCGGGTATCAAGTGCCACGTTGAGCGCGGACAGTTCGCGCATCTCACGTTCAAGCTCCAGCTCAGAAATTCCGGAAGGCAGATCAAGTGCCGGAAAAAGATACTCGCCTGGCAACCCGCCAAAGAGCGCCTCAAGGGTATTGACACCCACCGTGTCAAGCATCTCGTCACGCTCGACCTGCGTATGCGGCACGTATGTCATTTCATGTTCCGTAATATGCTTTGAGCGATCCACCACATGAAACCATCATCTCCAATCCTCGCCGCTCTGACCTTGACCTGGATCAAGTGTATTTTTTCATGCAACAAGTCGAACCATGCGCCTCCGCCGGTCGCCAACGATCACCGGCAAGTGCCCATCGCCAACAATCTCCGCGTCCAGAGTGCGATCACCGGTATCGACCCTGAGTATCGACGTGCGGGCAAGCTTGGCTGGCGTAGCCAGGATGAAAATGTTTTCGCGTCCAATGATACGCACGATCTGCGGGCTTAGTTGCAAATTTCCTCGACCCAGTATGAAGCCCTGGGCGCCGATAGGGCTAAGTACGAGCTTGCATCGCGGGTGGTGCTTGAGCAGGGTGAGGATGTCATTCTCGTTCAAATCGCTGCCAGCGACCTTGCCTGCAAGCCAGGCATCGATACCGAGCAGAGCCTTCTCTAGGCCGATTGCATCCGCGACAGCCTTGACCGTGCTGCCTGGCCCGAGCAAGAACAGTGTTTCTGGCTTTGCAGCGATGATATCGGCAAGATAGGATGCGATATCGGCTCTGGCGTCGTCATCGCCGGTTTCGGTGATCAGCATCTTCGCGGACTGAACAAGGGTGGGCTCGAATGGGGTCACGGCCGTTTGGTAAAGACGTACCTCCCATTCATTGCGGCGATAGAGCTCTTCGTCGAGATCAAGTATTTCAACTTCAGCCGTAGAAATACTGCCTTGCGCGAATGCAGTGACGATTTCCGCGACACTCACCGGTGACACGCCAAAGACGCCGGAGTACATCTTGACCCCGGACGGAATACCAAGCACGGGGATGGTTTTTCCGACGATCATGCAAATATCTCGTGCGGTCCCGTCGCCACCACAAAACAAGATGAGATCAACGCTATGGGCCATGAAAGCCCGTGCCGCATTGCTCGTGTCCGTGCGAGTCGTGTCCTCCGTCGGTCGGTAGACGACCAAGATGTCTTCAAAGCCTTCCTCCCGTAAGACATCTTCGCCCATCGGGGGCGAACAGGTGACCCAGCGAATGGCAACCGCTCCGCTGGATGATTTTAAAAGCGTCTTCAAAGCATGCAGGGTCTCGCGTGCCTTGAGGTGCGCGCTTGCAACCGCGCCGAGCGCTCTAGCCCGGTTGACGACATCATCCGTACCCTTAAGCCCCACTCGCCCGCCCATTCCGGCGATCGGATTGACGATAAACCCGACCGTTAAGACGGTGGATGAGTGAACTTCAATATCGTCCCAATTTCTTTCCATCTCCTCACGGCCTATACCTGATTAACCTGGCACTGTCCAAAATCGGTCATATTCCTAAACCGAATGATAGAAATGCACCGTAAATACCGAATTCCGGGTCGTTACATATACATACGTTGGCATTGTCACATTAACCGGAGACGGGTTAATTATGAAGTTGTAAACAGCCTCAATGCAAAAGGTTTCTTATACCCGTCATCGATTCCCATGCCTTATCACCCAACATGCGATCTGGTTGTATTTTAAATTCTCACTCAGTTACCGAGATGTTGAAGATTTATTGACTGAACGTGGAATAGATGTTTCCTATGAAACGGTTCGCCGTTGGGTTTTGGAATTCGGATTGATCTATGCCCGTAAGTTAAACAGGTCCCGTCCAAGACCATCGGGTCAACTCCTGCCGGTTCGGAGGACGTATTAATGGCAGATTACAGCGGTAAACTGGACATTTTCTAACCGGGAAAATGTGCCAATAACGGTCATTGTGGTTTTGGCCCTATAAATTTTCGTAAATCTTTGTCATTGAACGCCCTTGCCCGCCGACTTGGAAAAGCGAACACATTGGTGTTTACCCGGAATGGTCTTGGACTGTGGTTCAAGAAATGGGAGCCTTACAAATGTTGAGAGTCAATCAGTCGAAAAATCCACGGCATTCTTATTTTTCTTAACCGCTTGTTGCCGCGTTTTTTTTATAAACTGCTTTGCCCGGGCAGAAGGTTTGAGTACCGTTGTTGGCAGATTGTCAATACGTTGTGTCGCGTCGTCGAAACGACCGAGCTTGCGCTCCAGATTTGCCGCAACGATTTGAGCGTCCCACCACTTCAAGGTTGGTGCCGAGTTCGTAGTGTCAAAATATTTGTCGAAATGCTTCAAGGCAAGTTCGCGATAGAAGCTCAGATATGCGGCATCCGGCAAATCTGAATCTTCAGCCTTCCACCCTGCTTTATGATAGGACCAGGCCTGTTGCAGCAGTGGCTTGCCCAATTTAGCAAGTTGATACGCCGCCATGTAGTCGTCGTTATATTTGGCCCTTGCCTTGCTGAACCCGGGATTGGAGACCAATTTCCTGATCGCTGCTGCTTCTTTGGTTGTGTAGGTGTCTTTGGTCATGACAAAACCTGAGTCGGGACATACAGGGCGCGGCTCGGGCGCAGCAAGCGCACCCAAGGGTCTCAAATCCAGCCGAATTGAAAATTGCGCATAGCTGCCAACAACTTCTGCGATAAATTTTTTACCGTTAACAGGGCAGACAAATTCCTCGGGATCAAGAGTCATTGCATGTACGGAATCAAAAGCTGCAACCCCTAGATATAAAACAGTAAGAACCACCGAGAACTTTTTGCGAGATTTAATGAAAGAAATTTTCAAACTTCGCCCTTTCCAAAGTTATTGACCCCGACATCACAGATTACATTTTGCTTCCGCGCAGGATGCAAAGGCAATCGTAACGCCAAAGTCGCAAACACCATCTATTGCGCCAGAATAATGACCGGCTTTTTTAAAGAGCCGTTGCCACCTCTTGGTTTGTTTGCCCGAAGCCAGTTTGCAAGTTTCTTTCCAGACAGACATCGCCTTTGCCGATTTACCTGCATAATAATTTCCTTTGCCAAAGAAATAACGGTAAGAGGCACTTTTAGGTCGAAGAGTAATCAGGCGCTGAAAATCTTTAACGGCGAGGTGAGAACTATCCACCTTTAGATAGGTTTTGCCCCGGTAGAGTAGCGTGCCGATGTCTTTTGGGTTGAGTTCATGCGCAGTTGTAAAATCTGCAATCGCACGCCTAAAATCACCCTTTCTCCGATAAATTTGGGCACGGTTGTAATAATAGACATCCGCAGTACTCGGATTAAGCGCCAGTGCTTTGGAAAGGTCAGCTATTCCTTGCGCGTATTTGCCTAATCTACCATAAGAATTGCCGCGATTGTTATAAGCCGGGGCATAATTCGGGTCGACCTGTATGGCTTTGGTAAAGAGCGCTATCGCTCGCTGGTAGTCGCCTTTCGCAAAGTAGACATTGCCCCGGTTCTTAAAGGCTTCGGCCTCTTTGGAGGTGTGCTTTTGTGCTGAAACTTTATTTGCTGGCCTTGGTATTTTTGTTTTTTGCATCAGCTGCGCCTGTTTTTTGGAAGAGGCCTTTTTACGGTCCTTGGCAAAAATCGCTTTTAATTTTTGGTCTGTTTTCGCACGAGAAAGGTTGCGTTTGGCGCCTGGATAATTCGGATTGAGCTCCAGCACTTTGGTGAAATCTGCAACGGCTCGTGAGTCTTTAAATTTTTGGTAAGCAACGCCACGGGCAAAATAAGCATGTGCGTAATCTTCAATGAGTTTTATTGCCCTGGTAAAATCGGCGATTGGTTTTGAATGATCCGGGCCGAATCTTTTTTTCATAAGCCGATCGAATGCACCCGCAACAGGTAAGGAAAAATTTGAATCATCAGAGTACATTTGTTTAAGGGACTCGAGTTTCGTATTTTTTCTTTTTTTGCCGGGTTTTTTCTTGCTAGCCGGATCAGAATACTTGCCCCGGTAATAGGCCAATCCACGTTTGTAATAGGCTACCGCGCGACTGTTTTGGCTTTCACCCTTTGAACTAATAATCAGCGTGCAACCTTTGATGACACGACCATAAAACTTGCTGTTACAATCATCATGCCTATTCGCATACGCAACATTAAGCGTGCCACTAGAAAGATTGGTAGAAACATCTCTTGCTTTTTTATCCGGTTTAGCAACAGCTAAACGGTTTTTGGCTTTGTTGGCAACTTCTCTATGGATGAGCGCGCGCATATGTTTCGGGTTAAGCTTGATAGCCTTGCTGTATTCGGCGATGGCAAGGTCATACTGGCGTATACTTTGGTAAGCATTGCCTCGATTGTTGTAAGCGGCAGCGTATTTCGGGTTGAACTCGATAGCCATATCGTAGTCAAGGATGGCGAAGCCATAATGGCGCTTAGCTGCGTATGCATTACCTCGATTGATGTAGGCTAACGATAGGTTTTTCTTTGATATCGGCTTGCCATATAATTTGCGCGACTTGATTATCTGGGAACATCCGCTAATTTTGACTTCAGCGGACCCTTTACCGCAATCATTAACTGCATCAGCCCAGCCCGGGGTCAGGTAACCTATCAAAACCAGCAGCAGTCCAACAAGTAACGTGCGCACTATGCTCTCCCTCATCTATCAAAAGGGAGAGTATACAACTGTGGGCGAAAATATCGCAACCGTGCAATAGCGTTTGCCCTTATTGGCACTTTTCCCGCCCGGCTCATACCCGTTTTGCCCTCAGTTTCAGTTGTCAGCAATTGAGAACTGTCGTCCGTTATGGGTCAACAACACGCATCTGGACCGTGTATTTTTCATCCGAGATTGGCAGCAAAGCGGACATTAGTCAAACGGAAGAAATGTCCAAAGGAGACATTCGAAGTTCAATATTATTCCTCTGCAAAGCCTGATCATGCGTCTA
>DAOUPT010000116.1 GCA_030626025.1 Anderseniella sp. | reverse complement strand
ATCAACCGGCTCGCAAACCGTACCGCCCGAATGGTGCATGGACGGGGCCATATAGGCCAGCTTGACGAAGTTCCTGAAATCCTCAATCGTTGCATAACGCCGCCCGCCTTCGAGGTCGCGGACAAAGGGCGGACCATAGACCGGGGCAAAAACCGTATTGTTACCGCCAATTTCGACTGAACGGGCCACGTTGCGGGCGTGCTGGGTAAATTGTTTTGGTGCTGTTTTAAGCAGTTCGGGCAATAGTCCTTTGGGAAAACGCACCCGCTCGCCCCGAACATCAGCCCCGGCTGCTTTCCACATTTCAAGGCTTTCGGCATCTTCGCGAAAATCAATGCCGGTTTCTGCCAGCACCGTTTCGGCATTGCGCTCTATCAGTTGCAAGCCTTCTTCGTTGAGGACTTCATAAACCGGAATTTGCCGCTTTATATAGGTTAACTGCTTTGCACCACCACCGGCGCGCTTCGCCCGACGGGCACTTGCGCCACCACCTGAACGTCTAGATCTGTGTAGTCTGGCTGATTTTTCTTCTGACATTTCACTGACACCCTGAAGAGACACCTTGGAAAGAATAGTCCCCTATTTGAGAGCAGAAGGGTTTGCCAGCATATAGCATTACGCCTCTTTTGGGCCGGAAACGACATTATTCATTTGACACATATCAATGACATAAGTATATAAACATATCTTTATGTGAGGAAATGGAATCAAATGACAACCCTGTCACAAAACGCTTTCACCGTCGCCCGCAATTCCGGCGGCTTTACAGTTTCATTTGAAGCGTTTCCACCCATGAGCAGTGCCGGACAGGAAAAACTGGTAAATGTTGCCCGTAATCTGGAAGAATTTGCCCCGGATTTTTTCTCTGTTACCTATGGAGCAGGTGGTGGCACGCAGGAAAGAACCCTGAAGACGCTGGCCGAAATTACTCAAAAAACCGGCCACAGTCTTGCTGGCCATTTAACCTGTGTAGGGGCAACCAAACAGCAAACCAACGCCGTTGCCGAGCAATACCGTAAAATGGGTGTTAAAAGAATTGTCGCGTTGCGTGGTGATACACCTGAGGGAACAGATCACTATACACCTCATCCCGGTGGTTATAAAAATGCGGCCGATCTGGTTGCCGGTTTGAAAGAGATGGGCGGTTTTGACATTTCGGTTGGCGCCTATCCAGAATCCCACCCCAATTCGCCTTCTGTAAAGGCCGACCTTGATAATCTGCAATCCAAATTCGAAGCTGGTGCGGACCGGGCGATTACCCAATTTTTCTTCGATAATCATATTTTCTATGATTTTATCGATGCCGCTCAGGATCATGGCATTACCGGTCCGATTGTACCGGGTATTTTGTTGATCCATAATTTCTGGAAAGTAAAACGCTTTGCCAAAATGTGTGGCACCGATGTGCCTGATTGGCTCGAAGCACGCTTTGCCGGTTTGGAAGATGATCATGCCGCCCATCAACTGGTAGCGGTCAGCACAGCGGTTGAGCAAGTGCTTGAAATGGCAGCCAGCGGCGTGCGGCATTTCCATTTTTACACCATGAACCAGTCAGATTTAGCGGTCGCCGTGTGCCGCAGTTTGGGCCTTAAACCTGTTAAGAAATTACAGTCAGTCGCTTAATGCAGGTTTGTAGTCGCTCAGAGTTTGTAGTGCCGACACTTTTTCAGACAATAGTTTCTATACGAATTTAACAGGGGAAGGAAAAACCCGTGGCGCAGCTCATTATTACATATTGGCGTGATATCCCTTCACAAGTATCAATCGGCAAAGGCCGCAAAGCCAGCAAGGCAATGCTGTCTGATCGTTTTCAAGAAGCTATTGATATGGCGGCTATGCGTTCAGGGGCGGCCGAAACCGATGACTATATCGCCGAATGGCGCCGCGGCGCTCCCAGACAAGTTGAAGGCGATCATGATGCTATTGTTGCCGAAACTGTTGCAAAGCTGGAGAGTGATTACGACCAGCAAAAATTAAAAACACTTATAACCAATGAAGGCAAAGCTGCCTGAATTTCTGAAAATTATGGATTATCAAAATGACTGAAACGCTCGTTGCCTCACAATCAAAAGAAACCATTATCGGTTTTGACCGCCCGTTCACTGTTATTGGCGAACGTATTAACCCGACAGGTCGAAAAAAACTTGCCGCTGAAATGAATGAAGGCAATTTTGAAACAGTGATTGCCGACGCGCTGGCCCAAGCTGCCGCCGGTGCAATGATCCTTGATGTCAATGCCGGTGTGACAGCTGTCGACCCCAACAAAACCGAACCACCATTGATGCGCCAGACGATTGAAATTGTCCAGAACACCGTTGACCTGCCTTTGTGTATCGATTCATCAGTTCCCTCGGCGCTTGAAGCGGGACTGGAAGTTGCCAAAGGGCGTCCGCTGGTTAATTCGGTAACCGGTGAAGAGGACCGGCTTGAAGTCATCTTGCCATTGATTAAAAAGTACGACGTGCCGGTGGTTGCCATCTCCAATGATGAAACCGGTATTTCCGAAGACCCTGATGTACGCTTTGAAGTGGCCAAAAAAATCGTCGAACATGCCATGGATTATGGCATCAAGCCGCACGACATTGTTGTTGACCCGCTGGTGATGCCAATCGGCGCCATGGGCACAGCTGGCCAGCAGGTTTTTGCACTGGTGCGTCGCCTGCGCGAAGAATTGAAAGTCAACACCACTTGCGGTGCGTCCAACATTTCTTTCGGTATGCCGAACCGGCGGGTGCTGACCGGTCATTTTCTGGCCATGGCAGCTTCACACGGCATGACATCGGCCATTATGAACCCGCTTCATGATGAAGACATGCACGCAATTTTTGCCGCCAACGTTCTCAACGGTACCGATAAGGATTGCCGGGCCTGGACAAGCAAGTTCCGCCCGCCTTTGGCTGAAGGTCAGGAAAGCGCCCGTGGTGCCCGTGGTGGTCGTCGCAGACGGCGCGGGTAACCGGCAAACATGAACCAGGCGACAGACAAGAGACCGCTGGTTGTTTTTACACCATCGGGCAAGCGCGGTAATTTTGAAGTTGGCACCCCGGTGCTTGAAGCGGCCCGGGCGCTGGGCGTTGATATCGATTCAGTATGCGGTGGTCGGGCGATTTGTGGTCGCTGCCAGATTACCCTGTCAGAAGGTGACTTTGCCAAACACGGTATTCGTTCCACTGGCCAGTCTTTGAGCGCCTTTTCAAAAGTCGAAGAACGCTACGACCAAAAGCGTGGCATGAAACAAGGCCGCCGACTTTCTTGTCAGAGCAAAATACTTGCAGATGTGGTCATCGATGTACCTGCCAGTTCGCAGGTCCATAAACAGGTGGTTCGCAAGCGGGCCGAAGCGCGCGATATTGATTTGAATCCGGTAACCCGACTTTATTATATCGAAGTCGAAGAACCCGATATGCACAAGGCCTCCTCAGATCTTGAGCGGGTCATGTTGGCGCTTAAAGAACAATGGGATGTCCACGATGTGGCGCTGGATTTTTCACTACTGGCTAATTTGCAGATCGTGCTGCGCAAGGGCGGCTGGAAAATAACCGTTGCTGTTCATGACCGGTCACTGCGCAGCATCATTGCCATGTGGCCCGGTTTCCATGATCAGGTCTTTGGTTTGGCCGTTGATGTCGGCTCCACAACAATAGCAGCCCATTTGTGCAATTTATCCACTGGCGAAGTGATCGCATCAGCCGGCCTGATGAACCCACAAATTCGTTTTGGCGAAGACCTGATGAGCCGGGTTTCCTACGTGATGATGAATCCGGGCGGTGAGAAAGAAATGACCGCCGTGGTGCGCGAAGCTTTAAATGAGCTTGGTCAGACTGCTGCTCGCGAAGCAGATGTCGCGGTAGATGATATTTTGGAAATTGTGCTGGTCGGCAATCCGGTCATGCACCATTTATTTTTGGGATTGGACCCGGTTGAACTGGGCGGGGCGCCCTTTGCCCTTTCAACCGGCCTGCCGGTCAGTTGCCCGGCCCGCGAGTTGGGGCTTGAGTTTAACGCTGGATCACGTGCTTATGTACTGCCCTGTATCGCCGGTCACGTGGGCGCCGATTGTGCCGCCGTGGTTTTGTCTGAAGAACCCTATCTTTCTGATGACATCATGCTGGTTGTCGATGTGGGCACCAATGCCGAGATTGTTTTGGGCAACAAGGACAAACTTGTCGCCTGCTCATCACCCACCGGACCGGCCTTTGAAGGCGCACAAATTTCCAGCGGTCAACGAGCGGCGCCCGGTGCGATTGAGCGTATTCGAATTAACAAGGACACTCTTGAACCGCGCTTTAAGGTCATTGGCAGCGATTTGTGGAGTGATGAAGACGGTTTTGCCCAGGAAATTGAACAATCAGGTATCACCGGCATTTGCGGGTCAGGCATAATTGAAGTCGTCGCTGAAATGTATCTGGCCGGTATTATTGATGCCGATGGATTGGTTGTTGGTGCGATGACCGAAAAATCTTCCCGCATCAGACAGGATGGTCGGACATTCTCCTATCTGGTTCATGATGGCGAGCCGCAGGTCATGGTCACCCAGAACGACATTCGCGCCATACAACTGGCAAAAGCTGCCCTTTATGCCGGCATTCAGCTGTTGATGGATCAATTGCAAATCACTTCAGTGGACCGGATACGACTGGCTGGCGCCTTTGGCAGTCACATTGATGTCAAATATGCCATGATCCTCGGCCTCATTCCCGACTGCGATCTGGCCAATGTCCATTCAGCCGGCAATGCTGCTGGAACCGGTGCCCGTATCGCCTTGCTCAATGGTGATGCCCGAGAGAAAATCGAATCCGTTGTTCGCAAAATTATAAAAATAGAAACTGCTGTTGAACCCAAATTCCAGGATCACTTTGTCGATGCCATGGCCATCCCGCACAAACAGCATTTGTTTCCATTGTTATCGCAAATCGTAGACTTCCCCAAGGTTGTACCAGGCAAGTCCGTTGACCCGGACACTGTGTCTGATGGCAGACCAAGGCGTCGCCGCCGAAAGCGGTAAAACTTTCTTATTCACCAAGATAGACCAAACCGGCTGCACCGCCCAAATTCGGAAAGCCTGCAACATCAAAATCGGCACTGAATTTTATGTTTGAAGTGCCGAGCATGGTAAATGAATTGGTAATGATCTGGGTAACAGGTGAAAGGCTGGACGAGTTATTCCCTTTCATGTCCATGTTTGCAGATGGCAAATAAACAGTACCATTCAAATCCAGACTTGATCCACCGTTAAAGGTCACATCATAATAAGGTGCGGCGGGACCTTGCGCAATAATCAGCCCGGCCATTGCGCCGGTAGTAGAAGCTGACAAGGTAACCGCAGTCTGGGCATTTATTTTAAAATCATGAACCGAAGAGGAAAGATAAATCCCAACGTTGCTCCCCGAAATCGTTTTAAGGCCGCCCGACAGGTCAAATTCCGAACCGGTAACGTGGTGAATGCCAGCGGCAAAAACCACCTTCTTGATGCCACCTGAGGGGTTAATGTTACAATGGACGCCTGCGCTGTAAGTACGAGTCTTGTCGCCACCACGGCCGCTGTCAACGTAATTTTTATTTGAACAGGCACCAATGGGAACAGGAGGAGTCCAACTGGCAAGGGGGTCTATAATCGGTGTGCAACCTGATGTGGGAGAAGGCGTTGATGTCCCGGCACCCGAAACAGACCCGGTACCAACCGAACAGATTTTAT
>DAOUPT010000069.1 GCA_030626025.1 Anderseniella sp. | reverse complement strand
CCCTTGAATTCACGGGACCAAAAGAGGTTTTGAAAAACCGATCGTTTTGTGTTTTGTTTACCTGCACCTGCAATCGTGATAAACACAGCTGATGAGGTTGCAAGATAGGCACCAAAGTAAATATCCCACTCTGCCAAAGGCAGGTTTTTTCCTTCTTGCCGCATTGAGCCTGTTTTGGGGGATGAACTGGCCGGGAATGAAAATAGCGTTAACGGAACTACCCATATGGTGGTTCCGGTCAATGAGTGTATCAGCCGGTGCTTTTGGGTTGCTGTTGATAGCATTTTTAACGAACGGCACCGTTCTCCTTGCCAAAGCTGAAATCAAACCGTTGTTGATTTGCGCCATATTCAACATTGTCGGATGGCATTTGTTCACCGGTTATGGTGTATCCCTGATGCCTGCGGGCCGGGCCTCCATCATAGCATTTACCATGCCGGTTTGGGCAGCATTGTTTAGCAACGTTCTGCTGGGTGAGCCGATGACCCGTTATAAAATTGCCGGATTGATTATGGGGCTTGCCGGACTGGCCGTCTTGATTGGCCCGGATTTGATGGTACTGAAGGCAGCACCGCTCGGTGCGCTGTTTATGCTGGGTGCCGCTGTCAGCTGGGCAATTGGAACGGTGTTGTTCAAGAAATACGACTGGACTTCTCCTGTTGCCGCACTTGTCGGGTGGCAATTACTTGTCGGCGCGGCTGTAATTACACCGGGAGCCATGCTGCTGGAGGCTATGCCTGATCTGACAGAGCTGAGCGGACGAGCGGTAATCGCGCTGGCCTATCTTTTTATATTGCCAATGGTGTTCTGTCAGTGGGCATATTTCAAAGTTGTGCAACTGTTTCCTGCCGCCATTGCCGCCATTGGCACACTTGCGGTTCCGGTTCTGGGCGTTTTCTCCAGCGCCGTTATCCTAGGCGAACCAGTCGGCTGGAATGAACTTGCCGCCCTGATACTGATTTGCAGCGCCCTGGCAAGTGTATTGGTCATTCCGGCCCTGAAAAATCGCAGAGCCAAAAAAATATAGGGCAATACTCTTTGTCCTCTAACGGGTAAACCTCTCACCGCCGCTTACGGCAAGGCCGCATGACAGATCAGGCTCTAGCATCAGGCCCGATGACTGGACCATTTTTCGAGATACAACATTACTTGATGCAACATATTGATGGACCATCTTTGCTCCCAGATCATCAATGCAATTGGCGATCAAACGCGCATTGACGAATTTTCCCAGGCTTTTGCCCCGGTATTCTGGAGAAACTGCAACCAACCCGCACCAGGCATTCTGGCAATGGGGACTGTGCTTGTTGTGCGGAAAATATCCATGTGCGACAGCCGCCAACTCACCAGCCTTGTCGGCGATTGCAACGGATGTTGCCGGACCGTACTCGCCAGCCAACATTGAAGCTGAAAATGGTGCAATACCATTCGTTGCAAGAAAGGATTGAAATTTCAGTATATTGTTATGTTCGGTTATTTCTGAAGCAGAAATTATCCGAAACTCGTCTGGCAGTCCGTTGCCGAGAATATTCAAGACTGCGGGTTTTACCTGAGCGCTGGTTGCAACGAAAACATCCCACAAATCAATCCTGTAGCGGTGTTCAGCAAGTTTGCGGGTAATGTCTTCCAACTCATTCGAACGAACCAACTGAAAACTATAAATGCCGTCGTTCTCCAGGGTCTCAAATATGGTGCTCCACCCCAAAAGACCCGGATCATCGGTGCCCATGAAACGGCCCGGATTACATGCACCTGGCGTTTGCGATATCCATTCCGCAGCACTTTCTACGCGCGCCTGCATCTTCTTTTGTTGTTCTGTGCCGAAATATTCAGACAATAAGCACCTCCGATAAAAAACCACCAATCTACATTTCTAACACAATCCTAACCGGCGGGTATATCTGTTTTGAGTATCCTGAGAATAATCCAGTTCATTATCTGCTCCATTGGTTGTTGTGAAGTGTGGAAAAACCGGTCGGTTTTACGATCCCCCTAAGTGTCCGTTGTTGGCACCTTTCTGCCGAACATTATTAGTATAAAAGTCGTCAGTTATCAGAGGTAAAACGGACGGAACCGTCAAGCCGCTTAATAGGCAGAAGATGACCCTTTGCAGACATCCGGTCACGCAATATTGGCGCAGGATTTTTGCACAATTTTGTCCGATCAAAACGTGATTTTCAATGAATAATTTTGGACCGCCCTTCTAAATAAATCAGACAATCCAGAATTTAAGTTATGCCTATTTCCTGCTGAACTTTATTCATATCACAATACAAAATCAGTTTGCCGTTAAATTGTAGCAATCCTTCATCCTGAACTTTGCGGATCAGACGCGAGATTGACTCCGGTTGAGCGCCAAGAAGATCGGCAATTTCCCGACGCAATATGGGCAATTCCACAGTTGGATCGCCGTTTTCGTTAAGATATCCCAACCGTTCATACAAAACCATCATCAAATGCAAGAACCTCAGTCTCACGGTCTTAGTTAAACTTCGGGCATAGTCGCCTTCGGATTCAGACAAATCTTTGATCGAGTGCTGCAAAAATCGCTCTCCGACTTTCGGGTTTTTGGCCAGCATGTCAGAAACAATTGACCGCTTGAGAAAGCAAACAACGCTGGGGGTCAATATTTCTGCTGATGTCGCATAAGGCTGTTTGCTCAGCAAGGCGCCATAGCCGACCGTCGTCCCCTTGTCGCACAATCGGATCAAGGCGGAGTTGCCATCTTCATCAACGTAACGCAATCCGACCAATCCCGATTGGATACAATAAATTCCATCAGCTTGATCGCCCTGAAAATAAATTGTTTCTCCCGGCCCCATTAAACGTGAACGTTTGGTTTCATCAAGCCTTGTAAGTTCATTTTCACTAAGATCCCGCCATTCAGTCGTTTCGCGTGTTGGGCAATTGGAACAATTATGAGTCGTTTTGCAATTAGTCAAAGAGGACTCCTAATCAATGCGTGTCGGAATGAACAACGGCCACGTAAGGACCCCAAAAAAGAATTATTGCGGCCCTTGTTCAGTATAATTTATATCAAGGCACATCACGGAGTCAATTGAGTGTGTTGTCACGCTAACAGAATGACAAATCCGTCCTAAATCATTAAACTGCCAACAAGGGAAGTGGCCATCTGACCAACACCATCTTTGCCGTTTGGCTGCTTTCAAATAGAGTGCGGAAGGACGAAAAAAGCACGTAAGGGCAAGTATATTGAGTGCCGACATATCTACAGTAGGTTTTACCGTGGATCCGGACAGAAGCCTCATCCAAATGCCAGCGCCATTGCCGTTGATGCCGAGACGCAGTAGTGCGCTTCTTCCTGATCTTGGATGCAAACATCGGGCCGAACCGATTCCACCAGAACTGGATCGTCTCGTGACTGATATCGCCTCCGCGTTCATGAAGCAAATTTTCCACGTTGCGGAGTGAAAGCGGGAAGCGAACGTACATTATCACTGCAAGGCGAATGATTTCGGGTGAAGTCTTGAAGTAGCGGAACGGATTTTTCATCTGCGGAACCTACGAGGCATGCAAATAGAGCTCAAGCTATTATCCTCTGACAGTGCCCATCGGTCCTGTCCTGTACAGGATACAGACTGTAGGAACGTATTCCTACTCTTTCGTCATCCTCATTCTCCAGAAAACGAAGAATTCCATGTTGAGTTTTTCCGCTCTGCCTACCATGGCAAGGTGCGTTGTTAGTTCCAGCGCGCTTAACTCAGATCAATCAAAGAGAAAGCAAATTAATTATAAAGAAAACTGAGTTTTGTTGATCATTCAAATTCACGCATTGAGGGGCTTATCAGTTGGGAAATGTAGAATAGCGCGGGAAAGGAATGTGCAAATGACGAGAACATTGACATTCAAAGTCGTAGTTGCCGCAATGGCGGTGCTTTTCAATTTGGTTGGAACCGCGTTTTCTCAGGATGCGAGTTCTGCAAACGAGCTACGCAAGAGCACGGCAGACCACTCCATGTTCAAGGTGCTGCAACAAGAGTTCTCTTCCGGTCCGCAGGTCACCAAGGCTTGTCTCACCTGTCACACAGAAGCTTCCAAGCAAGTGATGAACTCGATCCACTGGAAATGGCGCTTCGACCATCCGGTTACAGGACAAAAGCTTGGAAAATCAGAAGTCATTAATTCATTTTGCGGCAATGTCGCCTCGAACGAACCACGCTGCACCAGCTGCCATGCGGGCTATGGTTGGACAGACATGAAAATGGGGCCGCCCAAGTCCCAAACGGCGGTTGACTGCCTGATCTGTCATGATCAAACGGGTAAGTATACGAAGATTTCAACCGCTGCTGGCCATGTGGCGGTAGGTGAGGTGCCATCGAAAGCCAAGACTATCACCGGCGCGAAGGCCAAACCGATAGACCTCTCCAAATCAGCCATGAGCGTAGGTATGCCAAAGCGGGAAAACTGCGGGCAGTGCCACTTTTATGGCGGCGGCGGGGACAATGTGAAACATGGCGATCTGTCTTCAGCGCTCTATGACCCGTCGGTTCATGTCGACGTACACATGTCGAAGGATGGAGCGAACATGCAGTGTTCAAACTGCCATGTTTCAAAAAATCACAACTGGGCAGGTAGCCGCTACCATGTTGATGCCAAAGGTGACAGCGGCATACGCAAGCCGGGGGCGCGACGCGACGTAGCCACTTGCGAATCCTGCCATGGAAATACCCCGCACAAGGGTCCGAACCCGCTGCTCGCCATCAAGATTAATGACCATACCGACCGCGTGGCGTGCCAGACATGCCATATTCCGGGATTCGCTAAGGGTGGTATTGCGACCAAGACCAAGTGGGACTGGTCGACCGCTGGTAAGCTGAAAGACGGCAAGCCCTATGCCGAGGAAGGCTATACGCAAGGCAACGGCAAGCACATGCACACCTATATGTCTAAGAAGGGCAACTTCGAATGGGGCGAGGATGTGATTCCTTTTTACGCGTGGTTCAACGGTCAGGTAGAATATACCAAACAGGATGATACGATCGACCCCTCCAAGGTTGTAGAAGTGAACAAGATACCAGGTTCGCCGACCGACCCGCGTGCCCGGATATGGCCCTTCAAGCGCATGGAAGGACGACAGGCCTATGACAAGAAATTAAACCATCTTGTCATGACCAATGTCTTTGGACCGCAGAGCGATACGGCGTTCTGGACCAATTTCGACTGGGCCAAGGCAATCAATGCAGGCATGAAAAAGGCCGGAAGGAGTTATTCCGGCGAATTTGGCTTCGTGGATACCTATATGTACTGGCCAATCACCCACATGGTGGCTCCTGCAAAAGAAGCACTGAAATGCGACTCCTGCCACTCTGATGGCGGTAGGCTTGCCAGTGTCACCGGCTTTTACCTGCCCGGTCGCGATAAATTCAAATGGCTTGACATACTGGGAATACTCGCCGTTGCAGTAGCGTTTATCGGCGTGACCGGCCACGGCCTAGTTAGAATCATCACAAAAGGGCGGAGGACAGCACAATGACAGATATACGCAATCTTGATCTCGACCGTCCGGACGCACCAGTCCGCAAACCTAAGGATAAGACCCGCAGCTACCGTATCGCCATTTACAAGGGCTACGAGCGCTTCTGGCACTGGTCGCAGGCTTTCTTGATCCTGTCACTTCTGTTTACCGGTTTCGGCCTGCACGGGCTTCACAATCTCCTGCCCTTTGGGATGGCTGTAACCCTGCACACCGGCGCAGCAATCGTATTGATGACACTATGGGTATTTACCATTTTTTGGTGGTTTACCACTGGCGAGTGGAAGCAGTTTTTTCCAAAGAACGAGAATCTCTGGAACATCATCAAATACTACGCTTGGGGCATCCTGCAGGGCGCATCGAAGCCATATCACAAGCGGCTGCATTCAAAGCAAAACCCGTTGCAGGCGATCACTTATGTGGCGCTGACATTCTTTATCGGATCAACGCTGTGGGCCTCTGGTATCGCCTACCTTTTTTACAATATGTGGGAGCACTATGGATGGGCGAACCAGGTGTTTACTGTGATCGTTTTCCTGCACACGGCGGCAGCTTGGGGCATGGCGATATTCGTGGTAATCCATGTCTACATGGCAACAACAGGCGAGCCTTGGTACCATTACATCCAATCAATGATAACGGGACGCGATGACGTGGAACTGACAGATGCCGAAGTGGCATTTCTCGAAGAGCGCCAGGGAGAGCCATTGGACACCTCTCCAGCAAAGCACTGACGGTGTTGTCACGGTATACTCGCGAGATTGCCGGTCGTGCCGAAGAGCACTGGTGCCCGATAAAGCACGCACGGCGCATCAAAGGGCAGCACCATTACTGTTGGACATTTGCCGAATATGGCGATGCGGAGGGCCTTTCAAAAAAGGAAACCGAAGTTGCGAAAATAAGTCTGGCCCGGCATAAAAAGCGTTGGAAAAGCTCCAGAAGCGACCAAGAATGAAGAATATGAGCTATAGAACTATGACGAAATCCCGGTGAGCGTCACCACAATTGTTCTTGTCACAGCAACATTTGCGTTTGCTTTGTTGGGACTGTTCTTCCTTGCAGTGCATATCGGATTCAGGGCGCCGCGCATTGCTGAAAAAGGCAACCCTGGTGATTTTGGTCTGAAATACCGGCAGGTGAATATTCCTGCCGCCAGCGGCGTTAATCTGTTCGCCTGGCAAATCAACGCTTCGGCAACGACAGGAGTACCAGCCATTATTATTTTGCATGGATGGGGCGCAAATTCGGAAATCATGCTCCCTCTGGCGCAACCTTTCCACTCTGCCGGTATGAACGTGCTGCTTGTTGACGCCAGAAATCACGGTCGTAGCGGGCACGATGGCTATTCATCCATGCCTAAATTCGCCGAGGATGTTGGACATGCCGCTGATTGGTTAAGAGCACAACCTGAAACGCATAACAGCAAAATTGCCCTTCTCGGTCATTCCGTTGGAGCGGCTGCCGTGTTGCTTGCAGCATCGAGACGCAGCGATGTTGATGCTGTCATCAGTATTTCCAGTTTTGCCCATCCCGAATGGCTCATGCGGCGGCAATTGCAACGGGCGTATTTACCCAACTCTCTGATTACTCTGGTCTTGCGTTATGTGGAAAAAGTTATTGGTCACCGATTTGACGATATAGCTCCCATGAACACCCTGTGCGAGGTGAAATGCCCGGTTTTACTGGTGCATGGGACTGAAGATAAAACCATCCCCGTTTCCGACTTCAGAGCGATTGAAAGCAACTGTGAAGGCCGCAAATACAAAGTGCTATTGATACCAGGTGCGGGACATGGCTCAATCGACAAGGTGGAAGATCATAGCGACGATTTGATCCGCTTTCTCAAATATGCCGGCTTTTAATGCCCGGTTTACAAGCTTATTTTTTCTTTGAATGTGGCTGCAAATTCGTTCGCATGAGCAGCAACCATCGCTTCGATGTGTTTGATCTTAAATCTTTTATCCCCTGGAAGCACAAGAAAGGCGACAATGCGCCTGTAAATTGCCTTTGCTTTCTGGATTCATCGCAAACTTTGCATTCTTAAATATGCTGAGAAGATAGGTCATGTTGCCAAGACTTGTCGGTGTGTTGAGATCGGTAGAACCAACTTTTATAAATGGTGTGAAACTTATCAAAAGCATGGCGAAGCCGAGCTGGTAAATGCAAAACCAATTCCAAAGCGACACGCAAACAGAACAGAACCTGAAATATAGCCAGATTGCATTCTGAATGATCGCGGCAGGAAACCTATGATATTTGTAGGAAATTTTACCCATCAGCCTAACCTAAAACGTTTTGATTGATCCGACACGCAAGTTAACCTCTCAATGCCTATATTGATCCGGATCAATGCAATTTCGCCGTTTTCGATATTAACTGAAAAAACTCACCTCTGAAATCATCAAAAGAAGGATCTTGATATGGCTTATCGTAACTGGTTACCAACCCTTTGGAGTGTGCAAAATGAGGGTGAAGACAGCCCATTAACAGCACTGCGGAAGCAGATTGACATTATGTTTGAAGATTTCGATAGAGGCGTACCAGTGCTTAGCGGATCATTTAACGTACGCTCGAATGTTAGCGAGACAGATGGAGAGGTCTGCATCACCGCCGAACTTCCCGGCGTTGAGCAGAAAGACATAGACGTGTCCGTATCGGGCAAGCAGATCACCATTAAGGGTGAGAAGAAATCGGAGAAGGAAGAGAAAAAGGAGGAAGAAGGGCGTCAGTACCACCGGGTAGAACGGTCTTCCGGATCTTTTCAGAGGACAACAACACTTCCCTTTGAGATCGATAACAAGTCTGTCAATGCTAGTTTCAAGAACGGTGTGTTGACGGTTACAATTACGAAGCCTTCCGAGGTTGTGGAAAAAACAAAAAAAATCGAAATCAAATCGGCATGATTGATCTGCAAATATGGAAAAAGGGTCCAGCGTGAACTGTCTGCTAGTTTGTATTTGTTGAATTTTGAAACTCATGAAGTTAAGGAACTAAATCTCATGGATAATAGACGAGCGATTCTGATTGGATCCTGCATTGAGGCGGCGGCAACGCTGGTAGCGGCCGGGAAATTTGGCGATGAAAACTCTCCAGACTATCCGGTAAACGCGGTTGCGATGGTCACACGGATGCTTACCGATGAACTGCTGCACGATGCCATGGTTGCTTCATCAGAATTCCAGCCTCTTGAGGGTAAGAGCGACTAAGTGACTTACGTCCGCAATATGTCTCGATTGCTCTCTAATTCCGGACTTTTTGTCAAGCGCTTTTTCATTGTTCCTGTCGGTAACCTTGTAAGCGGGCTTTGTCAGAGCAATAATTAAAGGACAAACTGTGCTCTATGCTGGCATATTGCAAGCTGCAAGTTGCCGCCACTCTGCCCTTGGCAATATCAGCCCGGCAGCCTATGAAAAACTAGCTGCTTAAGAGGTAGGTGCTGTCCACTTTTTTACAGCAAGTCCACGACCGCTCTTTACCGGAGGATAACGCACGCTTCATAGCAGTTTTGAAGGAGATTCTCTAACCATGGCCAAATCAGCACCCTTTGAAGCTCATAGCGAACGCTATGATGAATGGTACGTACGTCATCAAGCCGTCTATCTATCCGAGTTGCTCGCAGTGCGGGCTTTGTTGCCCTGGAAAGGACAAGGGCTTGAGGTCGGGGTTGGGACCGGTCGCTTCGCAGTACCTCTCGGTGTGAAAACCGGTATTGATCCGGCGCAACCCATGCTTGATCTGGCCGAGGCACGCGGAGTTGAGGTGGTTAAGGGCATAGCCGAAACCCTGCCATTTGAGGATAGCTCATTCGATAACGTCCTGATAGTCATTGTACTCAGCTTTCTCGACGACACCACAGCTGCGCTGGCTGAAATCCGGCGGGTTCTTAAGCCGAACGGCGTGCTGATTATAGGCTTCCTGGACTATGGTTCGAAATCGGGGCGGAGCTTTTTGGATCGCCATGCGCACAAGGTGTTTTTCCGAGAAGCGAACTTCTTTTCGAGCGCAGATGTAGAACATCTCCTAACAGATGCAGGCTTTCATGACTTATGTTGGGTTCAGACTTTGTTCGATCCGCCCTATGAGGTTTCGGAGATCGAGCCCGTGCGAGCCGGCCACGGCAACGGTGCTTTTGTTGTTGTGAAAGCGATCAGCGGTTAACCGACTAAAATAGATTAGAGGTGCAGACGATGGGACGGGAATCAAAAGGCATGCAGGCGGCGAAACGAACCATGGTGATATTTGCGCGGACTGTTCCGATCGTGTTTGGTGTCTTGGCCTTGGTAGGGCTTTGTCAGAGCAATAATTAAAGGATAAACTGTGCTCTATACTGGCGCATTTCAGGCTACAAGCTGCCGCCACTCTGCCAAAGCGACAGATCGGTTGTGCTTAAAATTTTGCCTACTGTAGAGATGACGTTCCTGGTTGAAATGGTTGTAAACTGATGCATGAACCGATGAGAATTTCTGTAAACTTCGCATCTGTCGAAAGCCCTGCATTGCCCGTTCTCTTCGTCGAAACGGCAAGTGAGAATTTTCGGCCCGGTTATTGAGCCAGCGACCCGTTTCCTGCCGAGCGTCATTGCCGATGACCTTCATCGCAGCACCATAGGAACGGAGTTTATCTGTTACAATTAAATGCGGTTGGCCGTAGCGTTTCATTGTTTTGCGCAAAAACTTCAGTGCAGCCTTGCGATTTCGCTTTTTTGTGACGAATGATTCAAGCACTTCACCCTCATGATCAACAGCCCGCCAGAGATAGTGGGTTTCACCGTTGATCCGGATAAACACCTCGTCCAAATGCCATCGCCAGGTGGAGTATGATCGCCGCTGTTGAACGCGTTTCTTTCGGATCTCGGCCGCAAACACCGGTCCGAACCGGTTCCACCAATACCTAACTGTCTCATGACTGATATCGATCCCGCGCTCGTGAAGCAGGTCTTCCACATTCCGAAGTGAAAGAGGAAACCGGACATACAGCATCACCGCCAATCGGATGATTTCGGGCGAGGTTTTGAAGTAACGGAACGGATTTTTCATTAGCAAAGCCTACGAGGCGTACAAACAGAGCTCAAGTCATTTTCCTCTGACAGTGCCCCGAGGTTTGATACTTTTCCAGCCTAACATTTTGCTGCCAACGACTTATCGGCTTAGCCTCACAGCAGTCATTTTGACTAATTTTTGAGCATAGCGCGCATCACTACAATGGTTTTTCTACTGAAAAAACAACAAGTCCTGACTCATATCAAGTTCCACGTACTACTGCGTATTAGCGATATATGCTTCAGCTATTCGATTTGGATTTTTGAGCAACCGCTCTTTCCACACACCAAGTGCCGTGCGTGACTGTATGAGGCCTCGCAAAATGCCAATGTTGTTGGTTCTTCCAAGAGTTAAGGCACCGATCAGGCGATCCCCATTAAAAGCCAGTTGCATATAGCGAAAATTGTCGTGATCGATAACTTCTGCGATTTCACCGCGTTCAACACCTTGCCACTCACCAAATGAAGATGATATTAGCCCTGCGGTATCAAGTATGTTCATGTTTAAGCTGCCTTTATAAGCAGCTTCTTTACCTGCCATATTAAGGGCTGCAATGCGGCCATGTTCAGTAGCTGTTGGCTGAATTGCGTGAACAGACCAGCCACCGGTTGAAAAGTCCAAACCTTGCGCACAATCGCCTGCAGCATAAATGTCGCTGACATTACTTTGCATGAATTCGTCTACTTTAATGCCTTCATCAATTTCGACGCCGCTGGATTTAACACATTGAACATTGGCACGAACTCCGGTTGCAACGACCACCAAATCAGCTATTTGGCTGTCGCCATTATCCATTGTCACTAGCAGTTTTTCGTCAGACTTTGATAAACCGCTAACCCTAGTCGAAGTCAAAACATTGATACCTTTATTTTGGCACCAGTCTTTGATCATGTTGCCGGCGGTTTCGTTCATCATTCGTGGCACCATGCGATCTTCAGCTTCAACCACTGTTAAGTTTGCCCCGCTTGATGCCAGCGCCTCAAGAACAATGCACCCGATAAAACCTGCGCCCATCAGCACAATATTTGATCCTTCTCCAGCAATTTTGGAAATCGCATCGGAATCTTCAAGTGTCCAGCAATGATGGACGCCAGGCAGGTCAAGTCCATTGATCGGTGGATTAACTGGAGATGCACCTGTCGCTATTAACAGTTTCCCGTATTCAACCGATCCGCCACCTCCCAACGCTAGCGTTTTTGAAGATGACTCAACATTCGTTACTGTATCGTGTTGAACGGTAATTTGATGCTGCTCAAAATGGTTGGCATTTTTACGAAGGTGGGTGCCTTCATTGTCGATCATTCCGGTAAGGACATAGGGTATGGCCATACGTGAATAAGGGGCGTGCTTTTCACCCGATAATATCAAGATTGAACCTTTGGAATCGGTGGCGCGCAAGGTCTCGGCTGCTGAAACTGCAGCAGGCCCTGCGCCAACAATAACGTAATCTGCTTTCATAGCGGTCGCTTTTTTATTTGACAGAAAATTTTGAAGTTTCAAGGGTGGGAATGTGAACTCCCACCCAAATATTTTTGTCAGGACAAACCAAATCGAGCTAGAGTTTCGCTGGTTGGCACACCATCTTTTGACCAACCCCGCACCTCATAATACTCTGGCAACATGACATCCAAACCAGAAGTTTTACCTTTAGCTGGGCCGGTTTTAGCCGCATCTTTCAGCAACCGCTTAGGCAACGTATCATCTTTGCCGGTAAACCCGGCTGCAATATTGAACTGGCGTTCCATATTCCAAATGCGCTCACCAGCTTCCAACAAGCGTTCGGTTGACCATTCACCTTCACAGGCGCCATCCATTTGTGGGGCAACATCATCAAGCGTCCAGGCAAAAGATGTAAAGATACAAAGGCCAGCGGAGTCGAACGCAGCTGTTGCATCCTGAAATGCCTTGACCAACCCAGCTTTGCCGTCTGTTTCGAGCGGATCAGTTTTTTCAGGTATTCCCAAAACTTCCGAAGCGATGGTGTAGCCACGCAAGTGACAGGCACCACGGTTTGACGTTGCATAGGCAAGGCCAATGCCCTGAATACCACGGCCATCATAAGCCGGAAACTCCTGACCTTTAACACCCATCGACAATTCCGGCTTGCCATATTTTTCACAAAACCGTTTAGAGCCTAAACCGATTTCAGCGCCAAACCCTTCAGCTTTACAAGTCATTTCAGCCAGAGTTGTCAGAGCCTCTGCATTACCAAAGTTAAGCTTGATGCCGCCGGTGACTTTGTCGTCAATGGTGCCGTCTTCATACATCTCCATAGCAGCAGCGATGGTTGAGCCAAAGGTAATCGGATCAATGCCATGCTCGTTGCAAAGGAAGTTGGCAAATGTCAGGGCATCGAGGTCATTAACGCCCGTCGCGGCACCAAGAGACCAAGCCGCTTCATACTCAAGTCCCCCTGAAGCCTTGTGATATTCAGGACGGTCTTTCACAGTATAGTGGGTGCGATCAACCGTCGAAACCCGCTGGCAGGCGATGGTGCAGGCAAAACAGGCAGCATTTGTCACCAGGTTTGGTTTACCGTCAGACTTGCGCGGTTCATGCATAGCCTCGCCAGAAATATCGTGTGCGCCATCAAATTGCACATCTTTATGATTGTGCGTTGGCAGTGCGCCAACTTCATTGATGACGTTCATCAGCACTTGAGTGCCATAGGTCGGCAAGCCTTGTCCGGTAACCGGGTTTTCGGCCAAAACTGTTTTGCCAGCATCAACAGCTTTAGCAAAAGCTTCGCGGTCATTGACTGTCACACCCAGCGTACCGCGAATTGCAACGGCTTTGAGGTTCTTTGAGCCCATAACTGTGCCAACGCCTGAACGCCCGGCTGCCCGGTCCATATCGTTAATGATACAGGCATATTTGACGCCCTTTTCGCCAGATACACAGATTGAGGACACGCGTATAAATCCATCGCCATCCTTAGCTTAGATGCCTTCATCGGAGTCCCACAAAGATTTGCCCCAAAAATAGACAGCATCAATCAGTTGAGCATTATCGTTTTGCAGGAGGAGATAAACCGGTTTTGCTGACTTGCCCTCAAAAATGATCATGTCCCAACCGGCATTTTTCATTTCATTGCCAAAGAACCCGCCTGAATTTGAACAAGCGATTGCACCGGTTAGCGCACCCTTGGTTATAACAGAATAACGGCCCGCCGTTGACGCATTGGTACCCGTAAGCGGGCCGGTTGCCATAATCATCTTGTTTTCTGGTGATAGCGGATCAACTTTCGGGTCAATCTCTTCCATCAGATATTTGGTGCCCAATCCGCGCTGGCCGATATAATCGTTGACCCAATCCATATTGAGCGCCTCAGATGTGCAAGTGCCACCGGTTAAATCTACTCTTAGGAGTTTTCCTGCCCAAGCCATATTATCTCTCCCTAAATTTTATGCTGATGTTTGCGAACCGGCGTCGGTCTTAGCGGCCCAATCGCGCATACGGTCAAAGCCAGTGGTGTTCGCATCGATAAATGTAATAGCATCAGTCGGGCAGGCCTTAACGCAAGCCGGATTGCCGCCGCATAAATCGCATTTGTTTACTTTGCCGCTATCGGCATTATAATTTATCGTTCCAAACGGGCAAGCAATGGTACAGACTTTACAGCCCACACACAGAGCTTCAGAGACAATTTTTGCACCATCTGCGTCTGCGCTGATGGCGTCAGTTGGACAGGCTTTTTGGCACCAGGCTTCATCGCATTGCGTGCAGGTGTAGGGCACGTATCGCCCTTCATCTTCAAATCTAAAAACCTGAATGCGCGATTTAATTGGATTAAAGTCATCACCATGTTCATCTGAACAGGCAATGACGCATTGATAACAGCCTGTACAATTATCTGGATTTATATGCAGTGATTTTTGCAATTCATTCCCTCCTGAGTAAGAGCATTGTTTGCTCTTTTAATATTCCCACCCAAGCATATGTTATACTTTTAGAATCACCAAGAACATTCTACTTTCTTGCAGCTAGTAACCGCGCTGACGTTTGTACATTATTGATCAATCTTTTATCAATTGACTCTTTTTGAGCGATTGGTAAAAATTGCCATTAACTCGAATTAGACCTGAAGTGGTCACTAATGGACTAAGTGCAGGATGTTAAAAATCAATATAAAATTATTCGCCCACTTGCGAGGCTTTATGCCTGAGCCAGGTGTGAAGGGCGAAACCACTTATAATTGCCCTATGGATAATTCAATAAATTCTGTTTTGCGTGAATTAAACGTGCCGCTGGAACACTGCCATCTGGTTTTGCTAAATGGTGTGTTTATTCAACCGGATCAGCGTGAGAAAAAAGCGATGGTGCAGGGCGATACTCTGGCAGTTTGGCCGCCGATTGCTGGAGGCTAGGGTTGGTTGGCTTCTTTCGTCCACACAAAAGACATGACGACAACCCGGCAAGAATTTTTTCGATGTCTACACATCGCATTGGACAACATTACGCACACAATTGATGGCAATAACATCAAGGTGGATAACAATGGCAAAATGATTACTCTAGATATCTCACCATTGCCACCGCGAGAACTCAGCAAGACGTTGGTTATGGAACGATGGCAACTTACCATCAAATTTTTAAATCATGATGATTCAGAACGCACCACTTTCTTGAAAAAATTCGACCGCGCTTTTCATCGTGGCGGTGGCTAAAAAACGTAATTTTATTTTTGTGAGATGACAACTTTTGGTAAATTCCGAACTACCTTGCAAGAATTGACAAAGCCCCACGCTCTGTTGAAACGGCAAGCAAGGTTGTTCAGGAAGGCGTTGACATTATAACGGGGTTGTCACATTAAAAAATCGAAGGCCCATGAAACTGCTGCGTGATCCGGATTCCAAATCAAATTCGCTCGACTGAAATTCAACAACGTGACAATACCAACGTGACAATACCCTAAAGAAAACGGTAAACTAATGCTCAGAAAAACAACAACAAGGTGAATTGATGATACCCTATCGCTCCCGTACATCGACCCATGGCCGTAACATGGCCGGTGCCCGTGGTCTCTGGCGTGCCACTGGCATGAAAGATGGTGACTTTGGAAAACCGATTATTGCCGTGGTCAACTCGTTCACCCAGTTTGTCCCCGGCCACGTGCATTTGAAAGATCTTGGTCAAATGGTGGCGCGGGAAATTGAAGCATCAGGCGGAGTGGCCAAGGAGTTTAACACCATTGCCGTGGATGATGGCATTGCCATGGGTCATGATGGCATGCTCTATTCGCTGCCATCGCGCGATCTTATTGCTGATTCTGTTGAATATATGGTCAATGCCCATTGCGCCGATGCCATGGTGTGCATTTCCAATTGTGACAAGATTACGCCCGGCATGATGATGGCTGCTATGCGCCTCAACATCCCGACAATTTTCATCACCGGTGGACCTATGGAAGCAGGTCGTGTCGAAATCGATGGCAAAGAAATCGCAGTTGATCTGGTCGATGCCATGGTCCAGTCAGCCAACCCGGATGTGTCAGACGAGGATGTCGATAAATTGGAACGCAATGCTTGCCCAACCTGTGGCTCCTGCTCTGGTATGTTTACCGCCAATTCGATGAATTGCCTAGCCGAAGCCCTGGGCCTTGCATTTGCCGGTAACGGCACAATTGTTGCCACTCACGCAGACCGTAAAGAGCTGTTCCTCAAGGCGGCACGCCAGATTGTTGATCTGACTGACCGTTATTACAAGAAAGGTGACGAAAGTGTCAGCCCGCGCGGCATCGCCACCTTCGATGCCTTCGAAAACGCCATGTCACTGGATATCGCGATGGGGGGGTCCACCAACACTATCCTGCATCTTCTGGCAATTGCCCGCGAAGCCGAAGTGGATTTTACCCTTGAGCATATGGATGCGCTTTCGCGCCGAGTGCCGTGCCTGTCCAAGGTTGCCCCCACTGTGGCCGATGTTCACATCGAAGATGTGCACCGCGCTGGCGGTATTATGGCCATCCTTGGTGAGCTTGAAAAAGCCGGTTTGCTCAACACCGATGTTTCCACGATTTATGCCAGGCCGATGCACGATGTTCTGGCATCCTGGGATATTTCGCGTACGAACTGTGAAAGTGTGCGGAGTATGTATAAGGCAGCTCCTGGAGGTGTACGCTCTATTGAGGCTTTTAGCCAAAAAAGCCGCTACAAGGAGCTGGATACAGATCGAGTGGCCGGTGTTATCCGCTCGGTTGAACATGCCTTCACAAAGGACGGCGGTCTTGCGGTATTGTTCGGCAACATCGCGCAGGAAGGTTGCGTGGTTAAAACCGCTGGTGTTGATGAAAGCGTCTGGAAGTTCACCGGCCCGGCGAGGGTCTGTGAAAGTCAGGATGAGGCGGTAAAACGCATTCTGTCCAAGAATATTCACAAAGGTGACGTGGTTGTCATCCGCTATGAGGGGCCAAAAGGCGGACCGGGCATGCAGGAAATGCTCTACCCCACCTCCTATCTCAAATCCATGGGGCTTGGGAAAGATTGCGCGCTGATTACCGATGGTCGTTTCTCCGGCGGCACCTCAGGCCTGTCCATCGGCCATGTCTCGCCGGAAGCTGCTGAAGGCGGCGATATCGGCTTGATCGAGGAAGGCGATATCATTGAAATTGATATCCCGGCGCGCACAATCAATGTGGATTTGAATGATGAGGAACTGGCTTTGCGCCGAAGCGCCATGGAGGAAAAAGGAAAATCCTCCTGGCAACCGGCAAAATTGCGCAAACGTAAGGTGTCAACTGCCTTGCGAGCTTACGCCGCCATGGTATCCAACGCCTCCAAGGGTGCAGTCCGCGATCTTACGAAAATCGAGAGGAAATAATGGCATTGGCATTGTCACAGTCGTATTGTCACGTTGTTGAATTTCAATCGAGCGAATTTGATTTGGAATCCGGATGGCATTGTCAGGTTAACGAAACAGAGACGTGTTGAATTGTGGATCAAATCCCACTCAAGCAGCAATGGTCACCGTTTGCCAAATGCTCATCGCTTCGTCGCGAAACTGGCGTAATGTTTTCCGGGAAATCAAATGGCGTTGTACGTTGAAAATGTTGTAAATACTGGCGTGGATGGATAGAAATATCTGTGCTGATTTTGCAGACTTGAAGCGTTGCATTCGCCGTTCACGTTGCCGAACCGGGAGATGTGAGTTTTCAGCTCGATTGTTTTTCCTGCCTCCAAAGTCATGATGTTTGGAAAGATTTAA
>DAOUPT010000123.1 GCA_030626025.1 Anderseniella sp. | reverse complement strand
GCAACTGCACACCGGCTCGCCGTCGATCAAAACCGAACAGGCACCGCAATCACCGGCATCACAACCCACTTTCACACCTGATATGTCAAGCTCGTCGCGCAGTACATTTGACAGCCTTTGTGACGGGGATACATCGACTGCGACCTGCTGGTCGTTTAGCGAGAAGGATATCATGTCAGACCCCGTCCTTTATCGATGGTCCGGCGGACCAGTTCGGCGGCGGCTTGCATGCGATAGGTTGCCGGGGCGCGAACATCATCGAGGGGAGCAAGGTCAGCAAAGTGGGATGGCTGGACCAAAGCTGCCGGATTGCAGGACAGGTTTGTGCCGATCAATGCTGCTTCGAGATCGCTCAAGCGCCGGGCAACGGCTGAGCAGGCACCGACGCTGATGGCTGCATCGGTTATTTCACCATCGTCATTAGCTGCCAGCCTGACGGCGACCATGGCGATTGATATCACCAGATATTCGCGGATGCCGAGTTTTGTGAAAGATGACACGCCGGTTGCCGATGCCGCAGGGATCAGGACGGCGCTGACCAGTTCGTCGGGTTTTAAATCTGTGTCGCGGTTGCCGCGAATGAAATTTTGCAGCGGCACTTTGCGGGTACCTTTGTCTGAGATGATTTCAACAATCGCATCCAGCGTCAGCAATGGCGGCACCCCGTCAGCTGCCGGTGAGGCATTGCAGATATTACCAACCAGAGTGGCCTTGTTTTGAATTTGAATGGAACCCACTTCGCGGGCGGCCAGTTTCATGCCATCAAAGGCCGGGGGCAAGTCGGCGGCAATTAAATCGCTCCATGTTGCCAGTGCGCCGATACGCCAGTAGTCAGTTTGACGGGAGATTTCACGCAAAGCTTCCAGAGCTGAAACATCGAGAATATTGCATTTGGCTGGTTGGCCGCGCAGGGCCGGGTAGAAATCTGTACCACCGGCAAGAACCGTCCAGTCGTCTTTGGCAAGCAGTGTTAGTGCCTGTTCAAGCTTTCCGGGCCGTTCATACTGCATACGCTCCCACTCCCTGCCAGCGATTATTGTTAGTATACAAACAATCTTATCGACAGAGGTTTAATTGGTCAACTGATTTAACTGTTTACCTCCTGCCTCTCGTCGGAAAATCCTACCCCAAACACTTCTCCAGCGCATCCAGCGTTTGCATGGCGGGCAGGCATTGGGCGACGGAGCCGTTGGGTTCGCGGTTTTCTTTTATGGCTGAGAAGAATTCGCGGTCTTGTAACTCGATGCCGTTGGTTGATACAGCCACACCACTGAGGTCGATGGGTTCTTCGTTACCGTCAACCAGTTCGTCATAGCGGGCGATATAGGTGCCATTGTCGCAAATGTAGCGGAAGAAAGTCCCCAAGGGGCCTTTGTTATTGAAGGACAGCGACAGGGTGCACAATTTACCGGTCGGGGTTTTCATGCCCATGGTCATATCCATGGCGATGCCTAAATCCTTGTGGGTGGGGCCTTGCATGGCCTGTACCTGACTGACCGTTTCGCCGGTCTGATGCTGGAACAAGTCAACCGTGTGGCAGGCGTGGTGCCATAACAGATGGTCGGTCCAGGTGCGTGGTTTGCCAAGAGCATTCATATTGGTGCGGCGGAAAAAGAAGGTTTCAACCACCATATGTTGAATGGTCAGTTCACCGGCAAGAATACGCTGGCGGACCCATTGGTGGCTGGGGTTAAAGCGTCTTGTGTGACCAGCCATGGCGACCAGACCGGTTTTCTTTTGCGCTACAATCAGGGCCAGACTGTCGGCAAGGTTATCGGCCATGGGGATTTCGACCATGACGTGCTTGCCTGCTTCAAGGCATTGAATGGCTTGCGCTGCATGAACAGGTGTAGGCGTAGCCAGAATAACAGCTTCGACATCAGGGCGGGCAAGGCTTTCGGCCAGATCTTTGGTCCAGTGGCCAATGCCGCGTTCTTTGGCAAAGGCCTCAATATCATCGGGCTCACCGCCGACCACCGAGACGACTTCAATACCATCAATTGCCTTTACCGCATCAAGGTGCTTGAGACCAAAGGCGCCAGCGGCACCTGCTAGACATATTTTCACGTTTGTTGTTCCTGTTACTTTATATTCTCTAAAATAATATGCCCAACGGCGGTGTTGGAGGCCGGGACGTGGTAGTGGCGGTGAATTTCTTTGACCTCATGATCTAGGGCACCGCGCATGACATTCCACATGACCATTTCAATGCCTTCCGAACCGGACTCGCGCAGATATTCAACATGAGATATTGCGGCAGCTTTTTCGGGGTCATTAGCCATCATATCGAGAAAGCGGTTGTCAAACTCACTGTTAATCAATCCAGCCCGCTCGGCCTGCAACTGGTGCGACATGCCACCGGTGCCGAAAATGATAACCCGCATGTCCTTGTCGAAACTGTCAACCGCGCGGCGAATGGCTTTGCCAAGGTTATAACAGCGATTGCCGGTTGGCGGCGGGTATTGCACAACATTTACGCATAAAGGCACCACCGGACAAGGCCAGGCATCGGGTTGGCCAAACATCAACGACAAAGGTACGGTCAGGCCGTGATCAACTTCCATTTTGTTGACCAGTGTCAGATCAAATTCATCGAGAATGATCGACTGGGCCATGTGCCAGGCAAGTTCGGGCTCGCCTATGACCGGCGGCACCGGGCGGGCGCCCCAGCCTTCATCAGCAATTTCATAGTTGGCGGCGCAGCCAAGGGCGAAAGTGGGAATCAATTCAAGGGAAAACGCCGTGGCATGGTCGTTGTAAACAACAATGATCGCGTCGGGTTTTTGATCAGCTATCCATTGTTTGGACTTTTCAAAACCGGCAAAAAGCGGCTTCCAATAATCCTCTCCGGTCAGGCCCTGATCAACTGCAACGCCGATGGCCGGCACATGTGACATGGCAACGCCAGCAATAATTTCAGCCATTAATTCCACTCCGCTTTACTGCGATTGCCTTCAATAGGACGGCCACCGGCCACCATCATGGCGCGATAATCCTCTAGCTTCATGCCGGTCATCATTGCGGCCAGTTCCTGAAAATTGATACCATCGCAAGCAGCCAGTTTTGAGGTGTAGTAAACATTGCCACCAAGGGCCAGCATGGTGTTCCATTGCCGCTCAAGAACTGATGTTCGCTGTTCAGGTGACATCGGGTATTGATCAAGAAAGGCTTCTTCATCGGCTTTGAACTTCTCGCGGCTTTCAGCATGACGAAGGGCCATGCAGAACATGTTGAGATGATAGCCTTTACGGCTGGCCTCGGCATCAAACACATAGGTGCCGGGAATGTCTTTATAGTCAGATTTAGCGCTCATTTATCTCCCCAGACCTTTCAGCACCCCAGCCTTTTTAACAGAGTGTCGGCCAGTTCCTGATAATTTTTATTTTCGAACCCTGACGTGTCCAAGCCAAGATCACCTATCCTTTGATGCCAGTCAACCGTTGCGTGGGCCATGGAGCCATTCAGGTCGAGATCATCAACGGTTATGGCCACCTCGCGCATTTCAGCAGCGCGGCGGATACCATGGGTCATCACACGCTCAAACATATAGGCGGCGCGGTCTTTCCAGCCAAAACCGGGATATGTGGCTTCCAGCGACTCAAGCACAATGTCTTCAACCCCGGCTTTGCGTCCGGCCAGCACACACTCGATCATCAACGCCTCAAGGCCTTTCATCATCACCGAGCGAGTCATTTTAATGGCTGAGGCGGTACCGACAGGGCCTTTGATGTGTTTGGCCGACAGGTCAAGTTGTTCAACAATGTCTTGTGCCGCTTCAACAAACTCGCTGGACAGCAGAACCGGGACTTTATGCAAGGCGGGGTGGACGGGTGCGACAATGGCCATGTCGATGTAGCGGCCTCCGGCTTTGTTTATTGCCTGGGCCGATTTTTTCTTGGTGTCGGGGGCGCAGGAATTGCCGTCAAAGAAAAACGCCATCGGTGCCAGATGTTTAGCGGCGCTGATTGCGGCGGCATTGGCCTGATCGGCAGTTACCAGCGAGAGTATGGCATCGGCATTGTCGAGAGCTTCGGCAATTGTGGCATATCCGGTGATGCCGGCGGTTTTATAGTCCTGCCATTTGGCTGTTGAAATGCTCGGGTCATTCGAATCAGTTTTAATGTCGAATGCGGCTATTTTGAAATTGCGGCCCGCCCCCCAACCTTCTACAAAGGCTTGCCCGGCCTCGCCGAATCCGATTATTGCTATCTTGTTCATTGTGCCAGTCTGACATTATTATCTGGCGCAATAAACAGGAAAAACAGCCATAACGCCTGACATGACGTTAATCAATTACGTTGTTCTCTAAAAATTCATTTGCACTTTGAGCGAACAAGTGGCATGTATATGAATATATTTGAATAAAAGCATGTACGTGATATTTACTCGCGTCCGGGAGCTTTTTACATAAACTTGTAGCTACAAAGAGACCTTCATTTATGGACATATCAGAACTTCAGGCAAACGCTTCGCGCGCCAGTGCGTTGTTAAAGACCATGGCAAATGAGTGGCGCTTGCTGATTTTGTGCAATCTGGCCGAAAGTGAAAAGTCTGTTGGTGAGCTTGAACAGTTGATCGGGCTTAACCAGTCCGCCCTGTCACAACACCTTGCTGTCCTGCGCCGCGAAAACCTGGTGCAAACCCGCCGGGTAGCCCAGTCGATCTTTTACTCGCTGAAAAGTCAGGAAGCTTCGATGATCATGGCAACGCTATATGATGCTTATTGCAAGACGGAAGAAAGTGACGGCGGGTGCGCTGTAGCTAGTTAGTTTATTAGTTTATTTCGCTCACGCAAATTTTGCTGCGCAAAATGCTCCGCAGGGGCGGCGCAATTGCGCGCCGGGGTCCTCATTGCGTTCGTCCGGCTGCGGATTCTCATGTTCATTTTGAAACCTGAAGCTGGTTTTATACCCCTCACGGCTGATCTTCGCTGCGCTCAGGCCTCCGGGAGGGCGGCGCAGTAGCGCCGGGCCTCAGTCGGCCAGTCCTCGCTGGATGCTCGTCCAT
>DAOUPT010000003.1 GCA_030626025.1 Anderseniella sp. | reverse complement strand
TGGATGACTGGCTGGCACAAATCAGTGAAGAATTATCGGGGGCCGATGCCGCACCGTTTGCGGTTAATCAGATTGTTCACAAATCCAACAACCGGTTGATGGAAGATATCGCGCTTTGTGTAAAACATAAGGCGCCGGTGGTGATTACCTCGCTAGGGGCAATTGAGGAGGTTAATCAGGCAGTGCATTCCTATGGCGGGATTGTCCTGCATGATATTATCAATGACCGCTTTGCTCACAAGGCGATTGAAAAGGGGGCCGATGGCCTTATTGCTGTGGCGGCTGGTGCTGGTGGCCATGCGGGGGCTTTATCACCCTTTGCCCTGATAGAGGAAATTCGCCAGTGGTTTGGCGGGCCGTTGTTTCTGTCGGGCTCGATGGCGACTGGTAATGCTGTATTGGCGGCGCAGGCGATGGGGGCCGATGGCGGTTATATCGGTTCGGCCTTTATTGCGACCCATGAGGCGCGGGCCAGCGAGGCTTACAAGCAGGGGATTGTCGATGGCCGGGCAGACGATATTGTGAATACCAATTTGTTTACCGGCATCCATGGCAATTATCTGAAATCGAGTATTATCAATGCCGGGCTGGACCCCAATGATCTGCCGGAAAGTGATCCCTCGAAAATGAATTTCGGCTCCGGTGGTAGTTCGAAGGCTAAGGCCTGGAAGGATATTTGGGGTTGCGGGCAGGGGATTGGTGCTATTGACAAGGTTGTGTCGGCTGGTGAACTGGTTGACCGGCTGGTGGCTGAATATGAAGAGGCAAGGGCACGGTTGGCCGGATAAATAGGAGCGCCTATGAGACTGACAATTCTGATTGTATTGCTCTTGCCGCTTTTCGTCGGTCTGGCAAAGGCGGGCGAGTATTCAGAATTTTATGTGGAAGCGGCTAAACCTGTGGCTGTTGATCCTGCGGTGAACGTTCTGCGCAAGACAGCGTTTGATGCGGCGCGCCGGGGTGGCCTTGCAATTTTGCAATCAGCTTTTGCCGATAAGGTAACGATTTATGCGGCCAATATTGACCCCTCCAACATGGAAAACGACAAATTCAAGCTTGTTGAAAAGGTGGCGCGTGAAAAAGTTGTGGCCAGAATTGCTGAACAGGTTGTGACCGCTGATGAAGTTTCGAAAAAGCAACTCATGCGCTCCGGGCTTTTTGCCGTTGCGGGGTTGCTGCGTGACCCTGAAATCGGGGCCAATGGCAAGATGGACGGAATGATCTGCAACCGGCCGGTTAATTTGCCTAACCCCAAAGAATTCAAAGCGGCCCGGACCGCAACCAAGTCACGGCTGGCTGAATGGGTGGTGGCCAAGCAGGATATGGGGCCAAGCGATATTGCCGGGGCACCGGGGCAGTATCCAACCAAGTTTTATAAAGACCAGATGGTTTTGCAAACCAATGAAACCCATGGTGACAATCGCTGGACGAGCATCGCGGCTCTTAATGGCGGTGACTCGCTGTTCTACCAGCACCCGCAATCCTTCTCCATCGCGCCGTTCTTTGCCAGATATGTTGCCCAACATGTGTGTTTCGGCAAAGAAAATGGCCGTTGGAAAATAACGGCCATCGCGCTTCGTGTGCAGTAGGGCGCAATTGATTGCGCCGTTTTACAAACCCAGCTTGTTGGCGACGAAATCAGCGTCTTTGTCACCGCGCCCAGACAGATTGACAAGGATGGATTTGCCTTTGCCCAGTTTTGTCGCCTCTGTCATGGCAAAGGCCACGGCATGGGCGCTTTCAAGGGCTGGAATAATCCCTTCTACCCGGGACAATTGCATGAAGGCATCAAGGCAGGCTTTGTCGTCAACGCTTTCATAACGCACCCGACCCATGTCTTTCAAATAGCAATGCTGGGGACCAACGCCGGGGTAGTCAAGACCTGAGGCGATTGAATAGACCGGCAATGGTTCGCCATTATCATCTTGCAGATTGTAGCACTGGAAGCCGTGAATGACGCCCTTGGAGCCAAGTGTCATGGTGGCGGCATGATCAGGCGTATCGAGACCGCGACCTGCCGGTTCAATGCCGACCAGTTCGACTTCGTCGTCGTCAAGGAAGGCGGTAAAGATGCCGATGGCGTTTGAGCCGCCGCCAACGCAGGCGGTAACGATTTCAGGCAGGCCGCCATTCAAGTCCTGAATTTGGGCACGGGCTTCGTTGCCAACCACGGTCTGGAAGTCGCGAACCATTTTCGGGAACGGGTGGGGGCCAACCACCGAGCCGATGGCATAGAGCGAGTTGGCCGGGTCCTTGAGATATTCAGCAAAGGCGGAATCCACTGCATCTTTAAGCGTGGCTGTGCCAGCGGTGACCGGCACCAGTTTGCAGCCGAGAATTTTCATTTTGGTGACATTGGGGGCTTCTTTTTCGACATCCACCTGTCCCATGTGGATTTCGCAATCGATACCAACCAGGGCGCAGGCGGTTGCCAGCGCCACACCGTGCTGACCGGCACCGGTTTCTGCCAGTACCTTGGTTTTGTCCATATGCTTGGCCAAAAGCGCCTCACCCAGACAATGGTTGATTTTGTGGGCGCCGGTGTGGTTGAGGTCTTCTCGCTTGAGATATATTTTCGCCCCGCCGATCTTGTCGCTTAAGCGTTTGGCATAAAATATCGGGCTTGGGCGGCCGACATAATGGGTGAAAAGGTCCTGTAATTCGTTTTTGAATGCAGCAGTATCGCGGATTTCCTCATAGGCATCGTTGATCTGGTCCATGATGGCGATCAGTTCAGGCGGAATAAATTGCCCGCCATATTCGCCAAAAAACCCCTTGTCGTCCGGCATTTCTCCAAGTTGCACCATTATTCCTACCTCCCTGTTTTGGTCGTGGATAAATACACTACCGTAACGTCTATGGCTATCTATTGACAAGGATCAAATGGGTGTGGGGAGGGCGAGATGTATTTGCCGGAAAGGGTGGTTGAAAACCCAATCCGGCAGGGAGATAACGTAAAATTTGGTTGTGTTATTGGGCCGTAAATCCGCCATCTACTGTCAGATGTTGTCCGGTTATGAAAGAGGCTTGGTCCGAAGCCAAAAACAAGGTTGCATCGGCAATCTCGTTAGCTTGGCCAAGTCGACCCATGGCATGCAAATTGCCGAAATCTTCCTTTGCCTGTTGATCGCCACCGACAAAGCGATCTGCCATATCGGTATCAATTAATCCCGGGCAAATTGCATTAATGCGGATGTTTTCTTTGGCAACTTCCAAAGCCGCGCATTTCGTCAAACCCAAGACAGCATGTTTACTGCCATAGTAAACCGAGCCACCGGGAAGTCCGACCAAGCCGGCAATGGATGCCATATTGATGATCGTGCCGGCGCCTTGCGCTTGCATTTGTTTGATTTGATATTTCATGCTCATGAGCACCCCAAGGACATTAATATCAAAGGTTTGGCGGAAGTTTTCAGCGGTTTGTTCGGTGACGGGTCCCAATGCGCCTTCTACCCCGGCGTTGTTGACCGCCACATCAATCCGGCCAAAAGTTTCTACGGTTTTATCGATCAGGTTTTTGACCTGCTGCTCATCTGCGATGTTGGTTTTAACAAAGAGCACTTTGGCGCCGATTTCTTCAAGTCTACGTTTCACGGCAGCGCCTTCTGTCTCGCGTCGTCCGGCAATAACAAGCTTGGCCCCTTCGCGGGCAAAGGCAATCGCCGTACTTTCGCCAATGCCTGAAGTGGCTCCGGTAACGATGACGACTTTGTTTTGGAAGCGATTAGGTGTTGTTGATTCTGACATTGTTTTCTCCAGTTGATTGGTTTGTTCAATTGTGTACCGGTTGATACACATTAAGAATTGTGTAACGTTCGGTATCAAATTAGTCAAGAGAAATGTCATGGCAGGTAGACCTCGCGAATTTAAAAAGCCCCAAACCTTAAAAAAGGCTATTCAAGTCTTTTGGGCCAAAGGGTATGAAGGCACATCGATGGATGATCTGTGCTCAGCAATGGGGATCAACAGGCCAAGCCTCTATAAAGCGTTTGGAAACAAGGAATCCTTGTACTTACTGGCGCTTGGGGATTATCAGGCGGGCTTTGAAGCGGAGATGGAGCAGATCCTGAATGCTGAATCCGATGGCAAGCAGGCAATTATTGATATGCTGGAGTGGGTTGCAAACTCTCATGAGGTCCATCAACCCCCTTTGGGTTGTATGATGATAAATTCAGGGATCATTTGTGGTCCAGAGCACCAGAAAATTACAGCATTTATTAATGAGAATCATGCCCGTCGGGAGAAAATACTGCAGGCGCGCTTGCAGCGGGCGCAAGAAGAGGGGCAAATAAAAAGGGATACAGATGTCCGTGCTCTTGCCCGCCATATAAATGGAATTATGCAGGGTATGGGCGTGATCGTCCGTGGACGGCCCGGCACTGAGACGCTGCAAGATATGATTAAATATACAGCGTTGACTTTAAGCAGCCTGTAGGGTTTGCGGCCTGATCAGACTGGGGAAGGTGCAATGCATTGCGCCCTACGGTTTTTAGAGGAATGGTAGTGTTTGTAGTTTGCCGATGATCGATTTGCCAGCTTGTACGACTTCGACATTGTCTCCTGGTTTGGCCTCAACAGACACCAGAGCAAAACCGATGTTGGTTTTCAGGCGGGGGGACCAGATTATGTTGGTCATGTCTCCGATTTTGTGGCCATTGGACATTATATCAAGCCAG
This sequence comes from Anderseniella sp., assembly GCA_030626025.1. Lineage (GTDB taxonomy): Bacteria > Pseudomonadota > Alphaproteobacteria > Rhizobiales > Aestuariivirgaceae > JALWJW01. Next base: position 126,265 of record DAOUPT010000003.1, on the reverse strand, counting down.
TGAAATACAGGTTCTGCCGGTTCGGTGCCTTCCAGAACAATGCCGAGTTGATGGCGTTTTGGGCCTTGTGATTTAATTTTACGTAATGCCTGAATGCCGATTACATCGTCTGCCACATCCAGATCCACATATTGGCCCATTCTGACCTCAAAGGGATTGGTTTGGTTGTCGGTGTCGCCGCCCCATGATAGCAGGCCGCTTTCAATGCGTTCGTGAACATTCGGGTTGCCGGGGCCAATACCCCAGGGTTTGCCAGCTTCGCGCACAAGGTTCCACAGGGGTGTTCCTTTTAAGCCATCCATCAGGTAAATCTCAAAGCCGCCCTGTTTTGACCAGCCGGAACGGGCAACGGCGACGGGAATGCCTTCGATTTTGGTTTCTTTAAACCAGAAATATTTCAAATCACGAACCCAATCGCCAAATAGTGCGGCAATGACATTTTCAGCCATGGGTCCCTGAATGGCCAGAGGGGAGACATCGGGCTCACTGACTTCAACGTTTAGCCCACGCTCAGCAGCGATTGCTTCGGCCCAGAACCAGATGTTGGAATCGGCAATCGACAGCCAATAGCGGTCATCGGCCAGTTTCAGCAAAATCGGATCGTTGATCAGCATACCTTGATGATTGCACAGCGCGACGTATTTGCCTTGTCCGACAATACATTTTGAAAGATCGCGGGGGCAAAGGATTTGGGCCAACCGTCCGGCATCGGGCCCTAGCAACTGAACCTGACGTTCCACGGCCACATCCCATAAGGATGCTCCATTAATGATCCGCCAGTATTCTTCTTCCGGATTGCCAAAACCGGTTGGCAACAACATGTTGTTGTAACTGGTGACATGGGTCATGCCTTCAGCCAATGTTGCCTGGTAAAAGGGTGAGGTGCGTAGGCGGGCAGACGGTGAAATTGAGAACATGAAACAGCCTTCCTTGATGATTGAAAAACTCTAGTTTTTTCCAGTCAAACAAGTCAAGCAAGTCCTTTGCAGGCAGTTACACGCAACCGGTAGGTTTGGGCAGGCCGCCGTATTTGGTGATCGGCTTCATCGGGCCGGTGGTCCACATTTTGAACATTTCTTTTTTGTCGGCGCCGATGAATTTGATGAATTTTCGGATCGGTGGCACGGCGTCGGTTTTTTGGTAGATACCACGGGCGAGATCGATCTGCTTCCACATGTCATCGTTGATGTTAAAGCCATCTGCTTGTGCCATTGCCCGGCCTATTTCGGGTGTCCATCCGCGCATATCCAGCAAATAGCCATCGCCATCGCGCTCAGGGAGTTCGACTGTCATACTTCACCTTTTTGGTTTGCCCATTTCAGCTTGCTATATATGGTTTTTGCGAATTAGTTGCAATATAGCATTTTGTATGGTGGACTAATTGCTGGTAGCTTGTTTGACCAGAGAAGCAAAAAGGGTATCAAGCTCAGCCGCCAGATTTTTCAACTTGTCACCGCCTTCTTTCATATACGGGGCAAAAACTGTGCTGGGTTTTTTATAGGACAATGTTGCGGTGCCATCGGTGTTTTCGGTGATGTAAACCCGGATAGGGGCCTCGATGCCAGCAGCGATTGAAGCTTCCAGCATCGGAACGGCAAAGCGCGGATGGTAGAGGCCGACCACCATGTTGCCGGGGATTATTTTTTTCAGCACTCTGGCAGCGCCAACCGTGGCTGATGCCCGCGAAACGATGCCGATTTTGTGGGCTTTTGCGGCGGTATTAACCCGTTTAACCAAGGTTGCATAGTCATGAGATGTTTTTATAGCGGACCAGCCGGGTTGGCTGGCAAGGCTTGAGGCGTTGGCAATGACGGTTAGAAAAACCAGTCCGGAAAGGACCGCTGTGAAAATTACAGCAAGTGGAAAAAGGCGCATTGTAAGTCTCCCGTTTGGTGAAAAATTGTCGGGACATTGCCACATTACGCTGTTTACAATTGTCAACTTGGTTTCACGTTTTCGTCACTGGATGTATTGAGAGAAACAATGTTTTTCAGGAAGTCCGCGAGGCTGGGTTTCATCTCGGGGCTGAATGAAATCGGGCGGGTCAGATCAAGGGCGGCGAGACCAATGCGGGTGGTCAGAATACCGTTGACGGCACCTTCGCCAAAGCGGGCAGACAGGCGGCCAAGGACACCTTTACCGATGAACTGTTGAACGAGATTGTCGGTGAGGGCCAAACCGCCAGTGACAGCCAGATGAGAGATAACCATGCCAGTCAGTTTGAAAGTGCCCAGCGTACCGGGTCTGCCGCCGTATAAGGTGGCGAGCTGGCGCAGCATTTTCATGTTCTGGGCGGCAACGAATAAAATGTCGAGAACGGCGGCAGGGGTAACTGCGGTGATCAGGGTCACGCGCCGCGAAGCGCTGGCGATGATTTGTCCGGCAGCTTCATCAAGCGGGGCAAGCAGGTCGCGCTCGGCCATGTTGATGCGGTCGCGACCATCGATGATGTCGTCTTCATGTTCCTGCAGGGCGGCCAGTCCCCAGGCTACGTCTGATCTGTCGGCGTAGATGGATCGTAGGTTGTTGACGACCTGCTTGGCCACCTTCAAGTCATTGGTATTGCGAGCTATTTCGGCGTTGTCCTGAATTTTGGTAATTTTGCGTAGGGAAAATATGCCGTAGATTTCGCGCAGGATTATTGCCAGTGCGGCCAGTCCGGCAAGGGTTAGAAGGCCGGTGCCGATCCAGCCGAGAATTTCTGAACGGGCGAAAAGGTCTTCAATCAGTTTAACGAAGGTGATGGAGGCCCACATCATCAGCAAACCGGTGAAAGCTGAAAGGAACAGGGCACCCCAGCGCATGGTTTTGGTGATGGTTTCAGGCGCCGGAGATGTGGAAACCGGTGTGTTTTCAACCGGTTGTTCAAAATCTTCCGGCTCGATAATGACTTCGATGGCTGGTATGGCGCGCGGTTTTCTCTTGGCCTTTGTTTTGGCTGCAGGCCGCTTGGTGGCTGGTTTTTGAATACTGAATGCAATGGGTTTTCTGGTCATTGGAAGTAATCTCCCAAAAGGAACTGCATGGCCCGGTCCAGGCGGATGTGGGGCAGGGCCGGGACCGGCTGCAGGGGTTTGGCGGTTTCGATCAGTGGAGGCCGGAAACGAACAAAGTGCAGGGCGTCTTTTAGCGAGCCGTCTAGGGCTTGAGCGGGGTCTGTTGGCAGGTCGCCGGGAAAGATGGCGGCATCGGTTTTGCCATCGAAGGTATCATCGCCAATAATTTCACCTTTGGCTGGAATGCCGGTGATGCAGGCAAGGCTTTCACCGTCATGTTCAATGGTGGTTTCGCGGGTGGCGCGCAGGGCAGCGATAGCGGTTACATCATAGCCTGCGCCGGAGATTTCTGCCCTTTTTGCGGCATCCTCGATGATCAGGGACAGAATGTTTTCCAACCGGTCATGGGTTTGGTGATGGAGCATGTCGGCCTTGGTTGCAGCAAATAATACCTTGTCGATGCGCTTGGCAAAAATCGATGACAGGATGCTGTTTTCACCCTGTCTGAAACTGGCCAGAATGTCGCTGAGCGCGGCTTTGAGATCGGCTATGGCCTCGGGGCCGGCATTAAGGGCAGCCATGGTGTCGACCAGTACAATCTGGCGGTCGAGACGGGCGAAATGGTTGACATAAAACGGCCGGACAATGTGATCAACATAGGCATCATAGCGCCTTTTCATCATGGCGGAGAGAGAGCCGGAATCCGGCCTGGAATTTGTGGAGAATGCCAGTGGAGCAAAGGTTAGAAGGGGTGATCCCTCCAAATCTCCGGGCATCAGGAAACGTCCCGGCGGCAAAGTTGACAGGGCAAATTCATCATCGCGACAACGGGCGAGATAGGCGGTGAAAAGTTTTGCCGCCTGAACCGCATCTGCTTCATTGGCCGGGTCTGAAGGGTTTAGTGTTTGAGTGAACTCGCGCCAGTCTTTGGCAAGTTTGTCACGAGGTGGTTTGGTGCTGATCGAAAGGGCATTGGCCGACCATTGTTCATAGGATTGATTGAGCAAGGGTAGATCGAGCAACCACTCGCCGGGGTAGTCGATAATATCGATGTGTAATTTACCGCCGTGAATATTGCGGGCGAAAAAACTCTGCGGGGCATATTCAACAGTAACGCGTAGCTGGCTGAGGCGGCGGGTGCTTTGTGGCCAGCATCGCTCCGGGCCGGTGAGGGCTTTGAGATGTTCTTCATAGGCAAAGCGGGGCAGATCATCATCGGGTTGCGGTTCGAGATAGGCCCTGATAATGCGGCCTTTGGCGTGCGGAGTGAACAGGGGCAGGCGGCCATTGTGAATGAGGTTGTGAACCAGTGAGGTTATGAAGACGGTTTTACCGGCACGTGACAGACCAGTGACCCCGAGGCGCAGGGATGGGGCGACAAGGTCGCTGGCAAAATCGCCGACATTGCCGAGCGCAATGCGGGTGCCATCTGTCAGAGTGGATAGTTTCATGTTGCCCCATTTATTGTCGTTCAGGTGACAAATTTATTCATCTGCCCACTGTAACATATTGAGCGTTCAATGAAAAATTTCAAGGATGCTCACAAATCGCGCGGTCGGACAAACTGTACCAGGGTGCCGATGCCGGTTTGTAAATCGGCCCATTTGGGAATATCGAAATCGATGACGGCAAGTGCCGCTGTGGGGTATTTCTCATACATCAAGGCGCGGGCAGCTGAATTGCCGGCACCGGTTAATTCACCAGCCAGTTCTTCCATGGTCGGGTTGTGGCCGACCAACATCAGCGGAGAGGTGCTTTGACCATTATCGCGAATAACATTGAGCGGGGTGTGAAAGGCGGAAAAACTGTAAAGTTGGTCAATGAAACGGGTTTCGACTTCGCCAGAAAACTGTTCGGTGACCAATTGTGTGGTCTGGCGGGCCCGGGTTGCGGTTGAGGACAAAACCAGCTTTGGTGTGATGCCTTGCCCGGCAATGTATTTGCCCATTTTGGGAGCTGCGTTAAGACCGCGGTTGCTTAAAGGACGCTGATGATCAGTGTGATCAAGATCGGCCCAGTCAGATTTGGCATGACGAAGCAATAGCAGTTTGAGCATTGAGATTCCTTGAATGTCTACAGGATTCGGGGACCCGGGGGGCTGTGACGTCTTTACTAGTCCCTGCTGATCTTAGCGCCGATATCGTCCCTGTCATAGGGCACAGTTTGATATAGCTCGTTTATCCAGTTGCCAAACAGCAAGTGAGCGGAGCTGCGCCAGTGGTTAATCGGCGGGTTTTGAGGATTGTCATCGGGGAAATAATTGGCCGGCGGGTCGATTTTTTTGCCAGCCTTGATATCGCGCCAGTATTCTTCAGCCAGGGAATGGCTGTCATATTCCAGATGGTTGAACATATAGAGCTGGCGGTGCTTTGGGTCGTTAATAAAGCACAGACCTGCTTCTTCTGATTCCATCAGCACTTCAAGTCCGTGATCTTTCGGCAGGTCGGCGCGTCGTATTTCGGTGTGGCGTGAGACCGGGATGGAAAAATCATCGGAAAAGCCGCGCAAGAAAGGCGATGATGGATTGAGGTTGTCGTGTCGGAATACGCCAAAGGCTTTTTCGGGCAGGTCGTGTTTGGGGACGCCGTGAAAATGGTGCAGGGCCGCTTGTGCGCCCCAGCAGATGTTCAGGGTCGAGTGAACATTGGTCTGGGTCCAGTCAAACACCTCGCATAGCTCATCCCAATAATTGACGTCAGTAAAATCGAGCAATTCAATCGGGGCGCCGGTGGTGATAAAACCGTCGAACTTTCTGTCGCGAATGTCAGCAAATTCCTCATAAAAGGCCAGCATGTGGTCTTGGGAGGTATTCTTGGCCACATGGGAGCCGACTTTGACAAGTGTCAGTTCCACCTGCAAGGGTGTGGCGCCGACCAATCGGGCAATCTGGGTTTCGGTGATAATTTTTTTGGGCATCAGGTTTAACAGGCCGATATGCAAAGGGCGTATGTCCTGACGAGCGGCGGTGGCTTCTGACATCACCATTACGCCTTCGCTTTCCAGCGTGGCGCGAGCAGGGAGATTGTTGGGAATTCTTATTGGCATGATTGGGGTCTTTATCGGGAGTTTTATTGTGCGTCTATGGTTTTGGCGAGTAAAGACAAAAAGTCTTTGTCGGTTTTGAGGCCGGGCACGTCTTCCATATCGATGGTGTAGCCGTGCTCATTGGCAATGCGTTCATAGCGCGGCATTCGATCATGCAGCAATTGCTCAAACCCCCAGACAATAAAGTCGTCGGGATCAACATCATCGTCATTTGAGATTTTGTTGATGGTTTTATACTCAGCCCATTTCTGTTCGAGAAATTCGGGCAGGTAATACATCGGTTTGGGGGCTTTGGAAAAGCGTTTGACCAGTGTTTGGGTATGAACGCTTGAGCCCTTGATGTAGACGATCATGGTGTGGTCGGTGAGAGTTTTCAGCACCGGATCATCGGAATCGTCAAAATTTATGACCTCACATAGCGAACCGCCGGTATCGCAGAAAAAATTATCGTAATCATAAATGTCATGAGCTCGCTGGATAAAGTGTGGAATATCGGTGAGGGCAGCGATTTCGGCTTTTTTATGCTGGGCCTGGCGGTGGCGATATTCATCAAAGCTGATACCGCCTTTGTCCGGATTGCCGGGTTTGCCCAGATAGGTGGACAGGGGGGCGAGATTGTCAAAAGTGATGTTTGACGAAATGTAGATTGAATCCGAGCGCAACAGGTCGGCCAAAAGCGGGATTTTCATGGCCTGACGCTTGAAATTATCGACAATGTGTTCACCCATGTAACGGGTGCCAATGCGGTAATCGACATTGTAGGTGAACCAGTCGTTTTGGCGCGCCATATTGGCAAGGGTGGTTTTGCCGACACCGGACATGCCGATGATGGTAATGGCTTTTTGTGGCCATTTTAAAAATTCGTCGCCGGATGAAAATTTCATCTGCCCGTCCTGCCTCAATCAAATCTTGCAAACTTGTTTGGAGACTTATTACTCTAAGAGGGGGCTGGCGGCAAGGTTTGCAGGGCGGTGATGATTGCATCGTGCAAAGGTTCGGGACCATCTTCAAGGGCATTGATAAAAGAGCGGACGTCTTTTTCCAGAATGCCGATGGTATTGGCGCTGTCGTGGATTTCATTGGCCCAGTCGATTTGTTGGTAGTTTGAGCCGAACCATGTCTGGCCAGAGCTTTTTCTCATAACGTCCAGAAGGGTTTGTTTGTCCATGCCCAATTTGTCAGCGTGGTAAAGGACGTTGCGAACCGCAACGACGGTTGAAGCGGCAACAAAATTGTTGAGGACTTTGGCGGTCATGCCAGTGCCAAGGTGGCCGAGATGATGGATTTTGCTGCCCATGGCCTGGAAGGCAGGTTGCAGGTCGGTGACGGGTTGGGCAGGGCCACCGACCATGAAGGTCAGTGTCGCAGCAATGGCTGCCAGCGGCGCACCGGACATGGGAGCGTCTATCAATACGACATCTTGCGGCAGTTTTTCCCGCAATTTATGCACAAAGCGTGGGGAGACGGTTGAGGACAAGACGAATGTTTGTGGCGGGTTTTCAGCTTCGAAAATGGCCTGATCGTTAAAACACAGGTCGAGCACCTGCTTTTCATCGCGGACAACGCAGATGACTGTGGTGCACAGGTCCGAGAATTGGTGCGGGTCGCTGATCATCTGTGGCGCGAAATCGGCAAACTCATTGGCAGGGCGGATGTCATAACCGCTGACAGGAAAGCCTGCGTTCAACAAAGCCCGAGCCATCGGCAGGCCCATGGCACCACAACCGGCAATACCGATGGTTTGCTGAGGGGATGCTTGCATTAGAAAGCTTTGGTCATGGTCAGATTGGCACCGTGGGTGGAATACTCGGAAAATACTGAGTTCGACATGCTTTTTGAATAAATGTAATCAAAGCGCGGGGCAAGGCCAAAGATGTTTAAATCGCGTTTGGTGAAAGAGGCAACGATGTCGACTTTGGTGTCTTGTTGGGGTTCGCTCAAGCCGGGGAAGTCACCATCATAGTGTTTGCGGGTGAGTTTTCCCTGAGCGTAGATGGTTAAGCCCATCGGCAATTCTTTGTAGAGGGCCACACCGCCATACCCTGCCCAAAAATCGAGATGCTCGAGGGTGGTCGTGGTGCGCTGGCCACCTGATAGCATGTAGAAAACCGTGTCTGGAGCAAGAGCAACTGAAAGACGGTTGTCGATGGTAGTGGTGTGGCCGTTGCGGTAGTCGGCCAGTTTGAAATCAGTTTTGAGATGGCGCAGTTTGGTAAAAAACTGGACCTTGTTGTTGATGTTTCGAGTAATCGAAAGGTGAGGGCCGCCCTCATAGATGATTTCATTTTTACCGGCGCGACGCTGACTGGCTGATACACCAATGCTGATCTGGCCTGCTTTATGTTTTCTCACCACTGATACGTTTTGTGAAAAAATCAGGTCGTCAAAGGTTTTACCCTCATATTGCCGGAAGTTCACACCGGCCCCGACCACCACAGACAAATCTTTACCGGGGTGGAAAGTGTAGCCAGCATTTGCACCACCGGTAACGCCAATGCCGCTCTTTTTGCGTGAATTACCAGCGATTACACCGCCATTTGATGTAAGGCGCCGGGTGGTGCCATAAGTGAAGTTTGTACTTGGCGCCATGGCCAGATAAGCCGATAGTTTCCACGGGCGACGGGCATCTACCGCATCAATGAATTGATCAAACTGTTTGGCAAGTTCTGGCGTCGGGGCGGCGCTAGACAGTAATTGTAAATGATGCTTGGCGCCGTCGTCATGTTTGGTGATGAACAGGGTGTGGGCCAATTCGGCCCGGACCATTGTCAGTTTTGGGTCGCTGGCCAGAGCGGCGCGGAATTTTTTGGTGGCAATATCGTATTGCTTGCGAACTTTGGCGATCAGACCTTCAAGGAACAAGGTGCGGTTGGCTGAGTGCTGGTCGGTAAGGGGATGGGCCTGCAAGAAACGCTCGGCCTCGTCATGGCGACCGGATTTGATCATTCCGAGCATGATACGCAGGCGCTGGTTTTCAGGCAGGGCGGCAAAGTTGACCTGGCTGGTTTTTGCCGATTTGGTCACACTCTGGGCGTTCACCGGCGATAAACAGGTGATTAGAGACAGTAGGACCAAAACGAAACCAAGAGTGTATCTTGCGATGTGCACTTTATTTGTAAACAAATGCTTTGCAATAATTCTGGGCGGCACTATTGTTTGGTCCCCTGGAAGACACCACGCATATTTATGAAGGCGCGACGATTTATGTCGTTTGTTGTGATACCGTCTGAAGGTTGGGCAACTGTGGTTTCAGCGGAAACAACACCGGCAACTTCTTCCGCATTAGGTCCAAAAAACCCACCATTCACGCCATTGTTGCCGGTTACAACACCCCCGGCTGGACCGAGTGTCCTGCCCGAAAAAGTGTTGTCTGTAATGGTGCCGTTAAATGTGTAGTCATGGAACGGTTTATTGGGTTCAGCAGGAACGATTGTGTGCGTGTGTCTCCCGGTAAACTTACGCCATGTTGTATTGGTGATCGTACCGTTAACTGTGCCGTTGGTGAAATCGGCCACTACCCTAGAATCGCCGGCAATTCGCCAGATGCCATTTGGATCATAAGTCTGGCCTGCGAAATCTGAGGGTTCTGACGAGACAAATGGGTCATTTACCGTTCTTAATATTGGGGTAAAGTTTGAGACAGTGGCTACCCCGCCAAATTTACCGTTATAAGTTGCCGTGTTTGCGGGCAGACCGCTCGTAGGTGTGGCGTCCCCGTCAAAAAACACGGCTACATTGTTGTTGTTTGGCGCTGACGGGTCGTTAAAGACTGTATATTGGCCAATTCTGGAGTGTTGGTATGACCAAACCTGAAGTTCAGCATCCGATGTTGATGTGATTTTGCGGTATTCTTTATAACCGGTGAAATTTGGATTCGTGACAGCGGCGGAATAAAAATCTGGATTGAAGCTGAGACCATCGGTGGGAACTTCGATGTTGGAATCTTCAGGGATAATGCCATCTACGGTTGTTCGGAATAGTGCCATTTCTATCGGGTCAGCCCAGGTCATCGCGCTGAAACCGGTAGCAACGGCAACATTTGCCGTTTCATTGGTAATGGGTGCATCTCCTGGGGCAGCATCTGTTACAGTGACCAACAACTTGGCGTTACCACCTACATTGAATGCCCGGTCGTTATAAACAAAAGCGGTGCTTCCCTCTCCATCGGGGATGTTTTGGCCGGATGACGAGCCAGAAGAGCTTCCGGTTGTCGCAGGTGCATCAGGGTCCGCGGGTGTGATTACGCCCGCTGTCGTTGCTTCGGTGATTTCATCGGTGACATCTGCAGCTGCAGCTGCGGCTGCAGATTGGGTTTTTTCGATTGATGCACAACCACTCAAACCAAGGGCTGCAAGCCCTGCTAACGCAATTAACGACCCGGTACGCATGAAACGCCTCATCAAATAAATACTTACAAACTGATGATGCGAAAATGAACTGTTAAGGTTAATATTGCCTGAACGAAATATGCAAAATAAGTGTTGACAAATTTAATTCCGGTTTCGATTTTTTTCTAATGCCGTTCGCGACTTCTTTCCTAACGCCGTTCCCGGCGGGCCATGAAGGCGAGGCGTTCGAATACTGAGACGTCCTGTTCATTTTTGAGCAAGGCGCCGTGCAGCGGCGGGATGATCTTTTTCAGATCGCTTTCGCGCAAAACTTCAGGAGAGACATCTTCGTTGAGCAGAAGTTTGATCCAGTCGAGCAACTCTGAGGTGGATGGCTTTTTCTTCAGGCCGGGGATGTCGCGGACATTGTAGAAAACATTGAGGGCCTCATTGACCAGACGTTTTTTCAGGTCGGGGAAGTGGACATCAACAATGGCGCGCATGGTTTCCGGGTCGGGGAATTTAATATAGTGGAAAAAGCAGCGGCGCAGGAAGGCGTCGGGCAGTTCTTTTTCGTTGTTTGAGGTAATGATAACAATCGGGCGATGATTGGCCTTGATGGTTTGTCCGGTCTCATAAACAAAAAACTCCATCCGGTCGATTTCCTGCAGCAGGTCGTTGGGAAATTCGATGTCGGCCTTGTCAATTTCATCGATCAGCAGGATGGTGCGCTCTTTATAGGTGAAGGCTTCCCACATCTTGCCTTGCTTGATGTAGTTGGCAATGTCGTGGACTTTTTCATCGCCCAACTGACTGTCGCGCAATCGTGACACGGCGTCATATTCATACAGGCCCTGTTGGGCCTTGGTGGTGGATTTGATGTGCCATTCGATTAGCGGTGTGTTCAGGGCTTGTGATATTTCATGGGCCAGCACGGTTTTGCCGGTGCCCGGCTCGCCCTTGATCAGAAGCGGGCGCTCGAGGACGATGGCGGCGTTGACGGCGATGCGTAAATCATCGGTGGTGATGTAGTTTTGGGTGCCTTCAAATTGCATGTTGTCTGCCTGAAAATAAAATTTTTGTTGCCTGCTGTTTAAACAGTCTGAAAATTTCTGTCACGGACTTTCGCCATTCCTGATCAAATAAATGAGACTGGCTTGATCAAATAAATGCGACCGGTAAATGTTTCTATTGTCCTTGGGCATCAGTGTCGATATAAGGCGGCAAAACGTTTGATTTGTTATTTTGAATTGTTACGGGATAATGGCGATGCTTGCTTCTAATAAACCGGAATATGTTCCCAGTGATGACGAAGAGTTTATGGGCGAAAAGCAGAAGGAATATTTCCAGAAAAAACTGCAAAACTGGAAAGATGACATTCTGCGCGAGAGCCGCTCAACCATCACCCATTTGAAAGAAGAAAACAAACAACAGGCCGACGTTGCTGATCGGGCTTCTTCTGAAACTGACCGGTCGCTTGAACTGCGTACCCGTGACCGGCAGCGCAAGTTAATCTCTAAAATTGATGCAGCGCTTAAACGTATCGCCAATGACACCTATGGTTATTGCGAAGAAACCGGTGAGCCCATAGGTTTGCGCCGACTTGATGCCCGGCCGATTGCAGTGCTGTCAATTGAAGCGCAGGAAGCCCATGAGCGGCGCGAAAAAGTTCACAGAAACGATTGAGAAACGATTGAGTAACGATTAGTTGCGCCCCTGAAATCGTGAAATTGTGATTGCGACCACAATTGCTATGGCATTTGAACATATATTCCTGTTAAGATATGTCTGGTTGGCAGCGTTGCCGAGGCTGGAGGGGCCGGTGTCTGCTTTGTGAAATTGTAAGTAAATATGTCAGGGAGGCATAAAATATGGCCCGTATAGTTGTTTTGGGAGCTGGCGTCGGCGGCATTCCGATGGCCTACGAAATGAAGGGTATGGCCGGTAAGGGTCACACAATCACGGTTGTCAATGACAACCCATTTTTTCAGTTTACCCCCTCGAACCCGTGGGTTGGCGTTGGCTGGCGCAGTAAAAAAGACGTTACAATTGATCTGGCACCGGTTTTCAAAAAACACGGTATTGAATTTGTTCTGGGTTCAGCCAAGAAATTGCATGCGGAAGAAAATCGTCTGGAACTGGCATCTGGTGACAGTGTTGAATATGATTATCTGGTCATTGCCACTGGACCTGAGCTTGCCTTTGATGAAATCGAAGGACTTGGACCAAAAGGCTATACCCAGTCTGTTTGTCATGTAGACCATGCGGTTAACGCCAATGAGGCCTGGGAAGAGTTTTGTAGAAACCCCGGACCGATTACTGTTGGTGCAGTGCAGGGCGCGTCCTGCTACGGACCGGCTTATGAATATGCAATGATCATGGATACTGATCTGCGCAAGCGCGGTATTCGTGATCAGGTTCCGATGACCTTTATTACCGCTGAACCTTATGTGGGCCATCTTGGTCTTGGCGGTGTTGGCGATACCAAGGGTATGCTGGAATCAGAAATGCGTGATCGCCACATCAAGTGGATCACCAATGCCAAGGTCGACAAGGTCGAAGAAGGCACCATGCATGTCAGCGAGTTTAATGAGGACGGTTCTGAAAAGCAAAAACACGAATTGCCGTTCAGCTATTCGATGATGCTTCCGGCCTTCCGCGGTATTCCTGCGGTGACCGGTATTGAGGGTCTTGATAACCCGCGCGGCTTTATTATTGTCGATGAGCATCAGCGCAATAAAAAATACCCCAACATTTTTGCTGTTGGTGTGTGTATTGCCATCGCGCCGCTTGAAGCAACCGCTGTTCCTGTTGGTGTGCCAAAAACCGGTTACATGATTGAAAGCATGGTCACTGCGACAGCTCACAACATTAAAGAACTGCTGGATGGCAAGGATCCAAGCCACAAACCAACGTGGAATGCGTTCTGTCTGGCTGACCTTGGTAACAAAGGCATCGCCTTTATCGCCAAGCCACAAAATCCGCCACGCAATCTGAACTGGGCTTCGCAAGGCAAATGGGTTCACTTTGCCAAGATCGCTTTTGAAAAGTACTTTATGCGCAAAATCCGCATCGGCAAAAGCGAGCCATTCTATGAGAAATACATGCTCGACATGATCAAGGTTCGCAAGATCAAATAGGGTTGCGCGCAAATAGCACAAGATTTGAAAAAGCCGTCGGCCTTGAAAAAGGTCGGCGGCTTTTGCATACGCCTGTTGGCGGGACGCCGGTGATCGTTGCACCCGGCGGCGATGAAAAAATTCCTGAGGGTGATCTGCGCATAAGTATATCGGCGCAAGATGCTTATTTCTTTTCGAAACAAACCGGTGCGAGGACTTGTTGATTTGTCGGTGCTAGAAAACAGCGATGCAACCGGGCTATGTGAGGCGCAGCGGCGGGGGGAAATATCAATTCCCGAAATCGCTACTGTTTATCTTGACCGCATTGAGGCGTTAAACCCTGAGATCAATGCCATTGTGGCGCTGCGACCACGGGCTGAGATATTGGCTGAAGCCGAGCAGATGGAGCAGATGGATGCGGTTGGGCCGCTGCATGGTCTGCCGATGGCGATTAAGGATCTGGCTGAAACCAAGGGCATCATTACGAGCTTTGGCGCGCCGATTTACAAGGACTATGTGCCGACTAAAGATTGTTTGATGGTCAGTCGGTTGCGCCGCGCCGGGGCGTTGATTATCGGCAAGACCAATACGCCGGAATTTGGCCTTGGTTCGCACAGTTATAATCCGGTTTATGGGGTGACGCGCAATCCTTATGATCTGAGCCGTTCGGCTGGCGGGTCTTCGGGCGGCGCGGCAGCGGCGTTGGCGGCGCAAATGCTGCCGATTGCCGATGGTTCCGACATGATGGGGTCGTTGCGCAACCCGGCTGGCTGGAACAATGTCTACGGGTTTCGGCCAAGCTATGGGCTGGTGCCGGGCGAACCTGGTGGTGACAGTTTTCTGCATCAGCTAGCCACCTCAGGGCCGATGGCGCGTTCGGTGCGTGATCTGGAATTATTACTGAAGGTCATCGGCGTGCCGGACAGCCGCGATCCTCATAGCACCACGGCTTTTAGCGGCATGGGGCAGGGGGATATTAAAGGCACCAAAATCGGCTGGGTTGGTGATTGGGACAAGTATTATCCAATGGAGCCGGAGGTTCTTGATCTCTGTGTCAGGGGGCTTGATACGCTTGCTGATCTTGGTTGTGAGGTGCACCCGGTTATCCCGCCAATTGGGCCGGAAAAACTGTGGCAATCGTGGGTTACATTGCGCAATTTTGCCATAGCATCAAAATTTGCACCGCTTTTTTCTGACCCGGTTACCCGCGATCTTCTCAAAGCGGAAATGATCTGGGAAATTGAGCGCGGATTGGCCCTGACATCACTGGAAGTGCATGAGGCAAGTGTAATTCGGTCTGAATGGTTCAGCGCCTTTGCAACAATGGAAAAGGTGGATATGCTGGCCATGCCATCGGCCCAAATGTTTCCTTTTGATGCCACGCTGGACTGGCCCAAACAAGTGGCTAATCAGGCCATGGACACCTATCACCGCTGGATGGAAGTCGTTGTCCCGGCCTCACTCACCGGTCTGCCAGCCCTGTGTATCCCGGTTGGCTTTGGCACCGCAGGCCTGCCCATGGGCTTGCAATTAATCGGCAAGCGCGGAGATGATGCGCGTGTTCTCAGAGTAGGGCACACCTATCACGAGATTACCGGTTTTCCGCAGAAGCGTGCGCCGGGAAAGAAGTAATCGATTGAGCCCTAATAATCGTCGTTGCGGTCAAACTTTGGAGCCTCGCGGTGGATTGGGCGGATGTTTGGGGCGCGGTCGGCAAAGACCGGGGCGCGGGGGGCCGGGCGGTGGCTTGGTTCGGGGGAGACAAATTCGGGTTCATCATTTTCAACACTCTGGGGGGCTTCGCGATGGTGGGCAACCGGCTCGCTGGCATAGCTGCCGTCCTGATTGAAGTTGATGTTTTGCTCGATCACCAGGCTTTGACCACCTCCGACAAGAATAAGGTGTTCCACATCATCGCGGCGGATTAGCATCAGGCGACGGGACTGGTCCAGCTCGCGGTATTCACTGACCCCGAGTCGTTTTCCCTTGCGGCCACGAACCCGGCCACCGAAGGCCTGCAGGATCATTAGCAGTACAATTACAGCGACTACCGCGACTGCACCAAAAATGATGTGGTTCATATATGGTTCGATAAATTCCATTGTTCCCGGTTCCCCCAAAAATATTGTCAACGGGTATTGTAGTGGAAAAAATTACGAAAATCCAAAAAACTATCCGCTATTGGTTATTTGCGATGAAATATGGTGATTTGCCTATATTATATGAATATGATTCTATGGGGCTGATTCGTGTGGCGGGAGTGGCAATGCATCATTGGTATAGTGTTCACATGAATATCTACAGGAATATCTACAGGGACATCCACAGGGGGTCCAAAGGGGTAGCCAAAGATCAAGGCGAGTATGACCAACAGTGAATTAGCAGAGCAGCCAAAGATGAAAATCCCAGATGGCGCGACGAGGCAGCCAAAGCCGTGGCTGGCTGTCGGGTTGGTCGTCGTGCTGGCGGCTTGTGTGATTTTGCTGGTGCGGACATTTGGCAGTCAAATGCCGGAGCCGGTAAGTTTTGCCGTTGTTGCGGTATTAGGCGGGTTTGCGCTGTTGGGTCTGGTTGGACTTGTTGCCCTGTTGACCGGGTTTGCCCATCTTGGCAGAGCGCCGCAACAGCGGGCGTTTTTTGATAGTCTGGTTGATGGTTTGAGCGAAGCCTGCGTGGTTACCGACAAGCGTGGCCGGGTGATTTACAGTAATATCCATTATCGGACGATGCTGGAAGATTCCGGTTATTCGCGACTGGTGGGATTTGAAAACCTGTATGCCGGATATCCTGATCTGGCTGACAAGATTTATCGCCTGTCGCAGGCGGCCAGAGCCGGTGAGCCGGGGCTTGAAGAGTTTCGTTTGGCTGAGGGCTCCTCGGTGACCGGGGCGCGAGCCGGTGAGCCAACCTGGGTGAGGATTTCGGTTCAACAGATCGGGGCCAGACTGGGGCGCACATATGCCTTGTGGCGCTATCGTGATATCAGTGAAACCCGCTCGCGACAGGAAGCGGCGTTTTCGCATTTGCAGTATATTATCAACTATCTTGATCACGCCCCGGCAGGATTTTTCTCAACCCGCAAAAATGGTGAGATTGCCTACATCAACGCAACACTTGCCACCTGGCTGGGGCTTGATTTGCAAGACACAACCGATGGCAGTGTCAAGCTCTCGGACTTTATTGCGCCAGAGGATGCGGAAATGCTGCTTAATCTCAAGCCAGCAAATAATGAGGCGCGTACCGCTGTTTTTGATATTGATTTGAGGCCGGTTACAGGTGGTTTTTTACCGGTGCGAATTATTCACAGGACCGATTTTGACGATGACGGTGTGGCTCAGCCCTCGCGTTCGCTGGTGCTGGATATGCGTGAAACCGCTTCGGGTGATGCTAAACAGGGCAGTGTCAAATTTGCCCGGTTGATGAATGGGGCACCATTTGGCATTGCCGAAATTGCCGCTGACGGCAAAGTGCTTCATTCCAACAGCGCATTTGTGGCACTCAGCGATGTTGAAGTTCTGGGCAGCCTTTTAACCGATATGGTGATAGAGCGTAGCAAGCAGGCTCTGGCTGACGGGATTAGTGAAGCCTTGCAGGGCGATGCCGGGCGGGTGGCTGTAAATGTTGGTTTTAAAGGCGATGATGAGAATACCGCCAACATTCTACTGGTGCGTCTTGACCATGAAAGTGAAACGGCAGAAAGCATTTATGCCTATGTGGTTGATACCAGCAAGCACTCGGCGCTTGAACTGCAATTGGCCCAAAGCCAGAAAATGCAGGCGGTCGGGCAACTGGCCGGCGGGGTAGCCCATGATTTCAACAATGTGCTGACCGCCATTATCGGCTTTTCGGATTTGTTGCTGGCTACTCACCGCCCGACTGATCCGGCTTTTGCCGATATTATGAACATCAAGCAAAATGCCAACCGTGCGGCCAATCTGGTGCGGCAATTGTTGGCCTTTTCGCGGCGCCAGACTTTGCGACCGGAAGTCATTTCACTTAGTGATGTCATGAGCGACCTGGGTAATCTGCTTGGTCGCCTGCTCGGTGAAACGATCAAGCTTGATGTGATTTACGGGCGTGATCTTGGTCTGGTCAAGGTTGACCTGAACCAGTTTGAACAGGTGATTATCAATCTGGCGGTTAATGCCCGTGATGCCATGGGGGCCAACGGCAAACTGACCATCAGGACGTCGAATGTTTCAGAACATGAGTCAAAAATTGTGGCGCCAAATCTGATGCCGGAAGGCGAGTATGTGGTGTGTGAAGTCGAAGACAATGGCAGCGGCATGCCGCCTGAGGTGCTGGCGAAAATTTATGAGCCGTTCTTTTCGACCAAGGAAGTGGGCAAAGGCACCGGGTTGGGGCTTTCGACCGTGTACGGGATTGTCAAACAGACCGGCGGGTTTATTTTCTGTGACAGTGAAGTAGGGCGCGGGACGACGTTTAAGGTTTATCTGCCGCGGGTTTACAAGGAAGAAACCGATCAGGTTGAAGAAACCGTCAAGGTTGATGTCAAAAAGGCTGACATGACCGGTGATGCAACCATATTGCTGGTTGAGGATGAAGATGCGGTGCGGATGTTTGCCGCCCGGGCGCTGGCAACGCGTGGCTATGAAGTGCTTGAAGCAGATAGTGGTGAAACGGCTCTGGAAGTGATGGAAGGCCATACCGGGGAGATTGATCTGGTGTTGTCTGACGTGGTGATGCCGGAGATGGATGGCCCGACCTTGCTCAAGGAATTGCGCAAACGGGGCGTGACAACGCAGTTTATCTTTATCTCGGGATATGCCGAAGAAGCTTTTGAGAAAAATCTCGAAGGGCAGGAAGATTTTGCCTTTTTGGCCAAACCATTCTCCCTCAAACAACTTACCGGTGCGGTGAAAGACGCTTTGAGGTCCTAGATGTTGTCATTGAGTGTGCAGCAACTTGCTGAAGATTTGGCTGCTGGCAGGACCAGCGCCCGGGCGCTGGTTGAAACGGCTCTGGCTAATATTGCCGATCAGGCTGGCGATGGTGGGCCGGTTTTTGTACAAGTGGACGATGAGCAGGCTCTGGCCAGTGCTGATTATATGGATGCCTTGCGCAAAGCCGGGCGGGCGCCGTCGCGGTTCGCCGGTATTCCATTTTCCGTGAAAGACCTGTTTGATGTTGCCGGGCAGGTGACCACAGCCGGGTCGGTGGTTTTGAAAGGTGCAGATCCGGCCAAACGTGATGCGGTGGCGATTGAGCGGTTAAAGCTGGCCGGGTTTATTGCTCTGGGCCGTACCAATATGACCGAGTTTGCCTATTCCGGGGTCGGGCTTAATCCTCATTATGGCACGCCGAAATCTATTTGGGATCGTGATACCGGGCGGATACCGGGCGGGTCGTCGTCCGGGGCAGCGGTGTCTGTCGCTGACGGTACTTGCGTGCTGGGGATTGGTACTGATACGGGCGGGTCGTGCCGGGTTCCAGCCGCATTTAATGGTTTGGTTGGCTATAAGTCGAGCCTTGGCCGGGTGCCGGTTGATGGTGTATTCCCGCTGGCTGCAAGCTTTGACACGGTTGGTCCTTTGGCTCGAACGGTGCAATGCTGTGCTGCTAGCGATGCGATTATGGCCAGGGATTGGGATGGTGTTATTAAGCCCCGGTCTGTTTCGGGTTTGCGCCTTGGTGTGCCGTTGTCGCTGGTTCTTGATGATCTGGACGACGACGTGGCGATGGTTTTTGGCGGGGCGCTGACCCGTCTGGCCTGCAATGGTGTTGAAATCATTGATGTGCCCTTTGATGACCTTGCTCAATTGCCCGGTATTAACGCTGGTGGTGGCATTGGTGCGGTTGAGGCTTATGGTGTTCATGCTCAGGCGCTGGCTGATCATGGCGATATATTTGATCAGCGGGTGCGCACGCGTATTCTAAAAGGTGCCGGGATCTCTGCTTATGATTTGGATCAGTTGAAAGGCAAACGGGCGGAAATGATCGTTACTACCAACAGGCTGATGGCTGATTTTGATGCGTTTATAATGCCGACGACTCCCGATATTGCCGCCCCAATCAGTGACTTAGATCAAGATAACGATTATGGCCGGATAAATCTGATGGCTTTGCGCAATACTTTTGTTGGTAACTTTCTAAACTGTTGCGCCATCTCAATTCCAGCCCACGAGCAGGGCGATGCGCCGGTCGGGTTGATGCTTATGGCCCCGTTTTTAGCCGATCAGGCGCTGTTTAGCGTCGCTGAGGCTGTGGAAACAATCGTTTCACCTGTTACGCTTTAGTTAATAAAAACACACGGTAGGGGCGAGTAATTCGCCGTTAGTGCAATCTTTTGTTTAAAAATACAACCAAAAGTAATTCTTGATTAATATATGCACGTCATAGTAGTTTCATGATAAATGATACGTTGCTTGATTTCAGCGAATAACTTCTGGGCAGAGGAACACATTGTGGGCTTGAAAAAGAACGACGTGCGCAAATCAACTAAAACGGGATTTGGCGGAAGCAATGCAACCAAAACAAAACTGATGGAGGCGGATCTCCTTGCGCTCGAACCCCGTATTCTTTTTGACGGGGCAGCAGTTGCTACTGGTCTGGAGGCTTTTGATGCGGTTGATGGCGAGGTTGCCGATCAACCTGGTAGTAACAGTCAAGCGGCCGATGATACCGCCTTGCTGGAGGCGTTGTCTGACTTTGGCCCACAAAACGAAAGGCGGAACGAAATTGCCTTCGTTGATACTTCGGTTGAAGGTTATGAGCAGATAATCGCAAGCTTTGCGGACAGCATAGAAATTATACTGATTGACAACACTGGGGATGGGGTCGAGCAAATCGCCTCTGTTCTCAGTGATCGTCAAGACATTGACGGCATTCACATAATATCGCATGGGCGTTCAGGGACTTTGGACTTTGGACTGTGGACTTTGGACCTTGGCACCTCCAAGCTGACGGCGGCGTCGATGGCGGGAAAATATGCTGATGAAATGGCGGTCATCCGCGATGCGCTCGATGAAAGTGGCGACATCCTGATTTATGGCTGTAATTTTGCTCAGTTTGCCCGTGGCAGTGCTGCGGTAGATGCTTTAGCGGCTGCGACCGGGGCAGATGTGGCAGCTTCCAATGATCTGACTGGAGCGGCGGCGCTGGGTGGCGACTGGGATCTGGAGGTGAAATCGGGGTCTATTGAAGCCGGGGCCATTAGAGCTGCTGCATTTGATAGCGTTCTTGTAGCACCGACCATCGATCTTGATCTCGTTGCAACGGCGCCGGTGCCGGGCATTCCAGATACAATTGATCTGGATTTTTCCACAGCACCGGTTGTGACCAATGACACGCAAACAGAGGCGGTTGATGGGGCTGGAAACGGTGAAACGGCGGTCTATGCCAATGTTGGAACCGTTAATGGCCAGTCCATAGATTTGCGCGCGGTTGTGGTGTCCAGAACAGGGCCAGATGTTACCTTCAGCACGGTTGGCGATGATGCCAATATAAAAGTGCCGGGGACGGTTGGTGTAGCGGACAATGCCGTGGTGCGCTGGGAAATGGTTCTTGCTGGAACCGACACGCCTGTCACCGGAGATTTTACTGTTCTTCTTACTGACATTGATCAAAGTCCATTATTTGCAGATCGATTTGAGCGTATTTCGGTTAATGAGAGCGAGGTTGATGGATATACTCTGAACGGGGTTACCGATATAACGGCAACCAGTTCTGGTGGAGTGGTGACGTTTTCGCCTACCGATCAGGATCCGGGAACCCCGGGGACGGACCCGACCAATGCGGTTCAGCTTGCGTTTTCCGGTACAAGTTCGTTTGAGATTACCTATATTCGCTCGTTTGCCGGGAATTTTACCCTTGACGGCAACTTTTCTGCCGGGTTCTTCACCAATCCGGTCACTATCGATACCAACCCCGACTTTGGTAATACTTTCACTGAGGGCCAGGCCCCGGTAACTGTTGCGGCGTCTGATATGACCATCACCGATGATGGTCAGCTTACCGGCGCAACGATAACCTTGACCAATGCTCAGGCTGATGATCTGCTCAATGCGCCGACCGGGGCAGGGCTGCCGACCGGTATCACCGTTGATCCGGCATCAACGGCCATCAATATCATTTTGACCGGCACTGCCAGTGCGGCAGATTATGAAACGGCTATCAAGGCGATCACCTTTGAGAATACCTCGGCTTTTCCAAATGACACAGTGGTGCGAAATGTCTCTGTTCAGGTGACCGATGATGAGGCCCTGACTTCAAATATCGCTAATTCTTTGCTCAATGTGATTGATGTGCCCAATGACACTGATGGTGACGGGGTGTTGGATGTCGATGATCTCGACGATGACAATGACGGTATTTTGGATGTTGATGAAGGGGCGTTGAATTTTACCGAGATAAATGACCTTTTCAATGTTGTTGGTAGCGCCAATAGAATCTCGGCTACCGAAGTACAGTTAACGCCGGATGCGAATAATCAGGCAGGGACAATCATGTCCTTTAACCGGATCAGTATCGACGATGATTTCACCTTCGAATATGATATTTTCCTTGGCGATGAAACCTCTTTCCTGAATGGCGCAGACGGCATTGCCTTCATTTTGCACAATGATCCTGCAGGTAGTAATGCAGTGGGCCAGGCCGGTATCGGCATTGGTGCAACCGGCATTCAGGACGGTGTTTTCATCGAATTTGATACCTTTAATAATACCGCGTTTGGGGCGACAAATTCCGGTGATACCGTCGGTGACCATACCCAGATAAGAGATACAGATAACAGTGCCAATGATGCAGCTGGCGCGATTACTGCTGTTACCGATTTGGGGCAACTGGAAGACAGTGTATGGCACAGGGTTGAAGTAAGTTGGGATGTGGCGACATCAACTTTGTCCTATTCTATCGATGGCGTTGCCATGGCCAGTTATACCGATCCAAATATCGCCAACAACCGGTTTGGCGGTAGTGATGAGGTTTTCTTTGGTTTCAGCGCTTCAACCGGCGGGGCGACCAATGATCAGCGCGTTCGAGATATTGCCTTCACCGGTGCATTTGCTGATACCGATGGCGATGGCGTTGAAGATGCCCATGATCTTGATTCTGACAATGACGGCATCTCTGATCTGGTGGAAAGCGGCCAGAATGCCTTGATTGTCGATACCAATAATGATGGTGTCCATGATGGTGCGGTAGATGCAAACGGTGTGCCCATAGTGGCAGCCGGTGGTGTAGCTCCCGTCGATAGCGATCTTGATGGCATTGATGATCTGCTTGACCTCGACAGCGACAATGACGGCATTTCTGACACCATTGAAGCGCGCCCCACTGCCGGTTATGTGACCAATGATGGCGATGTGAGCGACAATGATGCCGATGGTGATGGCGTTATCGACATTTTTGATACCAATGATGGTACTAGTGGTATCTTTGGTGGTACTTTTGTGGCACCCGAAAATACTGATGGTGTAGATAATCCAGATTATCTTGATACAGATTCTGACAATGATCTGCTGTTGGGCAGTGCTGAAAGTGGCCTGACGCTTTCCGGCACCGATGCCAATAATGATGGTATTGATGATGATGCGTCTATCGGTGTCAGTTATTCAGATCCTGATGGTGTGGTGAATAACCCGTCAAGCGATCTTGCCAACCAGTCCGGCGATACTTCCGAGGTGGGCTACCGCGAGGGTAATGCAGACCCGGTTGCACAGGATGACGGTCCTGTTACAGTAACAGAAGACACCCCGGTTTCAGGTAATGTGCTGGTTGATAATGGCAATGGTGCCGACAGTGATGCAGATGGTGATCCCTTAACTGTAACTCAGTTTGTTATTGCCGGTGATCTGACGGTGTACAGTGCAGGCAGTACGGCGACCATCGCAGGGGTTGGTGATCTCGTCATTAATCCTGATGGCTCTTTCACCTTCACCCCGGTTCTTAATTATAACGGCTCTGTGCCGGTTGCATCCTACACAATATCGGATGGGAAAGGCGGTAGTGATACAGCTGATTTGACATTTGGCCCGGTCGCGCCGGTCAATGATCCGCCGGTTGCGGTTGATGATACTGGCTCGACC
Source organism: Anderseniella sp. (assembly GCA_030626025.1). Taxonomy (GTDB): domain Bacteria; phylum Pseudomonadota; class Alphaproteobacteria; order Rhizobiales; family Aestuariivirgaceae; genus JALWJW01. The sequence goes on along the minus strand of DAOUPT010000003.1, from coordinate 102,731 downwards.
GATGAAGATACGGTTTTAAGTGTGCTTGCCGCGAGCGGTGTGATTGTATCCAATGATACTGACATCGATTCTGCCTTGCTTGTCGTTTCAGAGGTTAACGGCAATGCGGCTGATGTGGGTAACCAGATTACGCTGGCATCGGGCGCGCTTTTAACGCTCAATGCCGATGGTTCATATGATTATGATCCCAATGGGGTATTCGACAATCTGGCTGCTGGTGCGACGGCAAGCGACAGCTTCACCTACACGATTAGTGACGGTGATGGTGGAACTGAGACAGCGACGGTTTCCCTGACCATCGATGGCGTCAACGATACACCTTCGTTAAGCAATGATGGCGATGGCTCATCACTGGCCCCGGCAGGTGATTTTGAAGATACCTATGTGGAAAATGCGTTGGCCATAAATTTGGTCGACAGCGATTCAACCATCAGTGACGCTGAAGAAAATATTGTAGAAATGGTGGTAATCCTCACTGATGGGCAAATTGGTGACACCATCAATTTTCCGTCAGTTCTACCGGGCAATATTTCGGCCGCAGTGGTGCCGCTGGCGACACTAACTGCGTCGGGAACGCTGACCATTACTTTCACCGGTGATGCATCAACGACCAATGCGGACTGGAACTCGGTTCTGCAATCGATGACCTTCCTGCCGAGCACAAATGATGTGCACAATCCCGACCCGACGGACTGGCTGGATTATGAGTGTGGCGGTCAACCTGTCGCCATTTATGCGTTTTGACGGTTATCATATTCTGGCCGACAGTCTGGGCATTCATAATCTGCAATCGCGCGGCTTTGCTCTTGGCCGTTGGCAGATGCGCAAGGTTTTATTTGGTTTGAGCGATGAGGCACCCGAACAGTTTTCACCGCGATTGCATCGTTTGCTGGTTGCCTATGCCTGGGGGACGTGGGTTTACCGGTTTTTCCTGTTTCTGGGCATTGCCCTGCTGGTCTATTTTATGTTTTTCAAACTGCTGGGGATTTTCCTGTTTGTGGTTGAAATTATCTGGTTTCTCGGTCTGCCTATTTTCAGGGAAGTGCAGGAATGGTGGCAGCGGCGCGGTGATATCAGGCAACAGCGGCGGGCGCTGGTGACCTTTTCGATCTTTGGGCTGGTTCTGGCCTTGTTGTTTTTACCGTTGGGCCGCAACGTGAATATTCCAGCCGTGCTTGTGGCAGCGGTTGAGGCACAGCATTATGCCCCTGTGGTGGCCCGGGTTGATGAGGTGCTGGTGCGCCCCGGTTCTGTGGTCAAAGCCGGGGATGTGCTGGTGCGATTGTCATCGCCGATACATCGAGACGGGCAATTGCTGGCAACCTTAAAACTGGCGCTGGTGAACAAGCGTCTGGCCCGTGGCGGGGCCAATTTGCAAGAGCGGGCTTTGCGGGTGGTTTTGCAGCGTGAACAAAGCGCCTTGCAGGGCGAATTGGTCGGATTGGCGGGCAAAGTGGATGAACTGGTTTTGCGGGCTGGAATAGATGGTGTGGTGACCGAAGTTGCGCACGGTTTGCAGCGGGGGCTGTGGGTCAATCAGGATTTGCGGCTGGTGCATATGGTTGCCAGAGACAAAGGCTTTGTTGCCCATGGGCTGGTTTTGGAAACAGATGTCGGGCGTTTGCAGCCGGGCAACAGCGGGGTGTTTGTTTCTGAAAATGCCGGGCCGGTTAAACTGGATGTGGCGGTGCAAAATATTGGATTGGGCAATGCTGCTGGCGGGGCCGGGCGTGAGTTGGCCTATTTGTCCTCGACCAATGGCGGGGCGGTTGTAATGGACCAAAGCGCTGGCGGTGAAGTGCGTCCGGCAAATGCGGTTTATCCGGTGCTGTTCAAGGTGCTGACAGGTGAGGTTTCAGGATGGATGCATGAGCAGCGCGGCACCGTTGTGATAGAGGCAAAAGCGCAAAGTGTGATGGGGCGATTCTCTCGTCATGCGGTTTCTGTATTGTTGCGGGAAGCCGGATTCTAACTGGTACCCCTGAAATCCTTTAGTCAAACAGTGGCAAAATTATAAATTAACCAATAATTTCAATGGGTTAAAAAACCTCTTGCCAAGGAGAACAAAAACGGTACATATAAGTTCATGTTCTATTTTTGTTCGATCATTTGCTTTCGTTCGATCCATGTGAAATAAGGAGTACAAATCATGGCACAGGCCAAACTGAAACTGGTAGAGAATTCTTCAATGGATAAACAAAAGGCACTTGATGCCGCGCTGGGGCAGATTGAACGGGCGTTTGGCAAGGGCTCAGTGATGAAGCTGGGACAAAATCCGATAACCGCGATAGAGGCAATTTCAACCGGCTCTATCGGGCTTGATGTGGCACTTGGTATTGGTGGTTTGCCAAAGGGGCGGGTGGTTGAAGTTTACGGCCCGGAATCATCAGGTAAGACAACTCTCACTTTACATGTGATTGCTGAAGCCCAAAAGCGGGGCGGTATTTGCGCTTTTGTTGACGCAGAACACGCGCTGGATCCGATATATGCCAGGAAACTTGGGGTTGATGTTGATGAATTGTTGATCTCGCAACCTGATACAGGTGAACAGGCACTGGAAATTACCGATACGCTGGTGCGTTCAGGTGCGATTGATGTGCTGGTGATCGACTCGGTTGCCGCGTTAACACCACGGGCTGAACTTGAGGGTGAAATGGGTGACAGTCTGCCCGGTTTGCAGGCCCGGTTGATGAGCCAGGCCTTGCGCAAGCTGACCGGTTCGATTTCGAAATCGGGTACCATGGTGATTTTCATCAACCAAATCCGGATGAAAATCGGCGTGATGTTTGGTTCACCTGAAACTACATCGGGTGGTAATGCGCTGAAATTTTACTCTTCTGTCCGTCTTGATATTCGCCGGATTGGGGCCCTGAAAGACCGTGACGAGGTTGTTGGCAACCATACGCGGGTGAAAGTGGTTAAAAACAAAGTCGCACCGCCGTTCAAGCAGGTTGAATTTGATATCATGTATGGCGAGGGGATTTCCAAAACCGGTGAAATTCTCGATATGGGTGTTGATCACGGTATTGTTGAAAAAGCCGGGTCATGGTTCTCTTATGATGGTGAACGTCTTGGTCAAGGTCGCGAAAACTCCAAACGGTTCCTGATTGAAAATCCTGATATTGCCGATGAAATTGAACGTAAAATCCGGGTGAGTGCCGGATTGATCAAGGAAGATGTGGCTGAGGGATCAGACAAGGCGGCGGATGCTGCCAGTTGAAACCAATTGATCTGACTATTCTGTGAATATCCCGGCAGCCGCAGAGGCACCTCCCCATAGAGACTCGTACAGGGGAGGTGCCTTTTTTTGTTTGTTGCTGTTGGCGGCGCTTTCGCTTATCAAACAAGTCATAAAACTTGAAAAAAGTATAATGAAGGCTTGATATAGAAATGACCGGCGTAAACGAAATCCGCTCCACCTTTTTGGAATATTTTGGCAAAAATGATCACCAGATTGTTGCATCGGGTCCGCTGGTGCCGCGCAATGATCCAACCTTGATGTTTGCCAATGCCGGTATGAACCAATTTAAAGACGTTTTTGTCGGCAAGGAGACCCGCGATTACAAGCGGGCTGTTACCTCACAAAAATGCGTCCGGGCCGGTGGCAAACATAATGATCTGGACAATGTCGGTTATACGGCCCGCCATCATACGTTCTTTGAAATGCTGGGCAATTTTTCCTTTGGTGACTATTTCAAGGATCGGGCGATTGAACTGGCCTGGAATTTGATCACCAAAGAATTTGGTCTGAACAAAGATAAGTTGCTGGTGACGGTTTATCATACTGACGATCAGGCCTTTGATCTGTGGAAGAAAATAGCCGGATTGCCCGACTCCAAAATCATCCGCATTCCAACCAGCGATAATTTCTGGGCGATGGGCGACACCGGTCCATGCGGTCCCTGTTCGGAAATTTTTTACGATCATGGTGACCACATTCCCGGCGGTCCTCCCGGTTCACCCGATGAGGATGGTGACCGGTTTATTGAAATCTGGAATTTGGTGTTTATGCAATATGAGCAGAAGACTACCGAGCTTCGCGTTGATCTGCCGAAACCCTCGATTGATACGGGAATGGGGTTGGAACGGCTGTCGGCTTTGTTGCAGGGAACCCATGATAATTACGAAACCGATCTGTTCAAATCGTTGATTGCCGCCATTGTTGATGAAACCGGGGTGGAAGCTGTGGGTGAACATAAAGCCTCGAACCGGGTTATTGCCGACCATTTGCGGGCTTCGTCATTCCTGATTTCTGATGGTGTTTTGCCATCAAATGAGGGCCGTGGTTATGTGTTGCGACGTATCATGCGCCGGGCCATGCGCCATCTTGAGCTGCTTGGCGTTAAAGATCCAACCATGTGGAAATTGTTTCCAGCGCTGGAACGCGAGATGGGGCAGGCCTATCCGCAACTGGGCCAGGCAGCTGATCTGATTACTGAAACCCTCAAGGGTGAAGAAATCCGTTTCCGCAAGACACTTAAGCGCGGTTTGAAAATGCTTGGCGATGAGTCCAGCGATTTGACCAGCGGCGACAAGTTTTCCGGTGATGTGGCGTTCAAGCTTTATGATACCTACGGCTTTCCACTTGATCTCACCCAGGATGCTCTTCGCGCCCGCGATATCACCGTTGATACCGATGCTTTTAATGCAGCGATGGAGCAACAAAAAGCCACAGCGCGGGCTGCGTGGTCCGGCTCTGGCGAGGCTGCCACTGATGAAATCTGGTACGACCTGAAAGAAGAAGTCGGTGCTACGGATTTCCTTGGTTACGACACCGAGAAATCCGAAGCGGTTGTTGCGGCAATCGTTGCCAATGGTAACCGGGAAATGTCGATCAAACAGGGCGATGAAGCCTCGATCATTACCAATCAAACGCCGTTTTATGGTGAGTCCGGCGGTCAGGTTGGTGACAAGGGTGTGATCAGTTCGGATGATATGGTGTTCAAGGTGACGGGCACCCAGAAGAAACTTGATAATCTTGTCATCCATACGGGCGTGGTTGAAAGAGGCACCTTGCAGGTTGGTGATGCGGCGGAAATGCAGGTTGATCATGATTATCGCTCAGGCACCCGCCAACATCATTCGGCCACCCATTTGTTGCATGAAGCTTTGCGGATGGTGCTTGGCGGCCATGTGGCGCAAAAGGGATCACTGGTAGAGCCAAACCGTTTGCGCTTTGACTTCTCGCATCCAAAAGGCATGAGTCAGGACGAACTGGCAAGAGCGCAGGAAATTTCCAACCGGGTTATTCAGCAAAACAGTCCGGTGACGACCCGCCTTATGGGGGTTGATGATGCGGTTGAGGCCGGTGCGATGGCATTGTTTGGCGAAAAATATGGCGAAGAAGTTCGCGTGGTTTCGATGGGTGAGGGCCTGCCGGAACAAGACGGCAAGAGCATTTATTCACTCGAACTGTGTGGCGGCACTCATGTATCACGCACTGGCGATATCGGTTTGATTAAAGTAACGTCGGAATCTGCGACCTCTTCGGGTGTCCGGCGGATTGAAGCGGTGGTTGGTGATGCAGCGCTGGCTTACTTCGAAACCCGTGATCAACAACTTCGCCAGGCAGCCGATCGTCTTAAAGTGGCTCCGGCCAAGGTGAGTGAGCGGGTGACCAGCCTGCTTGAAGAACGCAAGAAACTTGAACAGGAACTGTCCGAGACCCGTAAAAAACTGGCAATGGCAGGACCTGGTTCGAGTGGCGGTGATGAGGTTGAAGATATAGATGGTTGTGCGTTCATGTCCCGGGTGCTTGATGGCATCAATCCCAAGGAACTGCGCGGGCTGATGGACGAAGCCAAGCAGAAACTTGGATCCGGGGTCATCGTGCTGGTTGCGGTCAATGACGGCAAGGCCGGTGTTTCGGTTGGCGTTACCGCTGATTTGACCGGTACGCATAGCGCGGTTGATCTGGTTAAGCTGGCTTCGGCTGCGGTGGGCGGCAAGGGTGGCGGTGGACGGCCAGACATGGCGCAAGCAGGTGGACCCGACGGGTCAAAAGCTGATGCAGCAGTAAAAGCGGTCCGTGAGGCCATCAAAGGATAAGTAATTTCGCCAATGAAGACAGAACCGACCAGATGGCAAAGATATCGCCGCCGCACCCATGAAGTTTTGGAGAGCGGGTCGTCGGAAGATATTACCAGCAAGTCGGTTGATTTGTTTATTATCGGTCTGGTGGTGGCAAATATAATTGCCTTCATGCTTTCCACCGTGTCTCATATTGAGGCTGATTACGGGGCGTTGCTTGAACAGTTTGAAGTTTTCTCGGTTTTGGTTTTTACGATTGAATATGTTTTGCGGATTTGGGCGGCGGCTGAATTCCCATTCTCGCGCAGTGAACCGTCTTGGAAAACCCGTTTAAAATATGGCCTGCGTCCGTTGCAACTGATAGATCTTGTTGTGATCCTGCCGTTTTATCTGTCATTCCTGTTTGCCATTGATTTACGCATGTTGCGGATTTTGCGACTGTTTCGGCTGCTCAAACTGGCGCGCTATTCTCCGGCCATGCAATCGCTGGTGGCGGTTGTCAGCAATGAGAAACGGGCGCTGGTCGGGGCATTATTGCTGATGGTGTGTTTGTTGTTGTTTGCCTCAACCGGGATTTATTTCGTTGAACACAAAGCTCAACCGGATGTGTTTGGTTCGGTACCGGCCTCGATGTGGTGGGCAATTGCCACCCTGACCACGGTTGGTTATGGTGATGTAACGCCAATCACGCCGATCGGAAAAGTTTTTGGTGGTTTTGTGATGATTTTTGGTCTTGGTATGTTTGCCCTGCCAATCGGGATTATGGCCACTGGATTTTCGCAAGAATCTCACCGGCGCGAGTTTGTTGTGTCATGGAATCTGGTTGCTAATGTACCTATGTTTGCCCGACTTGATGCCGCTGAAATTGCCCGTCTGCTGCCGGTGCTGAACTCGGCAACATATGAGGCAGGTGAGTTGATCGTGCATGAAGGGGACTTTGCTGTTGCAATGTATTTCATTGCTTCAGGCAAGGTGGAAGTGGAAACCGCCAACGGTCCGATTATGATCAGTGAGGGTGAGCATTTTGGCGAAATGGCGCTGCTTGAACACCGCCAGCGCAGCCACACGATCCGGGCCGATACCAAATGTCGATTACTGGTGCTGGAAACCCCGGATTTTCATCGCTTGATGCGCGACCGCCCGGAACTGTTGGCAGAAATCCGCCGAACTGCCGAGGTGCGGCGGCAGGAGGAAGTGAATGCGGAAAAGAGTTCTTAAAAGTCTTGCAGCCAGCGGTTTAGTTGTCTGATCCGGGATGTATAGCGACCTGTAATACAATAATTATCGTAACCGCAACGATTGCGGCGGCGTATCCAGCTTTTTTGCTCGCCCCTTACTTCGCGCCACAAATGGCCGGGGAGACGGTCTCGCAGTTGAAAATACTTACGGGCCATTCTTTCATCAAGGACGTGTAAATTGTCGTTTTGGCAGATGGCCACTTCAACTGGAAGCTTGGCATAGCGGCAGTTGAAACTCGCTGCCTGAGTGGTGCTGGCACCTGCTGCTGTGGCCAATAAAACCGTTAAAAGGAAAAGTTTTTTCATGCCTGAAATCTCCCGGGAGGTGGTGTTTTTGCTCGCACCTCACAGAAGATAGCAGAATTTATTGCTTAACGTCAATCAAATCAAAGGCCGGGCTGTTTAGCTCATGGCCTTTTGCAAATTGGTATCGATCTTATCGAGGAAGCCTTGTGTTGACTGCCATTTTTGCTCCGGGCCGACCAGAATTGCCAAATCTTTGGTCATGTCACCGGACTCGATGGTGTCGATAACGGTTTGTTCCAGTGTCTCGGCAAAGCGCACCAGTTCGGCGTTGTCATCGAGTTTGCCGCGATGGGCCAGACCACGGGTCCAGGCGAAAATCGAAGCGGTTGAGTTGGTGGAGGTTTCCTTGCCTTGCTGATGCAGACGGTAATGGCGGGTGACGGTGCCGTGAGCGGCTTCTGCCTCCATGGTTTTGCCATCAGGTGTCATCAGCACAGAGGTCATCAGACCGAGGGAACCAAAGCCTTGGGCAACGATGTCTGATTGCACATCACCGTCATAGTTTTTACAGGCCCAGACATATCCGCCGGACCATTTCAGCGCCGCAGCGACCATGTCATCAATCAGACGGTGCTCATAGGTGAGGCCGGCTGCGTCGAACTTTTCTTTGAACTCGTCCTCGAAGATTTGCTGGAAAATATCCTTGAAGCGGCCATCATAGACTTTGAGGATGGTGTTTTTGGTCGACAGATAGACCGGGTAATTGAGTTTCAGTCCGTAATTCAGCGAGGCGCGGGCGAAATCGCGGATTGAGTCATCAAGGTTGTACATGGCCATGGCAATGCCGGAGCCGGGGGCCTCAAAGACTTCTTTTTCGATCACTGTGCCGTCTTCACCTTCAAATTTAATCGTAAGTTTGCCAGCGCTGGGAAAACGGAAATCGGTGGCGCGGTATTGGTCACCAAAGGCGTGACGGCCAACAACGATCGGCCGGGTCCAACCGGGAACCAGACGTGGAACGTTGGAGCAGATGATTGGCGCGCGGAAGATCACCCCGCCGAGAATGTTGCGAATGGTGCCATTGGGCGAACGCCACATTTCTTTAAGACCAAATTCCTCAACCCGGTCTTCGTCGGGGGTGATGGTGGCGCATTTGATGCCGACGCCGTATTTTTTGATGGCATTGGCAGAATCAATTGTGATCTGGTCGTTGGTGCGGTCACGTTCCAGGATGCCAAGGTCATAGTAGCGGAGATCGATGTCGAGATAGGGGTGGATCAACTTTTCCTTGATGAATTGCCAGATGATCCGTGTCATTTCGTCTCCGTCGAGTTCAACGACCGGGTTTTTGACCTTGATTTTGCTCATGAGGGGAAGTGCCTTTCAAACAGTACATTTGGATTGTCGTGGCAGTATGTAGCAGAGCATCACGCATTGATCAAACCCCCCATTTGGCTTATGCAGCTATGCAATCAGGTGTTAACAGGAATGTGAAATATTACGATGGCGAATGCCCCCAGTGTTATATTGGTTAATCCGCAACTTGGCGAGAATATTGGCACGGCGGCGCGGGCGATGGCCAATTTTGGTTTGTCTGATCTGCGGATTTTTGACCCTCGTGATGGCTGGCCCAATGCCAAGGCGCGCTCATCGGCTGTTAAAGGCGGCTGGATTATTGATGACGCCAGCGTGCATGACAAGCTTGATGAGGCCTTAGGTGACCTTAATTTCGTTTATGCCACGACCGCCCGGCCACGCGATATGATTAAAATGGTGATGACGCCGGATCAGGCCGCTGCTGACATGCATAAGCGGATTGCCGCCGGGCAAAAGGTCGGGGTGATGTTCGGGCGCGAGCGTTGGGGTTTGCACAATGACGAGATTGCGCTGGCCGATGCGGCGGTGATGGCCCCGGTTGACCCCTCGCACGCCTCGTTAAATATTGCCCAGGCGGTGCTGTTGATTGGTTATGAATGGTACAAACCGATTGCGCAGTCGATGGGGATGGGGACTGATGAAGCGGGACCCGAGATTGAAACCGGTCTGAAAATGCCCGACACCCGACCGGCGAACAAGAAAGAACTGGTCGGCATGTTTGAGCATCTTGAAGATGAGCTGGAGGAGGGCGGGTTTTTCAAGACTGACGGTATTCGCCCGCGCATGAAAGTCAATTTGCGTAATATGCTGGGCCGGGCCGAGTTCACCGAGCAAGAGGTGCGGACATTTCGCGGGGTTATTTCCTCATTGAGTCGGGGCCGTTTCAAACGTGATCAAAACAAATGACAGATGCGGCCCGGATACTGGTTTTTGACTCCGGGTTGGGTGGCTTGAGCGTTGTCAGGGCGTTACGGGAAATCGCGCCCGAGGCCGAGCTGGCTTATGCGGCTGACAATGCGGCGTTTCCTTATGGGGACTGGGAAGAAACCGCACTGGTTGAGCGGATGTGTGAAATTATTGGCAATCTCATCGACAAGATGCAGCCTGATGTGGTGGTGATTGCCTGTAACACGGCCAGCACGATTGGCCTGGCGACCTTGCGCGAACGGTTTGATGTGCCGTTTGTCGGTACGGTACCGGCGATCAAACCGGCGGCCAATCTGACCAAATCAGGCCATATCAGCGTGCTGGCAACACCGGGCACCGTCAATCGCGAATATACCAAGGCGCTGATTGATACTTATGCGTTTCATTGCCATGTGAAATTGCATGGAGCTGAAAATCTGGCGGAAATGGCCGAGGCCAAATTGAGCGGCAAGGAGGTTGATCTTGATGCCTTGCGGGCAGAGGTGGTGCCGGTGTTTGTTGAAGACGAGAACGGGCGTACCGATGTGGTGGTGCTGGGCTGTACCCATTATCCATTGTTGCTCGAAGAACTGGAACAGGGTGCGCCATGGCCGGTGACATTTATAGACCCGGCTCCAGCGATTGCACGGCAGGTTTTGCGGGTGCTGGAAGGCAGAACGCAGCTGGATCGTGGGGGGAAATTCGCCAACCGTGCGCTGTTGACGGGTGATGTAGATAATGATGCAGGAATTGTATCGGCTTTGTCGCAGTATGGGTTTGACATCTCCGACAAAAACCCCTAGAAACCGCGCCATCGCAGTGCTGATCAGCATTTTGCGTGTAACTGCTTGCCTGTGGGGCGATGGTCTTCCTTTTTTGGAGCGTTGGACCGGCACCCTGTCAGCCATTGAGAGATGGTTTAGGAGGGCAAGTTTTATTGCGGGGGTCATGTCCCGCGCCTTTAACACTTGTGGGCAAGTTGGCCCATCTATTGGAGACTACAATGAGCAAACGTTTAAGTTCTAAATATAAAATTGACCGCCGTTTGGGCGAAAATATCTGGGGACGTCCTAAAAGTCCTGTCAACACCCGTGAATATGGCCCCGGCCAACACGGTCAGCGCCGCAAGGGCAAGCCTTCTGACTTTGGTATTCAGTTGCGGGCCAAGCAAAAGCTTAAAGGCTATTACGGCAATATCGGTGAAAAACAATTCCGGGCGATTTTCCGTGAAGCTGTTCGGGTCAGAGGCAATACGGCTGAAAACCTGATCGCTATTCTGGAATCACGTCTTGATGCGGTGGTTTATCGGGCCAAATTTGTCCCAACAGTTTTTGCCTCACGCCAGTTCGTCAACCACGGCCACATTCTGGTCAATGGCAAGCGGGTTAATATTCCCAGCTACCGGGTGAAACTTGGTGACGTGATTGAAGTTCGCGAAAAATCACGTGAGTTGCCGCTGGTTCTTGAAGCCGTTCAACTGGCTGAGCGCGATGTGCCTGATTATTACGAAGTTGATCACAAGAAAATGACAGCTAGCATGACCCGGGTTCCCGGTCTGGCTGATGTGCCGTTCCCAACGATGATGGAACCAAATCTGGTGGTCGAATTTTACTCGTAATTTATTGAGTGTTGCGATTTCAGAGAAACCCCGGCAGTGTCCGGGGTTTTTTATTGAAAAAAGGCATGTGTTCACATATTTTCTGACCTAATCGCGATTCGGGAGACGCTTTGGATTATGACGGCATTGTTGGAAATTGACGGGCTTTACAAGGCCTTTGGGCCGGTCAGGGCGGTGAATGGAATTTCGCTGTCAGTGCCTGCCGGTGAGGTGCTTGGGTTTTTGGGACCCAATGGTGCCGGCAAGTCAACGACGATGAAAATGGTGGCCGGTTTTTTGGACCCTGATCAAGGCAGCGCCAGGATTTGCGGTGATGATATTTTGTTGTCTCCCAAAGCTGCCAAGCAAAATCTTGGTTATCTGCCCGAGGGCGCGCCAGCTTATGGTGAAATGACGCCAGTCGGGTTTTTGAAATTCTGTGCGTCCATACGCGGTCTTAAAGGGGCGCAAGGGCGGGCAGCAGTTGATAAAGCAATCAAGCGCACGGCGCTTTCATCGGTTGCCGGGCAAACCATTGACACCTTGTCGAAGGGCTTTAAACGCCGGGTCGGGATTGCTCAGGCGATTTTGCATGAACCCAAAGTGCTGGTGCTGGATGAGCCGACCGATGGTCTTGATCCGAACCAGAAACAACAGGTGCGTGACCTGATTGCTGAATTGTCTGAGGGGCGGGCGATTGTTATTTCCACCCACATCCTTGACGAAGTTGATGCGGTTTGCAGCCGGGCGGTGATTATCGATCAGGGCAAAGTTGTTGCCGATGGCACGGCGGATGAATTACGCCAGCTGATCCCCGGCAAAAAGACGCCATCGCTGGATGAGGTTTTTCGTTATATTACCACCAGTGATGCGGTTCACCGGAGTGAGGGCGATCATGGCTAACGTTTTTACCATCGCCAAACGCGAACTGGCCGGATATTTCGGCACACCGATCGCCTATGTGTTTTTGGTGATCTTTGTGATTTTGTCAGGCGTTGTGACCTTTCACCTTGGCAACTTTTTCGCCCGTGGATCGGCTGATCTGTCGGCGTTTTTCAACTATGTGCCGTGGCTGTTGCTGGTGTTTATTCCCGCAGTTTCGATGCGCCTTTGGGCCGAGGAACGAAAATCGGGCACGGTTGAGCTGTTGATGACGTTGCCAATTTCACCGTGGGAAGCGGTGACCGGGAAATGGCTGGCCAGCGTCGGCTTTATTGCAGTTGCCTTTGTGGCAACGTTTCCTTTGTGGATTACAGTCAATTATCTGGGCGACCCTGACAACGGGGTGATTATGGTCAGCTATCTTGGCGCACTGGCACTGGCGGCGGTGTTATTGGCGATGGGGTCTTGCGTTTCGGCCTTTACCAAAAATCAGGTGATTGCCTTTGTTTTGGCCGTGGCTATAGCATTTGTGATCGTTACCAGCGGGACACCGATTGTGCTGGATACAGTGCGGGCTATTGCGCCCAAACCAATTGTTGATGCGGTCGCGGCAATGAGTGCACTGACCCATTTTATTGGCACCGGGCAGGGCTTTGTGGCGCTCAGCTCAGTAGTTTATGCAATTTCGATGGTTGTGTTCTGGTTGTTTGCCACGGTCATTGTTCTGTCAAACAAGAAAGCTGATTAATGATGAGCTGGCTTGCGAAAATATCAAAAACAAAATTATCATGGATCGCACTGGTGCTCGGGGCGATTATCCTGCTTGCAGTGAATATGATCGGCTGGGAAAGTTTAAAGCTTTACCGGCTGGATGTGACTGAAAACAAACTGTTCACCCTGACTGACAGCACCCGCAAGGTCATTGCTGATGTAGATGATCCGATTACGTTGAAGTTTTACTATACCGATGCGCTGGGCGCGCGGGCACCGGCCTATGGATTATACGCGGATCGGGTGCAGGCGTTGCTGACCCATTATTCCAGCCTGTCGAATGGCAAGATTATTTTTCAGAAAATTTCGCCAGAGGCGTTCAGTGACGAAGAGGACCGGGCGGTGGCAGCCGGTCTGACGGCCATTCCGCTCGGCAATACAGCGGAAAAAGGCTATTTGGCGCTGGTTGGTTCCAATAGTACCGATGATGAAGAAGTCATTGCCTTTATGACGCTGGATCGCTCGGCATTCCTTGAATATGATTTGACACGGATGGTTCACAAGCTTTCCAAACCGGCTCGCAAAACCGTCGGTTTAATCACCGGACTGGATATGCAAGGGGCGATGGGGCCGGATGGCAAGCCAAAGCCGCCGTGGTTGATCATTCAGCAGATGGAAGAGTTTTTTAATGTCCGCACGATCAAGAGTGATGCCAAAGAGGTTTTGGACAATATTGATATTTTGCTGATTGTGGCACCGAAAAAGCTGTCAGATGAATTGGCCTTCTCGATCGATCAATTTGCCTTGTCGGGCAAGCCGGTAATTGCATTTGCTGATCCATTTTCTGAACTGTATCCGCGCAATCCGACTGGCCTGAAAAAGAATGGCGAAAACTTCCTGAAACTGCTGTCGGGTTGGGGGGCTGATATTGCAGCCGACAAAGTGGTGGCTGATCCGCAAAATTCTCGCCGGATTCAGTTTAATTCACGGACCCAGCCAATGATCGTCAACTACATTGTCTGGTTGAGTTATGATAAAAAAGTGTTTGATGAGAGCGATCCGGTGTTTTCCAAGGTCAAGCGGTTGGTGATTGCCACACCGGGGGCATTTACGGCCAACAAGGAGGCTGGCACGAAGTTTCAACCGCTTATTCAAACCGGTACTGATACGGCCTTGTTGTCGACGGAATTGATGGTGCCGCCGGACCCGGTCAAGCTTTTGCAACAATATTCCTCTGACAGAAAAACAAAAACTCTGGCGGCGCGATTGTCTGGCATGGCGCAGGCCAGCATTTCGATCGGTAAACAAAGCAAGCCGGGACAGAAAACCCAGGGTGAGATCAACGTGGTGGTGGTTTCTGATGCTGATATGCTGTTTGACAATTTTTGGGCCCGGGCATCAAATGCCGGAGGCCAGCGGGTGATTGTGCCAACCGCCAACAATCAGGATCTGCTGCTCAACATTTTGGAGAACATGTCAGGTGGCGCGGCGTTGTCGGGCTTGCGGGGGCGCGGTATTGAGAACCGGCCCTTTACAAAGGTGCAGGACTTGCAGCGCAAGGCCGAGGGGCGCTATCGAAAGCGCGAGCAGGAACTGAGTGACAAATTGAAACTGGCGCAACAGAAACTGACGGACATTCAGGCAAAAGTCTCAAAAGGGCAGGTGGTTATCAGCGACGAAGACAAAGTGACTATTTTGAATATTCGTCAGGAAGTGGTTTCAACCCGCCGCGGTTTGCGCGATGTTCAACGGTCATTGAACAAGGATATTGAGCGGCTGGATTTACGGGTGCAGATGATCAATACCATCGGTGTGCCGCTGCTCATTCTGTTTGGAGCGCTGGGCTGGTTTGGTTTGCGGCGGTTGCGTCGCGCCGGGGCGGGAGGTGCGGCATGACCCCGAGATTTGTTGGCATGCTGGCGATTGCAGCAGTCGTTTCAGTTGCCGGGGCTTTTTGGGCCTATCAGGCAAATAATGTTTTTGTACCACAGGCCGGTGTTGGTGAGAAAATGCTGATCGGTTTTGCCGACAAGGTCAATAATGTTAGCGCTATTATTGTTGAACAGGGCACCGAGAAGTTGGCGCTGGTACGCAAAGATGGCATTTGGCAGGTTAAGGATAGCGGCTATCCGGTGTCAGCTACCAAAGTGAAAACCGCGCTTGTCGGGCTGGTTAATCTATCGAAGCTGGAAGCCAAGACCGCTAATGCGAAGAAATATTTGCTGATTGACGTTGATGGGCCGGGCAAAAAGAACGGGCGCGGTCGACAATTTACGCTGCTTGATGGAAGCAACAAGGATCTGTCAAAAATTGTGCTTGGCAAAACCGCAGCTGGCAAAGCTGGGCCGGGTCGTGATGCGCAATATGTGCGGATTGCTAGTGATAAGACCAGTTGGTTGGC
This sequence comes from Anderseniella sp., assembly GCA_030626025.1. Classification (GTDB taxonomy): domain Bacteria; phylum Pseudomonadota; class Alphaproteobacteria; order Rhizobiales; family Aestuariivirgaceae; genus JALWJW01. The sequence goes on along the minus strand of DAOUPT010000003.1, from coordinate 87,343 downwards.
GCTTGGCAGCGTGGATGCAACGGCGGCCCTGCCAAGCTGGGTTGAACCGCGGTTTTTGAAGCTGGATGTGGACAGCGTTATTTATGGCCGGATTGAGTTTGACGGTGAAAAGGTCGAAGTGCGCCGTACCGGGAAATCTGACAGCGGCAGCAGTTTGTTTGAAATGCTTGAAGTACCAGAGGGACGCAAAACCCGGACTTCAACCATGCTCAAATTTGTTGCAACTGATCTGGTTAATCTGGATTTGATCGATGTGCGCCCGGCAAAATCTGGCGGCAAACCTATATCCAAAGCCTTTATTGAAACCGATAGCGGGTTGAAACTGGTGCTGAGACTGGTGGAGGAATACGGCAAGGGCTGGGTATCTCTGGAGGTTGTTGCAAAGGGCAGCGATACAAAAGCTGCAGATGCGATTGCCGCACGGACCAAGGGCTGGGAGTTCCTCATTGCCGACTATAAGCGGGCTGACTTCAAAAAACGCACGGAAGATTTGCTTTTAAAAGTTGAGTAAACGCCTGCAAGTCAGCATTGGTCGCCGGTTGCGCGGGCAGTGTCGCTGGCGTTATTTTGCAAAACAGAATTCGGGTTAATACAAGGCTGTTTCCAATCGCAAAACAGGCGAACCCTTTGATGTCTACTGATCACAAAATTCTCGATGGCCGAACTGTGGCGGCGGGAATGTATGATGATATTTCCCATCGGGCGGCAGAGCTGGCCGCTAGCGGCTTTGCACCTAATCTGGTTTCGGTCAGTGTGGGTGAGAGTGATGCATCGAGATTGTATGTGCGCAATCAGAAGCGCACGGCGGAAAAACTGGGCATTGGTTTTGATGAGCGGGAATATCCCGCTGATATCAGTGTTGATGAATTGACCGGGGTGATTGGCGGGTTGAATACCGACCCGCGGGTGACCGGCATTATCATCCAGCGACCGGTGCCCGATCATGTGCCGGTGCGCACCTTGCAGGCCAAGATTCACCCGTTAAAAGATGTCGAGGGCATGCACCCGTCATCGATCGGCAATATTGTCTACAACGAATTGGTGATGGGGCCGTGTACGGCGGTGGCCTCGGTGGAATTGCTCAAAAAAACCGGGCTCGAGCTTAAAGGGCTGGAAGTGGTGATCATTGGCCATTCGGAAATCGTTGGCAAACCTATCGCGTTTTTGTTGATGAGTGAGGGGGCGACGGTGACTGTCTGCCACCACATGACCCGAAACTTGCGGGTTCATTCACGTCAGGCCGATGCAGTATTTGTGGCGGTCGGTAAACCGGGGCTGGTGACAGGTGATATGATCAAACCAGGTGCGGCGCTGATTGATATCGGCATCAACCAGATTACCGATACCGATGGTAACAGCAAAGTTGTCGGTGATGCCGACTTTGACTCTTGCCTTGAAACCGCTGGCTGGATTACCCCGGTGCCGGGCGGCGTCGGGCCGGTGACAGTGGCCGTTCTAATGCGCAATTCTGTGACCGCGGCAGAACTGATCAAAACCCGTTATGAAGGACAATTTGGCCAGGCTTGATCTTGTTCGCAGGTGTCGCGCTGCTTTTAGTTGGTCTGTTGATCTGCTGGTTGGCAGCAAAAGTTGGACGTAACCGGCAAAATCAATAATGCGGTGGGGGTTGGTCGTCTGTGGCACCTTTGGGGAGGGATTGTTCTACGGATTCCAGACGCCCGGTCAGGCGGGTCAGTTGTTTTTTCAGCCAGTCGATTTCCTGCCATTGTTTGGCGACCATGTCGTTTAGCTCGTCAACGGTGGCAGTTTGGTGGGCGAGTTGGACTTCGAGTTCGGTGATGCGGGTTTCGGACATGGGGTGGGTCTTTTTATTAGCGGCAATTGGCCGAGGCTTTGACAGGGCGGCGTTTCAGAGTGGCTATTCGGTTGTATGAGGCAGTGATGGTTTGCGTGGTGATGCAGTTGGTTGTTTTGTTGGCACTGCACATTGCGCCGATGATGGTATCACGGATTTTTCGGCCCAGATAGCGTGAATGGGTGATGGTGTTGGCATAGAGCAATACATCGTTGCCAGCTTTGACCGCTCTGATGATGGCGGTGTCGGGTTTGTAATTTTTGCGGATGGCACCCATTTCCATATCATCAGTAATGGCGATGCCGGTGAAGCCGACCTTATTGCGCAGAATATCCGAGACAGCGGTGTAGGACAGGCTGGCCGGAGCGTCCCAGGCTTTGTTGTAGAGGTGGCCAATCATCATCATGTCGACGCGCTGGTCGGCCCTACCTGCGGCAAGTGCGGTAAAGGGGGCTAATTCATCGCCGAGGCGATTCCATTTGGGGATGGCGGTGAAGCCCTTGTGGCTGTCTTTGAGGCTTGAGCCGTGGCCAGGAAAATGTTTGGCGGCGGTCATGATGCCGTGGCGCTTGTGGGCCGCAACAAATTGCCGGGCGTATTTGATGACGGTTTGGGGGGCTTTGCCATAGCTGCGGGCCATGCGGCCAATAATCGGGTTGGCTCGGCCGCGCAAATCAAGATCAGCCACCGGGCCGAAATTGACATTAATACCGGTGGCGCGCAGTTCGCAGGCCAGTTTGTCATAAACCCGTGCCGCCTGTGATAGTGACTTGTTGGCGATACGTCTTGCCGAAGGATAGCGGGTGAATTTCAGGCGCTGGACGGTGCCGCCTTCTTGATCTACGGCGATGAAAGGGGCCATTTGACCACCAGATTTTGCCGCCTGTTTAAGGGCGCTGGTAAGCTGGCGCAGTTGCTGACGGGAAACGATGTTATGCTTCATCAGCATGACGCCGCCGATGGAGCCTTCTTTGAGTTGTTGCATGACCCCCTGAACGCCCTTGTAGCGTGGTGTGGTGCCGGTGAAGCCAACCATGATCATCTGGCCGATTTTGGCATTGGTGCTGGGGGCGGCATGTGCTGGTGAGGCTAGCGCAACCAACGCTGTCATTCCCGCGCAGGCGGGAATCCAGAGCAAAACAGCAGAGCGCCGGCGTAGTGGCCCTGGATTCCCGCCTGCGCGGGAATGACGATCAGAGAGAGTGCAAAACTTCATGAAAACTCAAACAATAATATTATGGTCAGGGCCGTAAGGGAATTTGGTGATGTTTCTGGCACCATTTTCTTCAATAATCAATATGTCATGTTCGCGATAACCACCGGCACCGGGCTGGCCATTGGGGATGGTCAGCATGGGTTCCATGGAAACAACCATTCCCGGTTCGAGAACTGTGTCGATGTCTTCGCGCAGTTCCAAACCGGCTTCACGGCCATAATAGTGGGAAAGGATGCCGAAAGAATGGCCGTAGCCGAAGGATCGGTATTGCAACAGGTCTTTTTCTTCAAAAAAGGCGTTAACCTCGGCGCAAATGCCTGAGCAGGTGGCACCGGGCTTGATGGCGTTGAGGCCGATTTCATGGGCATCAACATTGGCCTGCCAGGTTTTCAGGGAGGCGGCATCCGGTTCGCCCAGAAACAGGGTGCGTTCAAGGGCGGTGTAATAGCCGTTGATCATCGGGAAGGTGTTCAGCGACAGAATATCACCGATCTGCAATTTGCGGGCGGTGACCGGGTTGTGGGCACCATCGGTGTTGAGACCGGACTGGAACCACACCCAGGTGTCGCGGTATTCGGCATCGGGGAAGGTTTCGGCAATGGCCAGTTCCATGGCATCGCGTCCGGCAATGGCGACATCAATCTCGCGGGTGTCCTGTTTGATGGCATCGCGGATGGCGGCACCGCCGATATCGGCGATACGGGCACCGTGGGTGATGAGTTCGATTTCTGCCGGTGATTTAACCATCCGTTTGGCCATCACAGCAGGGGCGATGTCGGTGAGTTTGGCGGCAGGGAAGGTTGCTGACAGCTCTTTGTACCGGGTGATGGTCAGGTGATCGGCTTCAAAACCGATATTGGCTTTGTCGCCGATGATGTGGGCAGCAGCTTGCCAGTAATTATCACGCTGCCAATCGGTAAAAACCAGATTTTCGCCATAACAGCGCCGCCAGGGTTGCCCGGCATCGATATTGGCGGAAATAGTAGTGCAGTTATCGGCGGTAACCACGCAGGCATAGGGGCGACCGAAGCTGCAATACAGAAAGCCCGAATAATAGGCGATGTTGTGCATCGAGGTGAGCAGTACTGCATCAAGGGATTTTTCGGCCATGATTGCACGCAGTCCGCTCAGGCGCGCGTCATATTCGGCATCGCTAAAGGGCAGGGGGGCTTTTTCGCCGTTGTGATAGATGAAATGTTGGGGACGCATGTGGTTTCTCCTAAATTCCCGGCGTGCAGGATAAAAATAAAGAAGAAAACAGCGACGCCATCGCTGTCATATTATTTCAATATGATTTGTGCGATGGCGCGTCAAGACTCGTGTTTAGTCGGTGGTTTATTTGGTTGCTGGCGCAGCTGGTGCAGCAGGTGCTACCGGTGCGCGTGGTGGAGCATAACCGTAAGGCGCATATCCGTAACCATAAGGTCTGCCGTAATAGCCATTGTTCCAACGATTATTCCAGCGGTTGTTCCAACGGTTATTGCCATAGCCATTGCCGTTGCCGCGGGCATTTCCGGAAAATGAGAAATTCATTCCGCCACGACCGTTGCCGAACATATTGCCCCGACCGTTGTTGTTGTTACCCCAACCGTTGTTGTTGCCCCAGCCGTTGTTGTTGTTACCCCAGTTCCAGGGCATCCAGTTGTTACCCCAATTGTTGTTGCCCCAGCCGTTGTTGTTGCCCCAGCCGTTATTCCATGGGCCATTGTTATAGCCGCCGTTATTCCAGGGGCCACCACCCCATTGGGCTTGAGCGCTGGTGGCTGTTAGAACTGTTGCGCTGAGACCAAGCATGCCGGCCAGAGCGATGGTTTTGAAAAATTTATTCATTGCGTGTTTCTCCTTGCAGACTAAAATTCATTGAAGCTAAAAGCTCCAAAACTTGCCCCCAAGAGCTGAAAGTCAACCCTTCATTGCCGCATCTTAGGACAATTGTGTAGCACAGCATCTAACATATATCAATATTCTGATATTCTAATGTATAGAGTTTGAGTGAAATTTTTTGTTTTGGATTTTCAAAGCTTGATCGCTTTTGTCAGACTGGTACACTGCGATATAATTATCGTTCTTCGAGGGCAGAGCTGGCAAATGCATATTATTATCGGAGTTTTAGGTGTGCTCGGGGCACTGGTATTTTGGTATTATCGATTGAAATACCTAGGCCAGGCTGCCAATGAAATGGTTGATACTGCCGGGAAAATGCGGGGGGCTTATAATCGGCGAAAGTTCCGTAACAAGGTTGAGGGATCACCACTTACAGCCATTGACGACCCTCAGACGGCTGCAAGTGTGATGGCGGTGGCTGTGATGGAAGAAAAAGGACCGTTGTCACGAGAAACCGAGGATATACTGCGGCGGGAGTTGCGGAATTCAATCGATGTTCAGGATCCAGAAGAAATGGTGACATTTACCAAATGGGTGGTGCAACAAACTGCCGATCCTGATAACGTCAGCCGCAGATTTGCCAAAATGTGGCTGAACGGTTTGAGTGAAACGGAACGACGGACTTTTTTGGCAATGGTGCAACGGCTTGCCGGGGTGGATGGTGAAGCAACTGTCAGCCAGCATGCTATAATTTCAAGATTACAAGAGCGGTTGGCTTTGTAACTGAATAAGAACAGGGAGAATACGTTAATGGGCGTCGAGCAGATTATTGAGAAAATTGCCGGGATCAGGAAAGCGCATCCGGGTAATTTGATGGCCCGGCATTTTGATGGTGATTATTTTCGAGGGCTTGATGAGGCTGATCAACAGCGGTTGTTAAGGATTTGTGCTACAGGTATTGAAAATCCGGACAGCGCCATGGGGGCATATGCTATGAATCCGGGCGACTATGATGATTTTTCCACTCAGCTTGAACCGATGATCAGAGATTTTCACGGTATTCCGGCACGGGTAAAAATTGCCCAGCAGCATGACTGGAATGTTGAAGGGGCATCTTGTGATCTGGCGGCGATTGACGCTCGGTTGAAAGATGTTTCGATGCGGGTGCGGGTGGCGCGCAATGCTTCGACGTTTCCGTTGCCGGGGGCGATGAGCAAGGAGCAGCGGGTTGCCTTTGAAGACGTGGCCGCGGCCGCTTTTGCCAAGCTAATAGAGGATGATGCTTATGGCGGGCAGTATTTGTCGATCACGCCGGGTTCGCCGCACGAAATTGATAGTGCCGAGTATGAGCGTCGTGTGGCCAGCCACCAGATGTTCAAGGACATGAGTGCTGATCGTTATCTCAATGTCGCTGGCATAAGTGGTGACTGGCCCTATGGGCGCGGCATGTATGTGTCGGCTGACGAGGATTTTCTGGTCTGGGTTGGTGAGGAAGATCATTTGCGTATTATGGCGATGATGAATGGTGGTAATTTGGGGGCGCTTTTCAACCGGTTACACAAGGGACTTGAGGTTTTGAGTCAACTTCTACCGCCCTTTGCCACCTCACTAGTCTACGGCAATGTTACTTCCTGTCCGACAAATCTGGGTGCTGGTATGCGGGCCAGTCTGCACATGAAGTTGCCGAACCTGACCAAGGGTGGAACTGACTTGTCGCGGGTGACAGATGCAGCCAAAAAGCTTGGTCTTGCGGTGCGCGGGGCAGGTGGGGAGCATTCTGATGCCGGCAGTGATGGTCTGGTTGATGTATCACCCAGCGCGCGGCTCGGGGTGACCGAGATGCAGATCATGCAACGGCTGTACGATGGCGCGGCGGCGTTGTGGGCGCTGGAGGTTGAAGGTTAAGCCACCAGCAAAGCATTTGCTGGCAGCGTAAAATCGTTGTGTCAAAACGCCGCGTAAAGTTAGCGACGGTTTGGCGGGGCTGGTGCGTTTTATGGGTATCTATTCGAGAAATGTACTCGAGATATTCACGGAGAAATCTTATGAAAACCACTAAATTTGTACTGCCTGCCGTTATCGCAACCGGGGTTGCCCTGTTTGCCGGAACTGGCATTTCACACGCACAAAACAGCTCCTATGAGCGAGGCGGCAATGGAACCATGCAAATGGCGCAAGGCCAGGGCCAAGGATACGGTATGCGCCGGGGTATGGGGCGAGGCATGGGTATGGGCCAGGGCGGGGGAGGCCATCAGGGTAACCGGGTTCGGCACCGTGTCGTTCGCCATCAGGGTATCCCGGAGGCTTATATGGACAAGAAAAACCCGCTGGTGGCTGATGCTGCAACGATAAAGCTAGGCAAGCAACTTTATGCTGATAATTGCGCCAGCTGTCATGGCGCAAAAGGTGTTGGTGATGGCGAGGCCGGACGTGAATTATCACCACCGCCAGCCAATATTGCTTTTATCATGGACAAGTGGATTGCCACTGACCCGTTCCTGTTTTGGGCAATAAGTGAAGGTGGTGAGCCTCTTCAAACCGATATGCCGGCGTTTAAGGACGCTTTGAGCGAGAAACAGCGCTGGTCGATTATTCACTATCTGAGAAATGGCCTTGGTGGTTGATCGTCTTTTTTAGAAAGTGATTACGCCACCAGCAAAGCATTTGCCTGGGCTTGCGCATATCTGGCCCGGTCGAAATCGGCCAGGCCTTTGTGGGCGCGGGCGATGTAGTGCCAGTTTTGACCGCTGGTTGGTTTTAGCGAGCAGCGCTCGTTGGCCAGGGACAGGCCGAGGTGGAAGTTTCTGGCCCTTAAAGATGCTTCCAGAAGCGTCCAGCCGATGATATCGCGCTGGGCAAAACTGCCACCGAGGCGGTGGGTGGTATAGCGCAGGGGCATCAGGCGTTTGACGCAATCGGCGTATTTGCCATTGGCGAAATCCTGCAGGGCCAGACAAAAGGGCAGGCCCATGTCACGGCTCATGGCAACGTTGGCATCGCTGGCGTGCTTGACATAGCGGGCATTGGCGTTAATCAGGGTTTCAGCCGCATCGCGGCGGTTGTCGGCGACAAAGGCCATCATGGCGTGAACGTCATTGAAAGCATAAAGTGTGTCGGCGGCGCTGGCCTCCCATTTATCGGCCAGATCAGCCCAGCGGCCACCGTCATCAATATCGAGAAGTTTCAGGCGCCATAATAGCGCAGCAGCATCAAGTTCTGAATATTTATCGCTGCTTTGTTCGCTGGAGCGGAGTTGGGCATCGTATATATCGAGCACACGGTCAATATTACCATTGTCGAGGTGAAACAGTGACAAATGCCACCACAAATGGTTGGCAAAGTTGGTTTCAGCCCAGTTTTTGCGGTGATACTCCATAAAGCTGATGCCACCGGACTGACGGCCCTTCATCTCCATCACATGGGCAACGGCGTGTACGGCATAGGGGTTTTTAATGCGGATGGCGAGGGATTGACGACCAAGCTCCTCAGCGCGCATGAAATCGCGGTTTTCTTCAAGGCCAAAGGAAAAGAAACCGAGGACGAATTCGTAGCCGGGCATTGATTCATCCCACAGGGCAAAGACCCGGGCGACACAATCGCGCAGGCCGGCAACATCGCCAAGCAGTACATCGGTCAGGTGGATCATTTGCAGGGCGAGCAGGTCGTAGGGGTATTGGGTGAGAGCCTTTTCCCAATGCTGGACAGCGCCGAAAAAATTACCTTCACGCCAGGCTCGAACAGCATTTATGTGAAAGCGCTCGCGTTGATTGGCAGTGTTCCACAGAGCTTCGGCAGCCAATACACTGGCGGCGAATTCATCGTATATCCGGGTTTCCATGGCTTGTGACAGCATGGCGGCCTTGAAGCAGTGAGCCATGATGAAATTGGGATGCTCTTTAAGAGTATCGTTAATAAGGGCAACGGGATCACCTTCAAAGACCAGAGCGTATTCGTGGGCGTTTTCCAGTGACGCGATAGCGGCGGAATTGTTGTATGAAACGGGTACATTGCGGCAATCACTGGCGGTCATGGTCGTCTCCTCTAAATACCAAATGGGGAAAAGGGGTAGGGGCGGTTGCTGGAGTAAATTGACAAGCGGCTTGTTCCCGGCCTGGCATCGCCGCGGCGGTGAAACCCCAATGTGTCTGCCATGACAAGGGTGTTGGCTTTGGCAGTAAGAGTGACCGGGGCTGGTAGATTCATGGCCTTCAAGGCTGATGGCGAAATACGGAAAGAGCCGCCCTTAATCTCATTCGGGGCATCTTTGCTGGCATGTAATGCCTGTTTGTGTTCCCAGTCCAGACGCTCGGGGGTTAGCTTGTGGCTGCCGGGTACATAAATAAACGGTCCATCATCAATTCCTACTGGATTAATGAAATACCAGAATTTCATTGAGGAAAAGAATGTATCGCGATGAAAATCTTTTTGCAGATCATGATTGACCTCGTCATTGCCGTGTACCAACTCATATATGCGGACGTTGCTTGTCCGCAATGGCAGGCCAACGATGGTGCGGCAAAGAGATTGCAATTTGCGATTTTTGGAAAAGGCGAGAGTTTCGGGCATTGTGGCCCTGTCAGTATGAATAAACCTGTTAAGGGTGCCCCCATCGAACCGGTCAATTCCCCATTCTCGGGCCTTTGGAGCTCCGAATCCGCGGGTCAAACTGTTTTCAGAGGGCGTGCGTTGCCGGGCTTGGTCGGCAGCGTTTGAAACCTCTTTTTGCAAACGGAAAAAATCGTTTTCAGGCAAGAAGTTCTCAACCATGATGAAGCCATCGCGGGCAAACTGCTTGCGCCATTGACCTGTTCGGTAAAACACCTGGGATTTTCGCAGGGTAGCATTAAAAGCCGCCAGCCTCATTCGTGCTTTGTGCAAGCCGATTTGGTTGAGTCGTTCGCTACCGACCCATGGATTGGTAAAAGATTTTTCTGATGTGAGTAGTGATAAAACCATGACTTAATATGGCCTGATTGGAAACCCGGATCAAGCGCTGGTGAGGGCGTGTCAAAATGTATTACTCTGAATGTCGGGTTTTATTTGTGCAATTGTCTCATTCATGTATCATAATTTGAACACAAATATTCGCACGGCAAGGGAGGCCACTAATGCCTATATTCGGACAATTGGACTTTGACAACCATGAAGCGGTTCACGCTTTTTACAATGCGGAGATAAATCTCAAGGGGTTTATTGTCGTCCATTCTACAAAGCTGGGACCGGCACTTGGTGGTTGTCGGTGCTGGAAATTTGATAATGAAGATGTTGCCTTATCCGATGCCCTGCGGCTGTCGCGCGGTGTCAGTTATAAAAATGCCATGGCGGGCATTCCTTATGGCGGCGGGATGGCAGTGATAATGGCTGATCCGCGGACAGAGAAAACCCCGGAAATGTTTGAGGGTCTGGGCAAGGTGATCGAGTCTCTGGGCGGGGCCTATATTACTGCTGAAGATGTTGGCACTAATATCGATGACATGCGTTGTGTGGCAAAACAAACAGACTATGTGAACGGTATTCCCCGTACTTCGGGATATGTTGGTGGTGATCAGTCTCCGCGCACTGCCCAAAGTGTGATTGAAGGGATGAAAGCGGCTGTCAAAGTGGCGTATGACCGTAATGATCTGGAAGGGATCAGTGTGGCGGTGCAAGGGCTTGGTAATGTTGGTTATCAACTTTGCAAACAACTGCATGAGGCTGGTGCCAAACTTATTGTTGGCGATATTGCCGAGGAAAAAACTGCCCGCGTGGTTGAGGAATTTGGCGCTGAAGGGGTTGAGGCGGATCAGATTTTGAATGTTGAAGCCGATATTCTGGCACCCTGTGCGCTGGGCGGGTTGTTAACGGCAGCGACTATTCCGTGGTTGTCGATGAAAATTGTTGCCGGTGCTGCCAATAATCAACTTGCTACTGATCCTGATGGCGAGCGGTTGTTTCAGAACGGCATTCTTTATGCCCCCGATTTTGTTGTGAATGCCGGCGGGGTGATTTCGGTCTCAGCCGAACGCGAGGATGGAGCTGATTCAGCCGAAGTTGATGCTCGTATCAAAATGGTGGGTGAGCGCACGGCAGAAATATTTGCCAAGTCAGCCGCCGAGGGTCGCTCGACCCATGCGGTGGCAAGCGACATGGCGCGCGCGATTATTCAAAGTCACTGATTTTGGGTAAATGTTAGGTGGGAGTGAGGCTATGGTCAACCATCTCCCCTCATTACCGGGCTTGTCCCGGTAATCTATTTTCCAACGAACCGCCGCTCCATGGATCACCGGCACAAGGCCGGTGATGAGGAGTGCTATTTATTAGGTAAGTGTGGGAAACGTTTTAAGCTTCGACAGCGACGCCGCCGGCTTCCATGGTTTTTTTCAGTTCACCGTTCTGGAACATTTCTGTAACGATGTCACAACCGCCAACGAACTCGCCTTTTACATAAAGCTGTGGGATGGTTGGCCAGTTGGTGTAGGCTTTGATGCCTTCACGCAGGGTGCCGCTTTCCAGCACATTGATGCCCTGATAGGGAACTTGCATGTGGCCAAGAATTTGGGTCAGGCGGCTTGAAAAACCACACTGAGGGGCTTCAGGCGTGCCTTTCATAAACAAAACAACGTCGTTGTCTTTTACAACGCTTTCGATCCATTCGTTTACGTCTGCCATTTTAGTGTCTCCTGATTTTATTTATTTAGGGGTGGCTGTTGTGAGGGCCAGTGCATGTAACTCGCCGCCCATTTTGCCTTTGAGGGCAGCATAGACCATCTGGTGTTGCTGGACCATGCTTTTGCCTTCAAAAGCGCTTGATGTGATTTTGGCCTGGTAATGGTCGCCATCGCCAGCCAAATCCTGAATTTCTATGACGGCGTCGGGCAGGGCCTCGAGAATCATGGATTCGATTTCTGATTGTTGCATTGCCATGAATGATGTACCTACCTTCGTCATTCCCGCGCAGGCGGGGTTTTAGTTTGCGTTCAAGCGGCCACGCAGGCTGCGCGCCACCTATTTAAAAACATGCTTTCAGCATGATGGCGCTAGTCGTCGCTACGCTCCTTCGTAAAGCAACAGATAGTTGAGTTACGCTTCAGCCATATAATTAGGCAGCCAATCTTCGTGGGCTGTCTTTAGCATGTTTAGCGATATAGTGACGTGGCCTTCTATATTCAATGCAGAAGGTGTCACAGTTCCAATTCTTGTGGCTGGAACACCGGCTGTTTCCGCATTGCGGATAAATTCTGATGTTTTGCCCGGTTTGCAGGTGATGACATAGCGGGCCTGGTCTTCTGCAAACAGCGAGATGTGAGCATCAATATCTGATGGAATCTGGATTTTTGCGCCCAGATTTGAAGCCAGCGCCATATCGGTAAGGGCCATGACCAGACCACCGTCTGAAATATCGTGAACGGCAGTGGTTTCGTCCGAGCGGATCATGGTGCGGACGAAGTCGCCATGTTTTTTCTCCAGAGTCAGATCAACCGGTGGTGGCGGGCCTTCTTCGCGTCCCTGCGTATCGCGCAGATATGAGCTTTGGCCCATGTGGGTGCCGTGCCCGCCAATAAGGATAATGGCATCGCCGCCGGTTTTAAAGGCCAGGGTTGCCATCTGGTCGATATTTGGCAGCAGGCCAACGCCGCCAATAGTCGGAGTTGGGAGAATGCCCTTGCCTTTGGTTTCATTGTAGAGGGACACATTGCCGGAAACGACCGGGAAGTTGAGGGCGCGGCAGGCCTCGCCAATGCCTTTTATGGCGTGAACGAAGGTGCCCATGATTTCAGGGCGTTCGGGGTTGCCGAAATTGAGATTATCGGTGATGGCCAGCGGGTCGGCGCCAACGGCTGTAAGGTTGCGCCAGCATTCGGCTACAGCCTGCTTGCCGCCTTCCATCGGGTCGGCTTCGACATAGCGTGGGGTGACATCGGCGCAGGTGGCAATAGCTTTGTTGGTACCGTCAATGCGCACCACGGCAGCGTCGCCACCAGGAATTTGGGCGGTGTTTGACTGGATGAGATGGTCGTATTGCTCCCACACCCAGCGTTTTGAGCAATTATCTGGTGAGCCGACGACTTGCAGAATTGCCTCTGTAAGATCACCGGGAGCAGGTACATCTGTCAATTCGGGTTGTTTTGGCGGCACGGTCCACGGGCGGTCATATTCGGGGGCTTCATCGCCAAGTTCCTTGATCGGCAGATTGGCGACTTCTTCGTCATCATGCCAGATGGAAAAACGCAGATCATCGGTTGTTTCACCGACAATGGCAAAATCCAAGCCCCATTTGATGAAAATGGCTTCAGCTTCGGCTTCTTTTTCAGGATCAAGCACCATGAGCATGCGCTCCTGACTTTCCGATAGCATCATTTCATAGGGGCTCATGCGTTCTTCACGGCAGGGCACTTTATTCAGGTCAAGCTTGATACCAAGGCTACCGGATGCGCCCATTTCAACGGCTGAACAGGTCAAACCTGCCGCCCCCATGTCCTGAATGGCAATCACCGCGCCGGTTTTCATCAGTTCAAGGCAGGCTTCGAGCAGGCATTTCTCGGTGAAGGGGTCACCTACTTGTACGGTTGGACGTTTCTCGTCGGCATCATCGGCAAATTCGGCCGAAGCCATGGAGGCACCGTGAATGCCATCGCGACCGGTTTTTGCACCCAGATAAACCACCGGGCGGCCAACGCCTTTGGCAGGAGAAAGAAATATCTTGTCAGCATCTGCCAGACCAATGGCCATGGCGTTGACAAGATTGTTGCCTTCATAACGTTTGTGGAAATTAACTGAGCCGCCTACGGTCGGCACGCCAAAGCAGTTGCCATAGCCACCAACGCCGGCAACAACACCAGAGATCAAGTGGCGGTTCTTATCATAATCGGGAGCACCAAAGAAAAGAGCATTGAGTGCGCCAATGGGGCGAGCACCCATGGTAAAGACATCGCGCAAAATCCCGCCAACACCAGTGGCCGCACCCTGATAGGGCTCAATGAAAGACGGGTGGTTGTGGCTTTCCATCTTGAAAATAATCGCCTGATTATCACCGATATCAACAGCGCCAGCATTTTCGCCGGGACCAATGAGGACACATTCGGATTCAGTCGGCAGAGTTTTGAGCCAGAGTTTGGAAGATTTATATGAGCAATGCTCATTCCACATGGCCGAGAAGATGCCAAGTTCGGTGAAAGACGGTTCGCGGCCGATGAGTTCTAAAATACGCTGATATTCATCAGGTTTAAGGCCATGGTCAGCGACCATCTCGTCGGTGATTTTAATGTCGTTAGGGATCATGCTGCGATGCTCTCAAACAAGGGGCGACAGTCGATTTTGCCGTGTAGGGGTTCGATCATGTTTTCTGGGTGGGGCATCATGCCGATGACGTTGCCTTTGGCATTGCAGATACCGGCAATGTCGTTTAGCGAGCCGTTGGGGTTGGTGCCGTCGGCATAACGGAAAACAATCTGGCCGTCGCCTTCGAGGCGTTTGAGGGTTTCCTTGTCAACAAAATAATTGCCGTCATGGTGGGCAACGGGGCAGGCGACCTTGTCGCCTTTGGTCATTTTAGAAGTGAAAAAGGTTGAGTCATTCTCAACGCTTAGAACCACCCGTTTACAAACAAATTTAAGATTGGCATTGCGCATCAACGCGCCGCGCAGCATGCCGGTCTCGACCAGTATCTGAAAACCGTTGCAAACTCCCAAAACCTTGCCGCCCTTGTTGGCGTGATCGATGATGGCTTTCATCACCGGTGAGCGGGCGGCAATGGCACCGCAGCGCAGATAATCGCCATAAGAAAAACCGCCGGGAATGACCACGAGGTCGGTGTCGGGCAGGGAGGTCTCGGTATGCCAGACGGTTTTGACTTTGGCACCGGAAACTTTTTCCAGAGCCATAATCATATCAGACTCACGGTTGAGGCCGGGGAACTGGATGATGGTGGTTTTCATTAACTTTAGCCCGCAATCTCGATCTCGTAATTTTCAATCACCGTATTGGCCAGCAATTTTTCGCACATGTCTTTGACTTTGGCTTGTGCTGCGGCTTTGTTGTCGGCGTCTATGTCGAGCTCGAAGTATTTGCCTTGCCGGACATTGTCATACCCTTCAAAACCCAGTGAATTCAGCGACCCCATGATGGCTTTGCCTTGCGGGTCGAGGACGCCGTTTTTGAGGGTTACCTTAATCATTGCTTTCATAGTTTCGCTCACTTTGTTCGCTGTTGGCGCTCAAGCGGCGCGCAGCCTGCGCGCCGCAATGGTGCTAGTCCTCGCTTTGCTCGTCCGGTGATTGTCATCAGCATTGTGTTTTTTAATCGCTTTTTACCAACACCGGTTTGCTTGGTTTTGGTTTGCTGTTTTCTTCCTTTAGAATTCCCAGACGTCTTGCGACCTCTGAATAGCCTTCTACCAGATCGCCTAAATCGCGGCGGAAGATGTCTTTGTCGAATTTTTGGTTGGTTTCCATATCCCACAGGCGACAACTGTCGGGGGATATTTCATCGGCCAGAATGACCCGCACCATGTCGCCGTCATATTGGCGACCGAATTCGATTTTGAAATCGACCAGGCGAATGCCGATGGCTGAGAACAGGCCGCATAAAAAGTCGTTAATGCGGGTGGTCATGGCGACGATGTCATCCAGCTCTTGCGGGGAAGCCCAGCCAAATGCGGTGATGTGTTCTTCGGCAATCAGCGGATCGCCCAATTTGTCGTCCTTGTAGCAGAATTCAATGATTGAGCGGGGCAGGGCATCACCTTCGGTCAGGCCGAGCATTTTACAAATCGACCCGGCAGCGACATTGCGGACGATGACTTCTAGCGGGATGATTTCAACCTTGTGGATCAATTGCTCGCGCATATTGAGGCGCTTGATGAAGTGAGTGGGCAGGCCAAGATCGTTCAGACGCTGGAAAATCAGTTCTGAAATCCGGTTGTTGAGCACGCCTTTGCCGTCAATAACGGCTTTTTTCTCAGCGTTGAAAGCCGTTGCGTCGTCCTTGAAATGAACAATCAGCGTATTGGGCTCGGGGCCTTCATAAAGAATCTTGGCTTTGCCTTCATAGAGGCGTTTACGGCGGGATTTCATGGCAAACAGCTTTCGGAATCAGGTTTAAGGGCGAATCGAGTTTACGGGGCTGTATCAAGAACCATTCATTACCGTAAAAACCGGTCGGCGACAATCAATCAGAAGTGAAATCCACAAACCATTTGCCGCATATTGTGATTTGCGACGTTGCAAGTGTTGAAGTTATGGCAAATGAGGGCTATCTCAGGGGTGAGAGTTTAATTTATGCGAATCTAAAAAGGAGGCGACAAGCCTATGTCTGAACTGGATAAACGCGAAGCGGGCTTTGAACGCAAATTTGCCCACGATGCGGAAATGAGATTTAAAGCTGAAGCACGACGCAACAAGTTGCTTGGACTTTGGGCTGCAGATCTAATGGGCATCACTGGCGATGAAGCCCATGAATACGCCAAGGAAGTGATTAAGTCGGATTTTGAAGAAGCAGGCGATAATGATGTGTTCCGCAAGGTGCGGGCCGATTTTGATGCCAAGAATATTGACCAGTCAGACCACCAATTGCGCCGGACCATGGATGAATTGATGGCCAAGGCCATTGAGCAGTTGGAAAAAGAGGGCTGATCGATATTTTGCCGGGTAAATCGTCGATAAACAAGCGGCTTGGCCAGGTCAGGCCGCTTTTGTGTTCGTGGCTGATGATGCCGGGAGGGTTTCAGGCCGGGGTTTTTGCCAGTTCTGGAGCAAGTGCCGGGCTGGATGCGGTGTTGATTGATATGCAGCACGGCATGATTGGCTATCGCGACATGGTTGAGATGGTTCAAGCGGTCAATACCGCCGGAGCTACAGGGGCTGCCAGTACCTATGCCATTATACGTCCGCCGCTGGATGATTTTGCTATGGTTTCGCGGGCGCTTGATGTTGGGGCAGCGGGTATTGTCTGCCCAATGATCAACAGCGCTGATGATGCCCGGCGACTGGTTGATGCTGCCAAATTCCCACCCATTGGGGGGCGAAGCTGGGGAGCTTATCTGGGGCAATCTCAAATGGGCCTGTCAAAAGAACAGTATCTGGCCACAGCTAATGACCTCAATGCAATATTTGCGATGGTGGAAACCAGAGCGGCGCTGGATAATCTCGATGAGATATGCGCGGTTGAAGGGCTTGATGGGGTGTTTGTCGGGCCGAATGATTTGTGTATCTCACTGACCAATGGCACGGCGGCTGATGTAAATCACCCAATGGTGCAGGAGGCATTGCCGAAAATTGTTGCGGCAGCGAAAAATGCCGGGATATTTGCCGGGATTTACACTGGCAGTTCTGATGATGTTAAAAAATATACGGCAATGGGGTTCAGCCTGATGCCGGCGTTGACCGATGTTGCCTTTATCGGTCAGGGCGTTGCGGCAATTGAGGGAGAGTTGGGTGAGTAATAAAATAAGCGTGGAACGGTCTAAAGTTTTGGACCTGATGGTTGATGTGGCGATGGCAGCGGGGCCGCTGTCGAGCATCACTGATAAGTATTTCACCAATACCAGCCGGATTGTTGCTGGCAACAACGATGCTGAGGTCACTTATGCGGTGTTTCTGCGTCGTAGGTCGATTGCAGCGCTTGAACCTGCCATTCGCCTGATCAAGGCGCTGGTGCCGGAGGCTGTGGTTACCCGATTTTTTGAAGAAGGTGAGATTGTACCGGCTGAGGATAAAATGCTGGAAATCACCGGTCCGATGTCAAAGCTTTCGGAAGTTGAAACTGTGATGCTGCAAAAGGTCGGCTTTCCGTGCATTTCAGCCCGCAATGCTCATTCTATGTGTAGCGCTGTGCCAAAAGCCAGTTTCATGGACATGCATGCCCGGCATGGAGCCGGAGCGGAAATGAATTTGCTGGCAGCTTACGGCGCCGCGGTGGGGTCTGATGCTGCACGGGCAGATAACCCTGATGTGACTGGTTTTGTTGGTTCATCTCAAGACCTTACAGCGCCGCTGTTTGGAGCAAAAAACGGCATCGGGACCATGCCTCACGCTCTGGTTGGTTATACTGATGGTGACGTGGTTGCCGCAACCAAGCTGTTTATGAAAGAAATTCCCGATGCGCCAACGGTTATTTCGCTGGTGGATTATGAAGGCCATGAGACTTCCGATGCTCTTAAATGTGCTGACTGGTTTTTTAATGAGGCTAAATTGCAGGACAAAGGCAAAACCTTTGGCGTTCGGCTTGATACCCATGGCGGGCGGTTCTCGGAAGGGCTGAATTTTGACAAATCGATCCACATTGTTGGAGAATTTCTGGACGTTGAGGGTGAATACAACATCGTTGAACGAATCCTGGGACCGGGTGCTGTGCACCTTGATGCGGGAAACTTGATGGTTGACCGGGTGCGGCGTATTCTTTTTGGTGCCGGGGTGTCAGCAGCATCGATTATTCATATGCGCCATGTGCTGGATGAAGGCGGGTTTAACGATGCAAAAATCGTGGTCTCGTCAGGCTTTAACCCGCAGAAGTGCCACGTAATAGGGGCTGCCGGGGTGCCGGTTGACATGATTGGCACCGGCAGCTTTTTACCGGCCACACTTACGGAAACCTATGCAACGGCAGATATTATTTCCTACAACGGTAAAAAGCGGGTCAAGGTCGGGCGTGAGTTCCTGATTGAGTGACCTTCTTTTGCCGATCACTGTATTGTTATTCAGGCATTATTGTAATTGATCTGACGAAGTGTTACGTTTAGTGAAGTATGGTTTCTGACGTGGTTTTCGAGATGGCGAGCGATATGTTTGTAAAGCGTAATATTATTTCCATTGTGGCCGCCGGATTTTTGGCAGTTGGTGCGGTGTCGTTTAATTCGTCTGTGGCTGTGGCTGAAGTTGTCGCTAAAATTGACCTGTCATCGCAACGCATGACCGTGCACGTAAATGGCTGGTATTATGCCAGCTGGAAGGTTTCTACCGCCCGCAGAGGGTACAGGACACCGATTGGCAGCTGGCGGCCAAAATGGCTGGCACGAATGCATTATTCGAGTAAATATGACAATTCCCCGATGCCGCATTCGATCTTTTTTCTTGGCGGGTATGCCATTCACGGCACCAATTCAATACGCAGTCTTGGCCGACCGGCCTCGCATGGCTGCATTCGCCTGCACCCGAGCAATGCCCGGAAACTTTTTGCGCTGGTAAAACAGCACGGTCGGCGCAATACGCGGATCAGGATTGTCAGGTAATCTCTATTGGCGGGTGAAAACCCAGTCGGTCTCGGTTGAGAGTGCTGGTTGGTAAACATAGCCACCTACTGTGAAGTTTTTCAAGTCATCGGGGTTTTCGATACGGTTTTTGATGACATAACGTGCCATGGAGCCACGGGCTTTTTTGGCGAAAAAGCTGATAATTTTCAGGGCGCTGTCGCGTTCTTCCTTGAAAATGATATTGAGAACGTTGGCTTTGAGTGCTTTACGGTCAATGACCTTGAAATACTCATTTGAGGCCAGATTGATGATTGTTTTGGATTTATGGTCTGACAATTGATCATCAAGAGCTTTGGAGACATCGCTGCCCCAGAAATCATATAAATCCTCGCCTTTGGGGTTGGTCAGCTTGCGGCCCATTTCAAGGCGATAGGGCTGGATGGCATCAAGAGGGCGCAGCAGCCCGTAAAGACCGGAAAGTATGCGGAAATTGTTCTGGGCAAAGTGCAGATCATCTTCATCAAGGGTTGCCGCATCAAGGCCGGTGTAGGTATCGCCGGCAAAGGCAAGAGCAGCCTGTTTGGTGATGTCTTCTGTCGGTGAGGGGGTATAGCGCTGGAAACGATCGTAATTCAAATCGGCCAGGTTTTCGCTCAGTTTCATTAACTGGCGTAGGTCGGATCGGGTAAGTTTTTTGGCTACTTTAGCCAACTGGTTTGCCTGTTTGGTGTAAACCGGGGTTGAGCTTTCAATGGTAATGGCAGGTCGGCTGAAATCGAGTTTTTTGGCGGGAGAAACGACGGCGAGCATTGAGTGTTCTTTCTATGCCAGATCTTCAACAAGTGAGGCGCGAACCGCTTCGTCTATTTCTATGGTCTCGTGGCTATAGACCGCGTGATCAACGCCCATGGAGATTTTTGCACCCGATTTTGCTGCTGCCACCATGGCATCGCTGAGTTCAAAGCGCATGAAATGGACGGACGAGGTTTTGTCTTCGGTTTCGCGGTCGAGATCCTCGTTGGTGATCGGGTGGACCTTGTCAAAGCTTTCAATACGGACCCAGACCAGTTTGTCGATGCCCAGCAGCTTGCCGAGCATTTCGGCGCGTTCCTGCGGGTCGGGGTATTCGAGCATAAAGGTGGCTTTCCAGTTGGAACCGGTTGGCAGCATCGGGTTGTAGACATCGAGTTCGTCCTGAATGCCCTCGGCCTCAAACACCCGCTCAATACGCAGCATTTCCTGAATTTGGTATTGAAGGGTCAAGCTGTCTTCAAAGTACAAGGTGGCATCGGGGCCGATGGCGACTCGACGGCTCTTTTTATGCTCCATGACTTTGGCGCGAAATTCCGGGCGGGCTTTGGCGTATTCTTCAAGGCTCATCAGGGATTCATGTGATAGCAGGCTGGTCATGATTATATTCCATATGCTTGGCGGAGGAGGGCGATGGGGTGCTCGGTTTTGCTGCCATCGCCCAGCGCGTTCTCAATGTGATGTCCGGCCATCGGGCAGTCTGAGCCATAATGATCAGCTTCATCCTGTTTGATCCGGCGGGTAACCGGGCGGGCGATTTTCATGGCTGCTTCATGGTGCTCTGACTTGATTGCATAAGTGCCGTCATGGCCCGAACAGCGTTCGATGATTTTGACTTCGGTATCGGGAATAAGCGAAAGAACCTCGCGGGTTTTCTGGCCGAAATTCTGCACCCGCTGGTGACAGGCTGCGTGATAGGAAATCTTGTTCATCGGGTTTTTGAATTCGGTATTGAGAACACCGGCCTTGTGGCGCAGGGCGAGGTATTCGAACGGATCAAAAATGGCTGCCTGAACCTTTTTGACATCGGCCTCATTGGGGAACATCAGGGGGATTTCCTGACGGAACATCAAGGCGCATGAAGGGACCGGGGCAATAATGTCGTAGCCTTCATCAACCAGTTTTGCCAGCATCGGGATATTGGCGTTTTTGGCCTTTTCAACGGATTCCAGATCGCCCAGTTCGAGCTTGGGCATACCGCAACAAGCTTCTTTGGTGGCGAGGGTTACGGGGATATTGTTGTGTTCAAACACGGCAACCAGATCTTCGCCGATAACCGGTTCGTTGAAATTGCCATAGCAGGTGGTGAACAGGGCAACCTTGCCTGTGGTTTTACCTGCCGGAGTTCCCGGACGGGTGTTGTTTAATTTGTCAGCAAGGCGTTTGCGCATTGGCTTGGCGGTGTATTCGGGCAACCAGGCTTTGGCGTGAATGCCGGCTGTGCTGTCGAGCACATTGCGGAAAACGGTGACTTTGTTGACAGCGTTGGTGATGGTTGAAATGACCGGCCTAGCCAGGGTTTTGCCCATGGCATCGGTGCTGGTCAGGACTTTGTCGCGCAGTTTTGCGCCATTCTTTTTGAACTGAACTGCTTTTGCCTGCAACATCAGGTGCGGGAAGTCGAGATTCCATTCATGCGGCGGGATGTAGGGGCATTTGGTCATGAAGCACAAATCACACAGATAGCACTCATCGACCACTTTCCAGTAATCTTCCTTGGCGACGCCATCAACCTCAAAGGTTTCTGATTCATCGACCAGATCAAACAATGTCGGGAAGGAATTGCACAGAGAGACGCAGCGACGGCAACCGTGGCAGAGGTCAAACACCCGCTCCATTTCGGCCAGAACTTTCTGCTCGTCGTAATAGTCGGGATTTTTCCAGTCGACAGGGTGACGTGTTGGCGCCTCAAGGCTGCCTTCGCGGGGAGGGCTCATGGGTGTATATCCTGATCGTAGTAACTCGTCATCCCAGCTTTCGCTGGAATGACGATCAATGCTGTCAGTTAGCCGTCCAGCTCGTTAAGAGCTTTCTGGAAACGGTTGGCGTGTGAGCGTTCGGCTTTGGCCAGTGTTTCGAACCAGTCAGCGATTTCATCGTGACCTTCTTCACGGGCATCTTTGGCCATACCTGGGTACATGTCAGTGTACTCATGGGTTTCGCCTGCAACGGCTGTTGCCAGATTGGCCGCTGTGGGGCCAAAAGGCATGCCGGTTGCCGGGTCACCGCATTCTTCAAGATATTCAAGGTGGCCGTGCGCGTGGCCGGTTTCACCTTCAGCGGTTGAACGGAACACGGTTGCTACATCGTTGTAACCTTCAATGTCAGCTTTGGCTGCGAAATAGAGGTAACGACGGTTTGCTTGTGATTCACCAGCAAATGCATCTTTCAAATGCTGCTCGGTTTTACTGCCTTTCAAAGACATGGGCTTTCTCCTGAAAATAGTCTTGTTGGAAATCCGCATAACAGACTCGTCTGCTATGCGGATACTTTAGAACTCCTCTAAAGTAGAGTCCAGTGGAAACGGCAATCCAGCAGTGGAAAACAACGGTAAAAACCAAATGTATTTAAGTGCGATAACCCGGCTATGCAGATGCTATGAAATTAGCCAAACACCCGCGCGAAAATCGTGTCGACATGTTTGGTGTGATAGTCGAGATTAAACAAAGCCTTGATATCGGCGTGGGACAGGGCGGCGGTTACTTCGTCATCTGCCTTTAACAGCTCAAGGAAATTGCCTTCGCCGCGCCAAACAGGCATGGCGTTGCGCTGAACGAGGCGGTAGGCGTCTTCGCGGCCAACGCCGTTTTGGGTCAAAGCCAGCAGGACGCGTTGTGAGTGGATGAGGCCACCGAGGCGGTCCATGTTTTTTTGCATGTTTTCAGGATAGACCAGCAATTTGTCGATGACGCCGGTGAGACGGCGCAGGGCAAAATCGAGATGCACGGTGGCGTCGGGGCCGATGCCGCGTTCGACTGAGGAGTGCGAGATATCGCGTTCGTGCCAAAGGGCAACATTTTCCATGGCCGGATAAACGCTTGAGCGCACCAGACGGGCAAGGCCGGTGAGGTTTTCGGTCAGGATCGGATTGCGCTTGTGGGGCATGGCTGATGAGCCTTTTTGGCCCTTGGAGAAGAATTCTTCAACTTCGAGAACTTCGGTGCGTTGCAGATGGCGGATTTCGGTTGCAAGGCGCTCAACTGATGAGGCGATGACGCCTAATACGGCAAAGAACATTGCATGGCGGTCGCGCGGAATGACCTGGGTTGAGACCGGTTCGATGGCCAAACCAAGTTTTTCGGCGACATGGGCTTCTACGGACGGGTCGATATTGGCAAAGGTGCCAACGGCCCCGGAGATGGCACAGGTGGCGATTTCTTCACGGGCAACGACAAGGCGTTTTTTGCAGCGTTCAAACTCAACATAGGCCTGGGCCAGTTTCAGGCCAAAGGTGGTGGGTTCGGCGTGGATGGCGTGGCTGCGGCCGATGCAGACATCGTCCTTGTGCTCAAGGGCACGTTTTTTCAGGGCTGCGAGCAGATTGTCGAGGTCTTTCATCAGCAGGTCGCTGGCTTTGACAAGCTGGAGGTTAAAGCAGGTGTCGAGCACATCAGATGAGGTCATGCCCTGATGGACGAAACGGGCCTCGGGGCCGACGATTTCTGACAGGTGGGTGAGGAAGGCGATGACGTCATGTTTGACTTCAGCTTCAATGGTATCAATGCGGGTGACATCGAACTCTGCCGCATTGCCTTTCTCCCAGACGATTTTAGCTGCTTCTTTGGGGATCACACCCAGCTCGGCTTGTGCATCTGCCGCGTGGGCTTCGATTTCAAACCAGATGCGGAATTTGGTTTCGGGGGACCATATGGCGGTCATTTCGTCGTTGGAATAACGCGGGATCATTTGCAGCTCTTTCACTCGATAAAACAGGAGAAGATTCGAACATGCACTTAGCAGACCTGCGGTGAATGCTCAATGTGTCATCAAGGTATCAAATGAAGTTTTAGGGCAGCGTCACCGGGACGGCCAGAAAACGGCTGTCGGGGCCTTCAAAGCCGAGCGAGAACATGTGGATAAGCACGATATGGCGGGATGGGCCAGCCGAGGGGTTGTATTCTATGATGTCAGAAATCGCGTAAGCGGACGGGCAGTGGCGCGAGGTCGGAACGTTTTTGTCTTTGTAAACCTGCGTTAATGGCGAGCCGCCTTTGGTCAGGGAAAGGGAAAAGCCTTTTTCCTCAACACCAAAGGATTTGCAGGTTTTGTTGTCGGGAAAGTTGATTTCCTTCAACACATAAGACAATTTGTGAGCCGGGTCCTTGAGGTTTTTGTTGCGGTAAAAATCCACCCGACGCGGGTTGGTGGAAATTTCGGTTACCGGGTTTGAAGCCAGCAAATTACCCGCTTCGCCAATGCCAAGCCGGTCGAGAATGGCTTGGGCTTTGGCCATGGCCTCGCGGCGGGCCTTTGACAGTGGAACCACTTGCTCGCCGTAGTTGACACGGATCGGCGTGCCTTGGGCCCATTTGTCATCATCGACGTTGATCACATAAATGTTGGTATAGGGCGCGCCGGTACCATCAGATGTGCCAAATTCCTCAAAGGCGAACCATCCACCGTCATCAGAAAAACCGATGATATTGCGTTGTGCCGTATCGCCAGCAAAACCTGCTGTGCTTAGCAAGATCGTAAAAACGAGTGCAAGGAATGTGCGTATCATATTGTTATACTGACAGAAAACAACGAATCTGGCAAGTATATACCGCTAGGTTACCGGGACTCAGCTACCACTAAAACGATTGTGGTAGGATTGGGTCGGGGTGGGGCATTTGTTGTCACCAAATTGCATTGTTTCAATTATGAAACGGTCTGCTGACGGGGCCAGGGCGTGATAGGCATCGGCAACCAGTTGGCGGGCCTTTGTTCCGCTCCAGCTTGAGGGTAATAACTCGACTGGCAGTTGCGGGTCCTTGAGCAGAATGCGGCGGTATTGATGGATCAACAATGTACGGACAACAAAAGCGTCGTGCGCATTGTTTCGGGTTGTTTTATCGGGTGCCGTGAAACATTGTAACAGTCGGGAATAGGCCATCGACAGGTCTTCCAGATTCCAGCCATTGGTAACGATCAATCCGGTGTCGTCATGGTTATCGAGCTGGCTGGTAAAAATTATACTGGAGGTGGACAGTCTGGATGCGGTTAAAACCTGATTTACTGTTTTGGTATCGGTGCCGGGCTTGATCATCATGGTAGGCGAGAGTTGGCCAAAGCCATGCCAGGTGAGCAATTCACGTATTTTCTTGCGAGTCTGCGGGGTGGCCTCAGGCAGGGTCTGGACGATAACCCATTGACCGTTCCAGGGCATGGGGGATGCTGTATATATGCGGGCATCGGCTTCGGCAAAAGAGTTTAGGCCCTCTTTGGTAATGGTGTAAAAGCTGCGACGGCCTTCTTGCCGTGCGGTCAGCCAGCCTTCGCGGGCCAGGCGATAAACACCGGTGCGTACCAGCCGTTCTGACAGGCCAAGTGGTTGCATCAGATCAATCAGACTGCCGAGCCAGATGGAACCGCCGCGCGGAGCGATGGTGTCGCCAAAAACCGTGATGATCAGCGGTCCGGCGCGCGGGCTTACTTTGTCTAAAAGACTGGCAGCTGTTGTCTTTATTACCATTTATGTCTCATTGCGTTTGTCAATCACCCGTTGGGCCTTGCCTTCTGAACGGGCAACACTGCCCGGATCATGAATAACCGGCTCAATGCTAACGCCGATGGTGGCCTTTACGGTTTTTGCCAGTTGAGAGGCGGCTGCAAGGCCAGCTTCGTTGTCGGCCTGGGGGGAGCGTTCGCAGTGGACTTTGACCGCATCCAGATTGCCTTTTTTGTACAGTTCGAGCTGGTAGTGGGGGGATAAAGCGTCCAGTTGAACCAGAATTTCCTCAATCTGGGTGGGGAAAAGGTTGACCCCGCGAATAATCAGCATGTCATCGGAGCGGCCGGTAATTTTTTCAATACGGCGCATGGAACGGGCGGTGCCGGGCAACAGCCGGGTCAGGTCGCGGGTACGGTAGCGGATGATCGGAAAAGCTTCCTTGGTCAGTGAAGTGAAAACCAGTTCGCCAAATTCGCCATCGGGCAGGACCTCACCGGTTTCGGGGTCGATGATTTCGGGATAAAAATGATCTTCCCAGACATGGAGCCCGTCTTTAGTTTCGATGCACTCGCTGGCAACGCCCGGTCCGATGACTTCTGACAGGCCATAAATGTCGACCGCATGGAGGTTGCTGCGCTGTTCAATCTGCTGGCGCATTTCGTTGGTCCAGGGCTCGGCGCCAAACACGCCGACTTCCAGATGGGTGTCTTGCGGGGTGACGCCCTGACGTTCCATCTCATCCAGAATATTCAAAAGATAAGACGGGGTGACCATGATGACGCGCGGTTTAAAATCGACAATCAGTTGCACCTGCCGAGCGGTCATGCCGCCTGATACCGGAATAACCGTACAGCCAAGTTTTTCTGCCCCATAGTGAGCGCCAAGGCCACCGGTGAACAGGCCATAGCCATAGGCGACATGGACAATGTCGCCGGGTTTTGTACCGGCTGCGCGCAGGGAGCGGGCCATGACACCTGACCACATTTCGATGTCATTTCGAGTGTAGCCGACAACTGTTGGCTGGCCGGTCGTTCCTGATGATGCGTGAATGCGCACGACCTTTTCGCGCGGCACGGCAAACATGTCATAGGGATAGTTGTCGCGTAGGTCGGACTTTACGGTGAACGGGAATTTAGCCAGATCGGCAAGGGTTTTAAGATCGTCGGGATGAATGCCCTTGTTGTCAAAGGCCTTTTTATAATGGGGAACGTTGTCATAGGCGTGTTTGAGAGACCAGCGCAGGCGGGTCAGCTGCAAAGCTGATATTTCATCGCGACTGGCGATTTCTATTGGGTCAAGATCGGCTGGGTTGGCAGCAAGTTGTTCAGCTGGTTTCATTTTCATCTAATGGTCCTGTTCTTGAAATTACCCGCGATTTGCCGTGAAACAGCGCAATGATTTCACCGTTTTGATCGGTGATGATGACATCGTAAATGCCATTGCGTCCGGCTTTGTACTTTTCGGTTGCGATCGCGGTCAGCTTGTCACCGGCATGGGCCGGTCTGACAAAGGAAATGTCACAAAAAGCTGCTACTGCAGTTTTATTGTAACTGTTACAGGCAAGGGCAAAAGTGCTGTCGGCCAACGAAAAGATAGACCCGCCATGGCAGGTTTTGTTGCCGTTCAACATTTTGGTGGTGACAATCATTGCCATCGTTGCATGTCCGGGGCCAATGGCTTGAATGGACAGACCCTTGCTTTTGGATGCTTCATCATTTTCCAGCATTATCGCCGCGCATTGCTCGGCAATCTGCTGGTCAGTCTTGTGTTGTTCTGTCATTTGTTGATTTTGCATTCCCGATGTTTCCCTCACCGGCCACTATAAAGCGATACAGTTTTATATGTGAAGTAAAAAACTGTGTATCAGTTTTTATTCTTTTCATGCGGGTGCTTTTCTTGCACAATACAACTTGTGGTAATTAAGGGAGTATTGAGATAATGAGAAAAATAGCGAAATTGGGCGTGGGCATGATGGCCGGGTTGTTTTTGTCCATGGGCGTTGCCCAGGCTGCAAGTATTGATGGCGTTTGGCGGACGCAAAAAGGCTGGAAGGTCAAAATGTATAAATGCGGCTCATCTTATTGCGGCAAGGTCGTTGGCGGGACAAAGGATAGAGACGTCAAAAACCCCAATAAGGCGTTGCGGAAACGCAAAATGGTAGGTGTTCGGATGATCTGGAGCATGAAAAAATCTGGATCAAGTTATTCAGGGAAACTCTACAATCCTAACGATGGCAAAACCTATACCGGTAAAATCAGCAAGATAACCGGCTCCAGTATGAAGCTGGCCGGTTGTGTGTTTGGTGGCCTGATTTGTAAAAGCCAGACTTGGCGCAAATAAACGGGCGCAAATAAAACCGCGCAAATAAACAGTTTAATACACTGACACTAAAGTGATACAGTTTTTGTTGCTTTGAGCCGAAAACTGTGTCACATTTTCTCTCCTATCGAGGGAGATATAGATGGACAGCAAGCAACTTGAGGCGTTTGACAGTCATGTGGCCGGTGAGGGCAAGGTTGAGCCGAAAGACTGGATGCCTGACAATTACCGGCAGACTTTAATTCGGCAGATTTCACAACATGCTCATTCTGAAATTATCGGCATGCAGCCGGAAGGCAACTGGATTTCCCGGGCGCCGTCTTTGCGCCGCAAGATGATTTTACTGGCGAAAGTGCAAGATGAGGCCGGGCATGGTCTTTATTTGTATTCAGCGGCCGAAACTCTGGGTGTTTCGCGTGGTGAGATGGATCAGGCTTTGCTTTCAGGCAAGGCGAAGTATTCCTCGATTTTTAATTATCCGACACTGACCTGGGCCGATGCGGTAGCCATCGGCTGGCTGGTTGATGGTGCGGCGATTACCAATCAAATTCCGTTGTGCCGGTGCTCTTACGGGCCTTATGCACGGGCCATGGTGCGGGTGTGCAAGGAAGAGGCCTTTCATCAACGCCAGGGCTTTGAAGGCATGATGGCGCTGGCCAAGGGAACGTCTGAGCAAAAGGCAATGGCGCAAGGGGCGCTTGATCGCTGGTGGTGGCCATCGATCGCCATGTTCGGGCCACCCGATGATGACAGTCCTCATTCAGCGCAAAGCATGGCCTGGAAAATCAAGCGGTTCAGCAATGATGAATTACGGCAAAAGTTTATTGATATGGCGGTCATACAGGCACAAGCCCTTGGACTCGAAATTCCCGATCCCGATTTGAAATTAAACGAAGAAACCGGCCATTGGCAGACCGGTCCGATTGACTGGGATGAGTTCTGGGCGGTGGTCAAGGGCAAAGGCCCGTGCAATCGCCAGCGGATGACGCACCGGCGCAAGGCCCATGATGAGGGTGCATGGGTGCGTGAAGCAGCGATGGCATTTGCCAATAAACAACAACAAAAATCAGAAAAGGCGGCAGCGTAGGAATATGAGCCAGGATCAGACAGAACAGGAATGGCCGTTATTTGAGGTTTTTATTCGCTCCAAACAGGGGGTTTCCCATGTGCATGCCGGTAGTCTGCACGCTGCTGATGCGCGCATGGCGCTGGAAAATGCCCGTGATGTTTATACCCGGCGCAATGAAGGATGTTCCTTGTGGGTGGTGCCTTCGGCGGCGGTGACAGCGTCTTCGCCGGAAGAAAAGGGGGCGTTTTTTGAACCGTCCGAGAGCAAGATTTATCGCCATCCGACGTTTTATGATGTGCCTGATGATGTTGAGTGCCTGTAGATGGACGCGGTAATAGCAACAGCCTTGCGATTTGGCGATAATGCAATGGTTTTGGGCCAGCGGCTGGGTCGTTGGGTCAGCCGTTCACCGACGATTGAACTTGATGTGGGTTTTGCCAATCAGGCGCTGGATTTGATCGGCCAGGCCAATTTGTTTTATGAGCTGGCCGGGCGTCTTGAAGGCAAAGGTCGCAGTGCCGATGATCTGGCATTTTTGCGCGGTGCCGATGAATATTACAATGTGCAATTGGTCGAGCAACCCAATGGCGACTTTGCCCAAACGGTTATGCGTCAGGTGCTTTATGCCGCCTATGCGGATATCGTTTTTGATTTTATGGCCAAAGGCAGCAATGATGACCTTGCTGCAATAGCGGCCAAGGGCCAGAAAGAGATGGCCTATCATTTTCGCCATGCGGGCGAATGGGTGATCAGGCTTGGCGATGGCACCGAAGAAAGCCATGCCCGCAGTCAGAAAGCGCTGGATTTTTTATGGCCCTGGAGCCATGAATTGTTTGCTTACGATGCTGTGGATGAAAAAATGGTCAGGCAGGACGTTTTACCTGATGCTGAAACGATTAAAAAGCAGTGGATGGAATCCCTTGGTGAGGTTTTTGAACGTGCCGGTTTAATCATCAATGAGGATGGATGGCAGCCCGGTGGCGGTCGTGAGGGCGTTCACAGCGAGCATTTGAGCTATCTGCTGACAGAAATGCAGGTCTTGCCCCGCACATATCCCGGTACGCAGTGGTAATGAGAGATTCTGGGGTAATGAGCGATCGGCGGGCAAAAATATGGCAGGTGCTGGACGGGGTGATGGATCCCGAGGTGCCGGTCATTTCGGTGGTCGATCTGGGTATTGTGCGTGATGTTTGTCAGGATGATAAGCATTTCAACGTGGTGATCACACCAACTTATTCGGGTTGCCCGGCAACGGTTCAAATCGAAGATGATATCAGGGCGGCGCTGGATGAGGCTGGTTTTACTGATGCCGGTCTGGAAACGCGGCTGGCACCAGCATGGACGAGCGCCTGGATCAGTGAAAAGGGTCGCGCGGCGCTAAAGGAGTTTGGCATTGCGCCACCGGTTGGAAAACCGGGCAAGCGAGCATTGTTTGGTATTGAAATGCCGGTGCCGTGTCCCCATTGTGACAGTACAGAAACCACACTGGTGAGCGAATTTGGCTCGACTGCTTGCAAGGCACTTTGGAAGTGCAATGGATGCGGTGAGCCCTTTGACTATTTCAAATGTATTTAGGGGTTTAAACCCGTTGGGAGAATTTTTATGGCGAGACCGCAATTTTATGACCTTACGGTTTGCGATGTCCGGGCTGAAACCCATGATACAAAATCAGTGGCGTTTACGGTTCCTGATGACTTGAAAGAAGAACTGGTTTTTGTGCAGGGCCAGTATCTGACGTTGCGGGCTACGGTCAATGGTGAGGAACTGCGTCGGCCTTATTCGGTTTGTGTGGCACCGTCATCGGGCGAATGGCGGGTGTGTGTGAAACGTGATCCGATGGGTAGGTTTTCGGGCTTTGTTAATGATGTACTGAAAGTCGGTGATAGTCTGGGTGTGATGCGCAAGGCGATGGGGCGGTTTTATGCACCGATTGAGCCTGGTCGGGCTAAGTCCTACGTGATGATAGCCGGTGGTTCGGGGGTTACACCGATCATGTCGAACATCAGGGCGATACTGGAACAGGAACTTGAGTCGGAAGTCACCCTGTTTTATGGCAATAAAACTCGCCGCGATATTATTTTCCGGGAGGAACTCGCTGATCTGAAAAATGCCTATATGGAACGTTTAAGGGTTTTTCATGTGCTGTCGGATGACGTCCCTGATGTGCCACTGTTTGAGGGGATGATGACTCCGGAAAAAGTCACTGAACTGATCACCAAACTGGTTTCGCCGCTTGAGGTTGATCAATACTTTATCTGTGGGCCGGGACCGATGATGGATGGCGGCAAAGCTGCTCTGTTGGCGCTTGGGGTTGAAGAAAGCCGTATCAAGATTGAGTCTTTCGGTAATCGCCCGGTGGTTGGTAAAAATCCGGTGCCGAAAGTTGCGACTGAAGATAAGGAAATGGCCGAAGTGGATATTATTCTGGATGGCACCCGAACCCGATTAAAAATGCCATTTGATACCCCCAATATTCTGGAGTTCGCGCTTGAATCCAAAATCGATGCGCCGTTCAGCTGCAAGTCCGGCATTTGTTCGACCTGCCGGGCCAAGCTGGTTGAAGGCGAGGTGGAAATGGGCAAAGTGCAAGGGCTGGAACCAGATGAAATCGAGGCCGGTTATATTCTGACCTGTTCTTCGAAACCAAAATCCAAGCGGATTGTTGTTGATTATGACGGGTAGGGCGGTGCCTTTAACTCACCACCCCGATAACCGCACCAGTCATCAATGTGGCCAGTGTTCCTGAAATCAGACAGCGCGGACCCAGTGATAGAATGTCAGCCCGGCGCTCTGGTGCCATGGCGATGAGGCCGCCGGTCATAATACCAAGCGATCCGGGATTGGCAAAGCCGCACAAGGCATAGGTCAGAATAACTCTTGAGCGCTCTGACAGTGCTTCGTCGGGTATCGCTGCCAGTTTGAGATAGGCGAGAAATTCATTGATTACCGT
This sequence comes from Anderseniella sp., assembly GCA_030626025.1. Classification (GTDB taxonomy): domain Bacteria; phylum Pseudomonadota; class Alphaproteobacteria; order Rhizobiales; family Aestuariivirgaceae; genus JALWJW01. The sequence continues at coordinate 55,522 of DAOUPT010000003.1, read as the reverse complement.
CTTGGTGCCAATCAGCTCGCCAGCAACGAGTGCTTCTTTCCACTCAATGCCGATCAGCCAAGCCAGCGGTGCCGCCAGCCAGCCAAATATCCGCTCGATTGTCAAACCCCATGGCAACAACCCGAGCATCATATTCAACAGCGCCACCAGCGATACCATCACCACCAACATGGCAATCACATAGGCAAGCAGTTTCAGGCCGTCCGATGTCCCTTGACTGATTGCCTCCATCACTCCACTGGTTTCAATGCCCTGATTGCTGAGGGTTTCCTGATCATCGCCAGCACTCCATGGTTCCATCAGTTTTGCAATGACAATGGCTGCCGGGGCACTCATCACTGAGGCCACCAATACGTGTCCGGCAGCGCCGGGTATCTTTGTTTCAAGCAGCGCGGCATAAAGGGCCAGCACAGTTCCGGCCACTGTTGCCATACCGGCGGTCATGGTGGCAAATAACGCACCGCGGCTCATGGTAGAAAAATAGGGTTTGATCAGCAGTGGGGCTTCAACCATGCCGACAAATATATTGGCAGCCGTTGCCGTGCTCAATGCGCCTGAAACACCAAGGGTCTTGTTGAGGCCCCAGGCAAACACGGCGACAACTCTTTGCAGAATGCCAAAGTGATAGAGCAGTTTCGATAATACTGACACGACAAGAATAAGCGGCAGGGCCTGGGTTGCCAAAACAAAGCCATTGTGGGGATTGACCGCTTCAAAAGGTGACGGACCTCCAGCCAGATAACCAAAAACCAGTTTCATGCCTTCATTGGTTGCCGCTTGAAGGGCGTTAACAGCGCGGGTCAGAAGGTCAAAAACATAGGTCAGTTGTGGAATGAGAAAAAATGCCCCGGCAATAACAAATTGCAACCCGATACCCACCGCAACCAGCCGAAAAGCCTCGATGGGTGGTAGTCTTTTGACTTTTGTGCACATCAACCAGGCAAGCAAAGGCAGAATGATCAATCCCGCCACACTTTGAAAATTTCCCGTCATTATTTCCCTCTTGCCTGATGAGCATGATTGGGTGCAGCATGTACTAAAAAGCCCGGAAGGTGGTAATTGTATGGGTGTCCTTGATGCCGGTGATCGGATGGAGTTTTTCGTTGACGAAATGGCCGATGTCCTGGTCTTCTTCGAGGTAGAATTTGACCAGCAAATCGTAACCGCCAGCGGTTGAATATACCTCGGACGCGATTTCAGCATCGGCAATGGCGGTTGCCACATCATAGGCTTTACCGAGTTCGGTTTTTATTTGGACAAAAAAGGCTTTCATGGAACGCACCTGTTAGAGAAAAACTGTATGCAGTCTTTATCTGCGGTGCAGGCGAGATGGTCAAGTATTGAGTTTAACCAATTTTGACAACGAGGGCTGTTTGTCTTTGAAATTGCAGTAAAGATCGTGCTAGGTTTCAAGCCTCATAAAACCAGGGAGAATTGATCTTATGAAACTTAATCTTAAAAAAACTTTGCTGACCGCTGTTGCGGTTGGTGCATTGCTGGCACCGGTTGCGGCGCAAGCTGATGTGAAAATCGGATTTTTGGGTGGCTTTACCGGACCGATTGAAAGTCTGATGCCACCAATTTCTGCTGGCGCCGAACTGGCGATCAAGCAGGTAAACAAGCAGGGCGGTACCAGTCAGGGTAAAATCATCTATGTTACTGGTGACACCAGTTGCGCAGATTCAACCAAAGCTGCCAATGCGGCTGACCGTCTGGTCAATACTGAAAAAGTTGTCGCCATCGTTGGTGCCCAGTGTTCGGGTGCAACAATTGCTTCTGCTAACAACGCGGCAATTCCTGCTGGCGTTACCATGATTTCACCTGCCTCTACCTCACCAAAACTGTCAGGCATGGACGACAAGGATCTTGTTTTCCGTACTGCGCCTTCTGATGCCTATCAGGGCGGTTCTATGGCTCGTTTGTTGAAAGCCAAAGGCTATAAAAACATTGTTATCACCTATGTGAACAATGACTACGGCAAAGGATTTGCTGCTGCGGTTAAAGCCGAATTTGAAAAAAATGGCGGCAAGGTTTCTGCCAGTGAAGCTCATGAAGATGGCAAAGCTGACTACCGGGCTGAAATTGGATCACTGGCTTCACATGGTGCCGATGATATTCTGGTGGTTCTGGCCTATCTTGGCGGCTCAGGCGGTACAATTATCCGTCAGGCCCTTGAAGGTGGCGACTTTACCAAATTTGCCGGTGGTGATGGTATCGTTGGCGACAAGCTGATTGAAAATGTCGGTGAAGGCAAACTGGATGGAATGGTTGCAACCCGTGTCGGGTCACCTGAAATTGCTGGGACGGCTAACTTCACTGCTGCTGCAAAAGCTGCAAAACTTGATCCCAAAGCACCATTTGCGGCACAAGCTTATGACGCTGCATTCATGCTGGCGCTGGCGATTGAGAAGAACGGTTCGTCCGAGCGTGCCGGTGTGAACAAGGCATTGCGGGCTATTTCTTCAGCACCGGGCGAAGTGATTTTGCCGGGCGAATGGGAAAAAGCCAAAAAACTGATCGCAGCTGGTAAAGACATTAACTATGAAGGGGCTTCAGGCAGCCACGAATTTGATGCCAATGGTGATGTGCCAGGTGTTATCGTGGAAGCAACGGTAAAGGGTAAAACCTTTGTCGATATTGGCCCTGCTAAATAAGGCATTTGCCGATACAATTTCAAAAACCCGGGGTTCGCGCCCCGGGTTTTTTTGTTTAACAGAGTGTTTTTTAGTAGAGCGTTGTCTCGAAACCCGCAGGAACAGCCACTTCGAGCAATTGAAGGTCGTCAGAAAACGCTGACAAGGTGTATTTGCGGTCTGATGGTATGACGAAGCTGTCGCCGGATTTAAGGGTGTCGCCATCAAAGTTCAGTTGTCCGGCCAGAACAAAATTAAAAAGCATCGGGCAATTGTGGCTCAGGGTGACACTGTCGGATGGTGAGATCGGGCGGGCAACTTTGACATCTGCAACGCCATTGGTGGCGGCATTGATTTCGACATCGCGAGCCTCAAAACCGTCGAAGCGCCAGGGTTTCCAGGGCGCTGTGTGGGCAATGTGGTGGACGAATTTCTGACCGGCATATTGGCGGTCCGGGCGCAAGTCAGGCGAGGGTAGCGTCATGTGGTTGTCAGGAAAGGTCATATGAGCCGAGGGAATCGTGACCTCAATGACTTCAAGACCATCTGATGACTCCATGACCTGATGGCGGATTTCCGGTGGCTGTAAAAAGCAGTCGCCGGGAGTAATCGTCAGCATATCACCATTGTCTTCATAATAGACTTTCACCCAGCCCTTGAAGCAGAAGATCATCTGGAAATGGACTTTGTGATAGTGGACGTAATCGCCCACCGGACCGCCGGTTGGAATGGCAATGTGTGAGGCGATGACATGGCCGCCAAGGCGTGAGGGGATCAGGTCGCGGTATTGCATACCGGCCCGACCCGTTTGCCATTGTGGGCGGTTGCGGGAGTTATCGCGCAGTTTTGAAACTACCAGTTCGTTGGTTGGTGGCGGGACAACCAGCTTTGGATTGGCATCTGCGAAAATGATTTCCGTGCCGTTCGGGGCGGTAAGCGTGGTGCCGATCAGGTCGGGGTCGTTGCTCAGGAGCCGGATTACACCGGGGTCACCTTGATGGTTGCGGTTCAACCTTATTGAAATGCCATAGCCGGAAAGCACTACTACCTGGGGGTCATCTGACGGGAAAATTGTTTGCAGCTGGAAACCGAGGCGGGTCTGGAAGAACTCAAGCGCTTCGGCGATATCGTTGCAACCGAGAATTATTTCTGCTGCCTGTATGTCCAGTACCGGTTCAGCCATGGTGGATAACTTTTTCCGGCAACACACCTTGGGGTGCATAGCGCAAGACCAGCGTGATGGTCAGGCCGATAACGAAAACCCGCATTTGCAGGGCGCGAGCCATCAGGTCGGACGGGGCCTGCCAGCCGAACCAGTCATTGCCGTAAACCTTGACGGCCTCGAATATCAAAATTGCCATCGGCTCTGAAATTGTCCAGATAATATAAACAAATATAGCACCAAAAATGGCACCCAGATTGTTGCCGGAGCCACCGAGGATCACCATCACCCAAATCAGAAAAGTGTGGTTGAGCGGCAAAAATCCTGAGGGGTCAAAAATCCGTGTCGAGGTTACCAGCGCGGCGCCGCCAAGCCCCATCAGCATGCAGCCGAGGATGAAAATCTCAAGGCGGCGCTTGTTGACGTCTTTGCCCATGGCCGATGATGAAACTTCATTGTCACGAATGGCCCGCATCATCCGACCCCATGGGGCGTTATAAGCGCGTTGCAGGAAGAATAAAATAACCACAACAATGATGGCGGTAACGGTCAAATAACCGGCACGGGCAGCCACAAAGCCGATATCGTTGGGGGTAGGGACCGGCCAGGGCAGGGGTGATACGGTGAGGGTTCCCTGTGTCAACCAGTCGGCGTTCTTAAAAACTGCCTTGATGATTTCTGCAATACCGAGTGTGGCAATGGCAAGATAGTCACTGCGCAGGCCAAGGCAAATGCGTCCGACATAATAGGCAACAACGCCGGCGCCAAGGGCACCGATGATCCATCCGGCAAAAACGGGCAAACCTAACCCGCCGATGAAACCGGCCCCGGATTCAATTTTGTCGGCGGCTGGTTCAAGGGCTGAAATAACGACAAGATATGAAATGGCAAAGGTTAAAACCGTCAGAAAAGTGACCAGCTTTTTGGGGAAGCCAAAGCGGTGACTTTTGCTGACTGCCCAGGTGATGGCGATACCTGCCAGCAGATACAGGCCAACCACGCCTAGTTCAGCTGGACCATCAGAGTTCCAGAATTTGTCGTTGACCGGAAAAGATATCAACACGGTGAAGAAACCACCGACAGCGATAAACCCCATGATGCCGGTGTTGAACAATCCGGCGTAACCCCATTGAATTGTAAGCCCTAATGCAATGATGGCATAGCAGGCAGCTTCAATTAACATGCGCAGGGAAAAGGCGGTGCCCATTTGAAAAAAGATCAGGGCGAGGAAAAGACCGAGGCCGGAAAAAAGGACTATTTCGCGTTTGACTGAGGTGAGTGAAGTCATCACAATACTTTCCCCTTAAAGATCCCGGTCGGTTTCCAAACCAGAATCGCGATCAATAGAACAAAGGGGACGATGATCTTGTATTCGGTTGGTACGAAGGCGATTTTCGAAGGGAGCTCAATCCATTCCGGTATGGAGTCCCTGAACGGTCGCAGCAGGATGGCCCAGTTAAACACTGACAGGGTTTCGGCAAAGCCGACGACAAAGCCACCGGCGATTGCACCATATGGCTGGCCAACGCCACCGACAATGGCAGCAGCAAATATCGGTAACAGAATATTGAAACTCAGGTCCGGTTTGAGAATAACGTCCATTGATAACAAGGTACCGGCTGCAGCAGCAAGGCCACCGGCGATAATCCATGTGGTCCAGACAACAACATTTGTATTGATGCCCGAAACCCTGGCAAGGTCCGGATTATCAGACATGGCCCGCATGGCCTTGCCCAATCGGGTGCGGGTCAGAAAGTAATGCAACAGGCCCACAGCAAGGATGAGGAATATGAATAGTAATATTTGTGGTTCGGTAATGAAAATTTTCCGGCTGGCGGCTTCAAAGGGCAGTTTGATACGGAAAATATCCTTGCCAGCGACACCATCGACAGAAAAGAAATTGCGCGATGTGGTGCCGGCAAAAAGGCGGATCACACCCTGGATCATCAGGGTAACGCCAACCGATGCGATGACGATGACGACAGGTTTTACATTCTTGTCACGCAACGGCTTATAGAAGGTCTTGTCAAGACCGATGGCAAAAATCGCGGTCAAAACCATGGCTACAGGTAACACCACAAAACCGGTTGGTAGTCCTACAAATCCGCCCAGCTCGGGGAAGGCGACGACGAGAATGTAGGAGAAAAACGCCCCCAGTGTCATCAGATCGGCATGGGCGAAATGAGCAAAGCGCAAGATTGCAAAGACCAGTGTGACGCCGATTGCGCCCATCGCATAGATGGAGCCGATCACAGATCCGGCGACAATGACTTTGTTAAAGAAAAAAATCAGTTCATTCATGGCTGTTCTCCACTATCCTCCCAGGAAGCTTTTTGCAACTTCCGGATCGTTGAGGAGAGCCTCTCCGGTGTTAGTGAAACGATTGCGGCCATTGGCCAGGACAAAGCCTTTATGGGCTATGGCAAGCGCTTGCTTGGCGTTTTGCTCGACCATCAATACCCCGACGCCGGTTTTGTTGATGGCAATAATCCGTTCAAAAATTTCATTCATATAGCGTGGTGACAGTCCGGCGGTGGGTTCATCAAGCAGCAGCAGAGAGGGTTCAATCATCAAAGCGCGACCCATGGCGACCATCTGGCGCTGACCGCCTGAAAGTTCACCGGCTGGCTGATTGCGCTTTTCGGCGAGGTCGGGGAAGTAACCGTAGATTTGTTCGATCAAATGGGAAAAGTCATCACGGCGGACAAAGGCACCCATCTCGAGATTTTCCTCAACGCTCAGGGAGGGGAAAATATTTTGCTCTTGCGGCACAAAAGCCATTCCGGCCCGAACCAACTTGTCCGGGGCCATGTTGGTGATGTCCTTGCCAGCAAGTTTAACTGTGCCTTGCGAGACATGCAGCAGGCCGAAAATGGCTTTGAGCAGAGTGGATTTACCGGCGCCGTTGGCTCCGATTATAACGCCGATTTCATCGGCATCGATAACAGCATCGACACCGTTGAGAATATTCATGCCGCCATAACCGGCATACAGGCCTTTTGCTTCAAGCAGCGCCATCAAGCAGCTCCCTGTTTGGGCGGTGAGCCGAAATAGGCTTCGATAACCTTTGGATTGGCACGAATTTCATCAATATGGCCGGTGGTCATTACTGTGCCCTGGGCCATGACAATAACCGGGTCACAAAGTTTGGCGATCATGTCCATGTCGTGTTCGATAACAAAAAACGTATAGCCGAGTTCGCGGTTCATGCGCTGGATATTGTCAGTCAGATTTTGCAATAAGGTACGATTGACACCGGCTGCAACCTCATCAAGTAAAACTGTTTTGGCATCGACCATCATGGTACGGCCAAGTTCGAGCAGTTTTTTTTGGCCACCGGAAAGGTTGCCGGCCAGTTCGTTTTTGATGTGGGCGATGGACAGAAAATCAATCACCTCATTAGCGCGAGCCTTGATTTCGGTTTCGCGATCGCGGACCAGCGAAGGACGAAAACATGCGGTGATGATATTTTCCCCGGGCTGGTCGCCGGGAACCATCATCAGGTTTTCAAAGGCTGTCATGTTTGAAAACTCGTGAGCGATTTGAAAAGTTCGCAAGAGGCCTTTGCCGAACAGCACGTTTGAAGGAAGGCCAGTAATGTCCTCGCCATCAAAAAAAATCTGGCCCGATGTCGGTGCAAAAGCACCGGCGACCATATTAAACAGGGTGGTTTTGCCAGCACCGTTGGGGCCGATGAGGCCAGTAACCGATCCTGCTTCGACCTCGAGGCTGCAGTTATTTACCGCTCTTATACCGCCAAACAATTTTGAGACGCTGCTTACTGTAATCCCTGCTGACAAAGCTCCCCCCTTAAGGAACGTGTTTTTCTGGGTTTTTACGCAAAATCGGGGCGGAAAACAACGAAAATATGGATTGTACCGGTGTAAATGTGTGGGTAGTGTTGGGCAATTGGTACAAAGACCTTCCGGGAGTCATTTAAATGCAACGAAGTAAAGTGCAACAGCAGGACAAAGCCAGAGTTTTCAGATCGCTCCATCATGGCGATAAACTACTTGTATTGCCCAATTGCTGGGATGTTATCAGCGCTAAAGTGCTGCAACATTCCGGAGCACCGGCAATAGCGACTGCAAGCGCCAGTATTTCATGGGCTCGCGGTGTGCCTGATGGTGAAGGATTAAGTCTTGAGCAGATGCTTGATACGGTTTCGCTGATTTGCAACAGCGTCGATGTGCCGGTCAGTGCCGATATGGAAAAGGGATTTGGCGAGACAGCTGACGAAGTTGGTCAATCCATTGCGGCGGTGATTGAGTCGGGGGCCATCGGGGTTAACATAGAAGACAGCATTGCTGGTGGCCAACAAAGATCAATTGCCGACATGCAGGCGCGACTTTCCGCTGCCCGGCAGGCTGGTGTGAAGGCTGACATTGACATCTATATTAACGCACGCGCGGATGGGTATTTACTTGGCTTGAAAGGTGATGAGGTTTTCAAAGACACCATAACACGGGGAAAGGCCTGGCTTGAAGCTGGTGCGGATTGTGTTTTTGTGCCGGGAGTTGCTGATATTGATATCATCAGCAAACTGGTAACGGCAATTGGGGGCCCGGTTAGTGTTATTGTTATGGATGAAAACACACCATCGATTGCGCAGTTGTCGACGGCCGGAATTGCCCGCATCTCAACCGGTCCACGACCAATGCAGGCGGTTATGGGAAACTTGGGTGATGTGATGACATCAATCGCAGATCACGGTGATTTCCGTTTCATGAAGGGCGTGCCTGGTTTTGCCGATCTGCAAGAACTCTGACAAACATTATGCTTGTCGGATTGCTGGCTGAAATGGTTAACGAGGCGTTTTGCAACCGCGCCTGATCACCGGAACCTTTAAACATTTTTTAGCACCTTTGATAAGCCGGTGTTAGGTCTTGGGAGTTATAGTTGGGAATATAAGCAGAAAGATAATTGATCTAGAGTTTGTCAGTTTAAGTAGTGAGTAATGAAGATGCAGTTGTTTAAAAAGTTTTTCAAAGATACAAACGGTACTATCGCGCTTACATTTGGCGTGGCGGCGGTGCCGATTGTGATGGCGATGGGGGTTGCGTTGGATTATGTCCAGGCTTCGCAACTACAAGCCAAATTTCTGATGGCGGCAGATAATGCCGGTCTGGCAGCGGCGTCTTCAGATGCCAGTGATGACGCAGCATTGAACAAGATCGTTAAAGATTACCTCAAGAAAAATGGTGCATTGACGGGAAATTTTCCTCCGCCGACTGTTAAAGTTGTTACGCTTGACAATGGCAACCTTAAGATCTCTCTCAATACCAATATGAGCACGAGTATGATGAGGATTGTCGGGCAAAACTCGATAAAAGTATCGGCCACCTCAATTGTCTCAAGAGAATATGGTGATATGGATGTTGCTCTTGTTCTGGATAATACCGGGTCGATGGGGGGGCGAAAATTAAGTACGCTCAAAAAAGCATCCAAAGAGCTGGTAAATACGCTGCGCGATTCTAAGGGCCGCGATAGTGAGATCAGGTTTGGACTGGTGCCATTTGCTGACTATGTAAATATCGGTATGAAAAACAGAAATGCTTCATGGGCTGATATTGATCCAGATAGCACTAAAAGAGTGCGTAAAACCAGATGGGCTCGCAAGGTTATCAAGCGTTATAATTGCCGTTGGAAGACGCGCTATTATTACCGTGATGGCAAGCGAAAAAGCTATCGTTATAAGCAGTGCCAATATCGGTATGGTCCGCGTTATCGCCAAACATATTGGCAGACCACGAATGTTCGCTGGTATGGTTGTGTTGGTTCACGTAATTATCCCTGGAATACTCGCGACGAGCGTCCAAGCCTTAAAATTCCTGGAATTATGAACCGCAGCTGTGCTCGCCCTCTTACAGAGATGACAGCAGACAAGAATAAGATTGTCAGAGAAATTGATGCGATGACAGATAATGGTGCGACCTATATTCCTGCTGGTTTGATGTGGGGGTGGCGTGTGGTGTCAGGCGAAGAACCATTTGCCAACAATTCATCAGGTAGCAGCAGTGGTAACAATAATAATGGCAACTTCACTACCGGAGGCAGCAAGACAAGTCATCAGCGGGCAATTGTTTTGATGACAGATGGTGAGAACACTGTCAGCCCGACATATCCGGACCACCGTGGTGGCAGTAAAACCAGAGCCGACATGCTTACATCGCAGATTTGTCAAAACATCAAGGATTCCGGTGAAAAAATTACTGTCTACACAGTTGCTTTTGAAGTGAGTGATACTAGTACACGCAGCATGTTGCGTAGTTGTGCAACGAGTCCTTCGCATTTCTTTAATGCCGATAACTCAGCCGAGCTGTCGAGTTCCTTTCAGAAGATTGCCAAATCACTGGCACTGTTGCGGATTGCTCAGTAAACAGAACACAGGCTTAAAATGGATTGTCACGGGTTAACAGCCCAGGCAATCCTTTTTATTGCCTCGGTCAGGTTTTCAGTGCTGGTGGCAAAAGAAATGCGCAGGGATTTGGCATCGCCGAAGGCTGAGCCGGGAACTGTTGCCACGTGATGGACTTCGAGTAGCCAATTGCATAAATCATCTACGTTATCAATCTTGTGGTTGCTCAGGGTTTTGCCGAACAATTTGCTGACATCGGCAAAAACATAAAATGTACCGGCCGGTTTTGGCGCTTGTATACCGTCAATGGCGTTTAACCCGTCAACCACAAGATTGCGCCGGGCCAGATAGGTTTGGCGCATATGCTCCACATCATCGCGCGGTCCTTCAAGTGCTGTAACGGCGGCCATTTGAACAAATGCATTGGCACCAGCGGTAAATGTGCCTTGCACCTTTGACATTGCTTTGACTATGGGACCCGGGGCCGCCGCATAACCCAAACGCCAGCCGGTCATGGCAAAGCCCTTGGAAAACCCATTGACGGTGATGGTGCGTGACTGCATGCCGGGCAGGGAAGCAATGGAGACATGTTCCTCATCAAAATTGATGTACTCGTAAATCTCATCAGAGATAACCATGGCGCGTGGGTGATCGCAAATAACGGCTGCGAATTCCGCCAGTTCATCCGTGTTGAACATCGCGCCGGTAGGGTTGTTTGGAGAGTTGAGAATGACCAGCTTGGTTTTGGCCGTCATGGCTGCTTTGAGCCGGGATGCCGGTGGTTTGAAATTGTCTTCAAGCCCGGCAAAGATTATTATGGGTTTGCCGCCAGCCATGCGAATGACACCTTCATAGGCAACCCAGAAAGGGGCCAGAAGGATGACTTCGTCACCCTCGTCGACAGTTGCAAAAATCGCGTTGGTGATCGACTGTTTGGCACCGTTGGAAACAACAATTTCGCTCCAGTCATAATCCAGTTGGTTTTCCTTCTTGAGCTTTTTAGCCAGCGCCTTTCTAAGCTCTGGCATGCCTGGAATAGGGGCATAATGGGTGTAGCCGTCATTCATGGCCTGGTAGGCTGCGTCGCGAATGTGTTGAGGTGTATCGAAATCGGGCTCCCCAATGGTAAGCGAGATTACGTCGTGACCCTGAGCTTTCATTTCACGGGCTTTTTGTGACATGCGAATGATGATGGCTTCTTCAACAGCTGCGGTGCGTGATGACAATATGCTTTGCGGATTGAATGTGGTCATAGTACGGTCTTAATATATTGATGAATGATGGCGACTGATTCCTTAATTTAACGCGCTAAAGGCAGAGACACAACAAATGATGCGGTATGCGGTATTAATGGCTTTAATAGCGGTAATGACAGGGGCGTGTGCTCAAAACAAACCACGGGTTGTATCTTCGCCCTATGCAGATGGTGTTAATCATTCCGAGCCGGTTTTTTATAATGGCAAACATTACAAGTTGCGTTTTAAATATCGGGCGCACCGCGATGCTTATGCGGTCAATATCATCGGTAAGGGCGGGCGGAAGCTTGGCAACAAGCCGGGTGACCAAAAAATTGTTAGCGATGTGGTTTCATCTGCTATACGCCATTTTGCCTGTGCCCGTGGTCAAAAAGCGGTGGTGCTTCCCGGTACAACCCAACATGCTGGTGGTTCCTGGAATATGCAAGCGCGTTGCGGGTAAACCTGAAAATGGGTGACCTTTGAGCATAGTAGAAAAATTGCTGGCGGGATTTTTTTCCAAAGTGGTCAAGATCGACCAGTTGGATATAACTTTTGCTTCTGGTAACAAGCGCAGTTTTGGTGATGGTGGAGGTAAGCCTGTCGCAGTCCGCTTTGCCAACAAAAGCGCTGAGCGCGGCATTGCTCTTAACCCTGCCTTACGGCTGGGTGAATGCTATATGGATGGCGAGTTCATTGTTGAAGAAGGGACCATCTATGATTTTTTGTCGCTAATGGCCCGAAACGGGGCCAAACGACAGACGCCGTGGCCGATTAAAGTTCTGGGGGCAGGGTTTTATTTTACTGACCGGGTAAGGAATTTGTGGCGCAAGCAGGTGGAAAAACGTGATGTTGCTCATCATTATGATCTTGATGACCGGTTGTTTGAATTATTTCTGGACGATGACTGGCAATACACATGCGCCTATTTTGAAAATGACGATCAGACCCTTGAACAAGCGCAATTGGCCAAAAAGAGGCATGTTACGGCCAAGCTACGGGCCGGGTCAGGTGATCGCGTCCTGGAAATGGGATGTGGTTGGGGCGGGTTGGCGCTCTACATTGCCGAGATGTCCGGTTCCCATGTAACCGGTGTTACGCTGAGCGAAAATCAGGTAAAAGTCGCAAAGCAAAGGGCCAAAAACCGTGGTTTGAGCGATTTGACAGAGTTTCGGTTGCAGAATTACCGCGATGTGCAGGGAACTTTTGACCGGATTATTTCCATCGGTATGCTCGAGCATGTGGGGCGGCAAAACTATGATGTGATGTTTAAAAAGTCCTATGAATTATTGAAAAAAGAGGGCGTGATGGTGGTCCATGCGATCGGGCGACCGAAAGGGGCGCTGACGCAGGACCGGTTCAACGATAAATACATATTTCCCGGAGCCTATGTGCCTTCGGTCGGACAGGTGGTGCCAGCAATTGAGCAGGCGGGATTTCTGATAAGAGACATAGAAATTCTGCCGATCCATTATGCCAAAACCTGTCGGATGTGGCGTGAGAGATTTGTTGCCAATTGGGATAAAGCAGCCGAGCTTTATGATGAGCGTTTCTGCCGAATGTGGGAATTGTATCTGGCCGCATCCGAAGTGGCTTTTCGGCATCACCGCTTTATGATTTTTCAAATCATACTGGCCAAGCATCAAGATATGGTGCCTTTTACACGTGATTATATTGCTCAAGGTGAAGAAGAACTGCGGCAGTTGGAAAAGACACGGATGAAGGTTGATAAGGTAGTGATTTAGTGTCAGGAAAAGGCTGTTGTTTTTTCAGGGTAGGGTCATTTTATGCCGGGTTTTAAAACTATTGCTGTTGTTCGTGAAGTAGAATCTCCGGAAAATCCCGGCGGGTTGGAAAAGCGCGTTTCTGTTGTTCCTGATGATGTTGACCGGTTGATCAAAACCGGCGTCTCGGTGTTTGTCGAAGAGGGTGCCGGTGATGGTGTCGGGTTTGACGATAGCGAATATGTGGCGGCTGGCGCGGTGTTGCAGAGCGGCGATGAAATATACAAAAACAAAGACCTGATTATCAAGTTCAAGGGGCCGTCGCTTGAGAGTATCGGGCAGATGCGATCGGGATGTACTTTGTTGTGCATGGCGCATTTTGGATCGTTTCCTGACCGGGCACGGTTGCTTGAACAGCGTATGATCAATGTGGTGGCGATGGAAGAAATACTGGAGTCGCCGAAAGTTACGACCGATGAAACCATTTTGGCACGTACTGCAATGGCGGCAGCATTGCAGCCATTTGCTGATAAAAACGCCCTTGGCGGCTTGCGGGTGCGGGTGCTGGAATGGACGTCAAAAACCGCACCGGCCATTCGGCGGGCCGGAAACCGTGATCCGAAATCGCTGAAACTGGTGCAGGGTAATATCAGTTTTGAAGAACTGGATGCGGTTGGGTCTGATACTTTGTATTTTTATGATAGCAGGTCGCTTGGTAACGATAAGCTTATTGCTGCGTTGCTAGAAAGTGGTAGCCATCTGTTTGATCTGGCCTTGTTTGAGCAGGAAGAGGGTGAGCAAGCTATTGCCGACTGGTCCCGCGAACACCCGCCGCACGAATTTGGCTTACGACGCATTCAATGCCTGCATCAAACAGGGCAGGCCGGTGTCCGTTATGGTTTAAAGCTTTTGCAAGAGAACAAGCCGGATCTTGATCTGGCAAAAGCCAAAGTAGTGGTGCTTGGCTACGGTAATGTTGGGCAGGGCGCTTTGCATGAGATTTATGATCATGGGGTTGAAATGGTCAGTGTTTTGGGACGCACCCATACCAATACAGGACGCATAGATTATTGGTTGAAAGGCGTTGATCTGGTGGTCAACGGGGCTGATCAGCCCGAGCACCTTCGGGGCAAAAACTATCTGGTCAGAAATGAGCATCTCAAGACTATTATCCCCGATGGATCAGTGATTATTGATCTGGTTGGCGGCAGTCCGACCAACCGGTCGCCGGTTGAGCCGGTGTTGTCGTGTACATTCTTGAGTGAACCGCATTTTGTTCGGGATGGGGTGACGGTTTCTGCTTTGTGGGGCTGGCCGATGCTGGGTATGATGCGCGAGACGGCGGTGGTGTATTCCGGTCAGATAGTGGATGTTTTGACCGGGTGCGAAAGATTATTGGATGGATTGAGTGACCTGACAGCTGGTGTACAGCGGGCGCTGGTTTGTGGGCCCTTTGAAGCAGGAGACAACTGATCATGCCGCATTTTGTTATTGAACATTCGCGCGATGTTGAAGAAGAATATGACATCAAGAAAGTCATGCAGATTGCTTATGACAGCGGTGTTGCCAGCGGTGTAATGGCCCCGGCAGATATAAAAGTGCGGGCCCGTCCCTATGACTACTATCGATTGCTTGAAGAAGGTGACAGCTTTGTGCATGTGACGGTGTTTTTGCTGGATGGGCGTAGCGATGATCAAAAGACTAAGGTGAGCGAATTATTGCGTGGTAATCTGGCAGATTATCTCAGCACTGTAACCAGTATAAGCATTGATATCAGGGACATGAACCGAAATTGCTATCTGAAACGATTACTGCCACCGGCCTGAAATTCAGAAACAGGGCAAATGGCTGCTAATATTCGGATCAGAATGGTGGCGGGTTGTGCGGTTATCGGGAGATCACTGTGCCGGTCCCATCCAATATTCGGGCAGCCATGTTGCTATCTGAGGAAAGATTGACAGTAGAATAATGGCTGCAACCATGCACAACATGTAGGGGAAGGCGCCTTTGAGTACGGTTGCCAGTGGAATATCCGGGGCGATGCCGTTGATGACATAAAGATTGAGTCCTACTGGTGGGGTAATCAGTCCGATTTCCATATTGATGGTAAAGACCACGGCGAACCAATAGGGGTCAAATCCGGCGTGTGTTACAATCGGCAACAGGATTGGTGCGGTCATTAAAATCACCGCGACTGGCGGCAGGAAGAACCCGGCAACCAGCAGAAATATGTTGATGGTGATCATTAGCGTCCATTGATCAAGTCCGGCAGTTGCGATGGATTCCGCGACGGTCTGGGTAATGTAGAATGAGGACAGCATCTGGGAAAAAAGGGCTGAGCAGCCAATGATCATCAGGATCATTACGCTTTCTTTCATTGAAGTGGAAAGAATTGACCAGATGTGTTTTGGTTGCCACATTTTGTAAATGACAACGGCCAGCAATACGCAAAATGCGGCACCGACACCTGCTGCTTCTGAGGGGGTAGCCACACCACCATAGAGTACCCACAGGACGCCAACGATGATGGCTAAAAACGGCAGCACTCGAGGCAGGATAACAAAACGGTCCCGCCAGCTGACGGTTCTTCCGCCTGAAAAACTATAACCTGAACGCCAGGCGGCAAACAACGACCAGGCCATGAAGAGTATCATCAACAAGATACCCGGCAATAGTCCGGCAAGGAACAGGCGACCGATTGATGTCTGGGTGGCAATGCCATAGACAATCATGGTGATTGATGGCGGGATCAAAATGCCAAGCGTGCCACCGGCTGCAATTGACCCGGTTGCCACGCCATCGGGGTAACCACGCTTGCGCATTTCCGGGATGCCCATTTTGCCGATAGCGGCGCAGGTTGCAGGCGATGACCCCGACAGGGCAGCAAAGATCGAGCAAGCGCCGATATTGGAAATAATCAACCCGCCGGGAAGCCGGTTAAGCCAGCGGTCAAGCGCTTCGTAAAGGTCTTTGCCGGCCGGTGAGGCAGCAACCGCTGCGCCCATGACGATAAACATCGGGATCGACAGCAAAGTGAATTCGGCAAGCCCGGCAAAAAATTGTTCACCGAGTGTCGAGATTGCGAGGGTGCCTTTGAAAAATACTGGAAACAGGATTGCTGTAATTGCCAGAGCAAAGGCTACCGGTACGCGAATGGACAGCAGGACGACCAGAGCGAGTCCGATCAGAAGACCAATTGTGCCAGGTTCCATAGCCTAGTGCCCTCCTACTTGAACTGTATCGCGGTTATGCCAGACCTTGGTCATGCAGGCGAGGGATTGCAGGGCTAGCAAACCAAACCCGATGGGCATGGCGGAGTAGGGAATCCACATTGGAAACTCGTAAATCGAGTCGCTTGTCCAGTCTCCGTGCCAGGCTTCCAGCGTGACTTCAAGGCCTTTCCAGAACATAATTGCGGCAAACAGGAAGGTTACCAGGTCAGCCATGATCAACATGATGCGCCGGACGTTTGGGGCTGAATATTCTGTTACCAGACCAACGGCTACATGTCCGCGTTCCTTCATCACCCAGGCGCTGCCAAGCAGGGTGGCGGCAACCAGAGAAAAGGTCACAACTTCTGTTTGCCAGGCTGTTGAGCCAACCAATACATAGCGGATGAAAACCATCTGGCAGACGATGATGATGGCGATTGCGACAAGCAAAGAGGCGATAACGCCAGCTATGATCGACAGGCGTTCAATGAAGGACACCATCATTTGTCTCCTGTGAGTGATTGACAGTCAAATACTGGAAACAATCGTTATGAGATTGTTTCCAGTCTGTTTCGAGAAAAGGGAATGCTTATTTAACAGCAAGAGCCTTGGCAATAAGCTCCTTGCCGCCCTTAACCTTTTTGGCAAATGCTGCATAGGAGGTTTTGTCGGCGATGTCTTTCCAGGCGGTGGCCTGTTCAGCAGTCATGGTCACAACTTTAACACCGGCTTTGGCAAAGGTATCGGTCATTGTCTTATCAAGACCTGCTGCTTTTTTGGCAAACCAGTCTTCAGCCACCTGACCGGCGGCCATAACGGCTTTTTTCTGGGCATCGTTGAGTTTGGCAAATGATGCTTTGGACATCAAAATTGGCTCATACATGAACCACAGCGCATGGGCGCCGGGAGCGGTCAGACATTTTACCTGCTCATAAATGCGGTATGATACAAATGAACCTGAAGAGGTGTTGGCACCGTCAAGCACGCCTTGTTGCAAGGCTGTATAAATTTCGGATGAAGGCATCGATTGGATCGAAGCACCGGCACCTTGCAGCATTCTGTTAAAGGCTTTACCGGCAGCGCGGAAAACCTTGCCCTTAACATCAGCAGGGTCAAGCACGCATTTGTCCTTTGAGGCAAAGCCACCGGCAAGCCAGGCATCCGAGATCACCATCACACCAGCGTCATCGATAATTTTCTTGATGTCGGCCATAAAGGGCGAATCGTTGAAACGGGTTGCATGATCATGGTTCTTGACCAGACCGGGCATTAGTGTGGCATCAAAAGCAGGATGACGCTTGGCTGCATAGGCCAGCGGGAATGCAGAGATGTCAAGTTCGCCAGTGGTCAGCGGACCCCATTGTTCTTTCGGCTTATAAAGAGATTTTGACGGAAATACTTTGGCTGTTACACCGGTATTGGCTTTAGCCAGTTCATCGGCGATAATCTGCACCATTTTGTGACGAACATCTTTGGTGTTCCATTGATGTGAAGCGCGCAGCTCAATGTCAGCGGCACTCACAGCGCTGACGCCGTACAATAGCGAAGCGGCACCTAATATGGATTTTAAAAATAGCGATTTCATGAAACTCTCCCTTTGCCGGATTGCTGGCATATTGTTGTTTTGCACTCTTGGCGGTGCTGTTGATTAAGTGAGCAATGTTCCTGCAATCGCAAGACAAGTCAAGAAATTTGGTGTTGGTCGATTTTTGTCGCCCATCAAAGTTGGATTGCAGTACAATGGTTCTGCAACTAACGAGCGTCACCTTTTAGGGTGGCCAGGAGGAGAGGTGACATGCCCGGTTCGACCGAGTCTGCGATTATTGATGCCATCAATGCCAATGGTCCCTTGTTGGGTAAGGAGTTGATGGAAAAACTTCATACTGGCGACTATCTGGCAGTGTGGAAAGCTTGTTTTAATTCCGGGTTTTTGCAGATTTCACATTTTGCCCGGTATTATCTGCGCTACGATATTTCGCGTGAAGAATTCATCCGCCTGAGTCCGTCGATATTGAGAGATTTCCTCTCTTTTACCATCTTGTCACTGCCGCACCAGCGCAACGCTGTGATTGACCGGCAGGTTTTTCTCAGCAACGCTCACCGGGAAATCAGCATCAAAAAAATGCAGATTGCGATGGAAACGTTTTTTCATCTGGACGAAGAGGACAGGGATTTTCTGGCTCAAAATACCTGCGCTTTTTTGGCTGGTGATATTGCCTATTTTCTGGCCCATGAAGAACCGCGTGAAAGCAAGAGTCTTGGCAAGATCATGAGCGGGTCGGACATTGATATTATCCTGGTTTATCGCGATGGGATTGATGAAGAACGAATCAAGGCGATTGATGAGAAGTTCCTCAAAATCAAATTCCTGATCCTGAAAAGCTCCGGTTACAAGGAGGAAATCGATTTTATTTTCAAACCGCAATCGAAAATGATCGGGCAGTTTACTTATAAGGATATCCATCAAAAAATTGCCTCCAAGATTCTTTATGAATCGATTTATATTTTTGGTTCGCTGGAATTGTATATGAACCTGAAAAAGAGTTTGGCTGATGTCGGTACCAAAAAGTTAATTGAGGATGATTTTCAGACGGCTCTTTTAGGGCGTAAGGAATCTATGAAAACCCTGCTTGAAACGACCTCTGGCAAAATGGACGACAGTGTCCAGTCGCTGTTTTTCTTTTCGCAGGAGCGGGTGGAGTTTACGTAATTTTAGAGCAATGGGTGTTAAGTCTTGGGCCTGTTTGTGAAAATTACAGAACGGATTAGTTTTTATGCCAACACTCCTTCTTGATCGTGATTTGCCGGATACGCGGTATTGCAGCCGGATTTGGACGGTTTTTTCTTGTCGTGACGGGGTTTATTCGCCGCTTGAGCGGGTGCAGCAGGGCGGTGACGGACAGGTTTTCTACTTTCATCCTTATGCTGTTTATGAGGCGCTGGCGGCTGAATTGTTGGGCGTGCTGCCGTTGCGCAGTGAGGTTCCCGAGAAAGAAGCGTTTGACTTTATTAACGGCAATGAGGCTGCACTTCGGGCGCGGTTTTCGACAATTGTAGATTCTCGCGATCTTGCCCCACAGCGTGTTTTGGACAGCCTGGCGAAGCAGATAGGGCAGGACTTTGAAGCACTGAAATCTGATGATGAATACCAAATGCTGGATGACAACGGGCCAGGTGTGTTTGTTGTCGGAGATAAATCTGATGTGCTGGTTCATAAAAGTGCTGCGATTTTGCCGGGTACGATTTTTGACGTTCGTGATGGGCCGGTGATTATTGATGCGGGTGCTGAAGTCGGGCAGTTTTCGTTTTTGTCCGGACCGGTGTATGTGGGCAAGGAAACTCATGTTGATAATTGCCGCCTGCTTGGGCCGGTGGTAATCGGGCACAATTGCCGGGTTGGCGGTGAAATTGAGGCCAGTATTTTCGGCGACTTTTCCAACAAGCATCATGAAGGATTTTTGGGTCATAGCTTTGTCGGGCGCTGGGTTAATATCGGCGCGCTGGCAACGACTTCTGATTTGAAAAACAATTATGGGCAAGTGCGTTTGAGTGCGCCGGTCGGGTTTCTCGATCATCCCGGTGCCGGATTGCAGAGTGTTGAAACCGATGCAATCAAATTTGGCTCGATTATTTCTGACTGCGCCAAAATTGGTATCGGTATGCGGCTCAATACCGGGACGATTATTGATATGGGGTGCAACGTGTTTAATATGGATGTGCCGAGTTATCTGGCGCCGTTCTCTTGGGGAGGACAGGGCGGGCAAGGCGAAGTGTATGATATTGACCGGTTCCAGAATGATTGCCGGACGATTTTTGCCCGCCGGGGCGAGGTGCCTTCGCAGGCATTTTTCGAGATTTCCGACTATATCTGGAACGGTCTGTATGGCCGGAACAAGGGACATTAGGGTATGACGACAACGCCGGTGAAAATTCCGTGTCAGGCTGTTTTGTTTGACATGGACGGGGTGCTTGTGGACTCCACCGTGATTATTGAACGTAGTTGGCGCAAGTGGGCTGTTCACCACAGCATTGATCAGGAGCAGTTGATGGAACTGATCCACGGCCGCACCGCGATGGATACCATCAGGATGGTTGCACCGCACCTTGATGCCTACAAGGAATGGCAGGTGCTGATCCGGCAGGAGCTTGAGGACCAGGAAGGGCCGAAGTCTTTTGCCGGTGTTGCTGCACTGCTGCGTGCTCTGCCGACCGGGAAATGGGCAATTGTCACCTCGGCCCCGCGGAGCATCGCTGTGGACCGGCTGGAGCGGCTTGGTCTGCTGGTTCCAGAGATACTGATTTGCGCTGATGATATCACCAGCGGCAAACCCTCTCCGCAAGGCTATCAAAAAGCTGCTAACGCGCTGAAGGTGCCACACGACAAGTGCGTGGTCATCGAAGACGCACTTCCCGGCATTGAGGCTGGACTGGCGGCTGGAATGCAAGTGGTTGCCGTGGCCAGTACGCACCCGGTTGATGAGTTGGGGGCAGCGACGTGGGTGATTAAGGAAATCTCGCAGCTTGGTGTTGAATCGGGTGGTGGCATGGTGCTTACTTTTTAGACCCCTCACGGCTATTCCTCCCTTCGGTCGGGCCTCCGGGAGGGCGGCGCTATTAAGCGCCGGGGTCCTCGGGACTAGTCCCTCGTCCGGCTGCGGATTCTCAAGTTCGTTTTGAAACCGCAGCCGGACGAGCGCCAGCGAGGACTAGCCGCGACTGCGGCTCGGCGCTAATGCGCCGCCCCCGCGGAGGCCTGAGCGCAGCGAAGATACGCCGTGAGCGCACCCCAAACCTCTCCGTATTCATCCAGCCAAAACACTCAAATCTCTCCATATTCATTTCACCCATTCCCAGCTCTCTCCTTCGTCATTCCAGCGCAGGCTGGAATCCAAAAACCAACTATCCGTCTGCCAAAACACCACCCACCCAACAGTATTCTCCGCCAACACCTCCCGCAGAATTCGATACCTCATGCAACAATCAAGCGGATTTGTGGATTCCAGCCTGCGCTGGAATGACGACTTTTGTGGGGTTGGACCGGGCAAACATTAAACACACCTATCCCCCCCCCACGAGGCCCGAAACATAGGCGGCGATCAGTTCGCGTTCGGCAATGGTTAGCGGGCTGTCGCCGCGCAGCAGTAGGTCGTGATATTCCAGCAGGGGGCGGACGTGTTCGGGGAATTTTTTGAACACGTCGGCCAGATGCGGGTTTTCTGACAAGCTGGGGAACAGCGCCATGGGGCTAGCCTACCTTTATTGGTCTAACCAATCGAAATTGATTTGGTTTCGAGAAAGTCTTCCATTCCCCATTTGCCGCCTTCGCGGCCTATGCCCGACTGCTTGTAGCCGCCAAAGGGGGCATCAGACGGGTGAGGGGCGCCGTTGAGCAGGACCATGCCGGCTTTGAGTTGGCGCGAGACCCGTTTGGCCCGGTCGCTGTCGCCGGTGTGGAAATAGGCTGCCAGACCGTAAGGCGTGTCGTTAGCGATTTTGATGGCATCTTCCTCGTCCTTGAAGGGGATCATGGCAAGGACCGGGCCAAAGACTTCTTCGCGGGCAATGGTCATCTGGTTGTTGACGCCGGAAAAGATGGTTGGGCGGACGTAATAGCCGGTCTCGAACCCTTCGGGTTTTCCGGTTCCGCCAGTAACGGTTTCAGCGCCTTCGTCGATGGCCACCTGAATGAGGCCCTGGACCTTGTCGAATTGGGTTTGCGAGATGAGGGGGCCTAGGTGACGACCGGGTTCTGCCGGGTCGCCAACAGAGACTTTTGCCGCGGTGT
This sequence comes from Anderseniella sp., assembly GCA_030626025.1. GTDB lineage: Bacteria > Pseudomonadota > Alphaproteobacteria > Rhizobiales > Aestuariivirgaceae > JALWJW01. The sequence goes on along the minus strand of DAOUPT010000003.1, from coordinate 33,413 downwards.
TTTTGGCAATCTCAACCGCCTGATCATAGATGCTTTCTTCAACCAGCATGCGGGTTGGAGCGTTGCAGGACTGGCCGGTGTTGTTGAAACAATGCAGGACACCGGTTTTGACAGCCTTTTCAATATCAGCATCGGCAAAGACGATGTTGGGGGATTTGCCGCCCAATTCCAGTGCGATGCGTTTGACTGACTCGGCACCAGCTTTGGTGACCAGAATGCCGGCGCGGGTTGAGCCGGTGAAGGAGACCATGTCGATGTCGGGGTGGCTGGTTAGGGCTGAGCCAACGCCGGGACCATCGCCATTGACCAGGTTGAATACGCCAGCCGGGAAGCCGGCTTCGTCGATCATTTCGGCAAATAGCAGGGCTGAGAGCGGGGCGATTTCAGAAGGTTTAAGGACCATGGTGCAACCAGCTGCCAGCGCCGCGCCGACTTTCAGGGCAACCTGGTTCATCGGCCAGTTCCACGGGGTAATCAGGGCGCAGACGCCGACCGGCTCATGGGCAATCAGGAAACGATCATCGCCTTGGCGTAGTTGATGCTCTGGTTCAAAGGTTTCCAGAGCCTTGATGAAGGATTTGATGTTGCCAAGACCTGATGCGGCCTGGGCATTGGTTGCCATATCGATGGGCGCACCCATTTCTGTCGAGATGGCTTTGGCCATTTCATCCATGCGTGAGGCATAGATATCAGTAAGGCGGGTAAGGAGGTCGATTCGCTCCTGCTTGCTGGTCAGGCTCCAAGTTTCAAAGGCGGTTTTTGCGGCGGCAACAGCGGTATCGACATCGGCTTGCGAACCGAGCGAAATAGTGGCGGCTGTCTGCTCATTGGCCGGGTTTATGACTGCGAAATCGTTGGTGATTGCAGGGGCGACCCAGGCGCCGTTGATGTAGAAATTTTTATTGTTAGACATGATTATCCTCGACAGGTTTTCTTAAGATTTTGCGGCAGGTTCGTATAACCTGTCGTACCTGTCAAGGACGTTGTTTAGTGCCTGTCGCTAATCAACGATTACCGCTTTGCAATTAGCTTTTTTAAGGACTTCTTTGGCCGTGCAACCGGCAAAAAACTGGGCCACCTTGTTTCTGTGGCAGTTGCCAATGACGATAGTATCGGCGGTTTCGTTGTTGGCGACGTTAAGGATGGTTTTGACGATATCACCACGTTCCATGCGGGTTTTAACGGTGTTGGCACCGGCGTCTTTAACGGTGATCGCTGCGCGTTCAAGTACCTCTGTACCATACATTTCACACAGCTTTTCGCGAGCTTTCATATACTCAGAGATGGATTTTTCGCCATCGCCGTCTTCAACGCTGAAAGTTGGCAACTCTTTGCCAGTTACCAGATTGCGGAATTGCCGACCACAGGCCTTCTCGGCGAAATTTAGTTGATTTTCGCTTGGTGCGCTCTGACTGCAAGCATAAAGAATGACCAGTTCGCTGCCTTTGTCTTTAGCCATTTCGGCGGCAGATTTCAGGGTCTTATCAGAATGTTGTGCGCCATCAATGGCGACTAGAATTTTATTCATTTTGTTACCTCTTGTGCTTCGTTTTCTGGTTTTTTTTGAAGCGATAGAATCTATATTAGATATCTCTAATATAAATATGTCAAGATTTTGACAATTCAAGCCCATTTGGGCCATGAGAGCTGGGCAAAATTGGCGCACCTGATTTCGATCAATTGTCTTGTGGTGGTGGGGGCGGGGCTCTATTCTGTACGAAATATCAAAAGACAAAGATGGAGTTTTCTGTGAACGATTTTTTAGACCAATTTGAGCAAAAGCCCGGTGAGGAGCAAGACCCCTGGTTGGTTGCGGAAACTGACGAAGACGGTATGCCGATGATTTACCGGGTTCGCCAGAATATCCCTGCTCATGTGGATATTGCGGAATTTCCAAACCTGATCTGTGTGGTGTGGGAATATGATACGGCTGTTGGCAATGGCATGCCCGGCGGTGAAGTTGCCGAGCAACAGGCGTTGTTTGAAGATGCGCTGGATGCATTTATCGAAGAGGGCGGGGCCAGCGAACATATGGTGGTGGTGACCGGTAACGGGCGTAAAGAGTGGTTGTGGTATGCTAAGAACCCGGACAACTGGATTGAAGGTTTCAGCAATGCGCTTAACGAGCTTCCGCCTTTTCCTGTGGAAATTCAGGGGTATGAGGCCGAGGGCTGGGCTGCCTACAAGGATTTGAAGCAGGTTTTGGAAGAAAGTGGTGGGGCCTAGCCTTTCAGGGAGTGTTTTAATGTCGTTCATTCGGAATATGTTGTTTGCGGTGGTTATCCTGATCGTGGTGTTTCTGGCCGGGGCTTACGTTTTGCCCGCGCAAGTGTCAGTGTCGCGTGACATCGTAATCGATGCGCCAGCAGCCAAGGTTTTTCCTCATTTGAATGATTTGAGGAAGTTTCAGGTCTGGTCGCCATGGGCGGCGATTGATTCTGATATGAAAACGGTTTATTCCGGTGCCGAAAAGGGCAAGGGACAGGTGATGAGCTGGACCAGCAACGACCCTAATGTCGGGTCGGGTAGTCAGAAAATTACTGACAGTGTGGTCGATAAATTTGTGGCCACCAGACTGGATTTTGGCGAGCAGGGCAATGCGATTGCATCATGGAACTTGTCTGGTGAAGGTTCGGGAACTAAGATTGTCTGGTCTTTTTCAACCGATGTTGGCAGTAATCCGATGATGCGCTGGATGGGGTTGTTGTTTGACGGCTGGATCGGCAAAGATTACGAAAAAGGCTTGAAAGCCCTTAAGGTGGTCGTTGAAAATCAGTCGTAGATTGGCAGGAATCAGCAAAGTTTTGGCTATTGTGTTTTCATAAACACTGGAATACGGTAAGTTGTGGCTTACCAAAAAATATTTACCGCAATGGCTGATCCGACCCGGCGGATTGTCCTTGAAAAGCTCAAGGGAAAACCGCGGACTGTAGCTGATATTGCCAACGACATGCCGGTCAGTCGGCCAGCTGTTTCCCAGCATTTAAAAGTGTTGCAAGAGGCAGGACTGGTCAATGTCGAAGCCATCGGCACCCGGCGTTTCTATTCGCTGCGCCGAGAGGGGATTGAAAAGTTGCGCAAGTATCTGGATGGTTTCTGGGAAGATGTAGTGGCCAGCTATGCGGCAAAAGTTTTCAAGCGCAAAAATGCAGATGGAGGGACTGAATGAGTGACCTTAAACTGGAAGATTGCATTAATGAGACCTGCCCATGGTCTGGCAAACCGGTGGTTGAGACCTCGCTGGCCCTTTACAAGGGCCATGTAGTAGGCTTTTGCAATACCGGGTGCCGGGACAAGTTTGAGAAGGCGGTTGGGATGTTTGATGGTTTGTTGCGATGAGGTTGGTATATTGAGGAAACTGTCACCTCAGCAGCTTGAATAAACAAAACAGCCGATGAGATATCTCACCGACTGCTTTAAAATCTTACTCACTTGATAGACGGTATTATTCAAAATACGATTGAAATACCGCTTATCCTGACTGTATCGTTTCTAGGATCCTACAGGTTCTTAGAAATGATAGTTCACGCCAACTTTGATCACGTTAACGTGTTGTTTTACCGGAAGTACTCTATCTGGGAATCCAGTCACTTTCATTGTGATACCTTTGGAACCAAAGTCCATGTAGTTGTACTCAATCTTGGCAGACCATGCGTCATTAAATGCATGCTCAACGCCAGCGCCTATCAACCAGCCTGTGCGTGTTGCATCGCCTTTACGTACTCCATTAGCTGAAAGATGCCGATAATCCACACCAGCTAATGCCAGCCCGCCTTTAGCATAAAACAAAGTACGATCCATAGTCATACCCACACGCCCGGCTATCGTGGCCAGCCAGTTGATGTCTAGACTTGCGTTGCGAGGGAAAGCGGCAAGAGGAGCTCCCGCAATCCAAGAGGTACCACCATCTATTCCAGTTCCTGAAAAGTCACCTTCAAGACCAAAAACAATCGAATCCATCTGGAAGTTGTAACCGGCCTGAATGCCGCCCAAAATGCCATCGACATTATGAGTGCGGCGATTTCCACCGACAGTTGTCCATCTTGCTTCACCCCAGCCGTACCCAAGGTGGGCACCAGCATAAAAACCTGTCCAATCAAAACCTGGGTCATCCAGATCAGCTGACTGGGCAATCGTTGACATGCTCAGGGTTATCGTTGCTGCACAAGCACTGGCCAGTAGTAATTTTTTCGTATCGAACTCCGTGATTAATGCCAAATGTTAACGAATCTCTAACACAATAATGTCAACGAAAATAGATGTAACGGACTCTGGGCTTTTGTGATTTGTTAGCATTGTGTTTAATTTGTCACAGTTTGACGGTTGTGCAGCGTCAACGATGGGGAACCAGTTTTGATTTGGGTTAAGGTAATGGCATGAACGATTTCGGTCCAGAATACAAAGTCAGACCAGTGGTGGTTGAACTACTTCAGTTTTTCCCATCCCTTTGATACTGCAAACCGTGCGCCGTATTTTCCTTCCAGTGCTTGCAGTTTTTCAACAATCTCATCTACGCCGCGTTTTTTGGCGTAGTTTATGGGGCCGCCGGTGAAGGGGGCAAAGCCGGTGCCAAAAATCATGCCAGCGTCGGCGGCATCGTTATCCTCGATCAGATCTTCGGCCATGCAATCAGCTACGGCGTTGAGGAGGGGGAGGATCAGGCGGTCGGTTAGGCCAACGGGGGGCTGATCATCGGTTTTTTGTTTTTTGGCTTTGCCGTTGACCCATTTGTAGATGCCTTTGCCGGTTTTTTTGCCGAGGTCGCCTTTTTCGACCAGCTTTTCGAGCCAGTCGGGGGCATCAGGGGTTTCGCGTTTGAGGTCGCGTTGGAGGACTTTGGCAACATGCAGGCCAACATCAAGGCCGACCGTATCAGCCAGCTCGATGGGCCCCATGGGCATGCCGAAATCTTCCATGACCTTGTCGATAAGTTCGGGTTTGACGCCTTCTGAATAGGCCAGAAAAGCTTCGACCATATAGGGCGTTAGCGCCCGGTTGACGAGGAAGCCGGGAGCCGATTTGACCGGCAGGGGCAGCTTGTCGATGGCGTTGAGGAAACCGAGGACGCGCTTGGTGACTTTTGGGTCGAGCTTGTCGTGGGTGATGATTTCAACCAGCGGCATTTTTGCAACTGGATTAAAGAAGTGGATGCCGCAGAAACGCTTGGGGTTTTTCAGGGTTTTGGTCAGGGTTTCGAGCAAAATCGATGATGTGTTGGTGGCCAGAATGGCACCGGGCTTCATGCGCTTTTCGCAATCGGCATAAACGCTGGCTTTAATGTCGGGGTTTTCGGGTACCACTTCGATGATCAGGTCAGCTTTGGTAATGCCATCGCCTTTCACATCGGGCATCAGACGGTCATTGGCAGCGCGGCGTTCGCCTTCGGTGTAAATGCGTTTTTTGAATAGCTCATTGGCGCGTTTGATGGCGGGGGCGATGTATTTGATCTCGCGGTCTTGCAAGGTAACGGTGAAGCCGCGCATTGCTGACCATGCAGCAATGTCGCCGCCCATTACACCGGCACCAATTACGTGAACGTGCTTGATGTTGTGAACAGTGCCTTTGGAATAGGCTTTGAGTTTTTCACGCAGGAAAAAGGCGCGGACGAGATTTTTGGAAGTGTCGCCAACCATCAGTTTGACGAAACTATCGGTTTCGGCCTTGCGCATTGCTTGCGCATCATCACCGTGCTCGCGCCAGATATCTATCAGGGAGAATGGGGCAGGGTAGTGTTGTTTTTTTGCTTTGGAGGCGGTTTGTTTCTCCATCTGGCTGGCGACCAGCGAGCGGGCCGGGCCGAAATTGAGCACAGTGCCTTTGGTGCCTTTGGCATCGGTTTTTTTCAGCTTGCCATTGGCGGCGGCGCGCACCGCATCGGCAAAGTGACGCTCCTCGGTGACCAGATCAACCAAACCTTGCCGTTTGGCTTTTTTGGCAATCAGGTTTTTGCCGGTCAGCATCATGGTCATGGCATTGACCGGGTCCATGATACGCAGGGAACGCCAGACACCGGCAAGGCCGGGGTGCAGGCCGAGCAGGACTTCGGGGAAGCCGAGCTTGGTATCGGGGGTGGCAATGCGGTATTTGCAGGCCAGGGCCAGTTCGAGGCCGCCACCGAGGCAATATTTGTGCAACAGGGCGATGGTCGGGGCCGGGAAGTTTTCGAGTTTGTCCAGTATTGTCAGGGCGTCAGTGAGCTGAGCGCGGACCTCATTTTCATCGGTCATGTTGACGAATTCTGATATCTCGGCACCGGCGATAAAACCGGATGTTTTGGCCGAGCGCAGGACGAGGGCTTTGGGGCCTACGGTTTTGGCTTCGTCGAGAAGTTTGTCTAGTTCGCGCAAAACCGGTTCGGCCAGCGTGTTGGCGCTTTCGTTGTCTTTGTCAATCAACACCCAGAGGATGTTGTCCTTGTCCATGACAAGGCGCCAGTGTTTGTAGGTGGACAGGCCCTTTGGCTGGTTGTCTGCTGCGTTGGGCATGGCAAGGTCCGAAACAGTTAGTTCGGCAAGGGCTGCAAGGCGTGGTTCGCTAATTTGTCTCATGATCTTGTTCCCTTAAAGAATTTCTAACAGCATGGCACCGCCCATGCCGCCGCCGATGCATTCAGAAGCAACGGCAAGCTGGCTGTTCAAACGGCGGGCTGCGTGAATGGAATGGAGGGTGATGCGGTTACCCGAGGTGCCAACCGGGTGGCCCATGGAAATGGCACCGCCATCAATGTTCAAGATGTCCTGATCAAGCTCGCCAAAGGGCTCATCAAGGCCAAGGATGTTTTTGCAGAAGTCTTTTTCGGTCCAGGCTTTCAGGCATGAAAGAACTTGAGCAGCAAAGGCTTCGTTGATTTCCCAAGCGCCGACGTCTTTTTGTTTCAAGCCGTTGCGGGTCAGCATATTGGCAGAGGCCAGCGCCGGGCCAAGTCCCATGACTTCGGGGCCTAATGAAGACCAGTCGCAATCTACGATGCGGGCCATGGGTTTGAGTTTGTATTTCTTAACCGCGTCCTCTGAGGCCAGAATGGTCCATGAGGCGCCATCGGTGATTTGTGATGAATTACCGGCAGTGACTTTGCCATAGGGTTTTTCGAATGCCGGCCGCAGTTTGGCCAGATGTTCGACTGAATTGTCGGGGCGTACACCATCATCATGATCATAGAGATTGCCTTTGCGGTCGATCATTGAATGCATTTCTTCGAGATGGCCATTTTTGTGGGCGGCCGCGAGGCGGTGATGGCTTTGGACAGCATAGGTGTCGGCATCGGTGCGTGAAATGCCAAAGCGGTGGGCAAGGATTTCAGCGGTTACGCCCATGTTGACCTTGGCGACCGGGTCAGTCAGGCCGCGCAGCAAGCCGATGGAAGGTTGCAGCATATCGGGGCGGAATTTCTGGAAAGCGGCCAGTTTTTGCGCTGTTGATCTGGCTGACATGAATTGTCCGAACCACGCGGCGGCTTTTTGGGTAAAGAGCAGGGGGGCATGGGACAGGGCTTCGGCACCACCGGCCAGAATAAGATCGGCATTGCCGGAAGCGATGTATTTCCATGCGGTATCGATGGATTGCTGACCTGAGGCACAGTTGCGTTGAACAGTCCAGCCGGGAACTTCAGCACCGCAACCAAGACGGAGGGCTGCTACACGACCGGGGTTCACTTCATCGGGGTGGACATTGACCAGTCCGAGGATGACGTCATCGATTTCACGTGGGTCGAAGGGTTGGCGGGCCAGCAGTGGGCGACCGGCTTCGACAGCCAGATCAACCGGGGTGAAGGGGCCTGCCTTGTTGCCGGCCTTGATCATCGGGGTACGGGCACCATCGATAATGTAAACCGGGCGGCCAATGGTGCCAAGTTTGCTTTGGCGCTTGATGGCGGGGGCTTTTACGGCCGTTTTTTTTGGTGCGGCCTTTTTAGCGGGTGCTTTCTTTGCCGCTGTTTTCTTTACTGTTTTTACCATGGTGTCTTCCGATCAGTCATTCGTTTTCGTTTTTGTCATCGCGGCCCGTCATAGGCCCGTTCTATTTTCGCGACGCGTAGTTCGTAGTGCTCGTACCATTTTTCGTTTCCACCGCGTCGGGCCTCAATATGCTCGCCATTGGCTTTCCAGTTGGCGATTGATTTTTCATCTTGCCAATAGGACACCGTAATACCGAGGCCGGTTTCATCGCGGGTTGATTCAACGCCTAAAAATCCGGGCATGGTTTGTGCCAGCTCAACCATACGATCGGCTGTCTCACCATAGCTCCCATCATCTGAATTGAGCTGGTTGGTGAAAATCACCGCGTAGTAGGGTGGTTTTGGTGTTTTGGCAAAACGATCTTCATTCATGCGGCTTTGCCTTTTCGTTTAACCGGGCGTTTAACCGGTGCTTTTTTGCCTTTTGCTGGCTTACCGGTGATTTCTTCGAGGCTGAAATCATCAACCCGGACCACTTCGCCGACTTTTTCCAGCGCGTCTTTCATGCGGGCGGCTTCATTCTCGCTGATGATGCCTTTTTCGAGGGCTTCATCGGCATCGCGAATGCGGGCTTTGCGCATTTTTTGTTTTACCGGATCAAGCTCGACCATCAGGCGCATGGCCTCATCAACGCGGAACAATTCAGTGTCCTCACCAACATAAATGCCTTGCGTCAGGCGATCACGGGCAGCGGTTGGTTCTGAAATGGTGTTGGAAACTTTTGTGGTCAGCCGGTCTTTAGGCAATTTGCAACGCACGCCAAGGGGTTGTAATTGCAGGCGCAGAAACCAGCCCAGTATTGTATTGGGGAAGTTGCGCAGGACATCATGCAGGGCATTGTCAGCCGCATTCAGAGATGTCTGACAGGCGTAATGTACCAGCGGCAAGTCTTCAGCCGGACGACCGGTGTCTTCAAAACGTTTCAGTGTTGCTGTCGCCAGATAGAGTTCGGACAGTACATCGCCAAGACGAGCTGAAAGCATTTCCTTGCGTTTGAGTGAGCCGCCCAGAACAATCATTAAAGTTTCGCTGAGATAGGCAAGGGCAGCGGATATGCGTTTGACCTGCTTGTAATAGCGGGCGGTTTCGCCATCCACAGGGCTTGATGACAAGAGGCCGAATGTCCATGCGCGGAATGTGGCGCGAAGTTTGTTTTTGGTGAAAAACAGCGCGTGGCGGAACAGGATGTCGTCAAAATCCTGTACAGCCTGCTCACGATCTTCATTTTGGGCGGCATCAATTTCGGCCTGAATATATGGGTGACAGCGGATCGAGCCCTGGCCGTAAATCATCAGGGAACGGGTCATGATATTTGCCCCCTCAACGGTGATGGCAATGGGAATGCCACGATAGGCTGAGGACAGGTAGTTTTTCGGGCCATCAATGACCGCTTTACCGGAATGCACGTCCATAGCGTCATTAACAGCTTTACGCATGCGCTCGGTGGCGTGGTATTTCATGATGGCCGAGATAACAGCGGGTTTTTCGCCCATATCAAGGGCTTGCAGGGTGAGGCGGCGGGCGGCGTCCATTTTATAGGTTTCACCGGCGATATTGGCGGCAACTTCCTGAATGCCCTCAAAGCGCGAGATCGGCAGGTTAAACTGCTCGCGAACCCGGCCATAAGCGCCGGTTGAAAAAGCGGCGACTTTCATGCCAGCGACCGACATACCTGGCAACATGATTCCCCGACCAGCGGCAAGGGCGGTGACCAGCATGCGCCAACCCTGACCAATGCGCTCCTGACCACCGATAATCCAGTCCATGGGCATAAAGACGTATTCACCCTGATTTGGGCCGTTGGGGAATGCCTGATTGGAAGGGATGTGGCGGCGACCAATGGTGACGCCTTTGGTGTCGGTTGGCACCAATGCCAGAGTAATACCGAGGTTTTCTTCGTCGCCGAGAATGTGATCGGGGTCGGTGAGAATGAAAGCCAAGCCAAGCACGGTGCAGACCGGACCAAGGGAGATAAAGCGTTTTGACCAGTTTACCCGCATACCGAGGGTCTTTTTCCCCTTATAAGTCTGATAGCAAACGACACCAATGTCGGTCATGTTGGTGGCGTCAGACCCGGCATTTTCTGAAGTCAGGGCAAAAGCGGGAATATCGCGGCCATCGGCGAGGCGGGGAAGGTAGTGGTTTTTTTGATCTTCGGTGCCAAACATCATCAGCAGTTCGCCGGGGCCGAGGGAGTTGGGTACGATGACCGTAACTGCAACGGATGAGCCGCGCGAGGCGATGTTCATGACAATTTCGGAAATCGCGGTAGAGGAAAAACCCTTGCCGCCATATTCTTTGGGGATGATCAGGCCGAGAAAACCTTCTTTTTTGACGATATCCCAGATTTCAGGGGAGATATCTTTGTCAACAAATGTGGTGGTCCAGTCGTCGGCAATATCGCAGAGGCGTTTGGTCGGGCCGTCGATAAAGGCCTGTTCTTCGTCGGAAAGCTTGTGAACCGGAGTATCGAGCAGTTTTTTAAAGTCGGGATTGCCGCGCATCAGGTCGGCGTCCCACCAAATGGTGCCAGCAGCCAGGGCCTCACGCTCGGTATTTGACATGGTCGGCAAGACCTTGCGGACCCAGTTGAGCATTGGTTTGGTGATGAATTTCTGGCGAAGGGTGAGGTCGTTGCTCATGGCATATAGGCTCCCGAATCGAGCCGGATACTTAAGTCCGGCGTGTTTCCATCATTTTTACACGTTTTGCGTGAGCAGCCAAGTAACGGCTGCGTAACGGCTAAGTGTGCGGTGCAGCATAACACATGATTCTATACTTGAAAAGAAATATAACTTTTACGTAAACGTAAAATAAATAAGAATGGGAAAATATTTTGGTGGCCAAATTCCTGTCGATGCCTTGACCTGACTATTCATATGTCGCAAGTTATTGTCGAATCCAAAACACTCGGAAGCGGCGCCAACACTCAACAGAAGTGTCGAAACGGGAATAATAAGCATAGGGAGAAGGCATAAATGCCAATTGTTACCATGAATGTGAATGGTAAGGACGTTAGCGGTGACGTTGAAGGACGGACATTGCTGGTAGAGTTCTTGCGGGAAAACTTAAGCCTGACAGGCACCCATGTGGGCTGTGATACCAGCCAGTGCGGGGCTTGTGTCGTGCATGTGGACGGCAAGGCGGTTAAGTCTTGTTCCACGTTGGCTTTGTCTGCCGAAGGGGCCAAAGTCACCACCATTGAAGGTGTTGCCAGAAATGGCGAACTGCACCCAATGCAAGCGGCGTTTAAAGCGAATCACGGATTGCAGTGTGGTTTTTGTACACCGGGCATGGTGATGGCCGGACTTGATATCGTCAAGCGGCGCGGCAAAAAACTGAAAGAAGAAACGATAAGGGCCGAGCTGGAGGGCAATATCTGCCGCTGCACCGGTTACCACAATATCGTTAAATCCATCCAGGACGGCGCATCAAAGATGTAGGCCGGGTCTTTGATGGCTTCAGTTTAAAAAAGTTTTTCCTTCAAGGAGATTTATTATGAGTGACACAGGCATTGGTGCCCGCGTAGTACGAAAAGAAGACAACCGGTTTTTGACCGGCAGGGGCAAGTATTGTGATGATATCAATCTTGCCAATCAGACATATGCGTATTTTGTGCGTTCACCGCACGCCCATGCAAAGATTGTTAAAATCAATGCTAAAAAAGCGGAAAAATCACCCGGGGTTGTCGCTGTTCTGACCGGCGCTGATTTGGCTGAAGACGGACTTGGGGGGCTGATCTGCGGTTGGTCTATCAACAACAAAGACGGCTCGCCAATGAAAGCGGGAGCACATCCGGCCTTGGCCACGGACAAGGTTCGCCATGTGGGTGATCATGTGGCCGTTGTGATTGGTGAAAGTCTGGCAGAGGCCAGAGCAGGGGCCGAGCTTGTTGATGTCAAATACAAAGAGCTTGATGCGGTTGTCGAAGTGGGCAAAGCGCGCAAGCGCGGCATGCCACGGGTTCATGACGAGATTGCCAAGAACACCTGCTATGAGTGGGCAATTGGTGAAAAAGATGCCACCGACAAGGCTTTTGCCAAGGCGGATCACGTTACCAAGCTAAATATAACCAACAACCGGCTGGTGGCCAACCCAATGGAACCACGGGTAGCGCTGGGATCATATGAACCGGCTGAAGAGCATTTCACTCTTTATACTACCAGCCAGAACCCGCATGTGGCGCGGCTTATTCTGTCAGCCTTTATCGGCATGGCACCGGAAAACAAGCTGCGGGTGATTGCCCCTGATGTGGGGGGCGGGTTTGGCTCGAAAATTTTCGTTTATGCCGAGGAAACAGTTTGTTTGTGGGCGTCAAAACGCATTGGCGGGCGTCCGGTGAAATGGACTTCTGACCGCTCTGAGGCGTTTTTGTGTGATGCTCATGGGCGTGACCATGAAACAACGGCTGAGCTAGCCTTGGACAAGGATGGCAAAATTCTTGGACTTCGGGCTCATACAACAGCCAATATGGGGGCGTATTTGTCGACCTTTGCTTCGGCGGTTCCGACGTACCTCTATGCCACGTTGTTGTCAGGCCAATACAATATCGCCAACATCTATGCTGAAGTTGATGCGGTTTACACCCACACAGCACCGGTTGATGCCTATCGCGGGGCAGGGCGTCCCGAGGCCTGTTTTGTGGTTGAGCGGTTGTTGGAAGTTGCAGCCCGTGAAACCGGGGTTGACCCGGCTGAATTGCGCAGGCGCAATTTCGTTCGGGAGTTTCCGCATCAAACCCCGGTTATCATGTGTTATGACACTGGTGATTTCGACGCCTCGCTGGATATGGCTATGGAAATGGCTGACTATAAAGGCTTTGAAGATCGGCGCAAAAAAGCGGCCCGGCAAGGCAAATTGCGCGGTATCGGCTTCTCTAACTATATCGAAGCTTGTGGCATTGCGCCATCAGCAGCGGTTGGTTCACTTGGTGCCGGTGTCGGACTTTGGGAGTCTGCCGAGGTTCGGGTTAATCCGGTCGGCACGGTTGAAGTTCTGACCGGCAGCCACAGTCACGGACAGGGTCATGAAACAACCTTTGCCCAACTGGTTTCAGACCGTTTGGGTATTCCACTCGAGCAGGTATCGATTGTCCATGGCGACACTGACAAAGTGCAGATGGGCATGGGAACCTATGGTTCTCGCTCTGGTGCGGTTGGCATGACGGCGATTTCCAAAGCGATTGACAAGGTGGAAGCCAAGGCTCGTAAAATTGCCTCGCATCTGATGGAAGCATCGGAAAGTGATGTGGAGTTTTCCGGTGGTAATTTTACCGTTAAGGGCACCGACAAGTCGCTGGCCTTTGGTGAAGTCGCGCTGGCAGCCTATGTGGCCCACAATATGCCTGAAGATACCGAACCGGGCTTGAAAGAGGGGGCGTTTCATGATCCATCCAACTTTACCTTCCCGGCTGGCTGTCACATTTGCGAAGTTGAAATTGATGCTGAAACCGGTGTTACCAAGATCGTTAAATGGACGGCGGTGGATGACTTTGGCAAAATTATCAATCCGATGATTGTTGAAGGTCAGGTGCATGGCGGCATTGCTCAGGGAGTGGGGCAGGCGCTGACAGAGGCCTGTATTTACGACCCTGATTCAGGCCAGCTGATTACCGGTTCATTTATGGATTATTGTATGCCCAGAGCCGATGATCTGCCATCTTATGATCTTGGCTTTACCGAAACCGCATGTCCTTCAAACCCGTTGGGTGTGAAAGGCTGCGGGGAAGCTGGAGCCATTGCGGCACCGGCTGCGGTGATCAATGCTGTGACCGATGCGCTTGGCACAGAAGATATCTCCATGCCAGCCACGCCTAACAAGGTCTGGAACGCAATTCAAGCTAACGCTAAACAGGCAGCAGAGTAAGGAACAAAAAATGGAAAATTTTGATTACCATCGTCCTGCCAAACTGGCAGATGCAGAAAAAATAATCGCCAAACAAAAGGAAGGGGTGTTGATGTCCGGCGGCATGACGCTTCTGCCGACCATGAAGCAGGGGCTTGCTGCCCCTAGTGATGTGGTGGATTTATCCGGTCTTGGCAATGTCGGGATTAAGGTGATGAAGACCAAAGTCACGATCAAGGCAGGCACGACCCATGCTGAGGTTGCAAAATCTGGCGATCTCAAGAAGGCAATCCCGGCGCTGGCGGTTCTTGCCGGTGAGATTGGTGACCCGCATGTGCGCCACAAAGGTACTCTTGGTGGTTCAATTGCCAATAATGATCCAGCTGCCGACTATCCGGCAGCTCTGATGGCCCTTGATGCCACAATCATTACCAACAAGCGAGCGATTGCGGCTGACAAGTTCTTTAAGGGCCTGTTCGAGACGTCTTTGCGACGCGGTGAAATCGTGACGGCTGTGGATTTCCCGATCCCTGAAAAAGCCGGCTATGCCAAATTTGCCAATCCGGCTTCGCGTTATGCGATTGTCGGGGTGTTTGTAGCCAATCACGGCAAAGCGGTGCGGGTTGGGGTGACCGGTGCCGGGCCGGGCGTGTTTCGGCAAAAGGCAATGGAGCGGGTATTGGCTAAAGACTTTTCTGCTGATGCAGTTGCGGGTATTGCGACCAAGGTTGATGACCTTAATGAGGATATGCACGCCAGCGCTGAATACCGTGCCCATCTGGTCGGCGTAATGGCCAAACGGGCGCTCAAGGCGGCGAAGTAACGCGAGACAGGTAGCGGGGATACAATAAGAAAAATGAAAAACAAAATCCCCGCATCCATCGACGAAACCCTCGAACTGCTGTCTGGTGCTGATTATATCGCTGATCGGGCTATTGCTACGGTGGTATTCCTTAGCCTGAAAATGGGACGCCCGTTGTTCCTTGAAGGCGAGGCCGGGGTTGGCAAGACCGAGATTGCCAAGGTGCTTGCAAAGGCGCTGGGCAAGCGGTTGATCCGGTTGCAATGTTATGAAGGTCTGGACATTTCATCGGCGGTTTATGAGTGGAATTACTCACGCCAGATGATTGCCATTCGCATGGCCGAGGCTGAGGGGCCTCGCGAGGCCAGCGATCTAGAAAGTCATATCTATGACGAGACATTTCTGATCAAGCGGCCCTTGCTGCAAGCACTTGAAGGCGATGCGCCGGTTTTGCTGATTGACGAGCTTGATCGCACCGATGAAGCGTTTGAGGCTTATCTGCTAGAGGTTTTGTCGGAATATCAGATATCAATCCCGGAACTTGGCACCATCAAGGCCAAGAACCCTCCGATTGTTATCATAACCTCCAACCGCACCCGTGAGGTGCATGATGCGCTGAAACGGCGATGCCTGTACCATTGGGTGGGGTATCCGTCGGCCGAACGTGAACTGGAAATCGTCAAAATCCGGCAGCCTGATGTATCGGACCGCCTTGCCCGCGAAGTGGTGTCCTTTGTCCATGCTTTGCGCCAGAGCGATTTGTTCAAGCTGCCCGGTGTGGCTGAAACCATTGATTGGGTAAGCGCTTTGCATGAACTGGATGCCATCTCACTAGATCCGCAAACGGTGAACGATACGCTGGGTGTATTGCTGAAATATCAGGATGATATTGCCAAGATGGAAGGGTCGGAAGCCAAACGGATGCTGGACCAGATAAAATCCGAGATCGCGGCGTTGGGGTGATGGCCAAAGGTACCGGAAAACTGGCTGAAAACATTATGCACTTTGGCCGGGTGTTGCGGCATGCGGGGGTGCCGGTGGGGCCGGGGACTGTGCTGGATGCGTTGGATGCCGTTAGTGCCGAGACGATCACCCATCGCGATGATTTTTACTGGACGCTGCATTGTGTGATGGTCAAAACCAAGGCGCACAGCGTCTTGTTTGATCAGGCGTTTCATGTGTTCTGGCGCAAGCCGAAAATGCTGGAGCAGATGATGCAGATGTTTTTTCAGCAGATTGCGCTTTCCGGCAATACGGACAAACCCAAACAATCGGGTTATCGACGCCTGGCCAATGCGATGTTTGACCAAAAGCACCAAAGCTCAATGCGTGAGGTTGATACAGGGGCAATTGAGGTGGAGGCGACTTATACGGCCTCTGATCGCGAGGTGTTGCGGGCCAAGGATTTTGAACAGATGTCTGCGGCAGAAGAGAGTGCGGCGCTGCGAGCGATTGCCCGGATGCGGTTGAAAAGGGTGGAGATTCCTGTCAGGCGTATGCAGGCGGTTAAAAGGCGTGGGTTGATTGATATGCGCCGAACCCTGCGTGCTTCGATGCGCTCAGGCGGGGCGGTGATTGATCTTAAATTTAAAAGGCCCGGACGCCGTGAACCGCCGCTGGTGGTGTTGCTCGATATATCGGGGTCGATGACCAATTATTCGCGCATGTTACTGCATTTTCTCCATGCGCTGATGAATGACCGCGACCGGGTTCAGGTGTTTGTGTTTGGCACCCGGCTGACCAATATCACCCGGCAACTGGCCCGGCGCGATGTGGATGAAGCGCTGGCCAAGGTTTCCAGTGCCGTGGATGACTGGTCTGGCGGGACGCGCATTGGTGAATGTTTGCACGAGTTCAACTATAAATGGTCGCGGCGGGTTTTGGCTCAAAATGCCCATGTCTTGTTGATGAGTGACGGGCTTGAGCGGGATGAAGATGGGGTGTTGGAGCTTGAAATGGCGCGCCTGCACCGGGCAGCCAAAAGGATTGTGTGGCTTAATCCGCTGTTGCGGTTTGACGGGTTTGAGGCCAGAGCCAGCGGGGTGCGGACAATCATGGCGCATGTGGATGAGTTTCGTCCAGTGCATTCGCTTGAGAGTTTGGAAGAACTGGCGTCAGTACTTGCAGGAAGCTGCAAACCGGCGCACAATCCGCAAAATTGGTTAAAACATGGAACCTGAAAATTGAGTGACCCCAGCATATTAAAAAGCGCATTGAAGTGGCTTGAAGAGGGCCGCAAGATTGCGCTGGCGACGGTGGTGCAGACCTGGGGATCGGCCCCGCAACCGGTCGGCTCGCAATTGTTGATCGACAGCGCGGGTGAGTTCCTTGGTTCGGTGTCTGGCGGCTGTGTTGAGGGGGCGGTGATTACTGAGGCCATCGAGGTCATTGAAACCGGTAAGCCTTCGTTGATGAAATTTGGTGTGGCTGATGAAACAGCCTGGGAAGTGGGGTTGGCCTGCGGTGGCACGATCAGGGTTTTTGTTGAGTCTATTGAACAGCTTAAAGCTGAAAACTTAAAGGCGATTGTTAAGGCGCGGCGGGGCCGTGTGGCGATGGCTCAAATTACCAATCTGGACAGTGGCGAGCAACGGCTGGTTATGGCGCCAGATGTTGAGGGCGATCCGCTTGCAGTCGAGCTGGCCAATGGTTTCCGGTTTGATAAAAGCGGGGTGGTTGGTGATGAAGGCGAGGTTTTTATCAACATTTTCAATCCGGCTTTGAAGCTGGTGATTGTTGGTGCGGTCCATATCGCTCAAGCCGTGGTGCCGATTGCGCTGTTGACCGGCTATGATGTGACGGTGATTGATCCGCGCGGGGCATTTGCCAGTGATGCGCGGTTTGAGGGTGTGCAATTGATAGCGGAATGGCCCGATGAGGTGCTGGACGGGTTTGATCTTGATAGCCGGACAGCCTTTGTGGCGCTCACCCACGACCCCAAGATCGATGATCCCGCCTTGCGAATTGCACTGGCTAGCCAGTGTTTTTATATTGGGGCGCTTGGGTCGCGCCGGACCCATGCGGCGCGATTGGAGCGGTTGAAGGATGTGGATAATCTTGAGCGGATTGATGGGCCTATCGGGTTGGATATTGGTGGGCGTGGTGCACCGGAAATTGCCATTTCGATTATGGCCAAGATGACCAGCGCCTTGCGGCAGGGTGAATAGGCGATGGAGTTCGGGAAAATACCAAGTGCTGATGCGGAGGGCGCTATTTTAGGCCATTCGGTTGGTTTGAATGATGGTGTTTTAAAGAAAGGTACCGTGCTTGATGCTGGCGATATTTCTTTGCTGGCAGACAGTAATATCGAAAGCGTTTATGCCGCCCGGCTTGGTGATGACGATGTCAGCGAAGACGAGGCAGCAGCGGCCATCGGAGCGGCGCTTGCTGGTGACGGCGTTAAGGTTGAGGTCGCTTCGACGGGGCGGGTGAACCTGTTTGCCAGAGAAGCCGGGGTGGTTGAACTGAATGTGGTGCGTTTGGATCAGCTTAACCAGCTCGATGAAAGCCTGACGGTTGCAACGCTGATGCCGTTTGAGCGGGTTAAGAAGGGCCAAATGCTGGCGACTGTAAAAATTATTCCCTATGCAGTGCCGAAAAATACCATGAATGTCGGGCTGGCTATTATTAGCGACACGGCGCCGGTACGGTTACGGGCGTTTTCCAAAAAACGGGTTGGGCTGATTATCACCCGCCTTGCTCACACCAAGCAGTCGCTGGTTGATAAAACCGAACAGGTTATGACGGAACGGGTGCAGGGGATGGGTAGCGAGATTGGCCGTGTCAGCGTGGTCAACCATGATCCCAATGCAATATCGCTGGCCTTGAATACTATCATACCTCACCATGATCTGGCGCTGGTGTTCGGGGCCGCAGCAATTGTCGATCGGGCTGATGTGGTGCCGGTGGCGGTAAAGCAGGTGGGTGGTGAGATTGAGCATCTGGGTATGCCGGTTGATCCGGGAAATCTGTTGATGCTTGCCCATGTCGGCGAAATGCCGGTGATCGGCGTGCCAACCTGTGCGCGATCGTTGAAACGCAACGGTTTTGACTGGGTGCTGGAGCGTTTGCTGGCCGGGATCAGCGTTACGGGCGCTAATTTGCAAGGCATGGGGGTTGGTGGCTTGCTGAAAGAGATTCCGTCGCGGCCTCGTCCGCGCGAGGGATGACATGAGTGATGCGCCGAAAATTGCTGCGATTGTTTTGGCCGCTGGGCGTTCTATCCGGATGGGCGATGTTAACAAGCTCCTGGCGGGTTTTGACGGTGAGCCGATGCTGGCGCGGGCACTGGCGCAGGTGGAGGCGACTGGCATTGAGCCGATCTATGTGGTTATCGGTCATCAGGCGGAAGATGTCCGTGCGGTGTTGTCCGGGCATGATGTCCGGTTTGTACACAATGAGAATTATCAAAACGGCCTGTCCGCCTCGGTCATCGCTGGTGTAAGCGCCGTTGGTGATAATATTGATGGGGTACTGATTATCCTTGGCGACATGCCATTGGTCGGTGTGTCTGATATTGCGGCATTGGTTGCGGCGTTCAAAGGCCGTGCTGATATCTGCCTGCCAGTCTGGAAAGGCAAGCGCGGTAATCCGGTGCTATGGGGGCGGGAATATTTTGCCGAGTTGCAGGAGTTGGAAGGCGACAAAGGTGCGCGGGAGTTGTTGCAGGAGCATTCTGACCGAGTGGTTGAGGTTGAAATGTCGGGTGACGGGATATTGCGGGATGTTGATACGGCGGGTGATTTGGATAAGATGCAAAAACCCTCCTGATTTCAATCTCCCCCGCAAGGGGGGGAGATAAAAAATGGGGCTTATATCAATTTCAAACCACGAAAACTTGCATGGCCATCGCGGCCTACTATTATGTGGTCGTGGACGACTATGTTTAGTTTTTCTGCCGCTTCGATGATTTTGTTGGTCATTTCTATGTCGGCGTGTGATGGGGTTACATCGCCGCTTGGGTGGTTGTGGACGAGGATTATTGAGGAAGCCGATAGCTCTAGGGCACGTTTTATGACTTCGCGGGTGTAGACCGGGGTGTGGTCTACGGTGCCTTCGCCTTGCACTTCGTCGGCCATCAAATAATTCTTTTTATCAAGAAAAAGTATGCGGAATTGTTCGGTGTTTTTGTAGGCCATTGAGGCGCGGCAATAGTCGATAAGTTGTGACCATGAGTGGAGGGCGGTTTTTTTCAGGACCGAGCCTTTGGACAGGCGCAGGGCTGCTGCTTGCACTAGTTTGAGGTCGATGACGACACTATCGCCGATGCCTTTTACTTCGGTCAGGCGTTCAGGCGTGGCGCTGATGACTTCGGCGAAGGAACCGAATTTTTCGATCAGGGCTTTGGCAATCGGTTTGGTGTCACGGCGGGGCAGGGAGCGGAACAGTACCAGTTCGAGCAGTTCATAGTCGGGCAGGGCATCAGCGCCCCCGGAAACGAAACGCTGGCGCAGGCGTTCGCGATGGCCAAGGTAGCCGGGTTTTGATTTCTCGGCCTTTATCGGGGCTTCCTTGAAGCCGTTATTCATGGCTGGTTTAAACCTGCCGGTGACAGGGTGAAAATCTCGCAACCATCTTTGGTGACGCCGATTGAGTGTTCATATTGCGCGGTCAGCGATTTATCGCGAGTGACGGCAGTCCAGCCGTCGGAGAGAATTTTTACCGCCGGTCGGCCCAGATTGATCATTGGTTCGATGGTGAAAATCATGCCCTGGCGCAGTTCGGTTCCCTGACCGGCTGTGCCGTAATGGAGGATGTTGGGGACATCATGGAACAGTTTGCCAAGGCCGTGGCCGCAGAAATCACGCACCACAGTGCAGCGTTCGCTTTCGGCATAGGACTGGATGGCGTGGCCAATGTCGCCCAATGTTGCACCCGGTTTTACCACTGCGATACTGCGCATCAGGCTTTCATAGGTGATTTCGCACAGGCGCTCTGCCTTGCGGTTGATTTTGCCAACCGGATACATGCGGCTGGTATCACCGTGCCAGCCATCGACAATCAGGGTGATGTCGATGTTGATGATATCACCTTCGCGCATCGGTTTTGGGCCAGGAATACCATGACAGACCACATGGTTGATCGAGGTGCACAGGGAGTGCTTGAAACCGCGATAATTGAGGGTGGCCGGAATGGCGTTGTTATCGCGCGAGAATTGAAAGGCCAGATCATCCAGCCTTTGCGTGGAAACGCCCGGTTTGACGTAACCAGACAGCATGTCGAGGGCTTCGGCCGCAAGGCGACCAGCTTTGCGCATGCCGGCAAACCCTTCGGGGCCGTGCAGTTTTATCTGGCCGTTGTTGATAACCGGCGCGCTGGCCGCATCTATATAATTCATTTATTTTCTATTTCCACCGGAAGGGCTTTATCAAGCTCAATCCCTGTTTCATCCAATTTACAAGACCATGCCAGCGTTTCAACGCCTGCTGCCTTTGCCTTATTGTAAGCATTAAAATAGGTTGGATCAACATCACTGGCCAGAGAAAATCGCTGCGCATCGTCGCGTTGGACGAGATAAAACATCACCGCACGGGCACCGTTGGCCACCATTGCCGATAATTCGGTGAGATGTTTGGTGCCGCGGACAGTTACAGTATCGGGAAATTCGGCCAGACCGGGCTGGCGTAAAAGGGTGACATTCTTGATTTCGACGTAGCAGGGCGGTTGGTCTTTTGATTCAAGAAACAGGTCTATGCGGCTGTTTTGACCGTATTTTACTTCGCGGCGCAGGGAGGTATAACCGGCAAGTTCTGGGACCAAACCATCTTCTATGGCTTGCGCCACCAGCTTGTTTGGCAAATGGGTGTTTATACCGACCATAGGATTTTTTGGCAGATCACCGCATTCCAGCATTTCCCACGTATGGCGGTATTTGCGCTTGGGATTGTCTGAGGTGGAAAGCCAGACGCGGTTGCCGGGGTTGAGCAGACCGGACATGGAACCGGTATTGGGGCAGCTGGCCGTTATTGTGCTGCCATCGGCCAGTTTGACATCAGTCAGGAAGCGTTTGTAGCGCTTGATCAGGGTGCCTGTTACGAGCGGCTTATCAAATTTCATTGGTGAGGTCGTGATCTGTTTTCATGAGGCATCATTGGCAGATGTCATAGGTCTGGATACGTGATGCTAAGGGAATGCTACAGGCTTGGCCATCATAATCGAGTTGTCGCAGGATAAATCCGCGGCCACCAGGCAATGTGGTTATTCCTTGAAAAGCACAAGCACGGTAGTTGGTTTTTATTTTGATAGTCTGGCCGTTAGAGCACCGGGCGGTAATGTCTATGCGGATTGGTTGAGCGGCCGGTTCATCTTGATCTTGCATGCGGAAAATAACTTTGCCACCGGGAATGGATTTTACGATACGCTGAACCGGTCCAGCTTGTGGCCCTTCCTGAGTGTCACTGCCATAATCCTGACCCTCAGCTTTGCGCATATAAGTAAAAACCAGCCGGGCGTTGCCGGAATGCTCGGAATATCCAACGATTTGACAGCCAACGCGTTTTGGCGCCGCCCCGCGCAAAACAATACGGGTTTCAGAGCCTAGTTGACCATAGACATCGTAAGCGGCGGGCTGACAGCCACGGCGAAATGTATAGGCTGTTCCTTCATAGTGATTGCCGACGCGGCGGCCTTCAAATAACATCTGACCGGGTTGGGCACTAATACCAGGGCGGGGGTGAAGATACGAAATAACCCGCCTGTTGCCGTTGGAGTCGAGCAGCATTTGTGAACCATTATGGTTCCAAACCGACTGACCGGCACTTGCTGTGGTTGATATTGCTGTGGTTGCCGACACAGATATTAGTGCGGCAAAAAGAAACCCTGTCAGTTTTTGCATAATTGTTGCTCTCAAAAATTCTTGTGATAACTTGGCATCAAGAATAAGAAAAGGCAAGTGAACCATGGATGAACAGGGTCAACCCAGCGCTGCTCTATTGTTGATAGGCGATGAGCTTTTATCGGGGCGCACGCAGGACAAGAACTTTCCGGTGATTGCAAAGTTCCTGACCGAACGAGGCATCGATCTTTGTGAGGTCAGGGTGGTGTCTGACGTTGAAAATGATATCGTTGCGGCGGTTAACGCATTGCGGCAGCGTTATACCTATGTTTTGACCACCGGTGGCATTGGTCCGACTCATGATGACATTACTGCTGATGCAATTGCCAAGGCATTTGGGGTGGAAATTATCGAGCACCCGCAAGCGGTTAAAAGCCTGCATCAATTATTTACTGAAATCGGGGTTGAGCCCAATGAGGCGCGCATGCGGATGGCGCGGGTGCCTGACGGGGCAGAGCTGTTGATCAATGAAAAAATCAAGGCACCGGGTTTTCGTATTGATAATGTGTTTGTTATGGCCGGTGTGCCGCACATTATGGTTTTGATGCTCGAAGTGGTTGGCGATCTGGTAGAGGGCGGGGCGGTGATGCTGTCACGTTCGGTGCGGATTGAACGCGGGGAGGGTGATCTTGCGATGCCGCTGGCTGATATCCAAAGCCGCTATGGTGATGTGGCGATCGGTTCGTATCCATTTAAGGAAAACGGAGTGTTTGGGGCTAACATTGTGTTGCGTGGCCGTGACGAAACTATGCTGATTGCGGCACTGGCTGAGGTCGAAAAACTGGTTTGAATCTGCTTTTATGCGACGTCTTTTTTAAGCTGGTTTTCAACGGCAGCGCGCACTTTTCTAGTCAGATCATCCTGGGTGAAGGGTTTGTCTATCAATTCAATGAAGTTGGGTAACTCGTGCATTTCTTCGGCGGTGCCTTGCGTGTAGCCCGACGCAAACAGGACTTTCAGATCCGGCCGGATTTTGAGGGCAGCGGCGGCCAGTTCAGGGCCGTTCATGCCGGGCATCACAACATCTGACAACAAAAGATCGATGTCATCGCGTTGTTTGATAATTTCCAGAGCTTTTTCTCCATCGCAGGCATCAAAGACAATGTAGCCCATATCCTCAATCATCGCCACGGCGACATCGCGCACTGGATCATTGTCTTCTGCAATCAGAACGATCGGGGTTTTTTGTGGTTGTTCAGCCACGGTTTCCGACACTGTTTCGGGTTGCTGTTCTACAGGAGCCTGTGGTGATTGCTGACTAACTTGTGGCGTGGCTGTGTCGGGTTGCTGGTCAATATTTTCATGACAGCGGGGGAGGCAAATGCGTATGGTTGTTCCTACATTTTCTGTGCTGTGGATACACATATTACCCTTGGATTGTTTGACAAAACCATAAATCATACTCAAGCCGAGTCCGCTGCCTGAACCGGGGGCTTTGGTTGTAAAAAACGGCTGTAAGACTTTATCGATGATGTCTTCAGGCATGCCGTGGCCGGTGTCTGATACCGAAATTACCACATAGTCGCCCGGAGTGAGGTCTTCATGCTGTTTGGTGTATTCTGCATCAAGGGTTCTATTTTCGGTTTCAATAATGAGGGTTCCGCCATCTTTCATGGCGTCACGAGCGTTTATTGCCAGATTTAAAATTGCTGTCTCGAGTTGAGTTTTATCGGCCTTAATCGTCCAGATATCGTTACCGGGTTGGATTTTCAGTTCGATATCACTGGTAATGGCACGGGCCAGCATGTCGGTGGTATTATTTATCAGTTCGTTGACTTCGATTATGTCATCTTCAAGTGTCTGCTGACGGGAAAATGCCAATAACCGTTTGGTTAGTTCAGAACCTTTATTAACGGCGTCTATGGCGGTGTTTAAACGCGAACTGGCTTTTTCGTCGCCTTCAGTAAGTTTTTCGATGAGTTGCAAATTACCCAGGACGACCATCAAAAGATTGTTGAAATCATGGGCGATGCCACCGGTCAGCTGGCCGACGGACTCCATTTTCTGGGCTTGCAAGAACTTTCTCTCCAGCAGGGTCTGGTCGGTGATGTCCTGACAAATCCCGTGCAGCTTGGTGGGCTGGCCGTTTGAATCGTATTCGATATCTATGTGTATTGCGATGCGATGTTTATTGCCACCGGGGTGATTGAACTCGCATTCCAACCCGGATATCGACTGGCCGAGCTTTGCAAATTCAAGGCTTTCCTGCCATTTTTCTTTTTCGGCGTCATCCATCAGAGCGGTGAGAGATTCAAAGTTATGTTTTGCTTCACTGCTCTTTTCAACGCCAATCAGCTGATACATGTAAGCGGACCAATCGACGGTCTGGTCTTTGAGATTCATTACCCAACTGCCCATTTTGGCGAGTGCTTGTGAGCGGGCCAAGTTCTGTTCGCTGGTTTCAGTTTGATGGCGCTCATGCATTTCCTGAGAGATATCGCGACACAAGCCAATAATTTTTGCCATTTCCTGGGTAATTGGGTCGTTAATTATTCTGGCAATCACCTCTATCCATAGATAGTGGCCATCTTTGTGTTTGACCCGATAGTTTGATTGCAGGAACTTTTGCTTACCTTTGGCATTGTTGGCAATCGCAACCAAAGTGCGGCGCGAGTCCTGTGGATGAACAAGGGCCATCCATTTTGAAATCGTTAAGTGGTCGGCTTTGGGGTCGAATCCCAGCATGCGCATGATTTCGTCATCGGCTACCATTTCATTGCTGGTATAATTTGCTTGAAAACTAGAATAGCCACCGGCCTCGACTGCAAGTTTCAGCCGCGTGAGATTTTCATCTTGTTGCTGAAGTTCAACTTTGGCCGCCTGTTTGCCGATCAACAGCAGGTATTCTGAGTTGCCATCCTTGTGGTGTTTGGGCTTGAATTTTCTGGTAATTTTTGAGCCGCTGTCCTGTTGTTTTATGATTTCCACTTGCAGTTCGGCATTACCGTCAAGGCCAGTAAGGTCCGTATTGACATAATGGGCATAAAATGGGCTGGTTTCAGATTGTGACAATTGCTGGCCAATGACTGCGTATTTTGAACATTCCCATGTTTTGGCAAGACTGCCGGTAACATCTACAATGCGCGAGTCCGGCAGGGAAATAGCCAGCATTTCAACGCCTGCCATATCAAGAACCTTGATAATTTCACCGATGGTTCCATTGGGAAAGGACATGTAATCTGATCCGTAAACTGTTGTTGTGAGCACATTTATTCATAAAATGGTGAATAGCGGGTTTACAATTGCCGGCAAACCGGCATTGTCACTGAATTAAAAATTTTGAAAAGGACGAGAGAATGGCCAAGCAGGATGGTGATGTTGATGACCGTTATCATATGGGATTTCATGTCTCCTGGGACCAGTTTCACCGCGATGCTCGGGTTTTGACTCTGCGGTTGAACGGATTGGGGCCATTTGAAAAAGTTGTTGCAGTTACCCGTGGCGGACTGGTTCCGGCTGCAATTGTGGCCCGCGAACTGGGAGTTCGGGTCATTGAAACGGTGTGTATTGCTTCCTATGAATACGGAAAGCAGGGAGAGATGCAGGTTTTGAAAGGACCAAGCGACGAGATTGCTGCAAATGGCGGCGAAGGTGTGTTGATCGTTGATGATCTGGTTGATACCGGAGCGACGGCCAAGGTTGTTCGAAGCCTGTTGCCAAATGCTCATTTTGCAACGGTTTATGCCAAGCCGCAGGGGGTTGAACTGGTTGACACATTTATTACTGAAGTCAGTCAGGATACCTGGATTTATCTACCGTGGGATATGTCCCTGCAGTTTGCGCCACCAATTACCGATGGGGCAACTGGTTAGGTTAGTCTTCCTTACATTCAGCAAAAACTTTCAGGGTGCAACCCTCACATTTACCTTGCTTACGCAGCAGGCGATGGAGGGTTTTGAAAGTAGCCCTTTTTTCGTCAAAGAAGTGATTGTTGCCGATGTGCTTGATGGCGTGGGTTCTGCCGAATGATTGATAAACTGCTGGTTTCAGACCTGTAAAATATAGCCCGCCGCCTTCTTCTTCCAGCCGGTCAGCTTCTTCACACAGCATTTCGGCACCGGCCAGATCAATGAAGTTAATGCCATCGCTGACGACAACAATGTGCTTACGGTTTTCATGCTCGCTAATCTTGTAGATTTTTGACTGGATGTAATTCAGCGAACCGAAATACACAGACATATCAATGCGGATGATTTTGAGGTGAGGGCACTCTTCCAGCGGTTTGCTGTCGGTGTCGGTTAGAATCAGCTTGTTGTAGCGGGTGTCGATATCAGGGGCGAGAGTTGCAATTTCCGGTACCGATGTGCGGCCAAGGAAAAACAGCAGCGAAAGAATAACGCCGAGATAAATCGCAAATTCAAGCTCAAGAAACAGGGTGGCAAGGAATGTCGCGATCAGAATGACTGTTTCGCTTGGGCTGGAGTCGAATACATGCTTGATCTTGTTGCGATCGATCAGATTGTAGGCAACCATCATGATAACACCGCCCATCGCGGCTATGGGCAGATAAGCGGTCAGCGGGGCGACCAACAATAATATCAGTACAAGGAAACCGGCGGAAAATATTGCCGACATCGGTGTTTGAGCACCAGATTCATAGTTGAGGCCCGAGCGGGTGAATGAACCTGAACCGGCATAGCTTGAAAAGAAACTGCCAACGATGTTGGACAGGCCCTGGCCGATGAACTCCTGATTACCATCAATGCGCTGATGAGATTTTGAGGCGATGGCCCGGCTGATTGAGACCGCTTCGATCAATCCCAGCAGGGCAACAGCGAAGGCATCAGGAGCAATGGCTTTGATGGTGGTAAAAGAGAAATTGGGTATCGAGAATGGCGGCAATCCGGCTGGAATTTCTCCCACCAGATCAATACCTTTGGTGCCGTCATTGATATACCAGGCAAACAGGCTGCCAACAACAAGAGCGATCAACAAATTGGGGATTGCCTTGGCAAATTTCTTGACCAGCAAGGCTGTCATTAGGGTCAGTGCAGCAATGGCCAGAACATCGTAATTGATTTGGTCGAGCTGGAGAAAAATGTCTTGCCAGGTATGTATAAATGATTCGCCTTTGGGCACATGAACGCCGAGAACGTTCTTGGTTTGGCTGGTGGCAATTAAAATTGCCGCGCCGGCGGTAAAACCGATGACCACTGTGTGTGAAACAAAATTTACCAAAACCCCGAGACGGGCAAGACCAAAAGCCAATTGGTAGACCCCGGCCAGAAAGGTCAGGGTGAGAGCGAGCGAGATGAATTCAGGCGTGCCGGGTTGGGCATGGCCTGACACGGCAGAGAAAACCACAATTGAGATAGCTGTGGTCGGGCCCGAGATAAGATGACGGGATGAGCCGAACAAGGCTGCGATGATCGGGGTGATCATTGCAGTATACAAGCCATATTGAGCCGGTAGCCCGGCGATGAAGGCGAAAGCCACGCCTTGTGGCAGGACGATTACGGCACCGGTAATGCCGGCGAACATGTCAGCTTTGAGGGTTTTGGCATTAACCAGTGGTAGCCAGGCCAGAAAGGGGAACACCACAATCAGCTTGTTGAGCCATTCTGAGGGAAATTTGTGTGTCCGATCAGCCATAATAAATAACCTGTGCAACTCGTTGGTGGCGGTGCACTTGAAAATGTTAGATTTTTGAAGGTCGGGGGCGGCAATATGGTGCGAAAGCACCGATGTCGTCTTGGCCAATATACTAGAGTTGCGGCGGTTTTATTGTAGATTCTAAGGGGTGAAAACCGGGTTAGTTGTCACAGGGATGAAAAAATCGATGATGCAATCGACAAAGGCGGTGACAAATCATTGCAGCTGTGACAGAAACGGGCTGGATTTGGTCTTTTCGGTTGTTTTGATAATCGAAATATTGCGGGCGTGCTGGAATTGGTAGACAGGCCGGACTTAAAATCCGTTGGGCGTATGCCCGTGGGGGTTCAAGTCCCCCCGCCCGCACCATAAATAAATAAAAAAACAAGTATTATCAATGTGTTACTCTTGTTTTATGGAAATTAATCCCCCTTTGAGTCCACCCTTTATGAGTGGGCGTTAGTCAGACGCCTGCGGGTTTTCTAACGACTTGGCGAAGGTCAGCGTAACTCTTTAATCATAACTACCATGCCGACCTCACCGGTGGTGCTTTTGCAAAAAGAATTCTTTTTCTGCTCAGACGGGGTAAGGGGGGAGTGGATTGAGCAAGGGGGTGCTACATACTTGTTTGCTCATAAATTTTTTTTGAAAATTTTGAATTTTAGATTAGGCTGAATACTTATTACCCAAACCGAGATGATCAGCAAATGCGTTCTATGTCCGTTATTTAAGGTAATGCAGACGTCAATTTGGACCCTGGACATGTCTCAAAAGTGCCAATAAGAGAAGCTTCACGTAGCCGAAAAAACGATCAACCTCGTTGAAAAACCATTGATTTTACGATGTAGACAAGCATCTCCCTTAAGGTTACCTTGACTCTACTGCACATCAGGAAACTGTTGCCGATTGGAGGAAGGGCTTGGTGGATTTCGATTTCACAGATGTAGGAGCAGGGCCGACTTTATTGTTTCTACCGGGGTCATACAGCAACCATGCAGCCTGGAAGGGTGTTCAAAAGGCGCTCAAAGGATCCTACAGGATGATCTCCACCAGCCTGCCGGGATATGGTGGCAGTAAGGAGGTTCGCGACGATGCCGTGTGCGACATGTCTCTTATGTCCAATTTCGTTGCTGATGTCGTCAACCATGTCGGCGAACCGGTCCATCTGATCGGCCATTCCTATGGGGGGACTGTCACCTACGCCGCAGCACTAAGCAGAAAGGTCCCGTTGCTTAGCTTAATCACATTTGAAGGAAATCCAGTATACTCACAATTAGGTGATGTTGAATTTTCATGGATGATAGATATGCTGGATATGGTACAGCAGTTTGAAGGAGCTTTTGCATCGGATGATCCAGATGCCGCCGGAATAATAATAGACTACTGGAGCCAACCGGGTGTTTTTCGCTCGATGCCCGATCAATTTCAAGACTATTGCCGATCAACTGCATCCACAAATATCCTTGATTGGCGTTCAGTTGCTGGCTTTACGCCCTATTTCTCGGAGTATGCGGCTATAGACATGCCTTGCACCGTTGTGCGTGGCGAATTCGCCAATCAGGCAATTGTTGACATCACTGACGGAGTTTCACGAGAAATTCCAGATAGCTCTTTGCATGTTGTCAAAGGATCGGGCCATTTTTTGATTTCCACCCACCCGGAAGACTGTGCAAAAATTATTGACAGGCATATGGCATACTATGCCACGATTCACAGCGACGAGGGGGACAGAGTATGAGTAAAGTTTCGCAACAACCCACATATCGATGGGTGATAGTATCCGCCTCTGCATTGATTCTGGCTATATCGATGGGAGCAATCGTCAACGGAATTTCGGCTTTTATCGTACCAATGCAAGACACCTTTGGCTGGCAACGGGGGGATGTGGCACTCATTAATTTTTCGGGGATCATGGGATTGGCCTTTGGCGGGTTAGTCATGGGGCCTCTGGCTGACCGCAGAGGAACTCGTCCGGTAGTGCTGTTTGGCGTAATCATATTGGGCCTGTGTTATCTGGCGGCGTCCTTTGTAACGATGCTCTGGCAGTTGTATCTTTTGTTTTTCCTGGCAGGTTTTTTTGGTGCAGGGGCTATTTTCTCACCGGTAATGGCTGCAGTTGGCAACTGGTTCTATGTGGGAGCTGGTATGGCGATTGGAATCGTAACGGCTGGTCAGGCTCTCGGGCAAGGGGGCGTGCCATTTGCGTCTTCGCTTCTGATCGAGGAATTCGGAATTGATGGGGCTCTCAGGACGACCGGTGTGATCATGCTAATATCTCTTATACCGCTGGCGCTACTCCTTCGTCAGCCGCCAGCTTTAAACGTTGAACAAAGCAAGGCAAAAGCCGTTGAGGAAGAAACAGCTTTACCAACAAACGTTGTGGTTTTCAGAATGAGTGCAGCAATCATTCTGTGCTGCATTTGTATGTCTGTACCACTAATACATCTTGTCCCATTGATTCAGGATCGCGGTTTTGCTCCGGAAGAAGCTAGCAGCGTCATATTTGCAATGCTGCTTGTTGCTATTCTTGGGCGACTGGTTTTTGGTAAGTTGGCAGATATTATTGGCGCTTTACCAGCGTATATGACCGCAACAGCGTGGATGACGCTAATGGTTTTTGGATTCACTTATATCGAAAAACTCCAATCATTTTACATTTATGCAGTGGTCTACGGCTTTGGTTATGCCGGAGTTATGACCGGAGTTCTCACCTCAATTCGAGAACTTACTCCACCCTCACGACGCGCCTCGGCACTTGGCATTGTTGTCATGTTCGGCTGGTTCGGCCATGCTATTGGTGGGTATCAGGGTGGTGCTCTGTATGACATTACCGGAAACTATACAGCTGCCTACGCAGCGGCGCTAGCAGCTGGTATTCTTAATTTGATTGTGGTCAGCAGCCTCTGGCGCAAAACACGAGGTCCACGTCAATTGGTTCTACAATAATAGAGCGCTGGCGATCATGCGTGTTAATCTCTGAAATGAGATGAGTTTTTTACCCACATAATCGTCAGTTGCGGCCTTCAGCGATTGGACCCGGTTTATCGAGATCGTGGTCAGTGTTGCCGGTGATATGGGCGTTGGCCCTGATGAAGGTGGCGAGGTGATGGCCTTTCTTGAAGGCCTCAAGGCGGATATCGTGACCGCATAGCACGCGCCTGTTAAAGGTGACACGCTTTAGTACTTCCACACACCCTCGGCTAACACCAAACATTTGTTTTCTTCTTTCTCGTGTATCGATTCATAGAGCTCTGCCGTTAAACTCCGTCTCTATTGAAGAAAACTCAACCTCAAACCAGCGCAGTATAAGCGAACACAACACCCCAGATCAGCAACAAGCCGCCGGTGATAGTGCTTTGCCGAGGTCCTATTGGCATGACTTTTTCTAAAAGCACCACAAATGCTAGGCCGATGATCCAGTAGAGGTTCATGATGCCGCCAAAAAACAGAACCCCCATGAGACCCCAACAGCAGCCAATACAGTATGCGCCATGGTGCAATCCCATCTTGAAAGCACCCGAAGTACCTGAGCGCCAGTGTTGCGTCAAAAACTGAAGCGGTCCCTGACAATGCTTGAGACACGCCCGCTTGACCGGTGTAAGTTGATAAACTCCGGCAAAAATAAGAATGGCGCTTGCAAAGAGGGCGTTAGTGGCGTTCATCATCGATGGCGAAAGAATACCCAACCATTCGAACGCCCATTGTAAAGATACGGCACTAACGCTAAAGAGGCCCCAGATCAAAATGTAACCAAGGGAGAATGCTGCTGTTGATAATAGCCCAACATTCTCACCTGTCCGTTGTCGGGTTTTGCGCGCGACCATTGCATGCAGCAAGATCATCGGCGCTGCACTCGGCAACATCATGGCAAGCATCATAACCCACCACATGAAGAACATGAGAATGGCATAGCCCAGTGTCCAAACAGCAGGCGTTGCCATTGAGGTCATAGCGCTTACCATGCCTGACGACATATCCCCCATCTCTTTTTGATCGGCCCATCCCAGAGCCATGGACAGGGACGTCATATCCAGAGCAGGTACGCCCATTCCCGCACCGGCAAAGATATATATCCAGCAGGCAGCAATAACAAGGAACAGTGCTGTTATTACTACAACCCGGTCTCTGAGAAGCACGTGCTCCAAGCCACGTCTTGGCATGCTCACGGTGCGTCCTTTCTACGCTACTTTATCGAGGCCATACCGCGCATTCGCTTCTTCGTATGAATAAGCCATGCCATCGTTGTTGAAAGCAAAATAGGAAAGCGAAGAATGGCACTGCGTGTAATCGAACTTGATATCACCGACACCTTTGGCAGCCCCCGACCCTACCTCCGCTTCATAGAATACCCAGCCATCAGGTAGTACGGTTCTAATCTGCACTTCGCTGTCTGTTACGGGATTAAGAATGGGGCTAGTCTCGGCACGGGCAATTCCGGGAATATCAATCTTGCAAGTTCTTTTCTTCACATCCCATTCGAAGCCAATAGGCAGGAAAAGCGGGTCGTGAAGATGCTCCACAATGATGCTGAAGATGTTGAACATCGTTCCAGCGGGCTGTCCCTCTCCAGAAAGGATAGTAAAAATTGCCCCGCGCTGCTCCTCGCTCGTTTGATCTGACAGGATCGGTTGCATGTGGCCGCCGCCATGATGAATGGCGCGTGGGAAATAATATGTCGCCCCAAAAACCACACCATCAAGCTGCACATCACCAAAATATCCCTCATCAACTTGGAAGGCTACCAGACCAGTACAATGGCCTTGCGTCGGTGGAGCCATTGCTTCACACGGGCAACCGTGATCGCAGCTGCAGTATTCAACGTATTTTCCTTCCATATGCCATTTTACATCAGTCATTTTGTTCTCCCTCCGTTTGTTTTTCTGTTAAAACATTCAAATAATTCGTTACATTTAGACCAATCAACGTTCTCCCATGAAATAGCACCGACCCGTCAAAGTAGCATAGATCACTCTTTTTTCAAGTTTGATGCTGCCAGCGTAACTGTTTTAGATTGAATGAACACGTTCAATTTGGCCCGGTAATGACCGCTTCGGGTCAACTACAGACGGAATGGTGATTCCAAATTTCTTACCGCTTTGTGCCAATAGGCGACATTCACAGCAGGCAATCCAAATATTACCCAGCAACAAATTTTGCGATTTAACAAAGCATCGGCAGCACGTTTGGTATTAACCGTGCTGCCGGTGATGTGAGGTTATGGATTGACTGCTTGCCTGCGGTTTCAACCTGCAAGGCGCGGTGAGTTGAACATATTGTAAATTTTGGCAATCCAGCTCTGAACGATATCTGGCTTGTTCATATTGGCTGAACGCTCGCCCTGATCGCCTTGATTTTGCATTGCAGATATATTGTTTTCGGCATGCTGG
>DAOUPT010000001.1 GCA_030626025.1 Anderseniella sp. | reverse complement strand
CCACAAACATCCCGGTTAGATCAAAAATCTTGAAAAGAAGCGCGCACCGATGGATGCGAGAAACTTTAGCTAAATAATATGCACCACCGGCGCACGCGACATGGCGATTTCGAAAGGTACAACCGCAAAAGGTTCAATCCTCCCGGAGACGTGTCAATCCGCTTGTTGGCTCTCAGTAAAAAGATGCTCAAATGAGACTTACTCCACCGTCCCAGAAACCCAGACCAACCTTCGAAAGGCAGGGGCGATAGCCTGCTTTTAAACCATTCCCGTGAAGGTATCGGGTACCGGTCTTATTACAAACCACAATCTGAAACGTCCGATGCGCTATCAGTCATCCCGTGACAGCCACGCTCAGCGGCGAGGCGGGGACACACGCAACCCTTGGCTATACTGGCTCCTCGTATCAAACCAGCACTTTCAGGCGCCACCCAAACCCACCACCATAAAGGCGACCCGATGCAGTGTTTCAGTGTGGGCTGGTGAAAAGAGATGTACCATGTAAAGCACAATAAGTCAAGAACAATATATGAACATATATTAATTGTCAGCAGGCCTAACAAGGTATTGAAAACAAAAACGCGAGGGCAGACGGCTGGTCTGGCCTCGCGATTTAATGGTTGAGTACGCAATACAAAAATCTCAACGCTGTGAGATTAACTGCAAGGGCTGTGCCAGTTTGTTGTGGCTATATCTTGGTTAACGGCAATGATTTCTGTCAACATCTGGTGTTTTCCCACCCCGCTCTATTTGCACGCATTGCAATATGCAAATGCGTCCATTGCAAATTGCAAAATTTATGCCTGCAGTTCGATCAGCAAATCCTTGGCATCAATTTGGGTGCCTACCGGGGTGATGATCTGTTTTACGATGCCATCGGCCTCGGCGTGGATGGCGGTTTCCATTTTCATCGCTTCGATGGTCAGCAAGACATCTCCGGCCTCGACTTTTTGACCGGTTTCGACCACCAGTGAGGACACAACACCGGGCATTGGCGCTGCAACATGCAGCGGGTTGCCGACTTCGGCTTTTGGATGCTTGTTGGCGGTCGATTTGGCCGATCGGTTGAGAATTTTGGCGGTGCGGGGCTGGCCGTTCAGTTCAAAGAAAACCTTGACGTTGCCTTCATCGTCGGTTTCGCCAATGGCCAGACAGCGCACGATGAGAGATTTGCCGGTCTCGATGGTTACGGTGATTTCAGTTCCCGGCTTCATGCCGTAGAAAAACTGCGGTGTCGGCAGGCTGGAAACCGGGCCGTATTCATCTTGCCGGGCAGCAAAGTCGGTAAAGACTTGCGGGTACATCAGATAGGAATTGAATTCCTCGTTTGATATCTCGCGTCCTGCTTCCTGTTCGGCCTGCTTGCGGCGCGAAGGCAAATCTTCATCGGGCAGGACAGCGCCGGGTCTTACGGTCAGGGGTTCCTCGCCTTTGAGGATTTTGGCTTGCAGCTTTTCAGGAAAGCCACCGGGCGGCTGTCCAAGGTCACCTTTGAAAAAGCCGACCACCGAATCAGGGAAAGAAACATCCTTGTCTGGGTCTTCCACATCAGCGCGGCTAAGCCCGGCTGAAACCATTGCCAATGTCATGTCACCAACCACCTTTGAGGAAGGGGTCACTTTGACAATATCACCAAACATCTGGTTGACATCGGCATAGGTCTGGGCCACTTCATGCCAGCGCTCGGACAGGCCGAGCGAGCGGGCCTGTTCTTTAAGGTTGGTGAACTGGCCGCCGGGCATTTCATGGAGATAGACCTCCGATGCGCCAGCCTTGAGGTCAGCTTCAAAGGCAGCGTATTGCAGGCGGACACTTTCCCAGTAATCCGAGAACTGGCGGATCATTGAGGGATTAATGCCGGTATCGCGTTCAGTGTTGCGTAGCGCCTCGACAATAGAGCCAAGATTTGGTTGTGAGGTCATGCCGGAAAACGAGTCCATTGCCGCATCAACCGCATCAACGCCAGCATCAACCGCGGCCAGAACCGTGGCAGCAGCAATGCCTGAAGTGTCGTGGGTGTGAAAGTGCACCGGCAGGCCGGTTTCTTCCTTCAGCGCCTTGATCAGAACCGTGGCAGCAGCAGGCTTTAACAGGCCGGCCATGTCTTTCAGGCCGATGATATGAGCGCCGGCATCGGCCAGTTGGCGGGCCATATTGGTGTAATATTTAAGATCATATTTTGCCCGCTGGGGGTCGAGAATATCGCCGGTGTAGCAGACAGCTGCTTCACAGATTTTGCCGGACTCGAGAACCGCATCCATGGCAACGCGCATGTTCTCGACCCAGTTCAGGCTGTCGAACACCCGAAAAACATCAATGCCTGAATTAGCCGCTTGCCGGGTAAATTCACGCACCACATTGTCGGGATAATTGGTGTAGCCAACCCCGTTTGAGGCGCGCAACAGCATTTGTAACATGATGTTGGGCACGCGTTTGCGGATCCGGCGTAATCTTTCCCACGGGCATTCCTGCAGGAAGCGCATCGATACATCAAAGGTTGCGCCGCCCCAACATTCGAGCGAAAACAATTGTGGCAGGTCAGCAGCATAGCTTTCACAAACCTGGATTATGTCAAAACTGCGCATCCGGGTGGCCAGCAAAGACTGGTGGGCATCGCGCATTGTGGTGTCGGTGATCAGGGCCTGCTTTTGGGCCAACATCCAGTCGGCAACAGCTTTTGGCCCTTTTTCATCCAGCAGGTTTTTGGTCCCGGGTAGTGGTTTTAACGCAACTGGTTTTGGCACCCGCGGGGTTGTAGAAAATTCTGGTGGTTTTGGCCGGTTGGCAACTTCGGGGTGTCCGTTGACGGTGATGTCGGCCACATAGCGTAACAGTTTTGTTGCCCGGTCCTTGCGAATCGGGAAATCAAACAATTCAGGGTGATTGTCGATAAACCGGGTGGTGTACTCAGCGGATTGAAAAACCGGATGGGCGATAAGATTTTCAACAAAGGCCAGATTGGTGGCGACGCCGCGAATTCTGAACTCGCGCAAAGCCCTGTCCATGCGCATAATGGCCTCTTGCGGACCGGGTGCCCAACAGGTGATCTTCTCTAGCAGTGAGTCATAGTATCGAGTAATAACCGCACCGGAATAAGCTGTGCCGCCGTCAAGCCTGACGCCAAACCCGGTGGCACCGCGATAGGCTGTAATGCGGCCGTAATCGGGGATGAAATTGTTACGCGGGTCTTCGGTCGTTATTCTACACTGTAGAGCGTGACCGTTTAACTTGATGTCTTTTTGAACCGGGACGCAGGTTTCACCTTCCACACCAATGCGACCGCCCTCGGCGATGGAGATTTGTGATTTTACCAGATCAATACCAGTAATTTCCTCGGTGACGGTGTGTTCAACCTGAATGCGCGGGTTGACCTCGATGAAATAATAGGCACCGGTGTCCTTGTCCATCAGGAACTCTACCGTGCCGGCGCACTCATAATTGGCATAGCGGGCTATCTTCAGCCCTAATTCGCAAAGCTCGGCCCGTTGGTCATCATCAAGATAAGGTGCCGGTGCCCGCTCAACAACCTTTTGGTTACGGCGCTGAACGGTGCAGTCGCGCTCGAACAAGTGAACCGCATTGCCGTGTTTGTCGCCCAGTATCTGGACCTCCACATGGCGGGCCCGTTCAACCAGTTTTTCCAGGAACAGCTCGTCATTGCCAAAAGCAGCCGCTGCTTCACGGCGTGAGGCCATAACGCTGTCTTCCAGTTCGCTTTCCTGGTGAATGGGTCGCATGCCGCGACCGCCACCGCCCCAACTGGCTTTGAGCATCAGCGGGTAACCAATTTCACT
Organism: Anderseniella sp.; assembly: GCA_030626025.1. Lineage (GTDB taxonomy): Bacteria > Pseudomonadota > Alphaproteobacteria > Rhizobiales > Aestuariivirgaceae > JALWJW01. The sequence goes on along the minus strand of DAOUPT010000001.1, from coordinate 145,570 downwards.
GGCCAGCTTTTTGATCGCAACGATATCATCGGGCAATGCACCAGTTGCCGGCATAACGGGAACACCGGCTGCAACAGCTGCGGCGCGGGCTGACACCTTGTCACCCAACAAACGCATGGTTTCAGGTTTGGGGCCAATAAAGGCAATGCCGTTTTTTTGACATGCGTCGGCAAAATCGGGGTTTTCGGAAAGAAAGCCGTAACCGGGATGAATAGCATCAGCACCTGATTTCAGTGCCACGCGGATCATTTCATCAATGGAGAGATAAGCCTTGACCGGGCCAAGCCCCTGACCAATTTGATAGGCTTCATCGGCCTTGAAGCGGTGCAGGGCCAGACGGTCTTCAGCGGCAAAAATTGCAACGGTTTTTTTGCCAAGCTCATTGGCAGCCCGCAACACCCGAATGGCAATTTCACTGCGGTTGGCAACCAGAATTTTATTGAAACGTTTTATCTGCATTGTGACCTGAGTTAATAGTGATTTTTTAAATTTTGATACTGCTTGGTAGCCTACAGACCGGGCTAACGACAAGTGCAATACATCTGATTGGCTGAATATGTCGCGTTTTTGCCGACTAATATGTAGACATGCCTGCCGACAGTTTAGCATAGTTCTCACTGTTATTAACGAATTGGCAACTATAAAACGGCAAAGTGAAAGTAACTTGTGAGGAATGTTGGTGCAAGGCGTTTGTTTAGCGTAGATTTACAACAATAAACCATAGGGCTTGTCCCTAACCGTTTGTTCTTAAGCGTTTTTTCACACATAAATAAAATTTGAACTGTTGACTCCTGATCTTCTGTGATGCATTGTCAGCACAATTCGATACTGGCTGTCTGGTGTCGAGGGGTTTGGGGCTCTGAAATCGAGTTTTTCGTTGTTTTGCAGGCGATGCAGAGGCGGGGAAAACTTATAAATATCAATGTGTTTTGCGAAAAACACAACCTTGTTAATAAGGGGATGAGGGCTTTTGACGAACCCGATTGCACAGATCAGCAACCGGCACTTTGATAGTGGGGACAAGGGTATTTATGACCCGATTCACGTCGAAGATCTGGAAACGGGAGATCATGATCCTTTTCATGAGGAAGAAGCCAGCCCTCACCGCTGGCTGATTACAACCTGTGTCGCAGGTTTGGCTGGATCTTTGGTGATTGGTGCTGCGATCCTCGGACTTTTCAGTGAAAACGGTACAACAAGGGCTCAGGCATCGGTCAATATTGCCGAGCGCTGGCAAAGACCAACCGTGTCAGCCAAGAGCGATTTGAACGGGGCATTTTCAAAAACATTGGAACTGCGACCATTTCAGACGGCATCTGTTGCATACCAGACTGATTCCAATTCAAGTATTATTGCCAATACTGTGGTTTTACCACAAACCGGTGTGGCCAGTAGCTCGACGCTGAATATGTTTGGTGGCACCACCGGGCTGGATTCAACCAGCCAGCCTTCTGTTTTGAGTGGTGATGTTCAACTGGCCTCTATTTCACCATCACGAAATACCACGACAATTTTGAAAAAGTTGCCGCCGGAACCTGTTGATGAAGTGATTGTGCTGGCAAAAGGTGAACACCTGATCAATCGCCTGGTTGCCTTGGGTGTAACCTATGATACAGCAGCCCAATTGACTGCTGCTCTTGAGCCGGTATTTCCGGCCAAATTACTCAGAGTGGGTCAAAAATTTGTTGTTACGCTGGACAAGCAGCAGGATTTTTTCGGCAATTTCGTAATTTTCCCGGTCGAGTTAAGTTTTTCACCCGGCCCCCAGGAAAATATTTCGGTTGAGTCTAACGAAGATGGCAAGTTTTTTGCCCGGGTTAATGGCCAGAGAAATCGTCAACCCTCACGTTATGCGACACCTGATTCGGGTCAGTATCGGATTGCCGGACGGGTTACATCAAGCCTGTTTGCTGCAGCGCTGGATAAGGGTGTGCCGGAATATATCACCAATCAGGTTATCCGGGCGTTTTCACATGATGTGGATTTCCAGCGTGATATTAAAGCCGGGGCAAAGTTTGAGATTTACTTTGGCAAGCCGTTTTCCGGATCTTCCAAACGCCGTAAGATTGTTCATTATGCCGCGCTGGAAGCTGGCGGTAAATTGAAAAAGCTTTATCGCTTTACCAATTCAAGCGGTAAAACGTCTTATTATGATCAAAAAGGCCGCGGCGCGACCAAGTTTTTGATGCGGACACCCATTAGTGGTGCACGAATCAGTTCAGGTTACGGTATGCGGCGTCATCCGGTGCTCGGCTATTCGAAAATGCATACCGGTATTGATTTTGCGGCACCGCGCGGGACACCAATTCGCGCTGCTGGTCGCGGTAAAATCGTTCACCGGGCCCGCAAAGGTGCTTATGGCCGGGTTGTGGAAATCAAACACAGCAACGGATACCTTACCCGCTATGCTCATATGAGCCGCTATGCATCGGGACTGAGAAGCGGGTCTTTTGTTCGCCAGGGTCAGGTTATTGGTTATGTTGGTTCTTCAGGCAGGGTGACCGGTGCTCATCTTCATTATGAAGTACGGATCAACAATCGTACGATCAATCCGCGTCGAGTGCGCGTTGCGGGCAAGCTGAGACTGCAAGGTAAAAACCTCAAGCGCTTCAAGAAGCACCGCCAAAGAATTATTGCGTTGATGAAGAAACAACCAATCGCCAAACGCTTTGCAAGTATTGCCAATTAAATCGCGTTCGTCTGATCGTATTCGAGATATTTTTCATTTGCTCTGAACTGTCTTGTAGAGACAGGGCCGTCGCACCCACACACAGTTAATCCTCGGGCTTGACCCGAGGACTCAGAATGGTTGTGGCAAGTATTTGAATTTGTGACGTATCTCCAACACTCTGGATCCTTGGGTCAAGCCCGAGGATGACGAATGAGGGGCATTTTCTTCTTTTACTTCTTCTTGCGTTGTTTTTCCGGATGCACTGTGCGGTCGAGCAGAGTGTCGGTTGCTTGACCCAGTACGTGGGCACTTGAACCAACAATAAATGGATCAGGGCCAGTTACTACACTCTCGTCTTTGTCCGGGTATGGAATAGCGCTCAGGAAATGTTGCATGCAATTCAGGCGGGCGCGCTTTTTGTCATCTGATTTGATGATTGTCCAGGGCGCATCAGCGGTATCGGTGTTGAAAAACATTGCTTCCTTGGCTTCGGTATAACCATCCCAGCGGCCCAGAGAGGCCCGATCAACGGGTGATAGTTTCCATTGCTTGAGCGGGTCTTTTTCGCGCGAGGCAAAGCGGCGTTTTTGTTCTTCGCGGGTGACTGAAAACCAGTATTTAAACATTCGTATGCCAGAGCGTACCAGCATGCGTTCGAGCTCGGGACACTGGCGCATGAATTCAAGATATTCGTTGGCCGTGCAAAAGCCCATGACCCTTTCGACACCGGCCCGGTTGTACCAGGAACGGTCGAACATAACAATTTCACCCGCTGCTGGCAGGTGCTCAATATAGCGCTGGAAAAACCATTGTGATTTTTCCCGGTCGGTGGGTTTGTTAAGAGCAACCACCCGGGTTGAACGCGGATTGAGGTGCTCATTAAAGCGTTTGATGGTGCCGCCTTTACCTGCGGCATCGCGGCCTTCAAACAACATCAGAATTTTTTGACCATTGGCCTCAGTCCATGCCTGAACTTTCAGTAGTTCGACCTGTAACTCGGCTTTCTTTTTCTCATATACAGCACGTTTGATCTTTCGGCGGTACGGGTATTTACCGGATTCAAAAGCCTGTCGGGCCGCATTTGGATCATGACGCATTTCTGCGAGACGATGAATTTTTTCAGCTTGTTTTGCCGCTGTTTTTGTCAGCTGATCACCTTGATTTCCAAGCTTAGCATCCGACTTCGAACTTTCACTACTTTGATGGTCCAATTCCCCACTCCAATAATAACTTTGATAATTTTTACCACTAATTCGGCAGTAGCGTATCGCTATACGTTGGGAACATGATTGATATGAGTCAATTTTGAAAGCTATTAGTCGCTATATGGTTAGCGACAAATTTACACTCCCAACGGGTGCCACTTGTAAAAAGCACGCACCCGTTGGGAGTTATTGTTATTTATCAGGCAGCAACTTTGACCGGCTGGCCGTTAATTACCAGCCCTGAATCACTGGCGCTGACCTTGATGGTCTCACCATCTGCGATACTGCCGGCCAGCAGCAGTTCAGCCAGTTGATCTTGCAAAGCGCGCTGAATGACCCGTTTAAGCGGGCGGGCACCAAAGGCCGGTTCATAGCCCCTGTCAGCCAACCAACTGCGGGCGCTGTCATCAAGCTCAAGGTTGATTTTCCGGTCATCAAGTAGCTGTTGCAGGCGAGCGATTTGTATGTCGACGATCGAAGACATATGCTCACGCTTGAGGCGCTGGAACAGGATGGTTTCATCCAGCCGGTTCAGGAATTCAGGTCTGAACTGCGAGCGGACAACGCCCATCACCTGATCGCGCACCGCATCAACGCTTTCCTCATCACTCAGATTTACCAGGAACTCGGCCCCCATATTTGAGGTCATGATGATCAGGGTGTTGCGGAAATCAACGGTGCGACCCTGACTGTCTGTCAGGCGACCTTCATCGAGTACCTGTAACAAGATATTAAATACATCGGGGTGAGCTTTTTCGATTTCATCAAACAACACTAGCTGATAGGGCCGACGGCGAACCGCTTCGGTCAGGGCACCACCTTCATCATAGCCAACATAACCGGGAGGGGCACCGATCAATCGGGCAACCGAATGTTTCTCCATGTACTCGGACATGTCGATACGAACCATGGCCTGTTCATCATCAAACAGAAAATCAGCCAGGGCTTTGGTCAGTTCGGTTTTGCCGACACCGGTGGGGCCAAGGAACATAAATGAACCAATTGGCCGGTTAGGATCCTGCAAACCGGCCCGGGCGCGGCGCACTGCTTTTGACACAGCCGTGACGGCTTCTTGCTGGCCGATGACTCGTTTGCTTAAGGCGTCTTCCATTTTCAAAAGCTTGTCGCGTTCGCCTTCAAGCATTTTATCAACCGGCACACCGGTCCAGCGCGAGACAATCTGGGCCACGTGGTTTTCAGTAACCGCTTCTTCCATCATCGGATTTTCAGGCTTGCAGACCGAACGAAGTTCGAGCAGTTTCTTTTCCAGATCAGGAATGTCGCCGTAGGAAAGCTCACCGGCTCTGGCCAGATTACCGGCCCGCTGGGCCTGCTCCAGTTCAATCCGGGCATGATCAAGCTTTTCCTTGATCTTTTGGGCATCATCGAGCTTGTCTTTTTCAGCTCTCCAGCGCTGGGTCAGCGTGGAGGATTTTTCTTCCAGATCGGCAAGTTCTTTTTCCAGTTTCTCCAACCGGTCAACCGAGGCCTTGTCCTTTTCCTTCTTTAGGGCTTCACGTTCGATCTTTAACTGAATGATCCGCCGGTCCAGTTCATCCAACTCTTCGGGTTTGGAATCCACTTGCATGCGCAGGCGCGATGCGGCCTCGTCCATCAGGTCGATGGCTTTATCGGGCAAAAACCGGTCGGTGATGTAGCGGTTGGAAAGATTGGTGGCTGCAACCAGGGCTGAGTCGCTAATCCGCACGCCATGATGCAGTTCATACTTTTCTTTCAGGCCGCGCAGGATGGAAACGGTATCCTCAACGGTTGGCTCGGCAATGAAAACCGGCTGAAAACGACGGGCCAAAGCGGCGTCTTTTTCGACGTGTTTACGATATTCATCCAGTGTTGTTGCGCCAACGCAATGGAGTTCGCCACGAGCCAGTGCAGGTTTGAGCAGATTAGAGGCATCCATTGCACCATCTGCCTTGCCGGCACCGATCAGGGTGTGCATTTCGTCAATAAACAAGATGATTTGACCATTGGCAGCTTCAACTTCTGACAATATCGCTTTCAGGCGCTCTTCGAACTCGCCGCGGTATTTCGCGCCGGCAATCAGGGCACCCATATCAAGAGACATGAGTTTTTTATCACTCAAGGATTCGGGCACATCGCCATTAACAATGCGCAACGCCAGACCCTCGGCAATAGCGGTTTTACCAACGCCAGGTTCGCCGATTAAAACCGGGTTGTTTTTGGTGCGGCGTGAGAGCACCTGCATGGTTCGGCGAATTTCTTCGTCACGACCGATAACCGGATCGAGTTTTCCTTCCCGGGCGACTTCGGTGAGATCGCGGGCGTATTTCTTCAAGGCATCATAAGACTCCTCGGCTGAGGCGCTGTCGGCAGTACGTCCCTGACGCAATTCGTCAATCGCTTTGTTCAGACTTGCCGGGGTTATGTTGGCATTCTTGAGACAGGTGGCTGCTTCACTTTTTTCAATTGCTGTAGCCTGCAACAAACGCTCGGCGGTAACAAAACTGTCACCGGACTTTTTTGCAAGTTTGTCAGCGGTTTCGAAAATACGGGCGATTTCGGGGGACAGGTACAATTGTCCGGCACCGCCGCCATCGACTTTGGGGATTTTTTTGAGATCAAGTTCAACAGACTTTTGCGCTGCCTTGAAATCACCGCCAGCAGATTTTATTAGACCAGCGGCCAAGCCCTGATCATCGTCAAGAAGAACTTTCAGGATGTGCAGGGGAGAAAATTTTTGATGTCCTTCGCGCAAGGCCAGATTTTGGGCTGACTGGATAAATCCTTTGGCGCGTTCTGTATAGTTTTCAAATTCCATGTTTATTACTCCTCTAGCGCGTTATAGTAACAGCCCGACTGGCGGCACTGTGGTTAAACGCCTGTTCACAAACTTTGTTTTGGCGTGGAACAGCCAAACCCAAAAGGCATTTAGTCATTCTCACACACCACATATGGTGTTAGACAGAAAAAACTCAAGTCTCGTGATTCTTATCGCGTACACTGATTATTGTTAGGCAAAAAATGGCAAAAATTAATGCGCTTTACCGTTATCCTGTGAAAGGCCTGTCGGCTGACAGTCTTGCTCAAATGAAACTTGAAAAGGACAAGGGTATTGCCTTTGACCGGCAGTGGGCGATTGAGAACGGGTCGCAGAAGTTTGATCCGCAGCGCCCTAAATTTTTACCCAAACGGACGTTTTTTCAGCTTTATCTGAATGGTAAACTGGCCCAGCTTCGATGCCAGTTTGACGAGAGCAGTCAAACGCTGGTGATTATCCATGAGGGTGAGGAATTGTTGCGGGTGGCGATGAACAGTGCTGAAAGTGCTGATATGATTGAAACGTTCTTTGCCAATTTCATGGAAGAGGATTCGCGCGGTAAACCACGGCTGGTTTCTGCTGACGGCCACTATTTTACCGATATTTCGCAAAAGGCGGTATCGTTGATAAATCTGGCCAGCGTTGATGAAATTTCAAAGGCAGCAGGGCAGGAGATTTCTCCCTTGCGGTTTCGGGGCAATATTTATGTTGAAGGGTTTGAACCGTGGGCCGAAATGGACTGGGTCGGTAAAACGGTCAGCATCGACGGGCAGCCGTTATTTGAGGTTTTTGCCATCACCGGTCGTTGTCCGGCAACGCAGGTTAATCTGGAAACCGGCGAGCGCGATGTTTCGATGCTCGGTGTATTGAGCGATAATTTTGGCCACACAAAATGCGGCGTTTATATGCGCGTCATCAACAACGGATTGATCAGGCCGGGCGGGAACATTACTGTTTCCTGACTGATGTCAGCCAGGGCTGGTTGTTTCGGGTTCACTGTCTGCTTCAGGTGCAGCGGCCACTGATTTCTTTTTGGCCGGTTTGCGCCGTGATTTTTTGGGTTTTTCAGCTTCCTGACTTTCGTCGCGTTGCAAGAAAGCCGGTTGATGGCCGCCCCAGTCTTCGTCACTTTTGCCATTGCCGTTATCGGTGCCGTCATCAGCGCCCTTATCAGAGTCACCTTTATTTTCAGGTGCTGCTGATTTTTCTTCCTGAGATGGTTTTTTAACGGCCTTGCTTTTTTCCAGCTCTGCTGCTGCTTTATCGCGCTTGGCCTGGATACGCGCCGCGTGTTCTTCAGCGGTTTTTTCTTTTTCCGCCTGTTTTTGGTCTTTAATCGCCTGAGTGGCGGCAACGATACGCAAATAATGTTCGGCGTACTGAAAATAACTTTCAGTTTTAATGCTGTCACCTTGTGACTGGGCATCGCTGGCCAATTGCAAATACTTGTCTGCTACTGTCTGGGCTGATCCGCGCACACGAACATCTGGTCCGTTGCTATCATAAACTTTATTTGAAGGACTACCGCCGCCACCGCTTTGTCGTCTGCCACGGCTGCGCTGACGGTTGCTGTTTCTGTTGTTTTGATGACCCTGTCTCATGCGCTCCACACTTCAGGTTGTTGTAAAATAAATAATGGCTAAAGCCCCTTAAAGCAAAACATCGGGCTTTGAGCCCTGCATATAAAGCAATATCTCTAATTAAAACCCTGCTGATAATGACTTGTCGATATGCGTTATCTACACGCCAACGTCAAAGTTTCAGGGGGTTTGTTTCACCATTCCAGCCACAGGAACGGTATCTATATTCATGAACTTAGCCTTTTACAACTGGTTTTCCAACTGTTTTTTTATTTAGGGCCACAACATTGTTACGACCCGATCATTACCACCGAGGTCTTTGGTGATAATCGGGATATCGTCATGGGGTTTGAAACCTGCTGTCATCAACAGACTTGCCAATGCTACAGCTTGATCAAAACCGGCTTCCAGTACGATCAAGCCTCCCGGTTTCATTCTGGCCGGGCATTGTTCGGCGATTTTACGATAAGCATCCAAACCGTCCGGGCCACCATTAAGAGCCAGATGAGGATCAAAGTCTTTTACATCGCGATCAAGTTTTTCGATTTCGGCTTTGACAATATAGGGTGGATTGGAAACGATGATGTCAAATTGTTGTTGAATGCCAGCGCACCAGGACGTTTCTTCTAAATTCAGTCTTTCGGCAACACCGCGTTTAATGCCGTTTCGTCGAGCCACTTCCAAGGCAGCTGGTGAAACATCTGTGGCCACACCCTTTGCATGGGGTAATTCACACAGCAAGGTTACAATGATTGCGCCGGTGCCGGTGCCGATATCGAGGATATCGAGAGGCCGGTTGGCCATTTGTAAGGTCTGAACCGCTGTGAGGACGACCTCAATGAGGGTTTCTGTATCGGGGCGCGGGTCGAGCACATCGCTGGTCACGATAAAATCGCGACCGTAAAATTCCCGTTCGCCAAGGATGCGCGATACCGGTTCGCGCCGCAGTCGCCTTTGCGACATTTTTTTAATTGTGCGGCGTTCCTGAGCGGTCAATATGTGATCAGATTTCAGAATCAAACCAGCATGATCCACACCGGTTGCCGCCTGAACCAGTAAACGAGCATCAAGATCGGCGGTGTCGATGTTATCGTCGGTGAATTTTTTGCGCAGGGCGAACAAACAGTTCTGCAAAGTCAGATCATCTGATCTATCAGGCGGCATGATCATTTTCAGCGGCCAGCAATGCGGCCTGATGCTCATTGGTCAGGGCGTCAATCATCTCTTGCAAGCCGGACCCTTCGATGATCTGGTCGAGCTTGTAGAGAGTCAAATTGATGCGGTGATCGGTAACCCGGCCTTGCGGGAAATTGTAGGTGCGAATGCGCTCGGAGCGGTCACCGGACCCAATCTGGCCTTTACGTTCCTCGGAACGTTCTGATGCCAGTCTGGCCCGTTCCTGCTCATACAACCGGGCCATCAGCACTTTCATGGCTTTTTCGCGGTTTTTGTGTTGGGATTTTTCATCCTGCTGAATAACCACAGTATTGGTTGGCAGGTGGGTAATGCGCACGGCGCTGTCGGTGGTGTTGACCGACTGGCCACCGGGACCTGATGCGCGATAGACATCAATACGCAAATCCTTGTCCTCGATCTGGACATCAACTTCCTGGGCTTCAGGCAGAACCGCAACCGTTGCCGCCGAGGTGTGAATGCGGCCTTGTGTTTCTGTGACCGGCACCCGCTGGACACGATGAACGCCGGATTCAAACTTTAGTGCCGCAAAGGCCCCTGAGCCGAAAATATTGGCGATAATTTCTTTGTAGCCGCCGATACCAGCTTCATTGGCTGAGATAATTTCAACCTTCCAGCCTTTGACAGTGGCATAGCGCTGGTACATGCGAAACAGGTCACCGGCAAACAAAGCTGCTTCATCGCCGCCGGTTCCGGCCCGGACTTCCAAAATGACATTGCGCTCATCGGCAGCATCTTTTGGCAATAGCAGGACGCTGACCTTTTTATCGAGTTTTACAATACTGCCTTTGAGGTCTGCAAACTCGGCACTGGCCATTTCGACCAATTCGGCATCGCCGCCCTCGGCAATCATCTCGGCAAGGTCTGCTGCTTCATTTTCGGCATCGCGCAATGCTCGCACCGCTTTTACAACCGGTTCAAGTTCGGCATATTCTTTTGACATGCGCACGAAATCTTCACCACCCGCGCCGCTGGCCATTTCAGCTTCGAGCGCGACAAAGCGATCAATTATCTGGTCAAGTTTTGCTGCGTTGACAGACGCCATGGGTTTCAGACCTGTATCGTGTATCGGAAAATAACGATCGCAGGTCTAAAACATTTCGCTCTCTTGAGCCAGTGTCTTTATTAAAATCAACCGTTGTTATCGGCCAACTTGGCTAAATCGAGCGAACGTCCGACAAGGATTTCGCCTTCGCGGCCAAGATTTCCCTTGTTTTGGCCATCTATTTGATAGCTGAGCAGACCACCGTCACGGGCAATTACCACAAGGCCTTTTCTAGTCGGAACCCGATAACTGTCGCCAGCCATAAGGGTGCGGGTCATTACCACGTTGCCTCTGGCGTCTTCAATGCGGACCCAGACATTTGAGTTTGCTTGCAGGATTAGCCGGGATTTCTTGTTTTCTGTACCATAAACTTGACCACCTGAGGTATTGGCTTTTGATTCACCGACGGTGGTTATTGGCGTGTTTCCGGCAGCAGGTGCTGTTGGAATAGAAGCTGTCTGAATTTCAACATCGGTGACATTTTTTGCAATCAACTGATCAAGACCGCTTAAACTGTTGGCTGACTTGTCAGCATCGGTTGATGTTTTGTCTGAACGCTTCAAACTGTCAGGCATTGGTTGTTCGGAAATGGTTGCAATGGAGGCAACCTGATCAATCTTCTTACCGTTTGATGCACCATCATTTGGCATAAAGGCCCAACTGGCCAGACCAAACAGCATGATGGCGGCAAGGCTTGAAGCGACAACACCACCGGCGCCTGTTGCAACAGAGCGCAGTCTTTCCATTATAGGAAACTTTAAAATCTTGGCACTGGAAAGTGGTGCGGGACGTTTCTTGCCGCGTTTTCCAGACATCCTGCGATGTCCGGGCATCGGCTGGCGGGGCAGGAAGCGGGCAAAATGTTTTACCAGTGGTTCGGCATCAAAACCCAGATAGGTTGCATAGGCACCAATCATGCCCATCGCATCGGTGCGCGGTGGCAGGCCGGTCAGGTCGCCTTGTTCAATTGCACCAAGATGGAAGGTGTGGATGTTTACCGCCCGGCTGGCTTCTTCCAGACTAACGCCGGCTTCTTCGCGCTGGCGTTGCAAGAACCACCCTGCTTCACCGGCCGGATCAATATCGCCATCAGGCCGTGGTCGAAAGAAAACAAACTCGTTATTTGATGATTTTGAAGTGTTCATTACTACGCTCTTTACTCTATACTGTTAACGAACCGACCAGCGCCTGGGCACAAGATCAGCGGTTCGTTGCCCCGTAAATAGTTATCTAATCGGGCAAAGTATGAACAAAAATGGTAAGCAGAGTATGAACAACAATGAAGAATTTAGTTTTTTTCTTCAGGCAGTGACGGCAGCGGCATAACTTCTACACCTTCTTCGATCAGTGAACGTGCTTCGTCAAATGTTGCCTGACCGTAGATATTGCGAGCTGGTTTTTCTTCGTAGTGAATTTCGCGGGCCTCTTTGGCAAAATCTTTACCGACATCATCGGCATTTTCAGCAACCTGCTGGCGCATTTTGCGAATGTTTTCGACAAGGTCTTTCATTGCCGGATCATTGTTGGCCGACAGCATGGCTTGAGGTTGGTGGTTATTATTGGCCTTTTTCGGGATTGAGGGCACCATCAATTGTTTTTCGACTTTTTCTGAATCGCAATACGGACAGGTGACCAGTCCAGCCTGCTTTTGATGATCAAAAGCAGCATTGTTGGCAAACCAGCTGTCAAATTCATGGTCATTTTCGCATATCAGATCGAAACGAATCATAGGGTAAATTCCCTATCATGCTGGAGGGCGGGAATTTTTGTCCGGGCCTGCGTCACCTTTTCCAGGTCGATATCAGCCATGATGACTTCCGGTTCTGTGCCAGCTTGTGCAAGTATTTCTCCCCAGGGAGAAATAATCAGGCTGTGACCATAGGTTTGACGACCGTTCTCGTGAGTGCCGGTTTGGGCCGGGGCAAAAACATAAGAACCGGTCTCAATGGCTCTGGCCCGCAGTAAAACATGCCAGTGGGCCTGCCCGGAGGGCTGGGTGAAAGCGGCCGGAACTGATAGAAACTGCGCGCCTGCCTTGGCCAATTGACGGTAGAGGTGGGCAAAGCGAACGTCATAGCAAATGCTCATGCCCAATTTCCCCCATGGCAAATCAGCAATTACTGCTCGGTTGCCGGCGTTGTAATTGGCCGATTCTCGATAAAATTCGCCTTTGCCCAAATCCACATCGAACATGTGGATTTTGTCATACCAGTTAATGATTGAACCGTCGGGGCCAAACAGGATTGAGCGGTTTACCAGTTTGCCATCACCGGACTGCAAGGCCAGCGAGCCAATAAGCAAATAGATTTTCAGTCTTTCGGCAAGAGCGCCAAAGGCGATAACCGCCTTGTCATTTTCCATGGTGCCGATTTTGGCAAACAGTTTTTGTTTGTCTTCTTCGAGAAGATTGGTCACTTCGGGGGTTAGGACAAAGTCGGCACCATTGGCCGCGGCCATTGTGATTTGGGTGCTGGCGCTGGCAATATTGATGTCAACATCGCGCCCCGAACACATCTGGACACATGCCACTTTCATGATTCAGCCTGTCTGTAACATAACATCAAGAGCCCCTTTGCGCTCCAGCGCCATCAGCTCATCACAGCCACCAACGTGGGTATCGCCGATGAAGATTTGCGGCACAGATGTACTGCCACCGGCTTTTTTGGTCATGGCCTGACGACCGGCAGGATCAAAAGTAACGTCGGTTTCTTCTAATTTGACACCCTTTTGCTTTAAAAGACGCTTGGCAGCGCTGCAATAAGGACACATCTTGGCAGTGTAAATTTTAACCGTCGTCATTCTGTCAAATTCCCGATAATAAATTCAAAATCAAATATGCAGTCGAAGCGGATTGTTTACAAGGGCAAATGCCAATACGTCAATCTGACTGCATCCAGCGGTTACCAGCACCTGACTGCAAGCTGCCACCGTAGCTCCTGTGGTGATCACATCATCAACCAGCACAACTTTTGCGCCATAAAGCTTATCTGCGTGGTTGTCGTCAACCGCAAACGCCCCTTTCACATTGTCGCGTCGGGCGACCCCTTTTAAACCAACCTGCTGACGGGTGGCGCGGCGGCGTTTAAGGAGTTCGGGATGGTAGGCAATACCAGCGTTTTCGGCGATGTTTTTTGCCAGTGCAGCAGACTGGTTAAATCTGCGTTGCCAGAGCCGCAATGGATAAAGCGGTACAGGTATGATCAGGTCTGCATCGGCGAGCAATTGTTTTCCGGCCCGGCTCATGGTCTGGCTGAGCAAATCGGCAACTTCATGGCGGTCATGGTACTTCAGGGCATGAATAAGTTTGCGGGACATGTTATTGAACTCAACAGCAGCCCGGGTCCGATGCCATGGCGGCGGCTGGGCCAGGGCCCGGGCGCTGAGGATGCCTTGCCCGGGGTCAAAAGCAAAGGGCGTACCCATGCAATCACACAAGGGATGATCGATAAAGGAAAGCTCATTCCAGCAATCGACACACAGGCGGCCCGGTTCGCCGGTAAGCTGAAAACAACTGACACACTGGGCTGGCAGCACGGTGTCGACAAGCTTTGCAGTCAAGACGCGCAAATAGGCCATTAGCGTTGCACTACCGGTTGGCAGTGCTGTAGAGGTTGATTTATCCATGTCTATGGTCACAGAAATACTCTAAACATCATTTATGACTCAAACCAGACAGATTTTTGACCGGCAAATGATTGGGCGGCGTCGCGCTCGGGCGCTGGCGGCTGCAGACTATCCTAATTTTCTTGATGAACTGATTGCCAATGAACTGGCTTCAAGGCTGGAACTGATTGAACGGCAGTTCGAGAAAACGTTAGTTGTTGGTCAAGCGGCTCCTGTATTGTTGGATGCAATCGGCCAAACAGCAAAGGTCGGGCCGGTGGTGTCATATAATAATGTGGTTCATGATTGCGAGTGGTTGCCGTTCAAAGACAACAGTCTTGATTGTGTCATCGCGCCGCCGGGGCTTGAACTGGTTAATGATCTGCCGGGAGCGCTGATACAGATTAACCGGGCTCTAAAGCCTGACGGATTGTTTTTAAGCGCCATGTATGGCGGTCAGACGCTGGCTGAATTGCGCCATGTCTGGTTGCTGGCCGATGAAGAAATAACCGGCGGGGCCAGTCCGCGGGTGGCACCGTTTATCGATGTTCGGCAAGCGGGCAATCTGTTGCAAAGGGCCGGGTTTGCCCTGCCGGTGGCCGATACGGATGTTTTGACCGTGCGCTATGACAATGTTCTTGCTCTAATGGCTGAGATTAAGAAAATGGGTTTTGCCAACCCGCTCAGCGGGCGGGCAAAGATGTTTTCAAGTCGTCGGATAATCGGACTGGTTGATGAATATTATAAAGACCTGTTTTCAGATGATGATGGACGGGTCAGGGCCAGCGTTGAAATTATCTATCTGACGGCGTGGTGTCCCCATGAAAGTCAGCAAAAACCGTTAAAACCCGGATCGGCGCAAAAGCGTCTTGCCGATATGCTGACCACTGAAAAAGATTAACGTTCCAGATGCTTTTCAATCCACTTCCAGCCGCCAAGATTGTCAATCAGAGGCTGCAGATAGGGTTCATAACGTTTCCAGCGATCAAGGGACGATTTGTAAATAGGCTGGCGGTCATCCACGCTGCGGTCGGCATCTTGCGGTGTCAGGCAATCAACCCCAGTTGAAAGAGTCGACGGTTTCAAACTCAGGTGGTGGCGAAAAACCCGTGACGACGATGGTCCCCCAATCCCTCAAAGGCTTGACCCGACTGGGCAACGACGATGTGACAACCGCCAAAAAACATGCTTTTGTCCGGCCACAGGCGATGATCAGGAAATGCCGCTTTGAGCTGGCTGGCGAGCTTTGGGTTGTCGGGGTCTTCGAAGTCAAGATGGGCGTTTTCGATATGAAGGCGCGGGCTGGTTATGCTTTCAGCGATGGAGTTTTCCCGGAGCAAAAGGTTGACCAGAACCTGAAAAATTGTCGAGCGAATGCGGTTTGATCCGCCAGAACCCAGCGCCATAATCGAGCCGTCCGTATGCTCGACAATGGTCGGACACATCATTGAAGACATGCGGGTGTTTTGCGGCCAGCCCAGTTTACCACCGGGATTGATGTCAGCTTCACCCAGCATGTTGTTGAGCATGAAGCCGCAATCATCGACGATATAGCCATTGCCCTCGCCGTTCGACAAGGTCATCGAGCAGGCGTTTTGCTGATCGTCAACGACAGATATATGAGTGGTGCCGCGATGGGCGGGCGGGCCAAGCTCTTTTAATAGAGCAGCGAGATTATTATCAGATTTGCGCCGGGCAATGTCGACCTGCTTTAGCGCCTCGGCAATGTCCTGCGTTGTGTTTTTGTTGAGATTAGCAAATGTCAGGGCAATCAAAATACCCCCGGCCGCAGGCATCGGGTTGAGGTGAACGTTTGATCCGGTAATTTCGACACACTGGCTGTCGCGTTCAACAACTTGATAGTTTTCAAAATCATCGGTACGCAAATGGCCGCTGTTTTTTTGATCTGACAGGATACTTTCAACTGGAAAAGCACTTGCGCCCACTTTGCCGACCTGATTGAGAAAATCTGCCAAAGCCGGATTGCGAAATATCTCACCGCTCTGGTGAAGGTTGCCATTCGGAGCAAAAACCGCCCGACTCTGCTGGCTGTGCAGCAAAATTGGTGAAACAACATTTGCTAGATAATTTTGAAAAGGAGTTATTTCAACACCTTGCATCGCCGCTTTGCGGGCTGGAGCAATAAGGGTTGCCATGGGCAGTGAGGCAGATTTTTCATGCAAGGCAAACAGGCCCGGCATAAACCCCGGTGTTGCGGCACTGGCGTGGCCGATATGGAAAAGCTGTTTTGCATTGCCGAAATCAGCTTCGATTTCGATGAAATCCGGTGATGAGGTGTTTTTGGCCATCGGGGTTTGGACGAAAAAATCCAGCAATCGCGTCCCTTTGGCATCATGGATCATGGCAAAGCCACCGCCAGCCGGTGAGGCCAGAACTGGTTCGCAGACACAGGCCATAAAGGCCGCAGCGATGGCACCATCAAAGGCGTTGCCACCGGCGTTGATTATCTCAAGAGCCGCTTGTGTCGTCAGGCGATGACCTGTGGAGGCTGCGCCTTTGCCGGGTGGATTGCTCATATGATATTTTTGTGTTTTGAAATCATGCTGGAAAACAGATAACATGACAGGGCGAAGTTATAAGAAAAAACTCTGGAGGAAAAACAATGAAAATGAAATTATCAGCCCTTTTTGCAGCTGCCTTGGCGCTGTTTGTGCTGGCAGTCAGTGCGCCTGTTACAGCGATTGCCGGGGAAAAAGTACATCGCATTGCCGTGCATGTTGATCAAAATGATCCGCGGGTGATGAATATGGCGCTTAATAATGTCGTCAATCTGAACAAATACTATGCCAGCAAGGGCGAGAAAGTTATCGTTGAAGTGGTGGCCTATGGTCCCGGTCTTCACATGTTCCGCGCTGATACCAGCCCGGTTAAGGCCCGGATTGAAAAAATGGGCCTTGAGTTTGGCAATCTGAAATTTTCAGCCTGCGGTAATACTCATCGCAAAATGAGTGCCAAAGCAGGTAAAAAGATTGAGATTATGTCAGAAGCCCAAATGGTGCCATCAGGTGTGGTGCAACTGATTGAATTGCAGGAAAAAGGCTATTCTTATATCAGGCCATAAATTCTCTCACGGCGTATCCTTCCTGCGGTCGGGCCTGCGAGGCGCGGCGCAGGAGCGCCGGGCAGCGCTTGCTGCCTGGGGAGGTGTGCGATGAGTTTGGGATATGGCGGTGAGGACTGTTTAACTGGACAGTGAGACCATTTTGTAATATTCATATATTGGAATATTTTAATGTATGGGTGTATTATGAAACGGCTTGGATTGGTTGTCGCGCTGATTTCGGGATTTCTGGCTAATACGGCATTTGCCGATACGCTTGTTTTGGTACAGGGCTATCGCGGTGATGCCGGGAGTTGGCGCGGGACGGGTATCACGCGGGTATTGCAACAAAATGGCTGGCGTGATGCGGGACATTTATCGGCCCGGGCGGGGCAGATTTTGCGCTGGTCGACCAGTGCGGGCGGAACGAACCGGTTTTATACCATTGATCTTCCCACCGAAGCACCGATTACCGTGCAAACCGGGTTTTTGTCGGGATATCTCGGGCAGATTGCTAAATTGCATAAAGGTGAGCCGCTGCATCTGGCCGGACATTCGGCTGGCGGTGTTGTGGCTCGAGCTACCATGGTCAGCTTTCCGGCTCTGAAAATAAAAACTCTGATTACCATTGCCAGTCCCCATCGCGGCACTGGATCAGCAGAAACCGGTTTGCAGGTCTCTAACAGTCCGCTTGGCTGGTTTGCACCGATGGTCGGGGCCGGTACTGTTAACCGGTCGCGGGGGCTATACCGGCAATTGGTCCGCGAAAGACCGGGCACCTATCTTGGCTGGCTAAACCGGCAACAACATCCCAAAGCGCGTTATGTTTCAATTGTCCGGGCCGGTTCTGATGATGTTGTTCCCTCTTGGAGTCAGGATTTAAATGGTGTTGTCCAGCTTGCTGGCAAAGCTGAAACCTATCCTGTTTCGGGACGCCATGAATTGAGTGTTTATGACGGGGTTACCATCAAAAATCTTTTGGCGGTCAGTGCAACCTGCACGCCGATGTGTGCAGGTAAGTTGCGCTAATTCTTTAGGCTCGATCAACTTATCTGCAATCAGGTGACTCCACCTGATTGCAGGTTGATCCAGGTAGGTCGATAGAACGCTTGACCCATTGCCGATTGGGTGTAAAACCCCCTTCATGACAAAGATTTCAAATATCAGAAATTTCTCCATTGTTGCTCATATTGACCATGGGAAATCAACTCTTGCCGACCGCCTCATTCAAATAACCGGTGGCTTGAGCGCGCGCGAGATGAAGCAGCAAGTGCTCGATTCGATGGAATTGGAACGCGAGCGCGGGATCACCATTAAAGCCCAGACGGTGCGGCTTGATTATACCCATACCGATGGTGAGAAATATGTGCTCAACCTGATTGACACCCCCGGCCATGTGGATTTTGCCTACGAGGTCAACCGCTCACTGGCCGCGGTTGAAGGTTCATTGCTGGTGGTTGATGCCAGTCAGGGGGTAGAAGCGCAAACCCTGGCCAATGTCTATCAGGCGATTGATAATGATCATGATATTGTTTCGATCCTGAACAAGGTTGACCTGCCAGCGGCAGAACCTGACCGGATTCGGCAGCAGATTGAAGATGTTATCGGCCTTGATGCCTCCGAGGCGGTCGAGATTTCAGCCAAAACAGGGCTTGGTATTGAAGATGTTCTGGTGGCGATTGTTGAAAAACTGCCGCCGCCGGAAGGCGATGTTGATGCACCGCTAAAAGCCATGCTGGTTGACAGTTGGTATGATCAATATCTCGGTGTTGTGGTTTTGGTTCGCATTATTGATGGGGAACTGAAAAAGGGGCAGAAAATCAAACTGATCGCAACCAATGCCACTTATCTGGTTGACCAGGTTGGGGTTTTCCGTCCGACAATTGAATATACCGGCAAACTTGGCCCGGGCGAGATCGGATTTTTTACTGGCGCGATCAAGCAGGTTGCCGATACCCGGGTTGGTGACACGGTCACCGATGACAAGCGTCCGTGCGAGCAGGCGCTGCCCGGCTTTAAACCGGCTCAACCGGTGGTCTTTGCCGGGTTTTTTCCCGTCGATGCGGCCCAATTTGAAGATTTGCGCGAGGGTATGGCGCGGTTGCGGCTGAATGACGCCAGCTTTGAGTTTGAAATGGAAACATCAGCTGCCCTTGGTTTTGGCTTCCGCTGTGGCTTTCTTGGCCTGCTGCATCTGGAAATTATCCGTGAGCGGATTGAGCGCGAATTTAATGTCGATCTGATTACCACCGCGCCATCGGTTATCTATGAAGTTTACATGTCCAACGGTGATAAAATCGAATTGCATAATCCAGCTGACATGCCCGATGTGGTCAAGATCGATCATATGGAAGAGCCGTGGATTTCGGCAACCATTCTGGTGCCTGATGAATATCTCGGTTCGGTTCTCAAACTGTGTGAAGACCGGCGCGGGCGGCAAAAAGAACTGACCTATGCCGGGTCACGGGCCATGCTGGTTTATGAATTGCCTTTGAATGAGGTGGTTTTTGACTTTTATGACCGGCTCAAATCAGTAACCCGCGGCTATGCGAGCTTTGATTATCATATGATCGGTTATGAGCAGGGCGATCTGGTCAAAATGTCAATTCTGGTCAACGCCGAGCCGGTTGATGCGCTGTCGATCATTGTTCACCGTGGACGGGCCGAACAGCGCGGACGGGGCATGTGCGAAAAACTTAAAGACCTTATTCCGCGCCATTTGTTTAAAATTCCTGTTCAGGCAGCAATTGGCGGTAAAATTATTGCCCGTGAAACCATTGCTGCGATGCGCAAGGATGTTACGGCGAAATGTTACGGCGGCGATATTTCACGCAAGCGCAAATTGCTCGATAAACAAAAAGAGGGCAAAAAGAAAATGCGCCAGTTCGGCCAGGTAAACATCCCGCAGGATGCCTTTATCTCAGCCTTGAAGATGGATGAGAATTAAGGCCACGCTCTTCGGCTTGTGGTCTTTCAAAAGTTGATAAAAATCCCGGTTCTGGCGAGCCGGGATTTTTTTTGATTGCACGACGAAAAATATCGACTATATAGTGTATCGACGATATACGATATTAGGTTAAGCAAAGCAAAGCAAAAGGGAACGAGATGCAATTAGCGGTGAAAACGTCTGCCCCGGAAAGTCGAGACCAGACCGCAAATGATGTGTCGGGTGAGGATCTTGCAGCACTGGCCAAGGCGCTGGCCCATCCGGCCCGCATTCAGATCATACGTCTTTTGATGGAAAAGAAATCCTGCATTGGCGGCGATATTGTTGGTGAAGTGGGCTTGGCCCAATCGACGGTTTCTGAACACCTGCGCATTCTGAAATCTGCCGGTATCATCATCGGTGAAATTGAACGACCGCGGGTTTGCTATTCAGTTAATGCTGGCAGATTGCTGCCGTTCGCCAACTTCCTGAATTCGGTTTTTGAGAGCAAATTGCAAAGCGGCGATGATGACGATGCCTGCTGGGTATCACCCAATTCCAAATCCACAAAATCAACCTGTTGAATAGGAAAATTCAAATGACCACTCTAACTGTTTATGATCCGGCCATGTGCTGCTCCACCGGTATTTGCGGCCCTGATATTGATCCGCATCTCGTGCAGTTTGCAGCAGATCTTGACTGGCTTGCCGAGCGCGGCGTTGAGGTGAAACGTATTAATCTTTCACAAGAACCAGTACTGTTTGCTGAGAATGAGAGCGTTAAGGCAGTGTTGGAAAAATCTGGCGTTGAAGGTCTGCCGGTTATTATGCTTGGCGATACGTTGCAGACGTCCGGGCAATATCCGGTCCGTGAGAAATTGGCGAAAATGACCGGTGTCGAATTTAAAGCCGGTGCGACCGAAACAGCTTCGACATCCTGTTGCGGCGGTGATGCAGCTGAGTCTGAAAAAGTGTCCTCCAGCTGCTGCTGATCTGACGGCAAAATATTATTCAAAACGGGAAAAACCATGTTCACTGATCTTCCAAAGTTTGTTTTCTTTACCGGCAAAGGGGGTGTTGGAAAAACATCGCTTGCCTGCGCAACGACACTTAGCCTGGCAGATGCCGGTAAAAAAGTTTTGCTGGTCAGTACCGATCCGGCCTCAAATGTCGGGCAGGTTTTTGAAACCGAGATCGGCAACAAAATTACCCCGATTACCAAAGTGACCGGTCTTGATGCCATTGAAATTAATCCCGAGGAAGCTGCTGCAAAATATCGTGACCGTATCGTTGGTCCGATGCGCGGTATTTTGCCCGAAGATGCACTCAGAAGCATCGAGGAACAACTTTCCGGTGCCTGCACCACTGAAATTGCTGCCTTTGATGAATTCACCGCTCTTTTGACCGACAATGATTTGGTCGAGCGCTATGATCACGTGGTTTTTGATACCGCACCAACCGGTCACACCATCCGGATGCTGAAGCTTCCCGGTGCCTGGTCCGGTTTTCTGGAAGCGGGCAAGGGCGATGCTTCATGTCTGGGGCCGCTGGCCGGGCTGGAAAAACAGCGCGACCGTTATGCGGCAGCGGTTGACCGCTTGTCGGACGGGGCGACCACAAGGCTTGTGCTGGTTGCCCGTCCCCGTCACTCTGCCCTGTCTGAGGTGGCGCGAACTTCGAAAGAACTGGCTGCGATCGGGATCAAAAACCAGCAATTGGCAATCAACGGCATGATGCCGCAGGAAACTGGTGGCGATGCGCTATCAGCTGCTTTGTTGCAGCGCGATAAGGATGCGCTGGCTGGTATGACGAGCCAAGTTGCAGCGCTGCCGCGCGCAATATTTGCCCTGCGGGCCGAGAATCTTGTGGGAATTGGTGCCTTGAAGCGGTTTGCTGCCGGAGCCCCCGACCTTATTAGCACTGAACCAGACCAGACTACAGTGCATGAGGACTTCCCGACATTGGGTGGGCTGGTCGATGATATTGAACAACCGGGCAAGGGCCTGGTGATGTTCATGGGCAAGGGCGGTGTGGGCAAAACAACAATGGCTGCTGCTGTTGCGGTTGAACTGGCGGCACGTGGCCATGAAGTTTTGTTGACCACAACCGATCCGGCGGCTCATATCACTGAAACGCTGGCCGGTGATGTTGCCGGGCTGACGGTCAGTCGTATCGATCCGGTCGAGGTGACCGCGCAATATCATCAGCATGTGATGGCGACCAAAGGCAAGAACCTTGATGCGCAAGGTCGCGCGATGCTGGAAGAAGACTTACGCTCGCCCTGCACCGAAGAAATCGCGGTCTTTCAGGCATTCTCACGGGTCATTCGCGAAAGCACAAAACATTTTGTTATCATGGATACAGCACCGACCGGCCATACCCTGTTGTTGCTTGATGCAACCGGATCGTATCATCGCGATATCCTGCGCCACAGCGATGGCAAGCAGCGCACAAGAATGGTAACGCCGATGATGCGCCTGCAGGATCCCGAACAAACCAAAATGGTGATTGTCACCTTGCCGGAAACCACACCGGTTCTCGAAGCAGCCCACTTGCAGGATGATCTGCAGCGGGCCGGTATAGCGCCGTGGGGGTGGATTATAAACTCCAGTCTTGCTGCTGCCCATACAACCCAGCCGTTGTTGCGTCAGCGGGCTCGGTCCGAGCACCAGCAGATTGACAAAGTACGCAATGAGCTTTGCCAGCGCTACGCCGTGGTTCCGATGCAGGCAGCAGAGCCTGTCGGGGTTGAAAAACTAAAAAGCCTGTGTGTGGTCGCCAAAAGTTCTGTGGCCGCCTGATTGTCGAAAAAAACGGGAGTAATGCAATGGGGAATCGGCAAAATGTCTTTGAGGGATCATCGGCAATAAGAGACTTTCTTGATCCGGGCAAGAATACCTACCTGCCGCTGGTCGAATTGCCGTCCACGCTAAATCCATTTGCCGGTGACAATGTTCGCATTTTTGCCAAGCTGATGAATATGATGCCGTTGGGCAATGTCAAGGCAGCCCCGGCCTTCAATATGATTGAAGAAAAGTATCTGAACGGTGAGTTGGAGGGGGTTCGGAAAATTGTTGAGAATTCATCCGGCAATACGGTGTCTTCGGTGGCGCTGGTCGCCCGGCATTTTGGCATCAATGACATTCAATCCTATGTGCCAAGCGAGATTTCATGGCACAAATTGCTGATGTTGCTGTTTTTCGGGGTCGAGCCGATTGTTAATGTTGAGCCGGAAAACCCTGATGAAGGTGACCCGAACAGTGGTGTATCAAAGGCCAAAAAAGATGCCGAGCAGGATGATGTGCTTAACCCCGGCCAGTATGACAACCAAGCCAATCCGCGGGCCCATGAGCGCTGGACGGCGGCTCAGATATGGGATCAGACCGACGGCAAAATCGATGTTTTCTGTGCCGGGCTGGGCACGACGGGAACGATCATCGGCAATTCAAGATATCTGAAAGCCAAAAAGCCGTCCTTACAGGTTGTCGGTGCCATGCGGGCACCTGATAATTACGTCCCCGGGGTTAGAACAGAAAAGCTGTTGAAACTTGTCGGGTTTGACTGGGGCAAACATGTTGATACCATTGAACGGGTTGAGACAGCGCTATCCTACCAGCTTAGTCTCGAAATGAGCCGCAGTGGCATTATTGTCGGACCAAGCTCGGGATTGGCACTGGCTGGTTTACAGCAATATCTCGGTGACCTGAAAGCAAGAAACGGGCTGGATGAGCTTGGCGACAAAGAAACCGGTGAAATTATTTGTGTATTCCCCTGCCCCGATGGCCCGCTGCCTTATCTGGATGAGTATTTCAAATACATCGACAAATCACATTTCCCGTCAATTCAAAATGAAGACCTGTTGCTCAACAAGCCTTGACTGGCTCATCATCAGCTTTCATTGCTGCAATCATGTAATTGACGCCGGTATCGCCCGAACGGTGCCAGGTGTTGGTAATCGGGTTAAAAGTAACACCGGACAACGTTTTCTGGTGCATTTCAGCCGCCTCGAGCCAGGTCTTTAACTCTTGGGGGGTGATGAATTTTTCCCATTGATGGGTGCCTTTGGGCATCCAGCCAAGGATATATTCGGCTCCGACAATGGCCAGCGCGAAGGATTTCAGGGTTCGGTTTAAAGTGGCGACAAACATCATGCCACCAGGTTTGACCATTGCGGCGCAAGTGGCGGTAAATTGCTTGGGGTCTTTGACGTGTTCAATGACTTCCATATTAAGAACCACGTCGAATTTTTCACCGGCCTGTTGTAGCTGTTCTGCGGTGGTGGCACGGTAGTCAATTTCCAGACCCTGCTGGCTGGCATGGACCATGGCAGTCTTGATATTTTTCTCCGATGGGTCGGCTGCGACAATGTCAGCACCCATCCTTGCCAAAGGCTCGCTGAGCAAACCGCCACCGCAACCGATATCAAGTAGTCGCAAACCTTTCAATGGTTTATTACTCAGCGGGTCAAGCCCGAGGCGGGCGGTAACCTGTTCTTTTATAAAGGCTATTCTGGTCGGGTTGAACTTGTGCAAAACCCCGAACTTGCCGGTTTCATCCCACCATTGATCAGCAATGGCAGAAAATTTGGCAACTTCTGAAGGGTCAAGAGACAGGGAGCCGGCAATTGAATTTGTAGACATGAAAACACCAGAAAGAACAAACTTAATCGTCAATATTGCATATTATCGATCACGAGGGTATGACTAGCGCGCGTAATTTAACAGCGCAATGAGATTAATTATTCAACTGATATTTTTTCGAGGCAGACATGGGCCGTTTGGTTATGAAATTTGGCGGAACGTCGGTTGCAGATATTGACCGTATCCGCAATGTGGCGCTGCATGTTAAGCGCGAAGTTGAAGCGGGCAATGAGGTTGCGGTGGTGGTTTCGGCCATGGCGGGGCGGACCGATGAACTGGTTGATCTGTGTCGTCAGGCTTCGGCTGACTATGACCGACGCGAATATGACAGTATCGTTGCCACCGGTGAACAGGTAACCTCGGGCCTTTTGGCTATTGTTTTGCAGGACATGGGCATCAAGGCGCGGTCATGGACCGGCTGGCAGGTGCAGGTCAAAACCAATTCAGCGGCCAGTGCGGCGCGGATTTCAGAAATTGACTCTGAGCGGTTGGCAGATGAAATGGCGGCCGGGCAGGTTTGTGTAATTGCCGGCTTTCAGGGGGTCTCTCCCGAAAACCGGATCACGACACTGGGCCGTGGCGGTTCTGATACCAGCGCCGTTGCTTTGGCGGCAGCCCTTGAGGCGCGATGTGATATCTATACCGATGTGGACGGGGTTTATACAACCGATCCGCGGATTGTTAAGCAGGCGAAAAAGCTGTCGCGGATTTCCTATGAGGAAATGCTCGAGATGGCTTCACTGGGTGCAAAAGTTTTGCAAACCCGTTCGGTTGAACTGGCAATGGTGTATAAGGTACCGCTACAGGTGCGATCAAGTTTTGATCCACCCAATGACATCCCGGTAGTGCCGGGCAATAATTTCGGGCCGGGCACGCTGGTCTGTGATGAGGAGTTGATTGTGGAACAAGAAGTTGTAAGCGGCATAGCCTATTCCAGGGATGAAGCCAAAGTCACGGTTCGTCACGTAAAAGACAAGCCGGGCATTTCAGCGGCGATATTCAGGCCGCTTGCTGATGCCAATATCAGCGTTGACATGATTGTACAGAATGTGTCGCCCGATGGCGAGTTTGCCAATGTCACCTTTACGGTGATGGTCAATGACCTTGATACGGCAGTGTCTGTGCTTGAAAGCAACAAAGAAAAAATCGGTTTTGAGTCGCTTGAATCAGCACCAAATGTTACCAAAGTGTCGATTGTTGGTATTGGTATGCGCTCGCATGCTGGTGTGGCGGCAACAATGTTTGATACCCTTGCCAGTCACGGTATTAACATTTTGGCGATTACCACGTCGGAAATTAAAACCTCAGTTCTGATTGATGAAGATTATACCGAACTTGCCCTGCGCTCTTTGCATACGGTTTATGATCTGGATGCGGCTTGAGATGTTTGTAACCCTGTCTAAAAGGATCGCGGCCTGATGCACCCACCCGCTTTAGGCCCCCGCGTTCTGCTCCGGCAACTGCGAGAGGTTATGGCGGGGCCGGAAGTCGCACAGGCCAGACTTGATCGAATCACAAAACTGATCGCTGCCAATGTGGTGGCCGAAGTGTGCTCGATCTATGTTATGCGGCCGGGGCATGAGCTTGAGCTGTTTGCAACAAAAGGTTTAAAGCAGGAAGCGGTGCACAATACACAGCTTGCCATTAATGAAGGGCTGGTTGGCACAATTGCGGCAAATTCGGCAATGCTCAATTTGTCCGATGCACAAAACCACCCGGCCTTTAAATTTATGCCCGAAACCGGGGAAGAGGTTTTTCACTCGTTTCTGGGCGTTCCTATTCTAAAAAACGGCAAACCGATCGGCGTTCTGGTGGTGCAGAATGAAACACGGCGCCATTATTCCTCTGAAGAAGAAGAGGCGGTTCAGACGACCGCCATGGTGCTGGCTGAAATTATTTCATCGGGTGAGCTTCATGATGTTGCCAATTCAACCGAAACGGACGTTGCCCATCTGCGCTCTCACTTTCTGACTGGTGAAGCGGTGGTGCCGGGAATTGCCATTGGTCATGTGGTTTTACATCAACCCCGGGTGATTATTGTAAATTTCGTTGCCGCTGATGTGGATGAGGAAGTCCGGCGGCTGCGAGCGGGTGTTGACACGCTGCGGGGGCAGATTGATCAATTGATTACCAGTAGCGATTCCCCACTTGGTGGTGACTATAATGAGGTGCTCGAAACTTACCGGATGTTTGCCAATGACCGCGGCTGGGTCGAGCGGATTGTTGATGCTGTAGAAAGCGGTCTGACTGCTGAAGTTGCAGTTGAGCGTGTGCAGAATGAAAACCGTGCCCGGCTGGCCAAATCTGCTGATCCATATTTACGCGAACGGATGACTGACCTTGACGATCTTGCCAACCGGTTGTTGCGGGTTTTAACCGGAACAGCTCAGACCGCGGCCCATGAAGTGCTTCCTGATGCTGCGGTTTTGGTGGCGCGGACAATGGGTCCGGCTGAACTGCTTGATTATGACCGATCAAAAATATTCGGGCTGGTGCTCGAGGATGCAGGCTCAAATAGCCATGTGGCGATTGTTGCCCGGGCGCTCGATATTCCAGTGATCGGCGAGCTTGATGGTGTTGTCGAGCTGGTTGATACGGGTGA
The DNA here is from genome assembly GCA_030626025.1 of Anderseniella sp. GTDB lineage: Bacteria > Pseudomonadota > Alphaproteobacteria > Rhizobiales > Aestuariivirgaceae > JALWJW01. The sequence goes on along the minus strand of DAOUPT010000001.1, from coordinate 118,247 downwards.
TGACATCATCATTGATGGCAATAGTGGCGAAGTTCATATCCGTCCCAATGGTGAAGTGGTTGGTGCTTATGCGGAAAAGGTGCGGTTTTATGCCCGTAAACAGGCCCGTTACGCCCAATTGCGAGACGTCGAAGCGGTTACCAGAAATGGGGAAAAGGTCAATTTGAACATCAATGCCGGACTGATGGCCGACTTGCCACATTTGGCAGATTCAGGTGCCGAGGGTATCGGCCTGTTTCGAACCGAACTGCAATTTATGATTGCCCGTTCGTTCCCGCGTCTTGATGCACAAGTGGAACTTTATAAAGCGGTTCTCAATACAGCCGGTGATCAACCAGTGGTTTTTCGGTCACTTGATATTGGATCGGATAAAAGGCTGCCTTACCTGTCGAGAGCAAAAGAAGATAATCCGGCGCTTGGCTGGCGTGGCCTTAGAATGTCCCTGTCGCGACCGGCATTTCTGAAATTGCAAATCCGGGCTTTGTTGCAGGCTGCGGCAGGAAAAACCCTTCGCGTGATGTTTCCATTTGTAGCCAATCTGTCGGAGTTTTTAGAGGCCAGACAAATTGTTGAGCATGAAACCCGGCGGCTGCAGCATTCTGATCAGCCGGTACCAGTAGATATCAGGCTTGGCATCATGATCGAGGTTCCCGCGATCGTCTGGCAACTTGATGATATTTTGGTTGAAGTGGATTTCGTATCGGTCGGCTCAAATGACCTTGCCCAATATATGTTTGCTTCGGATCGGGCCGAAAGCAGCCTGGTCAGACGCTATGATTTGTTGTCTCCGGTATTTTTACGAGTGCTGCAGGAAATTGCTCGCAAGTGTAAAGAACATGATGTGCCGGTAACGCTGTGCGGCGAAATGGCCGGTGACCCGCTCGAAGCGCTGGCATTGATTGGCGCCGGTTATCGTTCCATCTCAATGGCACCGGCATCAATCGGGCCGGTTAAGGCGATGGTTTTAAGTGTTGATCAGGCCAAGCTGACAAAATTTATCGAACCGCTGATCGAGACACCATCACAAACCATACGCACCCAGCTACACGCCTTTGCCCGCGGCAATAAAATCCCGGTGTAAGTGTTACTGTCTAGCTGGATTAGCAATTTTCAGACGCCTCAAACAGCTATGAAAAGTGCCTTGCCTGAGATCACTCATTGACGGTTTACCAGAAATAATTGTATGTGATGTTGCTTATTGTAACGTTACAAATGAGGCGGCATGAATTCTGGATATGTGAAGTTTTTTGCAACGAATATTGGGGTTAAACTGGAAAAGATCTTGCGACGGCCGTTGCATCGTTATGGTCATATTTTAATGAGCAGGCGCGGGGTTCCAGCGATTGAAGCGGCGGCGTGGGAGCTCGACGGATTGCTGGTGACGATTGCGCCGGTGGAGCGCGATTATGCAAAACAGGCCTGCGGTGCACTGGTTGGTGAACTGGTGATTGAGGATGGCGGGGTACGGCAGGTGACACGCTCGAACTTGCCCAGGAGAGCCCGGGTTTGCGGGTCAAATATTATCAATATGGCAGCGGTGTGGGATGTCAGCAATGTTGATATCAATGCTGTCGCTGCGCGGCTCTAAATCGAGCGTTACTTGGCGCCCGTGGGTAGTTGTGCGGTGAATTCTTCCAAATTGATGTCTTTGGTCAGGCGTTTGTGGAAGTAGACATGCCGGGCAAATTTGCGCATTAACGGCGTTGTTAACAGGCTGTTGTAGAGAAAATTTGGTGGGGCCAGGTCGAGCAGGTTTCTCAGGGTTTGTTTTTTGGCAAAACCGGGTAGTTGTTTTTCAAGGACAGTTTCCGGTGGCGGGCCGAAACGCGTCAGGTGATCGGCAATGGCTTGACCGGCTTTTTTGCCAAAGCGAAAAGCCAGTCGAATACCCCCGGCGCTTAAAGGCGATACCAGACCGGCGGCATCACCAATCAGTAAAACATTCTTGGCCGCATAAGGCCTGACAATGCCGCCGCAAGGGATGACGCCGGAACGTTTTTCCACGATGGCGCTCTCATCATAGGCAAACAGGCCTTTGGTGTGTTGGCGAAACCGATTGAGATCTGGTTTGTGTGAAGATTTGGTGGCCAGACCGATCTGAATGGCATCTGGGGATGCTGCCGCCCAGGAAATATAACCGGGGGCAATTTTTGAATCGAGAAAGCAGTGTAGGAAGCGGTCATCAAAACCATCCAGTTTTGTGTACTCGGCCTCAATACCAACCAGAAAACGGCTGTTTTTGCCAAGACCGAAACAGTCAGCGACAGTTGACTTTGCGCCATCGGCACCAACCAGATAGCGACAGGAAATTTTTGTTTGAGCGATTTTTATTGTTTCGCCAACATGAGTTGCGCCGGTAAACTTTATGCCGCATCTGATTTCTGCCCCGGCCCGTCGGGCTTCGTCGGCCAGCCAGCGCATGAGGTTGCTGGTTTTGGTGGTTAAGAAATAATAGCCCGGCGAAAACAGGTCGACCGATTTGAGATTGGGTGCGTAAAGGCGAACACCGTGGATGGCTCGAGTCAGGTCGGCTGGAACGTCAAGCTCTTCGGCAGCCTCCTTGACCAAAATGCCGGTGGTGTGAATACGGGCACCGGGATCATCCTTTGCCTCGATGACAAACACAGAAAGTCCTCGCAAGGCGGCGGCACGGGCGCAGGTCAAGCCTGAAAAACTGGCACCGATGATAACAAGGTCGTAGGTTTGCCAGCTGTTCGGCATCAGGATCTTTTCAAAAGGTTGGTGATACGGATTGATTTAATCTGATTGCGGTCTTTCTCAAGCACCTCGAAACGAAAGCCGTGAAAGGTAAAGGCCTGTCCGGTATCGGGAATGATTTGGGCTTCATGAATGACAAGGCCGGCCAAAGTTGTTGCCTCATCGTCTGGTAGCTCCCAATCATGCAAACGGTTCAGGTCCCTGATCGGAGTTTCGCCATTTACCACATAAGATCCGCCTGATTCGCGCGCCACATCGGTTTCAGGCACGTCGTGTTCATCAGCAATCTGACCCACGATCTCTTCGAGAATGTCTTCAAGGGTGACCATGCCCATCACTTCGCCATACTCATCGACAACCAGAGAGAAATGTTTTTTCTTGCGCAAAAAGGCATTCAGCTGGTCAAGAGCTGGCGTGGTATCGGGTGCGAACCACGGTTCTATGCAGATCGCCTCTATGTTGATTTTCTCTGCCTGGCCCTTGCATTTGTGAAGTTCGGCAAGCAGGTTTTTGGCATGGAGAATGCCGATGATGTCGTCTTTATCCTCGCGCCATACGGGCACCCGGGAAAAGCCGCTGTCGAGGACATCCTTTATTATTTCGGTTGGTGACATGGCGATGTCGATGGTGTGCATTTTGGTGCGATGGACCATGACATCTGACAGTTCAAGATCGTCAAGGTCCAAAATTCCACCGAGCATGTCACGGTCGGTTTTGATAAAGGCACCGGTTTTATGGTGTAGATTTATCGCACCTCGCAGTTCTTCGCGGGGATTCAGTATATCTTGAGATTTGGAAATATCGACACCAAACAGGCACATGACCTTCCGCACGATGAACTCAACGGTCATCACGATGGGGGCAAAAACCGCAACGATCAGTCTGATAACAGGTGCAACAAACAGAGCATATTTATCAGGGTTGGTGATCGCATAGGTTTTGGGCATGACCTCACCAAAGACCAGCACAAGGGCGGTCATTGCCAGTGTGGCATAGATTATACCGGAGTTGCCAAACAGGGTGAGAAACAAGCTGGTTGCAAGGGCCGAGGCTAAAATGTTGACCAGATTATTGCCGAGCAGAATGGCTCCGATTACCCGCTCGGGCGTGTCAATCAGGCGCTGTACGATTTTTGCCCGTTTGTTGCCGCGTTTCCCCAATTCGTGCATACGCGCTTTGGAGGTGGCAGTCATGGCTGTTTCGGCACCGGAAAAGAATGCTGATAAAATCAGCAGGGCGAAAATAACACCGGCGGTGATAATGATAGCCAAGCTCATGGAATCGGGCTCATCGGTTTTGCAGTTCCTCACGCATAAAGTTCAGTATATCAGATTCTGCCACATCTTTTGCAACAAAGGTGTCACCAATTTGACGGGCCAAAATGAAAACCAGTTTGCCACCGGTGGCCTTTTTATCCTGGCGCATATAATTTACCAGTGTTTGGGCATCGGGCAAGTCACCCTTTATGTCTGACAATGTAGTGGGCAGACCGATGCTGGCAAAGTGGGCCTGCACGCGTTTGGCAGCGCCAGATGCAATGAGACCGTTTTGTTCGGAAAATCTGAAGGCCAGCACGGTGCCGATGGCAACACCCTCACCATGTAACAGGCATGAACCATAACCGGTTGCCCCTTCCAAAGCGTGGCCAAAGGTGTGGCCAAGGTTTAGCAGGGCGCGAACGCCGTTTTCTTTTTCATCGCGGGCAACGATATCTGCCTTTGCCTCACAACTTTTCGAAATTGCCTTGATGCGGGCCTGACCATCACCGGCAAATAGCGCTTTGGCATTTTCTTCCAACCATTCGAAAAATCCGATGTCGCCGAGCAAACCGTATTTAGCAACCTCTGCATAGCCTGATGCCAGTTCGCGTGGTGGCAGGGTATCAAGCAGAGCGATGTCGGCAATGACCGCCAGAGGCTGGTGAAAGGCGCCAACAAGGTTTTTGCCGTGCCGGGAGTTGATGCCGGTTTTGCCGCCAACCGAAGAATCGACCTGGGCCAGCAGGCTGGTGGGTATTTGAACAAAGTTTACACCACGGCGCAGAACCGCAGCAGCAAAGCCTGCCAGATCACCGATAACACCGCCACCAAACGCGATGATAATATCGTTGCGCTCGACATCATTTTCCAACAATGCGTCGCAAAGAAACGAAAACTTTTCGTATGACTTTGTTGCTTCGCCCGGCGGTAGAATGATTGCCGTGTGCTCTATGCCAGCACCATCAAGGCTTTTATTTAAAGTATTCAGGTGCAGTCTGGCAAGGTTCTCATCGGTGACAATTACTGTTTTGGGGCGTGAAAGAAGCGGACCAATGATTTGGCCGGCGTCTCTAAGGATGCCTTCGCCAATATGAATTGTGTAACTGCGCTGACCAAGGTCAACTTTAACAGCCGTGCCATCTTTACTGGTGAATGGTTCGTTGGTGGTCATTGGTTTTAATGGTCCTGGTCAGGGTCAAAATATGAACGCAGGGCACGTACTGCGTCATTAACAATCGTGTTGTGGGTGACATCACGGGAAACCACGGTCAGGTCAGCCTGTCCATAGACCGGATAACGTTTATCGATCAGGTCTTGCATGATTGCATCAGGATTATCGGTTTTGAGCAATGGTCGGCCATCGCGTTTGCGCACTCTCGTCATCAATAATTTATGGCTGCATTTCAACCAGATGCTAATCCCTTTGCTGGTAATGTTTCGGCGGGTTTCTTCATCCATATAGGCACCGCCGCCGGTTGCCAGAATTTGCGGACCTGATTCAAGCAGGCGGGCGATTACCCGGCGCTCGCCATCACGGAAATGGGCCTCGCCATGTTGTTCAAAAATATCACTGACCAACATGCCTGCAGCCCGTTCGACTTCGTGATCGGCATCAACAAACGGCAGGTTCAATCGCTGGGCAAGACGTCGCCCAACAGTGGTTTTTCCAGCGCCCATCAAGCCGACCATTACAATCGTGTCCGAGCCAAGTTTAGAGCGGATCATTTCGATATCGCTCCGGGTAATTTTTTTGGTCATGCCAGTTTCAGCATCAAATAAAATTTCAAGAATTGCAGTTGTTTTAGCGGTTTAGAAAATAAAGCGCAAAGGATTAAAAAGACGACTTCGTTTGCAACCGGGACGCCTATCATGCATAAATGGTCAAAACAGCTAAAATAACAAGTCGATGCGGACATGCCTGACAGTTTACGATATTTGATAATCCTTTTTGTTGCGGGCGGTGTCGTTTATGGCGGGGCGTGGTGGCTGGCCAATTTTCCACCTGAGCCGGTCGAAATTGAAAAGTCTATCTCCAATGGCCGATTGCGTGGTTAGAGAAAAAGATCAACGCCAGATTGAGGCGTTTCTGGAAATGATGAGCGCTGAGCGTGGTGCGGCGCGCAACACCCTTGAAGCCTATGGGCGTGATTTGTCTGAATATGTATTGCATCTGGGCAAATCGGGGGTGGGTTTCAGTCAGGTAACCAGCGAGCATATTCGATCTTATCTGGTGTTTCTCAATGCCCAGGGCCTTGCTGCCTCGACAGTTCAAAGACGGTTATCGGCGGTTCGTCAGGTTCACAAATTTTTGTATGCAGAGGGAGTGGTAAAAGGCAATCCGGCTGACATCATTGAAAGCCCGAGAACCGTGCGTGGGTTGCCAAAAGTTCTTTCGATCACGGAAGTGGACCGCTTGCTCGAGGCGGCAAAGAGTAATGCTGAAAGAGCTAAAGGGCGCAAGCGGCTTGATGCCTCACGTTTGTATTGTCTGCTTGAGCTTTTATATGCAACCGGGCTTCGGGTGTCCGAACTGGTTAGTCTGCCGCGGATGGCTTTTGCCGGTAATCCGCGATTATTGACAATTAAAGGCAAGGGCGGCCGCGAAAGACTGGTGCCGGTCAGTGATGCCGCCGGTGTTGCCGTTCGACAATTTGAGCAGGTGGCCAAACACTATGATGAAAAACAGGCGGTCGAATCGCCGTTTCTGTTTCCCTCGCGTGGCAAAGCTGGCTATTTGACCCGCCAACACTTTGCCTTAGCATTAAAAAATCTTGCGGTTAGTGTTGGTCTTGAGGCGGCCAAGGTCTCCCCGCATGTTCTGCGCCATGCATTTGCCAGTCACTTGCTGGAAGGTGGGGCAGATTTGCGGGCGGTCCAGCAAATGCTTGGCCATGCGGATATTTCCACAACCCAGATTTATACCCATGTATTGGCCGAGCGTCTTAAAGCTGCTGTTGAAGAACATCACCCGCTTGCGGGCGCGGAAGATTAGAAATTGAATAAACTGAAAAAATTTGCACAATTGGGTGTGATAATTTTGCAATAACCGATTTTCCGCCTTATATAGCTTGTAAATATGTTGTTTGTATCAATTGAGACATTAAAGTGTCTCTGTTGTTGTCGGGTTTTGGGGCAGGTTTTATTCCATATGACTAATTTTCTGGATTTTGAAAGTCAGATTGCAGATTTGCGTGGCAGAGTGGCAGAGCTTAAAGCTTTGGCCAAGGAAGATGAGGCCATGTCGATTGATGACGAGGTCGAAAAACTAGAGGCAAGAGCAGATAAACACCTGGTTGATCTATATAAACAGCTTGACCCGTGGCAAAAAACGCAGGTTGCCCGCCATCCTGAACGGCCTCATTGCAAGGATTATGTTGCCGGGTTGATCACTGAATTTACTCCGATGGCCGGTGACCGGAAGTTTTCGGAAGATCAGGCGATTATATCAGGGCTGGGCCGGTTTCGCGGCGAGCCGGTGATGGTGCTGGGTCAGGAAAAAGGTCACGATACGGATTCGCGTTTAAAGCGCAATTTTGGTATGGCCCGGCCGGAAGGTTATCGTAAAGCGGTGCGATTGATGGAAATGGCCGAGAAATTTGATATCCCGGTTATCAGTTTTGTCGATACGTCTGGCGCTTATCCAGGCATTGGTGCAGAAGAACGCGGACAAGCTGAAGCGATTGCCCGCTCTACAGACTGTTGTCTCGGGCTTGGTGTACCGATTATTTCGATTGTTATCGGTGAGGGCGGCTCTGGCGGGGCGATTGCGATTGCCACAGCCAATACGGTTTTAATGCTTGAGCATGCTATTTACAGTGTTATTTCGCCAGAAGGTGCTGCTTCGATTTTGTGGAAAGACTCGAGCAAAGCACAAGATGCTGCCAAATCAATGAAAATTACCGCCACTGACCTTAAAGAGTTTGGCGTTATTGACGATATTATTGCCGAACCGGTTGGCGGTGCTCATCGGGACCGGGAAAAAACCCTTAATGATGTCAGCGATGCCATCGCCAATGCTCTTTTGGCATTCAAAAAATTGTCACCAGATGAACTTCGCAAGCAGCGCCGCGATAAATTCCTGGCCATTGGCCGCGATCTCTAAACTCAAAAAGTTAGCTTCTGTAGTCGGCGTTGATTTCGATGTAGCGGTGGGTGAGGTCGCAGGTCCATACTGTGGCGGTGCCGTCGGCGATGCCGACATCAACGGCGATATTGATTTCACGGCCCTGCATATGGGGGATTAAATCCTGCTCGTTATAGTTTTCATCTGCTTCACCCTGACTGGCGACCAATATACTGCCGATGCTGATTGACAAGGCATCACGGTCAGCTTTCTCGCCAGCCTTGCCAACGGCCATAACAATTCGGCCCCAATTGGCATCCTCACCGGCAATTGCTGTTTTTACCAGCGGTGAATTGGCAATCGACAAGCCGATTTTGCGGGCGGCCATATCGTTTTCTGCTCCAGATACCTTAATCGCAATGAATTTTTCAGCGCCTTCGCCATCGCGGACAACCTGATGGGCAAGGTCGCGGGTCAAATAATTCAGCGCTGACTTAAATTCTTGCAGGGCTGCATCATCAGGGCCTTGAAAGCTGGTTGATTGTTGCCCGGTCGCACACAGCAAAACCGTATCGCTGGTCGAAGTGTCACTATCAACAGTTATGCTGTTAAAGCTTTGATCAACGGCGCTGGTTAGTAGCGGTTGCATGATATCGCGTGGCAGGCTGGCATCGGTAAATAAAAACACCAGCATGGTTGCCATGTTGGGGGCAATCATGCCTGAACCTTTGGCGATGCCGTTAATGGTGACCGTCTGGTCACCGATTTTTGCCTGAACGGTAGCCTGCTTGGCATAGGTATCGGTTGTCATTATGGCCCGTGCGGCATCGGACCAACCATCGGGGCGGGCGTTTTTAATCAGGCCGTCGATGGCTGATATAATGTCGGTTGGGTCAAGGGGCTCGCCAATGACGCCGGTGGAGGCCATGAAAACTTCGTGGATTGGGCAATCCACGGCTGCGGCAACCATGCTGCCGACTTTTTCTGTCGAGCTTTGGCCCTTTTTACCGGTAAAGGCGTTGGCGTTGCCGGCGTTTACGATAATCGCTGTTGCTTTGCCTCCTGACGGGGAGCTGGCTGCAAGGTTGGCTTTGCAGAAATCCACCGGCGCTGATGCGGTTTTTGAGGTGGTGAAACAACCAGCGATTGTCGCTGAAGGTTGCATGATGGCCAGCATGAGATCGGCGCGGTCTTTGTATTTGATGCCGGTCTCGGCAACGGCAAGCTGAATGCCATCAAGCACCGGCAGTTGTGGTTGGTCAGTTGGGGCAAGGGGAGAGATTTTACCTGTCATGAAACCACAAGGCCTTATTTTGAGGGAAGCCCGCCTCGGGGAAATCCACAAGGCGGGGTCAGGTTAATTGCTGGCTGGTTTGGATTTTTGGGCCTTTGCCTTGGCATTGCGTGCTTCAATTTCGGCACGCTGCTTGCGGGCAAGCTTGAGCATTTCCTTCAAACCGGGATCAATCATTTCTATTTTTGCAGACTTGCGCAATTGGTCAACTTTCTCCTGCACAGCTTTACGCAAAAGCACTAGTTTTATCGCCGCCTTGACCTCTTTAAAGGGCCGCGGGCCACCGGCTTGCCGGTCAATCAACTGAATGATATGCCAGCCAAATTCGGATTTTGTCGGCTTGGAGATTTCACCTTTTTTCAAGACCTTGATCGCACTGGCAAATTCAGCCACCATTTCATCCGCGGTAAAATAGCCGAGATCACCACCAAAGTCTTTTGAACCATCAAGGCTTTTGGCTTTAGCCAGATCAGCAAACTTTTCACCCTTTTTGAGCTTGGCTGCAATGTCTTTGGCTTCCTGTTCGGTGCTGACCAGAATATGCCGGGCCCGAAATCTTTCCTCCGGGGTGACCGTTGAGGCTTCCTTGTCATAAACCGCCCGGATCATTTCATCGGTAATGCCAGCTTTCAATTTTTCTACAAAATAGGCGTCACGCAGAGCTTTTGCCTGATAAAAAACAAGCCGGGTTTTGTATTCATTGTTGGTACCTAAACCTTCGCGAATCGCTTGTTGGGCAAGTAACCGGCGTTCGATCAGATATTCGACAATAAAGGGGTAGCGTAATTTTGGCGGTACATTTGACAGGTGAGGCAAAATGTCGTCGGCAGCAAGCTTAACCTCTTTGGTGGTAATCTTGTGACCATTGATAATTGCCAAAACCTTGTTTTCTGCAGTTTTTGCCTGGGCGGATGCGGATGAAGCGCCAAATGTGGAAACAAGTGCCACGCTGCCTGCTATTACAGCGGCCATTGTTGCTGCCGTTGCAGTTGCACGAAATAATTTGTGAAGACTTTTCATCACTTTAAAACCTTAATAGCGAAAAACCGTTAGTAACGGGCGGTTTTCCTGCCCTGTATAGCGACCTGTTTGCCAGGCGACTTGCTTAATGGCGCCAAAATTGGGCAAAAATTTGCTCTGATAAAACATAATAAAACATAGTGAATGGCTGTGACAAATACCACAGCGTTAATTATCGCCGCACAATGATGGTAAAATGGATATTTATCAAGAGGCTGGAGGGTGATCTTGATCAATATGTTGCTATCTTGCAACGGTTTTTCTGTTGGGCTGGAATATTGAATTTTGGCGGAATGTTACTATTTTTGTAAAATAATGTAGTAATTGCTCTGGCCGGATAATTCGACTAGAACAACCAGTAAATGTGAACCCGTTTCCGCCCCGGCGGGAATTCCGGTTGAAAATGCAGCGAATCAATGACAATTGGGCTGTTGATTGCGTGTGCAACAACCGTTTGAGGACAATAACTTATGCTCGGACTAAATACTATTGCCGCAAAACTTTTCGGCTCCTCCAATGATCGCGCGGTTAAAGTTTATCGCAAAAATGTTAATGCGATCAATGCGCTTGAAAGCGAGATCGAGCAATTGTCCGATGAACAGTTGAAAGGCAAGACCCAGGAATTTCGCGACATGCTGGAAAACGGTAGCGATCTTGAATATCTGCTGGTGCCAGCATTTGCTGTGGTGCGCGAGGCGGCAAAGCGGTCGCTGGGCATGCGCCATTTTGATGTTCAGTTGATCGGCGGTATGGTGTTGCACGGTGGCAATATTTCGGAAATGAAAACTGGTGAGGGCAAGACACTGGTGTCGACGCTGGCCGGCTATTTAAACGCTCTGGGTGGTGAGGGTGTTCATCTGGTCACCGTCAATGACTATCTGGCGGCGCGCGATGCGGAATGGATGAGCAAGGTTTATGTATTTCTGGGCATGACCGTTGGTTGCATTACCAATGAGATGGACGATGAACAGCGCCGTGAAGCCTATGCCTGTGATATCACCTATGGCACCAATAATGAGTATGGGTTTGATTATCTGCGCGATAACATGAAATACCATCTCGAAGAAATGGTTCAGCGTGGCCATCATTTTGCAATTGTTGACGAGGTCGATTCAATTCTGGTTGACGAGGCTCGCACTCCGCTGATTATTTCCGGGGCGCTTGAGGACAAAACTGATCTTTACACAACTATAGACAGCTTTATTCCCAAGTTGGATGAAAGCGATTATGAGCTTGATGAAAAAGATCGCAATGTTTCCCTTACTGAAGAGGGTAATGAACACGTTGAAAAGATGCTGACTGAAGCCGGTTTGATGGAAGGTGATCTTTATGAATCTGAAAATGTCACCATGGTTCATCATATCAACCAGGCCCTCAAGGCCCATAAAGTGTTTCATGCGGACAAGGACTATATTGTCAAAGACAATGAAGTTGTGATTATTGATGAATTCACCGGTCGTATGATGCAGGGACGGCGTTATTCAGATGGCCTGCATCAGGCTCTTGAAGCCAAGGAAAAAGTTGCCATTCAGCCGGAAAACCAGACCCTTGCTTCAGTTACGTTCCAGAACTATTTCCGCTTGTATGAAAAACTTGCTGGCATGACCGGTACGGCGATGACCGAAGCGGAAGAATTTATGGATATCTACAAGCTTGATGTGGTTGATATCCCAACCAATGTTGATGTTTTGCGGGTTGATTCTGATGATGAGGTCTACCGGACTGAGGCTGAAAAATATGCTTCAATTATCGAACAGGTGACCGATTGTCAAAAACGCGGTCAGCCGGTTCTGGTTGGTACGACCTCGATTGAGAAATCTGAAAACCTTGCTGCGTTGATGGCGCAAATGAAAATCAAGCACAATGTACTTAATGCGCGGTTTCATGAGCAAGAGGCCGAGATTATTGCTCAGGCCGGGGCACCGGGTGCGGTGACCATTGCGACCAATATGGCTGGGCGCGGTACGGATATTCAACTGGGCGGCAATTTTGATATGCGGGTCAAGAATGAAATTGATGCCGACCTTGAAGGCGATGAATTGAATTCAGCCAAGGACAAGATTGCACAGGAAATTGCAACGCTTAAAGGACAGGCGATCGCAGCGGGCGGCCTTTATGTTATCGGAACAGAGCGCCATGAAAGCCGACGGATTGATAATCAGTTGCGTGGTCGCTCGGGTCGTCAGGGTGATCCGGGACATTCCAAGTTCTATCTGTCACTTGATGATGACCTCATGCGGATTTTTGGTTCTGAGCGGATGGATAACATGTTGCAGAAACTTGGCCTTGAAGAAGGCGAGGCAATTGTTCATCCGTGGATCAACAAGGCGCTGGAGAAGGCCCAGCAAAAAGTCGAAGCCCGCAACTTTGATGCCCGCAAGCATATTCTGAAATTTGACGATGTGATGAATGATCAGCGCAAAGTTATTTTTGAACAGCGTATTGAAATTATGGATGGCGAAGAGATTGCCGAAACCATTGATGACATGCGCAATCAGGTGCTTGATGATCTGGTCGCTGTTCACATTCCTGAAAAGGCCTATGCCGAGCAATGGGATGTTGAAGGATTGGCCGAGCGGCTGCGTGAAACTGTTGCGATTGATTTTCCTATTGATGAATGGGCCAAGGAAGAAGGCATTGCGGATGAAGAAATTCGCCAGCGTCTGGGTGAAGCTGCCGATACCCTTTATAAAGAAAAGCGCGAGAAGTACGGCGCTGAACTGATGGAGATGATCGAAAAAGAAGTCCTGTTGCGCACCCTTGATGAATTGTGGCGCGAACACCTTGTCACCCTTGAGCATTTGCGTCAGGCGGTTGGCCTGCGCGGCTATGCCCAGCGCGATCCGCTTAATGAATACAAGAGCGAAGGTTTTACCCTGTTCCAGCAGATGCTCGATAAATTGCGTGACAATACGATTGGTCAGCTGATGCGGGTGGAAATTGATGAAAATATGATGGGGGAAGATATGCTTCCCCGTGAAGGTGATCTGCCGGAAATGCACGGTTCGCATATCGATCCTCTTACCGGTATGGATGAAATGGCACCGCTGGCTTTCGGTGATCCACTTGATCCAGCCCTTGTGGGTGAGCGCGATGCAGAGAACCCTGAAACATGGGGCAAAGTTGGCCGTAATGAACGTTGTCCCTGCGGTTCAGGCAAAAAATTCAAACATTGCCATGGGGCCTTGAGCTGATCACATATCGGTACGCTTCACGTTTATATATTTAAAAATTGAACGCGTGTTATTTGCACTAAATTCATAAACAAATTCACGATTACTCAGACAAAAGGCAGAGAGGTGGCTTTTGCTATAAGGAGTAATCCATCATGAAGTTGTTTACAATGACGCTGGTGATAGCTAGCACCGCAGTTCTGTTTACTGAACCAGCGTTGTCGCGTGGTGCTCGCGGAGACCGGGGTGATTCCGGGGACTTTGCGATTGACTATTGCAACTATTACAAAAATCAAGCCAATTTTGCCGGGCGCAAAGCCCGGGCAAATCCTGGTGTGCGAAAATATGGCAACCGGGCCAATGCAGCATGGGCAAAATATAATCGTTGCCTGAAAGATTACGGTTGGCACGCAACTTATCGCGCGCCGGTATATTGACGAACATTCTGAATCCACCGATCCCCGGTCATTAAGGGATCGGGTCGGGCTGTTACTTCATTTGTCCCCTTCCCCTGCAAATCATAGAAGTCGTGATTATGTTGTAACAGCCCCCTAACCCCAGCGATTGACGATATACTCTTCTACGATTGTTTTAAACTGGGCCGAGATGTCTTTTCCGCGCAGGGTTGTAACCTTTTTCCCGTCGATGAAAATCGGTGCGGCGGGAACTTCGCCGGTGCCGGGCAGGGATATGCCGATATCGGCGTGCTTTGATTCGCCAGGACCGTTGACAATACAGCCCATTACGGCAAGTTGCAGGTTCTGGAATCCGTCATATTTTTCGCGCCAATGTGGGGTGCGTTCGAGAATAAATTCCTCGATATCCTGACCCAGTTCCTGAAATACTGTTGAGGTGGTGCGCCCACAGCCGGGACAGGCAATGACCATTGGTTTAAAGGCCCGCAGGCCCATGGTTTGCAAAATTTCCTGGGCAACGATCACTTCCCTAGACCGGTCACCGCCCGGTTTCGGGGTCAGGGAAATGCGGATTGTATCACCGATACCTTCTTGTAGCAGAACAGATAATCCAGCAGTTGAGGCAACGATACCCTTTGATCCCATGCCAGCTTCGGTGAGGCCAAGATGGAGGGCAAAATCGCAGCGTTCAGCCAACATGCGATAACAGGCGATAAGGTCCTGAACCTCTGAAACCTTGGCTGAAATGATGATTTTTTCTTTGCCGAGACCAATTTCCATTGCCCGTTCAGCCGAGCTGATGCCTGATTGCACCATGGCTTCATGCATGATCAGGCGGGCATCGAGTGGTTGATTGCTTTGGGCGTTTTCATCCATCAACCGCTTGATCATCGATTGATCAAGAGAACCCCAATTAACGCCAATGCGGATCGGCTTGTCATATTCGATGGCTTTTTCAATCATCATCGAATAATTGCGGTCCTGTTTGGCCTTGAAACCGACATTGCCCGGATTGATGCGATATTTGGCCAGCGCTTGTGCACATTCAGGATAATCGCG
Source organism: Anderseniella sp. (assembly GCA_030626025.1). Lineage (GTDB taxonomy): Bacteria > Pseudomonadota > Alphaproteobacteria > Rhizobiales > Aestuariivirgaceae > JALWJW01. Next base: position 103,245 of record DAOUPT010000001.1, on the reverse strand, counting down.
CAGTAGTGTGTGGCCGATGTAATGGAAGTCTCCCACCAGCGGGACATCAATACCCTCAGCATCCAGTTTTTCGCGAATGGCTGGAACCGCTGCAGCAGCTTCTTTGCGATCAACGGTAATGCGGACCAGTTCTGAACCGGCCCGGGCAAGCTGGGCAACCTGCTTTGCTGTTGCTGTTGCATCGGCGGTATCTGTGTTGGTCATTGATTGCACAACAATTGGTGCACCACCACCGACAGTGATGTTGCCAACTTTAACGCCATGAGACGATCGCCGGTTTTCCACGGCTGAATAGCTCATTTTATTCTCCTGAAAGATCACTAATAATTTGGTGTGCAACTTATGCCATTTTCGGTGCTGCGTGGATAGAAAAATTTAATTGTATGTATTTAAATGTTCAACTATGGAGATATTCAAATACAACTCTGGATTGGTGTTAAGTGTTGATCGTTCTCAAAAAAACTGTTGATAAGCTGATTAAGCACAATCCCGACCTGAAACAGTGTGAAGATATAGAGGGCAAAATGGCTGTTTGCCTTTTGCTGTCTCATTTAATTCCTGCTGATGGCAAAGTGCTTGATTGTGAAACGGACCGGTTGGCCAAATTGATATCGCGTCGGTTTGGTGTAAGCCAGGGCGTGGTGCGGGAGTTTATGGATTTGACTGAATTAAACCGGAATCGGCTGGCAACAGTTGATGTGATGGTGGATGAGATCAAGTCGTACTACAGTGAAAAGAAACTGATAAGTTTCGTCCGGGATTTATGGGACATTGCCCTTAGCGACAATGAACTCCATACTCTTGAAGAAGCCATGATATACAATGTTGCTGATCGTTTGGGATTGAGCCGACGGGACGTGATTGGCCAGCAGGTAAGGGTGTGTCGCTAGTTTTGGAGAGATAACAGATGAATATTGCTCACTGGGTTGCACGGGCCGGACGTGTTGTTCCCGGCGCACCTGCTGTGGGTTTGGGCCGGTCTGTTGTTCATGATTATCGCACATTATCGCGTCGTACTGCAGGCCTTGCAGCGGGCCTGACACGTAAATTTGGCCTTAGGCGCGGTGACCGGGTTGGCGTGGTTATGTATAATGTTCCTCATTATATTGAGGTGCTTTTTGCTATCTGGCATGCCGGGCTGGTGGCTGTGCCGGTAAACGCCAAACTGCATCATAAAGAATTTCAGTATATTCTGGATAAAGCCGATATCAGCCTGTGCATCACCACGCCGGAACTAACCTCGATAATCAGTCAGGTTACCACAAAACCTGTGTTTTGCTGTACTGATCCTGACTATGAGGAACTGGTCCGGTTCGACCCTCAAGTGGTTTGCGAGGTGCGGCCCGATGAGCTGGCATGGATTTTCTTTACATCGGGAACCACCGGTAACCCAAAGGGAGCCATGTTGAGTCATCGAAACCTGATGACGATGACGCTTAATTACTTTGCTGATTTTGATCGGGTCCGGCCTGGCGATACAATTTATCATCCGGCACCGCTCAGTCATGGGGCCGGGTTATGGATGTTGCCTCATGTTTGCGCCATGGCCTGTAATGTTATTCCTGAAAGCGGGCGTTTTGATCCGCTTGAAATATTTTCCGATTTGCAACATTGGCCAAATCTTTCGATGTTTGCCGCCCCGACCATGGTGCGGCGTCTGACGTTATTTGATAAGGATGTTGATACAGATAATCTTAAACTCATCGTCTATGGTGGTGCACCGATGTATGTCACTGATTGCATTGATGCGCTGGACCGGTTTGGACCGAAACTGGCACAGCTTTACGGCCAGGGTGAAAGCCCGATGACCATTACCCATCTGCCGCGCGCGATGATTGGCGACCGACAACACCCCGACTGGCGCTATCGTTTGGGAACAGTTGGTGTTCCTGATAGCTGTATGAATGTACGCACTGTCGATGCTGATGGAAACAGTCTGGCGGTTGGCGAGGTGGGAGAGATCATCTGCCGGGGGGATGCTGTGATGTCAGGTTATTGGCGTGATGAAAAGGCCAGTCTTGCGACGCTAAAAGACGGCTGGTTGCATACAGGCGACATTGGTCATTTTGATAAAGACGGGTTTTTAACCCTTACCGACCGGTCGAAAGACCTCATTATTTCCGGGGGCAGTAATATTTATCCGCGTGAAATCGAAGAAGTTTTGTTGACAGCTCACGGTGTCGAAGAAGTCTCTGTTATTGCCCGGGCTGATTCTGACTGGGGTGAAATTGTCGTTGCCTATGTGGTTGGTGACACAGACAGTGAGACACTTGATGCTCATTGTCTTGAGAATATCGCCCGCTTTAAACGCCCCAAAATTTATCGTTTTGTCTCAGAGTTACCGAAAAACAATTATGGCAAGGTGCTTAAAACAACCCTGCGTGAACAGGAAAGCGCTTTGTCCGGTTCGCCATCACAAGACAGTGTTCCAGTGGCATAGCACCTTGCAAAGTAAATCCTTATGTCGCACAAACCAGTGACAGACGACAATTTAAGGGTATTTTTATGCTGGCCAATTCTGCGCCGCGCGTTAATTGGCTGGTGGTAGCAGTTGCGTCACTGATCCTTTTCGGTGGCGCGCTTTATATCGGCAATCTGGTTCCAAATGGCAAACCCTTACTTTATCTGCTTGGCGGCGCCATGGGCATTTCTCTTTATCATGCCGGATTTGGTTTTACCTTTGGCTGGCGAATTCTGGTTAATGAAGGCCGCGGTGCCGGAATGCGGGCCCAGTTGTTCACCTTTGCCATCGCCGTTGTGCTGATTCTACCAATCCTCAATGCTGGCGAGATTGCAGGCCATGGTGTTAGTCCCTCTGTCGCACCGGTTGGTATTGCCATGTTGCTTGGGGCTTTTGTTTTTGGCTATGGCATGCAACTGGGCGGGGGATGCGCATCGGGTACGCTGTATGCGGTTGGCGGCGGCTCGACACGGATGGTGATTACCCTGATCTTTTTTCTGGCCGGGTCGGTGATTGGCAGTGCTCACTTGCCCTGGTGGTTTACAACATGGCGGTTGCCAAGCGGGACTTTGCTACAGGCATTTGGCCTTGCCGGTGCCCTGATTATTACATTGAGTCTTTTGGCGTTTATCGCCTGGGTCACCATTGTGATTGAACGGAAAAAACACGGGATTTTGCAACATGGCGATTATCCCGGTCACCAACATGAAAGTCTGATCAGGCGGTTTACCCGTGGACCCTGGCCATTACTTTGGGGCGGATTGGCACTGGCACTTGGTAATTTTGGCGTACTGGCGCTTACCGGGCATTTGTGGTCGATATCATTTGGTTACGCATTGTGGGGGACAAAGGCGCTCGGTGCGGTTGGTGTGGATTTGAGCCAGACAGAGTTTTGGACCTGGGGATATCCTTCACGGGCTCTCAAAGGCAGTCTGTTTGCTGAAGATACTTCGGCAATGAATTTTGGCATCCTGTTTGGTGCTGCCCTTGCTGCTGGTCTGGCCGGGCGATTTGGGACCTTTGCCCGATTACCAGTGCGATCTGTTCTGGCGGCGGTAATTGGCGGTCTGCTGATGGGTTACGGGGCCCGGCTTGCTGCCGGTTGTAACATCGGTGCACTGTTTTCAGGCATAGCATCGGGCAGTTTTCATGGCTGGGCCTGGCTGGTTGCCGGTTTTATTGGCAGTTATTTTGGCATTAAATCTCGGCCTTTCTTTCATCTGTAGATATTGCGTTGCTAATCTAAAAGGCTGTGCTAGAGTTTAAAGTAAGCAGAACTCAAGCAATATGGATATTTTAGGATCGATGGAATTTCGCCAGTTAAAAACTCTTGTGGCAATTTCCGATTTTGGAACCTTTGCTGCCGCTGCTGACGCGATTGGTTTGACGCAATCTGCTGTCAGTCTTCAGATTAAAGGGTTGGAGCAGGAAATTGGCACCGAGGTTTTTGACCGTCGCCACCGTCCACCGCTGCTCAACGACAAAGGTCGCACGCTGGTTGAAAAGGCCCGCAAGGTGCTAGAGATGTGTGAAGATATTACCCGTCATGGCGATGATGTTCCCCTTGAAGGTATTCTGGCCTTTGGTGCCGTGCCGACCAGTGTAGCGTCAATCTTACCACCGGCTTTGGCAATGATGCGTGAGCGACACCCAAAATTGCATATCAAGGTGACCAGTGGTTTGTCGGCTGAACTGGCCGCTGCAACGCGAACCGGTGAACTTGATGCTGCGATTGTTGCAGAACCGGTCAGATTGGCTGATGGGTTGATTTCCAACCGGATAACACGCGAGCCGTTTCTGGTTATTGCACCGCCCGATGTGCCCGGTGAAACTGATCGGGAGCTACTGGAAGCGGGATCTTTTATTCAGTTTTCCCGTCATGCCTGGACCGGTCAGCTGATCGAGCGTTATCTCAGTGACAGAGGGATTGTCGTCAAACGGGGAATGGAAATTGATTCACTGGATGCCATAACCCGTATGGTCAGCTTTGGCCTTGGGGTTTCAGTGGTGCCGTTGCCCCGTACCGCATCGGCCATGCTTGACAGCCTTAAATGGCTGCCCTTTGGTGATCCGCCATTGCACCGCTCACTGGTGATGATTGAACGTCAGGCAAGCCCGCAATCGCTGTTGGTTGAAGCATTAACGGATGTCTTGCGGCAAGTTGGCACCTCACAAATTTAGAGATCAAACCCTTTTGCTTGAAATATTTCAAAGTAACTTACGCGAATTTCTCACTTTTTTTGGGTTTTGTTTAAGCTTATACTGCTCTCGCCTTAGCTAATTTTCAATCGACAATGACAAAGTGAGATAGAAATGCCAACTGCCGGACCGCTAGACGGGGTGCGGGTTCTTGATTTAACCCGAATACTTGCCGGACCAAGCTGCACTCAATTATTGGGTGATCTGGGTGCCGATATTATCAAAATTGAACGCCCCGGTGTTGGTGATGATACCCGTAGCTGGGGGCCGCCCTTTATCAAGGACAGGGATGGCAATGACAGCCGTGAAAGTGCCTATTATTTGTGTGCCAATCGCAACAAGCGCTCGGTTGCTATTGATATGGCCACGCCTGAGGGTGCTGCCCTGATCAGGGAGCTGGCACACGAGTGCGATATTCTGATCGAGAACTTTAAAGTCGGTGGGCTGAAAAAATATGGTCTTGATTATGCCAGCATGAAAGATGAGTTTCCTGATCTGGTTTATTGCTCAATAACCGGGTTTGGCCAGACCGGGCCGAATGCTCAAAAAGCCGGGTATGATTTGATGGCGCAAGGCTATGGTGGCATTATGAGTTTAACCGGGGAGCCGGAAGGCGAGCCGATGAAAGTTGCGGTGGGCATCGCTGATGTAGTGTGCGGATTATATGCATCAACCGCGATTTTGGCAGCGTTGCGGTACCGTGATCTGGGCCATGGCGGACAACAAATTGATTTAGGGTTGGTCGACACTCAGGTGGCCTGGCTGAAGAATGCGGGAACCAATTATCTCACCACCGGTAAAGCACCTGAACGGCAGGGCAATCAGCATGCCAATATCGTGCCGTATCAGGTTTTTGAAGCCGCTGACGGTCATGTCATTGTTGCCACTGGAAATGATGGTCAGTATGGCCGGTTCTGTGAGCTGATCAAGCGTCCTGATTTGGCCAGTGATGAGCGTTTTGCCACCAACCGCGCCCGTCTTGAAAATCGTGATATTCTTATCCCCATTCTGGCTGAAATAATCAGTCGCTGGCAAAAAGATGCGTTTCTGCAGGGCATGGATGACCGTGGCATTCCGGCCGGACCGGTCAATACTCTGCCAGAAGTTTTTGCCACCGATCAGGTTGCTGCCCGCGAGATGAAAATTACCATGGACCATCCGATCTCGGCCTCTGGCACAGTGGATCTGATTGGCAACCCGTTGAAGTTGAGCAAGACGCCAGTCAATTATCAAAGGCCACCGCCAACCCTTGGCCAGCACACGCAAGAAGTTGTGGGTGAATTGCTGGGCAAAGAAGGTTTGCAGCGGGCAATAAAAAATCAAGCTATTAAATGAAAAGCAGAGAGTGCTAGAGATGTTTCAACTGTCAGATGAACAAATCCAAATTCAGGAGACTGCCCGGCGATTGGCCAATGAGGTTTTCAAAGGTCGGGCTGCCGAAATTGATCGTAGCGAGCAGTACCCTTGGGATAATATCAAAGACCTGACTGATGCCGGTTTTATGGGCATGACCATTCCCAGGGAATATGGCGGTCTTGGTCTGAGCTATATGGATGTGGTGCTGGTGGTTGAAGAACTGGCGCGGGTTTGCGGTGTCACGGCCCGTATTGTGGTTGAAGGTAATATGGGGGCGATCGGGGCGATCACCGCCTATGGTTCCAAAAAGCAAATAGAGCGAGTCGCTCCCTTGATACTGGCCGGTGATAAACCGGCGATTTGTATTACCGAACCGGGCTCGGGTTCAGCTGCCACCTCGATGACCACGACGGCGGTTAAAAAGGGTGACAAGTATATCATCAATGGCATCAAGCACTGGATTACCGGGGGCGGGGTGTCAAAAACCCATTTGATTTTTGCCCAGGTTGAAGAACACGGCGAGCGTCAGGGCATAGGTGGTTTTATTGCTGTGGGTGATGAAGATGAAGGTTTAAAAATCGGCAAGCGCGAACCGGCGATGGGCCTGCGCGGCATTCCTGAAACCGAGATTATTTTTGAGGACCTTGAAATCGATGAAGACATGGCGGTTATTCCACCTGAGGGTTTAAAGCGTGGCTTTGCCGGATTGATGAATGCCTATAATGGCCAGCGGGTCGGGGCTGGTACGGTGGCGCTCGGGATTGCCCATGGCGCCTATGATCAGGCGATGGAATATGTCAAAGTTCGTGAGCAGTTTGACCGTCCGATTGCCGAGTTTCAGGGATTGCAGTGGATGCTGGCGGACATGAATGTTGCCCTTGATGCCGCCCGGATGATGTTGTGGCGGGCCGCTTGCAGTGCCCAGACGACCAACACCGGTTTTCCTGATCCGCTGCTGGCAGCGCAGGCAAAACTGATTGCCTCTGAAAACGCCGTCAAGGTGTCCAACGATGCTTTGCAGCTTCATGGTGCGGCGGGGTATTCGCGCAATTTGCCGGTGGAGCGGATGGTTCGTGATGCCCGCATGTTCACCATCGGTGGCGGTACGGCCCAGATGCTGCGCAATCTGATTGCCGGTCGTATTCTTGATATGAAAGTGCCCCAGACCCGTGATGGTTATTCACGGCTTGCGCAAAAAGGAAACAAATAAATGCCGACCGCTTCCGATATTATTGCCCGGCGATTGTACGATGCTGGCTGTCGTCATGCCTTTGGTATTCCCGGCGGCGAAGTAATGGTTTTGATGGCAGCGCTGGATCGAGTCGGCATTGAAATGCATTTGGTCAAGCATGAGAACTGCGCCGGGTTTATGGGCGAAGGAGTTTTTCATTTTGATGGCGCACCGGCAATTTTGATCGCTACCATTGGTCCCGGTATCGCCAATGCCATCAACGTAATCGCCAATGCGCTGCAAGACCGGGTGCCGATGATTGCCCTGACCGGCTGTGTACCGGCAATTGAGCAACACACCTATACACATCAGGTGATGGATCATCTCAAACTGGCGCAGGAAGTGACCAAGGCAGCGTTTCGAGTCGAAGCAAATACGGCAGCGATACTTGCCGACAAGGCGGTGGCGATTGCCATGGAAGACCGGCAGGGACCGGTTTTGCTTGATGTGCCGATTGATGTGCAGACAGCGGAAGAAAATCCGGTCTGGCCACGCCGGGCAAGGCTTGCACCGGTTGGACCGGCTGCCGGGCCAGATCTTGATACAGCCCGCCGCTGGTTTGCCGAAGCTGAAAGACCGCTGGTCATTGCTGGTGTCGACACACTGAACCAGAATGGTTGTGAAACTGTTGGGCAATTTTGCCGCGATCATGCCATCCCGCTGATTACATCCTATAAAGGCAAAGGTATACTGCCTGAAAATGATCGTTTGGCACTTGGTGGTGCTGGGCTGGCACCAAGTGCCGATGCCAAATTACTGCCATTGGTGAAGGCCAGCGATTGTATCATTCTGGCTGGTTATGATCCGATTGAAATGCGCATCGGTTGGCAGAATGTCTGGGCCGATGATGCCCGGGTGATTGATTTTTCTGCAGTGTCGAATACTCATTATATGCATCAGGCAGCAATTAATTTTGTTGGCAATGTAGCTGCCGGTTTGACGGTGCTTTGTGCTGACAATAAACCCAAAGCCAGTTGGCCCGATGGTGAGCCTGGCAAAGTGCGTGAACAATTACGCAACGGGTTAAATCTGGATGAAGAATGGGGACCGGCAGCTGTCATTGATGAGTGCCGTAAAGCCTTGCCTGCTGAGACGATTGTGACGGTTGATTCCGGCGCCCACAGAATTTTGTTATCGCAGGCGTGGCAATGTTTTGAACCACGCGGCATGCTGCAATCAACGGCGCTGTGTACGATGGGTTGCGCTGTACCACTTGCAGCCGGTCGTAAAATTGCCGAACCGGATCGTCCGGTTGCCGCTTTCATTGGCGATGCGGGCCTTGAAATGTTTTTAGGTGAGCTGGCGACACTTCGTGAGAAAAAACTTGGGATTCCGATTATTGTTTTTGTTGATGAAAGTCTGGGGTTGATCGAACTGAAACAACGCGGATCGCAGATGGCAAATCTGGCGGTAGATTTTGGCGGTTCGGATTTACCGGCAGTTGCCAAAGCGCTTGGTGGCTATGGAAAGTGGTGCGATGACCGTGACGCTGTTTATGCTGAAGTCAGTGCCGCCCTTGGCCGCGATAGCTTTACACTGATCGCGGCACGTATCGGGCGCAAGGCCTATGAGGGGAGGCTTTAGGATCTACTCGCCGACAAATCCGCCGGTGCTGTGACAGGTAAATCCGATCTCGCGCAGTTTTGCGTGAGGCAGGATGTTGCGAAGATCAACCACGACCGGAGTGCGCATCTTTTTGTACAGGTCGGGCCAGTCCAGCGTGGTAAATTGTGGCCATTCGGTCACCAGCACAACCATGTCGGCATTTTCAAAAACCTGTTCGGCCGTTTCTGCATATTGGCTATCTGGCAGGCTAGCCCGGGCCTGATCCATTCCTTCAGGGTCATAGGAAATAACCGAAGCGCCATCCTGCTCAAGGCCGGGAATAATTGTCAGCGATGGAGAATCGCGAACATCATCGGTGTTTGCCTTGAAAGCAAGGCCCAGAATGCCGATGCGTTTGCCTTTGACATCGCCACCAGCAGCATGACGAATTTTTTCGGTCATCAAATGTTTGTGCTTGTCATTGGAACGGATGACGGTTTCAACGATCTCCAGCGGAGAGTCAAAATCAATCGCGGTTTTAACCAGCGCCAGTGTGTCCTTTGGCAAACAGGAGCCGCCAAACCCCGGTCCGGGGTTTAAGAACTTGTTGCCAATCCGGCTGTCCAGCCCAAGTCCCAGAGCAACCTCATCCACGCGCGCGTCAACTTTCTCACATAGGCGGGAAAGCTCATTGATGAAGGTGATTTTTGTCGCCAAAAAAGCATTTGCGGCATATTTTGTCAGCTCGGCAGTGGCAATTGTTGATGTCACGACCAGTGGATAGCCCTGACGGGTTAAGGGTCGATACATTTCTTCAAACATGCCACGGGCTTGTTCGCTGTCGCTACCAACAACAATGCGGTCAGGTTTCATAAAGTCTTCGATTGCCGCCCCCTCGCGCAAGAACTCGGGGTTGGAGGCCACAGCAAATCTTTCTTGAGGCAAGTGTTGGCAAATAACCTTGTGTACCTGTTTGCTGGTTCCAACCGGCACGGTCGACTTGGTGACGAAAACCGTGAACCCATCGGCATTCATTTCGGAGAGTTTTTCTGCTGCCTCACCGGCTGCGGCAAAGACAAAGGAAAGGTCTGCTTTGCCGGTTTGTTTTTGAGAAGGTGTTCCAACTGCCAGGAAAACAAAGTCAGGCACATCAACTCCCAGATCATCGAGAGTGTCGATGAAACGCAGTTTGCCATGACCCTTGTTCCAGGCAACCAGTTCATTCAGGCCAGGTTCAAAAATTGGGATTTCATCGTTATTTAATCGTGCAATTTTCGACTTGTCTTTGTCCATGCAGGTCACGTGGTGACCAAGCTCAGCAAAGCATGCCCCTGTTACCAACCCGACATAGCCGGTACCGATCATCAGAATTTTCATCTTACGTTATTCAACTTTTTTGATTTGTTGGCGTTATTAGCCATCATGATAACTTATATTTGTTTTGTAGCGACCTGTTGCAACAATATCAATTGCTTAGACTGGACAGAAGCGAATTGGCAAGCTTAACGTTCTTCCTTAACCCAAATCATGATGACCAAGCCGATAGCGAATGTGACTAAAATTGGTGTCAGGCCGATGCGGAAGTTTTGTGACAGGGCGGTGACCAGCGCGATGGAGGCCGGAACCAGAAAACTTGTGGCTTTTCCAGACAGGGCATAGAGGCCGAAAAATTCAGTGATCTTGTCTGGCGGTGCAATGCGTACCAGCATTGAGCGACTGGCGGCCTGTACCGGGCCGACGGCAAGCCCAACTATCGATCCGACCAGCACAAAGGTTTTTTCCGAAATGGCCGCAAACAGCGATCCGTCCGGCATCGGTGGTTCTACGGCAAAAAAGAAAAAGATATAATCCTTGCCGATTGATAATGTGGCGATGGTGCCAAAAAATAATATGATGATACCGCCGCTAATGATGGCTTTGGGGCCGAAATGATCATCCAGTTTGCCACCTGCATAGGCGCCGATGGCACCGGTAATTGATAGTAAAATGCCATAAATGCCAACTGTGGTGATCGGCCAGTCAAACACTGCTGCCCCAACAATGCCGCCAAGGGCAAAGACCCCGACCAGTGCATCGCGATAGATCATTGAGGCGGCAAGAAATTTAAAGATATTGGCGTGCTCGCGCCACGTGGAAAAGGTTTGTTTGAGTTGCTTGATGCCTGCCTTTGTTGCGTCTTTCAGGGTCAATTTTCCCGGTGTATCGGGTGTGAACAGAAACAGTGGTATGACAAAAACCAGATACCACAGAGCGGCAAAAGGACCCGAAAACCGCTCACCCTCAAAATTGGCAGCATCAAACCCCAGAAATGAAGGTATGCCCAGCATGGTGAGGTTTTTGTCACCCCCGGGAATAATCAGCAAAATCATGATGATCAGGGTCAGCAATCCTCCAACATAGCCCATCGCCCACCCGGTGCCTGATAGCCAGCCGATTTTACTTTTTGGCACCAGAGCGGGCATCATGCTGTTGGTGAAAACGATACCAAATTCAGCCCCGATCGTTGCAATGACAAATCCGGCAAGGGCGATATAAATCGCATATTCAATGTTGGGCCCGGCCCACCACAGGGCAGAACAGCCAGCGATAAAGAATACAGAAAACGCCGCGATCCATGGTTTGCGTGGTCCACCAGCATCTGAAATGGCACCCAAAAAAGGAGAGCAAATGGCGATAACAATACCGGCTATAGCGGTTGCTGCTGTCCAGTAACTTTGGCCGATCTCGGGGGTTGCGGCAAGTTTAGCGACAAAATACGGACCGAATGTGAATGTTAAAATCAGGGTGAAAAACGGCTGGGCGGCCCAATCATAAAAAATCCAGCTCCAAATTCCCTTTTTGGAAACGGCGGGTCTTTCTGTACTGTTGCTCATATTTAATGCATTCCACTAAAGAAGTTTTCCAGTCAATACTGTGATTCTAATGAAACGAGTGTTAAAAAGCAGATAATCTGCAACCAGACATGAGACGAAGCGCCGCGCAGGAACAAGTCTATATTGACAAAGCACTGTCGCACAGGGTTTTGTGCTAAGTGAATAATTATATTTTGAATCGAAATTCTGGAGGGAAGAATATCATGACAAAAACCGAAATCGCAAGCCACGGCATGGAAGATCACACAGCAACCTGGGAAGGTTTTGTTAAAGGCTGTGTTGCGTTGTCTCTAATGTGCGCTTTTATTGTTGTAGCGCTGTGTGAGTTTGGCTTTGGTACCTCAATGACATTTTTGATCGGCTTTGGTGGCATGATTGCAGGTTTGATTGCGATTATCATCGATGCCCGGGCAAATCCGTCAAAATGGTATCTTTCTGTCGGACTGCTAATTGCCTATGGAATACTTGTTGCAGTTACTATAACCTGAGTTTTTTGACCATTTGGTTCAGGACCTGAGTAAACATGAAAATAGCCGTTCTGGCAGAAACCGCGTCCGATGAAACGCGGGTTGCCGCATCACCCGCCAGCGTAAAAGCTTTTGTTGGCAAAGGGCTGGATATTGTTATCCAGGCCGGAGCCGGAAATGGCTCATTTTTTTCCGATGACGATTACAAGTCAGCCGGGGCGACCATAGCTAAAACCGCTACTGCTGCTGCAAAAGGTGCTGACATTGTGTTAAGTGTCCGCCGGCCGGCAGCTACTGCGGTCAAGGCAATGAAAAAGGGCGCCGTTGTTGCAGCTCAGCTTGACCCATTTGGTGACCGCAAAGACATTGATGGGCTGGCCAAGGCGGGACTGACCGCTTTTTCGATGGAGCTTATCCCGCGGATTACCCGGGCTCAGTCAATGGATGTTTTGTCATCGCAGGCAAATCTGGCCGGTTATAAAGCAGTTGTTGATGCAGCAGAACAATTTTCACGGGCCTTTCCAATGATGATGACAGCGGCCGGTACAGTACCACCGGCCAAGGTTTTTGTTATGGGCGCGGGGGTTGCTGGTCTGCAGGCAATTGCTACAGCGCGGCGGTTGGGCGCGGTTGTTTCAGCCACAGATGTTCGTGCTGCCGCCGGTGAGCAGGTTGCCAGTCTGGGGGCAAAATTTGTTTTTGTCGAAGGCATGAAAGACAGTTCCACTGAAGGTGGCTATGCCAAGGAATTGTCTGACGAAGACAAGAAAAAACAGGCTGAACTTGTGGCCAATCATATCAAGGGGCAAGATGTTGTTATCACCACAGCCCTGATTCCCGGTCGTCCAGCACCTGAACTGGTGAGCAAGGCGATGGTTGAGACCATGGCGTCCGGTTCGATTATTGTTGACATGGCGGTCGAGCGCGGCGGCAATTGTCCATTATCTAAAGCCGGTAAAGTTGTTTCCCATAAAGGGGTGACAATCATGGGTTACACCAATCTGCCCGGTCGCCTTTCTGGAAATGCGTCTTCGCTGTATGCCAAAAACCTGCAGAATTTTATCGATTTGATGATTTCTGAAGACAGCAAGCTGGCCATTGATTGGGAAGACGAAATTATCACTGGTTGTGCCTTGACCCATGATGGCAAGGTCATTCACCCGATATTTAATAAATAGGCGAGGCATATAATGGCTCAAATGACAGTCCAACAGGCGGCAGAAGCTGCAAAAACTGCGGCCGAACAAGCGTTACAGGCGGCAGACCGGGCACAGGCTCTGGCTGACAAGGCCGCTTTGATGGCCTCGCAAAGCGGTGCTGCCAATGATGGCATTGCCGAGGCGGCAAGTGCTGCAACCGGTATTGATCCATTTGTATTTCGGTTGGCGATTTTTGTTCTGGCGATTTTCGTTGGTTATTTTGTCGTCTGGAGCGTAACGCCCGCCCTGCATACGCCGCTGATGGCGGTGACCAATGCGATTTCCTCGGTGATTGTGGTTGGTGCCTTATTGGCGGTTGGTGCCGGTGCGGTGGCCTCGGGTAATTCTATTGCCATGGGCCTTGGTTTTCTGGCGCTTATTCTGGCATCTGTGAATATCTTCGGCGGTTTCCTCGTCACCCAGCGGATGCTGGCCATGTACAAGAAAAAAGGATAGGGCCGCATCATGTCAGCCAATTTAGCTGCTCTTTTATACCTTCTTGCCGGAAGTCTTTTTATTCTGGCCCTTAAAGGTCTGTCACATCCTGAAAGTGCACGGCGTGGCAATACGCTGGGCATGATTGGTATGGGCATTGCCATTGTCACCACCTTGCTGGTTGCGCCCGGCAGTGTCACGACCTGGTTGATTATCCTGCTCGGTATTGCTATTGGTGGCGGTATCGGGGCGGTAACAGCAAAGCGCATTGCGATGACGGAAATGCCACAATTGGTGGCAGCTTTTCACTCACTGGTTGGTCTGGCGGCGGTTTTTGTCGCTGCTGCGGCGCTCTATGCGCCCGCTTCCTTTGGTATCGGCAGTGTCGGACACATCCATACGGGCAGCCTGATCGAAATGGCGCTGGGTGCTGCCATTGGGGCGATTACTTTTTCCGGCTCAATCGTTGCTTTTACCAAGCTGCACGGTCTTGTTTCAGGTTCACCGATCACCTTTCCCGGCCAGCATATGCTCAATCTCGGCCTTGGGATTCTCCTTGTTATTTTGATTGCCCTGTTTGCTGGTAATGAAAGCCACACAACTTTCTGGATGCTGGCCATTTTGGCTATGGTTCTGGGTGTTTTGATCATTATTCCCATCGGCGGGGCTGATATGCCGGTTGTTGTCTCGATGCTCAATTCCTATTCAGGCTGGGCTGCGGCGGGTATTGGTTTTACCCTTGGCAACACGGCGCTGATTATTACCGGTGCGCTGGTGGGCTCATCGGGTGCTATTTTGTCCTACATCATGTGCAAGGGCATGAACCGCTCATTCTTTAATGTTATCCTTGGTGGCTTTGGCGGTGAGACTGCCGGTCCAGCGGCGGGTGATGATGGTGAGCAGAAACCGGTTAAACTGGGGTCTGCCGATGATGCGGCGTTCCTGATGAAAAATGCCGGCTCGGTGATTATCGTTCCCGGTTACGGCATGGCGGTTGCACAAGCCCAACATGCCTTGCGAGAAATGGCTGACCAGCTGAAAGAACATGGTGTGACGGTTAAATACGCCATTCATCCGGTTGCCGGACGCATGCCCGGACACATGAATGTGCTGTTGGCTGAAGCCAATGTGCCTTATGACGAAGTGTTCGAGCTGGAAGACATCAATGCTGAATTTGGCAATACCGACGTGGTGTATGTGATCGGAGCCAATGATGTGACCAACCCTGCTGCCAAAGATGATCCGCAATCGCCGATTTATGGCATGCCGGTGCTTGAGGTTTGGAAAGCTAATACGGTGATGTTCTCCAAACGCTCGCTGGCCTCAGGGTATGCCGGTATCGATAATTCACTATTCTATCGTGACAACACCATGATGCTGCTTGGCGATGCCAAGAAAATGGTTGAGGGCATTGTTAAGGCGATGAATTAAGCCCAACAGGTCTTGGGGACTTGGAGGCATCATCATTTATGTGAGAAAATTACTGGCGAACTTATTTTCGCCCGCCAAAAGCTTGTGCCAGTCGGTCGAGGTGGTTGGCGATGGGGTTGACCGGTTGTTCATCGGGTATGGCGGTGTCGCGGATCATTTTATCGAGCTGGATGATGCGGGAGTGAACACGGGTTGAGCGGTTTACCAGATCCTGCAGGGCTTGCGGCATTTGACTGGCGCCGGACATTTCCTGAATGTCACCGATTTCTGACAGATTGATGCGTTTCTTTTCTTCCTGGGCCGCTTCAACTGTGAGCTCGCCGGAAGAGATTGCCCGTTGCAGCAACAGCCATGAGGCCAGTTGCATTAAGCGTGTGGTTAGTCGCATGCTTTCTGTAGCATAGGCGATTGAACCGTGACGGTCGAGCAAGCGGGCGTCTTTTCTGCCAGGGCCATCAAGATAATTAGCAGTTTCCTCGACCAATCCCATGCCCTGATTAAAGACATCATTGAATTGCTCAGATTGTGTAAACCGCGTCAGAAAATCGACAGGAAGGTTTGCTGGCTGGTTTTCATCCGTCATATAAAGTTTCTCACCCTTGTTTCATTTGCCATGATGACCTGTGATTAAGGCGCGGTCAATATGGGGCAGTTGGTTTTAATTCAAATACTGCTCTGCAAATGGAATGCCAGATAAAAAAAAGAGCCGCAAAAATGCGGCTCTAAAGTCTAACAGGGAGGCGTCAAACAGAGTGGCAGGAGCCACTCGTCTTACAAAGTTCAGATCAACTGAACCATGAGTATTAAATTACATAGACAGCGTTACTAAAAAGTTAACAAAACAACATATTGGTAAAATTTTAGACAAATTTTATTGAAAAAATACAAAATCCATTAAAAATCAATCAGTTATAGTTCCCGTTTTGAATCGCTAAAGATTGAAAACAGAATCAGCATCAGTTTTTGTTGACTTTTTGTTAACGATTTCCGCCTCGACCCGCAAAATTTCCTGGCCAAGCAGGCTGATTCGCTCAGTCAGTTCCTCAATCGAGAAATCGTAAAGGTCCTCACCTATTGTGACTGGTGTTGTTGTCTTTGGGCTGTCGTCATCAAAGTGCATTTTTTATTCCTGCCTCATTCAGATACATCACGAAATACTGTTTGTCATTGTGCCTGCAATATGGCTAATTGGCAAATATGAGCATTCCTGAAAAAATGACGGCGATTGCCGTTCGCGAACCCGGTGGTCCTGAAGTGCTGCAACCGGTGCAAATGCCCACACCGCAAGCTGGTGACGGCGAGATTTTGATCAAGGTTGCTGCGGCTGGCATTAACCGGCCTGATATCTTGCAGCGTGAGGGAAAATATCCGCCGCCGCCGGGGGCTTCAGAAATTCCGGGGCTGGAAGTGGCCGGGACTGTTTGCGGGCTGGGCAACGGGACTGATCAGTTTAAAATTGGTGATGAGGTTTTGGCGCTGGTGACGGGTGGTGGCTATGCGCAATATTGTGTTGCGGCGCAGGCCAACACCTTGCCGATACCGGCCGGATTGAGTATGGCTGAGGCGGGTGGTTTGGCCGAGACATTTTTTACCGTATGGACCAATGTCTTTGACCGGGCCGGGCTTAAAGCGGGCGAAGTATTTTTGGTTCATGGCGGCACCAGCGGCATTGGCACGACGGCGATTCAGTTGGCCAGAGCTTTCGGGGCGCGGGTGTTTGCGACCGCTGGCAGTGATGAAAAATGCTCTGTGGCTGAAAAGCTCGGGGCTGAAAAGTGTTTTAATTACAAGACAGAAGATTTTGTGTCCGGCATCAAACAGGCAACCGACAAACATGGTGCAGATGTAATTCTTGATATGGTCGGTGGTGAATATATCGGGCGAAATATCAAGGCGGCAGCAAGTCAGGGACGGATTGTGTCGATTGCCTTTCTGCAAGGCTCGAAAGTCGAGATCGATTTTATGCCGGTGATGCTTAAACGCCTGACCCTTACCGGATCAACCTTGCGCATACGCTCGGTGGCGGAAAAAGAAAAACTGGCGCAAGCTCTTTTACAAAAAGTCTGGCCGCTGATCGAAGCTGACAAGGTGAAACCGCAATTATTCAAAACATTTGCTCTGGAAGACGCTGCAAAGGCTCATGCGTTAATGGAGACCTCAAGCCATATGGGCAAGATTGTCCTGGTATGTGAATAGCCCACGTTGAATTTAATGCAGGCGACGGCCAAAAGTTGACTTGCTTGTTTCCAGCATTTCAGCGGTTTTTTTCAACTGCGTGATGATGGCCCGATCAATTGGATTGTCAGGGCCAAGGTCTGCATCATATGGTTCAACTGACAGGACTTGTGATCCTGGAATTGACGCTTCGGCGACGGGAAACTCTCCGCTCTTCTCCAATGTCAGGGCGATATTGCCTTGTGGGTGTTTTTGGCTTGGCGGGCAGTGTCTGATCCGGATAACTTCATCCTTGTTCAACCCGAAACTATCTTCATCTGATACGGTTGAACCGCTATTGCGCATCATTTCTATAAAGGCAATGGTTCGGTGGTAAAGCCAGTGAAACGGTACCGGGGCTTCATTGAAGATGACTTCCTTGCCGATTAAATCAACCGCGCCCAATGTCGTCAAGCCAAGAACCTTGGTGCCGTTAATGACTTCGTTGCTGGAAAACAAACCGGGATGCACATAGAGCGGGGTGGGAAATTCAAAATTGGCCAGTGTCAGTTTGAAAGACTGCGGGCTGACAAGCTGGTTGGATTGATGCCAGTGAATAGCCTGTGGCCGGTTTTGTTCGAACATGAAGTTCGTCAGTCTGGTGCAAGTTTCCAGATTGGCCTTGTAGGCATGTGGAGCGCCGGACTTGTCGGTCAAATCACCGACTGTAATGAAAACCCGCATACAGTGCTGGTGGATTTTTTCATGGGCATCAGGAAATGCCAGCCGGGTTACCGGTGAGGCAAGAGCCGAAGCAAAGCCATCCAGTCCCAGTGGTTGGCGGGTTTGGCAAACCTCAATACGCAGGTCCTGACTGACAAATATGGCAGAATCGGCGTTGTGGCTTTGCATCCCAAATCTGATGCCGGAGTTCTCCGGCTTGACGTTCAGGAATTTAAGTATTTCGGCTGGATCAACGGCATCAAACTGTTGATAAAGCAAAGCGCTTTCAACAATGTTCAAACGACGTTCGGTCGCTATTCTCTCGTTCATATTCCACTCCCTGTATGGTCGAGACTTGTATAGGAAGACCTTTTAGGAAGCGAAAATCTGATGATTCAAATTTTATCGTTTTGTTGTTTTTGTCGGTTATTTACGGTTTGCTCAGGGTTCGCGAGACGGCATCGCGCCAACCATCGTATTTAGTTTGGCGCCGGCTGGCCGTCATTTGCGGGTTAAATGTCTGTTGCAATTGCCAGCTGTCAGCAAGACTGGCGAGGTCCGGAAAAATGCTCTTTTGTAATCCAGCCAGGTAAGCAGCACCAAGGGCGGTTGTTTCGAGGACTTGCGGGCGGTCGACATCGGCATCGAGCATGTCAGCCAGAAATTGCATGGTCCAGTCAGAAACAACCATACCACCGTCCACCCGTAATGTGGTTTGGTGCGGTGATTGCCAGTCGGCCCGCATCGCCTCAACCAGATCGCGGGTTTGATAGCATGCCGCTTCAAGAGCAGCGCGGGCCAGCTCATTGGGGCCGGTGCCACGGGTTAAGCCAAAGATTGCGCCCCGACAGTCGGCATCCCAATAAGGCGCGCCAAGGCCGGTGAAGGCGGGAACCAGATAGACGTCTTGTTCCTTGTCAGCGTTTTTGGCCATCTCACCGGTTTGAGCGGCATCGTCTATTATTTTCAGGCCATCGCGCAGCCACTGAACTGCAGCACCAGCGATAAAAATTGATCCCTCCAGCGCATAAGTCGGCTTGCCGTTGAATTGATAGGCGATGGTGGTGAGCAGGCGGTTGTTTGAATGAACGATCTGGTCGCCGGTGTTTAAAATGGCAAAGCAACCGGTGCCATAGGTGGATTTCATCATGCCCGGTTCAAAGCAGGCCTGACCGACAAGGGCAGCTTGTTGATCACCGGCGATACCGCAAACAGGAATTCTGCCGCCAAACAGCGAGGGCTCGGTATTGCCAAAATCTGCCGATGAATCCCTTACCTCAGGCAGCATGCTCGAAGGGACCTTCAACAGTTCTAGCAATTGGTCATCCCAGCCGCCGGTTTTGATATTGTAGAGCATGGTGCGCGAAGCATTGGTTGCATCGGTGGCGTGGACTTTTCCGGCGGTCAAATGCCAGAGAATAAAACTGTCAACGGTGCCAAATAACAGATCGCCATTCTCAGCCGCACTGCGAGCCCCTTCAACATTATCAAGTATCCAGGCGATTTTGGTGCCGGAAAAATAAGGGTCTAGGAGCAGGCCAGTTTTGTCGGTGACAGTCTTTTCTGCACCAGCATTGCGCAGATCAGCGCAAATGTCAGCGGTGCGGCGGTCCTGCCAGACGATGGCATTGTAAACCGCCTTGCCGGTGTTGCGGTCCCAGACGATGGTGGTTTCGCGCTGGTTGGTGATGCCGATGGCGGCAATGTCGCTGGCAGAGAGGTTGGCTTTTTCAAGCGCTATGCGACAGGTTTCAAGGGTTGTCTGCCAGATGTCTTGCGGATCATGCTCAACCCAGCCGGATTTTGGAAAATGCTGGGCAAATTCCATCTGGCTGGTGGCAACCGGTGAAGCGCTGGCATTTACAGTTTCAAAGACAATGGCGCGAGATGATGTTGTTCCCTGATCGATTGCCAGAATAAATGTACTCATTTAGGGCTTACCTCTGTGCTTTTGTGGCGTCTTGTTGTTTGTGTGGTTATTGTCCATATTGACCTGTAAATTTACAGCAATTCAAGTATGTATGCGTGATGGAAACGGTTATAGAGAAAAAAGTGGCACTGATTACCGGTGCAACCAGCGGCATTGGCAAGGCTTTTGCCGAAATACTGTCGGCAGAAGATTATGATCTGGTTCTGGTCGCCCGCAATAGTGATGAGCTTAATCGCATTGCCGGGATGGAGATGACCCGTAACGAGACCAAAGTTATTCCGGTTTCGCTTGACCTGAGCAAGGCTGACTCGGTGGACAGGCTTGTTGCTGAAATGGCTGAGCGCGGCATTGTTCCAGATATCATTGTCAATAATGCCGGTGTCGGGATGGCCGGGGAAGTAGTCAAACTGTCGATGGACAGGCAGTTGCAAATGATTGACCTCAATGTGCGGGCGCTCAGTGCCATAACAATGAAATTTCTGCCTGACATGGTAGCCCGTAACAGTGGCGGCATTATTAATGTCTCGTCAGTGGCGGCATTCCTGCCGGGGCCTTATATGAGCGCTTACTATGCCACCAAGGCTTTTGTTCAATCGTTTTCAGATGGACTGGCAGAGGAGCTTAAAGGGACAAAGGTCAGGGTCATGACCCTGTGTCCGGGGCCGGTTGATACCGGCTTTCAGTCGACCGCGGGCATGGATACCAAACGCTGGACTTACAAAATGATGATGCCCAAAACAGCTGAGGAAGTTGCTGAAGCCGGATGGGCAGGGTTCAAGGCGGGCAATCGCACGGTTTTTCCCGGGCTACTTGATTTGTTGACGGCGTGGTCGGCGAAATTTTTACCCAAAATGGTATTGATGCCAATCATCAAGTTTTTCCAAAAACCAAAACAAAGTTGATCTTGCAGACAAAGCGCTATAAATCTCTGCATATGGGCAGACGAATTCTTATTGTTGTACATCAGGAGCGATCCACGCCGGGGCGGGTTGGTTTAAAACTCCGCCAGCGCGGGTTTGAGCTTGATATTGTACGGCCACCGCTTGGGCATGCATTACCTGAAACACTTGAAGGCTACGCCGGGGTAGTGGTTTTTGGCGGGCCGATGAGCGCTAATGATGATGATACGATTGATGGCATTCGCCGCGAAATTGACTGGATAAAGGTGCCGCTTGAGGAAAAAGTTCCGTTCCTGGGGCTTTGTCTGGGGGCGCAATTGCTGGCCCGGCATTTGGGAGCTGAAGTGAATTTTCACCCCAAAGAATGCGCCGAAATCGGTTATTATCCGGTTCAGGCAACAAAAACCGGGCAGGAGCGGTTTGGCGACTGGCCCGGCTGTGTTTATCAATGGCATCGTGAAGGGTTTGAGTTACCTGCTGGTGCACGGCTGTTGGCAACCGGCGGTAATGCCTTTCCCAATCAGGCCTTTGATTATGGTGAAACAGCGATTGGATTGCAATTTCATCCCGAAGTAACGTTGGCGATGGTTCATCGCTGGACAGTATTGGCAGCAGAGCGATTTGTATTGCCTGGCGTACGTCCGCGCCATAGTCACTTTTCTGACCGTATGGTTCATGATCCGGCAGTTGAGTTGTGGCTGGACAGGCTGCTTGATGACTGGCTTGCAAGCGGTAATGCAGCGCAGGTTAAAGTTGCTTAAACTTTAGAAATCTGACGCGATACCGTTTTTTTCCCAATCGCCAAAACGAGTGGCTTCAGGGCCTTTTCGACCTTGAAACTCCGGTTCCAGTTCAGCTTTTTGAGTCGCTTTGCGTCGCGCCTGTGCTTCGGCAAGGGCACGCTTTGCTGCCGGTGGTAATTCTTTTTGGCTGGAATTGCTGGTAGTTTTCATAAGGGTTATCATTTGCATTTTGCTCAATGAGCATCATATATGGCCCAACAGAATTTTTTGATCAAGGATGATAATGAATATCTTTCGTACCGGATTGTTATTGGCGGCAATGACCGCACTGTTTCTGGTTATCGGGTTTTTGCTTGGTGGTGAGGTTGGCATGCTAATTGCGCTGGTTTTTGCCATTGGCACCAACTTTTTTGCCTATTGGAATTCCGGCAAAATGGTGTTGAAAATGCACAATGCCCGCCAGATTGACCGACAATCCAGCCCGGCTTTTTATGGCATGATCGAGCGGTTGGCCAATAAAGCTGATCTGCCAATGCCAAAAGTGTATGTGATTGATGAAGATCAGCCAAACGCCTTTGCCACCGGCCGAAACCCCGAACATGCCGCTGTAGCGGCAACAACGGGTTTGATGCGCACCTTGACCAATGAAGAGCTGGCCGGTGTGATGGCTCATGAGCTAGCTCATGTCAAAAATCATGACACGCTGATTATGACCATTACCGCAACCATTGCCGGGGCGATTTCGATGCTGGCTAATTTTGCGATGTTTTTTGGTGGCCGGGGGCGCGACAACCCGCTAGGGTTTATCGGCACGCTGGCAATGATGTTTTTGGCACCGATGGCGGCCATGCTGGTGCAGATGGCGATTAGCCGGACCCGTGAATATTCAGCCGACCGTGGCGGGGCCGAGATTTGCGGTAACCCGCTGTGGCTGGCCTCGGCACTGGCAAAGATCGCCGGTGGTGGTGCTGCCATTGAAAACGAGACGGCAGAAGCCAATCCGGCTACGGCCCATATGTTCATTATCAACCCGTTGACCGGTACCCGGATCGATAGCTTGTTTACAACCCATCCCAACACCGACCACCGGATTGCCGAACTGGAAAAACTTGCTGATGAATGGAATATCGGAGCGCCGCGCCAATCCTGGTCACCGACCGGACCGAGATCAACAAGATGATCAGCAGAAAAGGCTTCCAAATCCGGCCCATGGGGCTAAAAGGGTCGGATGGTACAAAATCCAAAGAAAAATCAAGCGGGACTGGCGGCGCGATCAGCGGCCAGTGAAATCATCTGGCGTGTGCTGATCGATGGCTCCTATGTCGATGATGCTTTTGTCAAAGTGGTCAGTGATTATAACCTTGCTCATCGCGACCGCGGATTGGTGCGGGCGATTTCGGCAACAACTTTGCGGCGTTTAGGGCAAATTCAGGCAGTACTCGGTGAGCATTTGAAAAAGCCGCTGGCGCCAAAATTTGCCCATGCCTCATGTATTCTTTATACGGCCAGCGCCCAAATTTTGTTTATGGATGTTCCCGATCATTCGGCTATTGATCTGGCCGTCGCCCAGTTGCGGGTACAGCGCAAACTTCATCACCTTTCAGGTATGGCCAATGCGGTATTGCGCAAGGTGGTGACCTCGAAACAACAGGTTGCCTCAGAGAAAAACGTTGGGCGTTTAAATACGCCAAAATGGTTGTGGCAGCTTTGGGCCAAGGATTATGGCAAGGATGTTGCGGAAAAAATTGCTGAAGCGCATTTGCATGAAGCGGCACTGGATCTATCGCTGAAAACTGGCTCTAGTCAGCTAGAGGCAGTTGTCTTGCCCACTGGAACCTTGCGTCTTGATAGCGGTTATGGCCGGATTGAAGATCTAGCTGGCTATGAAGAGGGTGAATGGTGGGTGCAGGATTTTGCCGCCAGTCTGCCGGTAAAATTGCTGGGTGATGTGGCCGGTAAAAGTGTTGCTGATATATGTGCGGCACCGGGTGGCAAAACCATGCAGCTTGCGGCTGGCAATGCCCATGTCAGCGCTGTTGATATTTCTGAACGACGGCTTTTGCGGGTTGAAGAAAACCTTGGTCGGGTGGATTTGAGTGCCGACATCATTTGCGCTGATGTGATGGAGTGGCAGCCTGATGAGCTTTTTGATGCCCTGTTGCTGGATGCGCCCTGCTCGGCCACCGGTACTATTCGCCGACACCCCGATGCGCTTTATCTGAAAAAGAGCAGTGATATTGATGCATTGTGCAAATTGCAGAAAAAGCTGCTGGCCAGGGCTGCCAACATGGTCAAGACGGGGGGAACGATTATCTATTGCACGTGCTCGCTGCAAAAGCGTGAGGGCGAGCTGCAGATTGATGCCTTCCTGCAAGAAAATGAAAATTTTGAACGCCTGCCGGTAACACCTGATGATGTGGGCGGGATGGATCATCTGATCAATGATAACGGCGATCTTCGCACGCTGCCGTTTCATGGTGTTGGTGATAGTGCTGGCATGGACGGCTTTTTTGTTAGCCGTCTTGTTCGGAAAACCTGAAATTCGTTATCAGAACATTAACGACCTTGGCTGTAAAAATTGGTTAATCATAATTTAATTGACCGGTTTTTGCCTCCTTATGTCCACCGTCGCCAGTATAAACAGTTTTGAAACGCCCAGTGCTGCTTTCAGCCTGCTGGACCGGGGTGGGCAGGCTTTCGTGGCCGGACATTTGCGTAGGGTGAACAGCTTTCATGCCAGATTGTTGCTCGGCAACAAAGCGCAAGGCTTGGCATTGCCGATGATTAATTTGCGTGGTGGAACCAGCGGCAAAGCGAAAATGCTGTATCGCGGAAACTTTGATTTTTGCGGCGAAAAATTTATTCGGGCAGAAAGTAACGTTTTTGCCGAGCGCGGTATGAGCGCGAATTGGCAAAAAGACCTGCATGGCTTTTCATGGTTGGCAGATATGCAAGCGGCCGGACGTGAACTGGTCCGGGCGCAGTCGCGGGCGCTAATATCAGAATGGATTGTGTCGTCAGCATCCGCTGGTCGCTGGCACCCATTTGGCAATTCTTGTCAGAGCGATATTTTAGCCCGTCGGGTTATATCGTGGGTGCAACATGCAGCATTTGTTCTGACTGGTTGCTCGCAAGATTTTTCTGACCGGTTTTTTGCCAGCATAAGCCAGCAAACCAAAAGTCTTTACCGGCGAACTTATGTGGAAAGCAACGGGCTGAAACGTTTGCAGTCGGCAATTGCGCTGGTTTATGCCGCAGTTGGTCTTGAGGGGCTGGAGGGATTGCGGGTAAAGGCATTTGATCGCCTTGGCTCCGAACTTGATGCCCAGATTTTGGCTGATGGCGGCCATGTTTCGCGTAATCCGCAGATATTACGAGATTTGCTGGCTGATCTGGTCCCGGTGCGCCTTGCACTGGAAACGGCCCATCTTGAAGTGCCGGCAACGCTGAACGGGGCGTTGGAAAGAATGCTACCAGCCTTGCGGTTTTTTACCTATATGGATGGTGGTTTGGCTGTTTTTAACGGTGTCAATGATACCCGTGCCGGGCTTGTGCGTCGAATTCTCGAAACAGATACGGTATGTGGAACACCGCTTAGTCATGCCCGTCATTCGGGTTATGTGCGCTTGCAACAGGGCAACTCGACAGTAATGATTGATGCGGGCAAACCGACCATGCCCGGTGTTAATGTCAGGGCAACGGCAGGGGCGCTGGCTTTTGAATTTTGTGACGGCGGTGCCCGGTTGGTGACCAATTGCGGGGCCATTCAATATGGTGATGAGGCGTGGTGTGCTGCGGCTCGCTCTACTCAGGCTCATTCCAGTGCCTGTATTGATGATCAACCGGTTGCGGGCATTCTGGATAATCCATTATCGCGGCTGGCTTTTGGCGGCCCGGTTGTTTTGTCGGCGCCCAATGTTGTTGCTGAAACGCAGATGAGTAAAGAAGGCACGATTTTCAGCGGCAGTCACGATGGTTATGAAAAGTCGCACGGGGTTATTCATGAGCGGGAATTGTTTTTGAATGCCAGTGGGGTTGATTTTCGCGGTCAGGATCGTTTTGGGGTTGATGGTGAACGACTTGAACGACGGGGCGAGCCGGTTCCTTTTGCCATCCGGTTTCACCTGCATCCATCGGTACGGGCAACAATCTCACAAGACGGTGCCAGCGCCATGCTGTTACTGGCAAACAAAACCGGCTGGCGATTTTCAGCGCGTGGGGCACAATTAAAACTGGAAGACAGTGTTTATCTGCCCGAAGATGGCCGGGTACGTAAAACCACACAGCTTATTCTGCGCGGCGCTGTTGGCGGACCAAACAAGGTCATGTGGGCGTTCAAGCGGATTGAAAAAAGAAAGGGAGCGAAAGTAAAAACCGCCGCTCCCCAACTTCTCTAACTTTGTGCAGCAGATCGTGTAATGTGATCAGACTTTGGGTCACTCATATGTCGCTGAAATAACTTCCATCAGGTTCAGAAGCGAGCAAGCCGATAATGTGATCCCAACTGCCGGAATCCTGTAGTTTCTTACTGTTTTCTTGATGGCTTTCCTTGTTCTCCCAAGTCTCTACCAAAGTGAATACACAAGGATTGTCGATATTCCTTAGAACTTGGACATCATGGCAACCATCAACCATTGGCAAATCTGTTTTCACTTGTTGCATGATTTTGAGAAAATCAGCGATTGTATTGGTTTTTGCTTGAAATGTAATAATAAATTTCAGACTCATTGGCGTATTTCCTGATTGAATTAAATTGATAATTTATAATTTTTGAATTTCAAAAATGAAATTAAAAAAATAGGTGTTTTTCACCACTAAATAGAATACATGGATACTTGTATCGAAATAAATCGATATTAATGAAAGTGCTGTTTCATAATTGAAATGATTAATTGGGAAGATATCAAGGTTTTTATGGCAGTTGCCCGCGCAGGCGGATTGGCAGGTGCCGCTGTTACAACTGAGCTAAGTCCACCGACACTGGGACGACGAATTCTAGCGCTGGAACATAGCCTTGGTGTAACCCTGTTTGATCGTCACCGCACTGGATATGATCTCACTATAGCCGGGTGCGAATTGTTTGAACGCTCAGGAACATTGGAGCAGGGCGCAATAGCGATTGAGCGGTGGCGAACGGTAATTGACCCACGGCCCGTTGTAACGATTGCTGCTGGTTCATGGACAAGCTCTTTTATCTCACAACACATTCAAAAAATTTTACCGACAAAAACACCGGCAAGGATCGAACTTGTCACTGGAGCTGGTTTTCTTGATATATCGCGACGTGAAACGAATCTGGGGATTCGCAATAAACGACCCCACCAAACCGGCCTTGCCTGCCGAAAGATAGGGCAGGTGAATTTTGCCATATATGGCGCCCCGGCATACGTCGGTGTCAATCGGCAGGCGACCACGAAAGACCGGTATAAAGCGTGTGAATGGGTGACGCTGTCATCACAAGCAGGACGTATGCCCTCCTTGTTCTGGCTTGAACAACACATGCCGTGTTCGGCACGCATAACATGTTCATCTTCACATGCCGTTTTGGATGCGGTCGTTGCTGGTGCGGGATTGTGCATCCTGCCTTGTTTTATTGGTGATCACTGTTGCGGGCTGGTCCGCGTGTCTGATGCAATTGATGAACTTACAAGCTCACGATGGTTGGTAAGCCATGTTGATGACCGCCATTTCAGGCCACAAAGGCTTATCGCGGACCGTTTGGCCAAGTTGTTTGCTGGAATCTGAATCTTTATGGCGTGAAAGAGAAAGGGGGCGACGGTAAAAACCGCCGCACCCAGTTTTTTCAACTCAAGTTAACTCAAGAAGAAGATTTCTTTTTCTTTTTAGCCTTCTTCTTTTTGTCTTTGGCTTTCTTTGCTGCTTTTTCTTTATCAGCCTTTTTCTTTTTGGCGGCTTTTTTTTCAGCAGCTTTTTTATCTTCAGCTGATTCTGACTTTTTGGCCTTTTTTGCTGTCTTTTTCTTTTTGTCAGTTGATGTGGTCTTCTTCTTCTTTGTATCAGCAGCCGTCGTCTCATTCGTCTTTTTGACTTTTTTCTTTACCACTTTTTTCTTCTTTTTCTTGGTGGCAGAGGACGTGCCGCGGCCTGGTTTGTTGCGGCAAAAGGATTTCACCTTGGTGCCGTCTGAGCGGGTGAACGATTTTACATAGGAACAGGAGTCATTTGCCGTACATTGAGTTTTGCTTAAACCCTTGCATTCGGCAGCCTGTGCTGTCTGTGGTGCAAATGTGAAGGCAGCAAGGATAAACGCCAGCGCGGCTATCTTTCCGATCAGAAAACGAAACATATAACTTTCCTTTATTTACGGGCGATAAGCCCTGATCAAATAATGGCCCGGAAATGGCCCCCAGGATTCGCTGCCAATATGCCCTTAACCGGGCTGCCATGCAACTGCTTGCTCCAAACGATCATTTCCCCAAAATAATTCGCCATCTGCAGTAACAAATGTCGGTGCGCCGAATATTTGTTTTTTTATTGCTGTTTCGGTATTGGTGCGCAAGGTTTGCTTGATCTCGGGACTGGCGGCTTGCGCAAAAGCTTTCTGCCCATCAATAGCAAGAGATTTGAGAATAGTGGTCAAAACCTGTGCTGATGAGATGTCTTGCTGGTGTGCAAAAGCGGCTTGGTAGACTTGTTTGGAGAATTGCGCTCTTTGGTCTGAAACCAGAGGGCAAAGGGCCAAACGGGCAGCGGTCAGGCCGTTTTGTGGAAATTTATTGGGGCGGATAAAGGGGAGATCTTGTTGTTGGCAAATGCGCTCCATGTCCCGCCACATGTAAGCGCCTTTTGCCGGGTAAATATTAAAAGGAGAATCAGCCCATCCTTGTGCCTTGAAAACAGGTCCTAGCAAAAACGGGCACCATTGCACTTTCAGACCATTTTTTGCCGCTATTTCCTCAATTCGCATTGCAGCCGGGTAGGAGTAAGTCGAGGCAAATTCATACCAAAATTCAATTGTGGTCATTTTACCTGATTCTTTCCTTGCTCATCGGCCTGACATTCCTATAGTGCAGCGCAAAATCACTTGAAATCGACATTAGAAGGTATTGCTTGATGGCACAAACCGACAAAATCAAAAAAGTTGTTCTGGCTTATTCCGGTGGGCTTGATACGTCCATTATTCTGAAATGGCTGAAAGAGACTTACAATTGTGAAGTGGTGACCTTTACCGCTGATCTGGGCCAGGGCGATGAGCTGGAACCAGCGCGCAGAAAAGCCGAGATGCTGGGTATCAAGGAAATCTATATTGAGGATTTGCGCGAGGAATTCATCAAGGATTTTGTCTTTCCGATGTTTCGGGGCAATGCTGTTTATGAAGGGGTTTATCTGCTTGGAACCTCGATTGCCCGGCCGCTGATTTCAAAACGTCTGGTTGAAATTGCCCGCGAAACCGGGGCTGATGCAATCGCCCATGGTGCGACCGGCAAAGGCAATGATCAGGTGCGGTTTGAACTTGCAGCCTATGCCCTTGATCCCGACATCAAGGTTATTGCGCCGTGGCGGGACTGGGAATTCAAGAGCCGGACTGATTTGCTTGATTTCGCCGAAAAACACCAGATACCGGTGCCTAAAGATAAACGGGGTGAGGCACCGTTCTCGGTTGATGCCAACATGCTGCATTCCTCTTCTGAAGGCAAAGTGCTGGAAGATCCGTGGGTTGGCCCTGAGCCCTATGTGTTCCAGCGCACCATCGATCCGATGGATGCTCCAGACAAGGCCGAAGTCATCGAGATTGAATTTAAATATGGTGACCCGGTTGCAATCAACGGCAAGGCCATGTCACCAGCAACGCTTTTTGCCAAATTGAACGAATATGGCCATGACAACGGTATCGGTCGGCTTGATCTGGTCGAGAACCGGTTTGTTGGCATGAAGTCACGCGGGGTTTATGAAACACCTGGCGGAACCATTTTGCTGGCCGCCCACCGGGCAATGGAAACCCTGACCCTTGATCGTGATGCCATGCACCTTAAGGACAGCCTTGTGCCTGATTATGCCCGGATGATCTATAATGGTTTCTGGTTTGCACCTGAACGCGAAATGCTGCAAGCGTTGATCGATAAATCCCAGGAGCATGTTGAAGGTACGGTGCGGTTGAAGCTCTATAAGGGTAACGTCATTGTTGAAGGCCGCAAGTCGCCCAAGTCGCTGTATTCGGAAGAATTGGTGACCTTTGAGGATGATGAAGGGGCTTATAACCAACAAGATGCCCACGGCTTTATTCGACTGAACGCCCTGCGGCTTCGCACGCTGGCAGCGCGCAACAGGAATATTAAGGATTAGAGCCGGAACTCTGAGGGTGACGGTTCCTGCCTAAAAATTAGGCATGAAAGCATATTGCCGCATTTTTAATTTTTTCAGTGCGTGGCTGATCTGACCTGTTATGTTGCCGTCGAACTTTCAAGAGGGACAGATCATGGTCAACGAAGCAAATACCGCCTGGATTTTAACATCAACGGCGTTGGTATTGTTTATGACATTACCGGCATTGGGATTGTTTTACGCCGGGTTGGTGCGGTCGAAAAATATTCTTTCGGTGTTGATGCACTGTATGGCGATTGCCTGTGTGGCTTCGCTTTTGTGGCTGATCGTTGGCTATTCTCTGGCCTTTGCTGATGGTAACGGTCTCATCGGTGGATTGAGCAAGTCGTTTTTGCTCAGTGTTGGCCGTGATACGGTCATGGAGGGCAGCGGCCTGCCCGAAACCGTGTTCTTCATGTTTCAGGCAACCTTTGCCATTATTACCCCGACGCTGATTGTCGGGGCCTATGTTGAGCGGATAAAATTTGCCGCAGTGTTGCTGTTTTCCTCTATCTGGCTGCTGGTGGTTTATGCGCCGGTTACCCATTGGGTGTGGGGGGGTGGCTGGCTGGCCGATATGGGGGTGATGGATTTTGCCGGGGGTATTGTGGTACATGTCACGGCCGGTGTTTCGGCGCTGGTCATTGCTGTCATGCTGGGCAAGCGGCGCGGGTTTCCCTCTCATATTCAACCGCCCCATGCACCCTGGATGGTGATGATCGGGGCATCGATGCTGTGGATTGGCTGGTTCGGCTTTAATGCAGGTAGTGCTTTGTCAGCCGGGACTGATGCCGGTATGGCCTTGCTGGTTACCCATATGTCAGCAGCGACCGGCTCGCTGGTATGGATGGTTATTGAGTGGAAGCGGTTTGGCAAACCCTCGCTGGTTGGTATTGTCACCGGCACCATTGCCGGGTTGGCGACAATTACGCCTGCTTCGGGCTATGTCGGGCCGATGGCTGGTGTTATGCTCGGGCTTGCCGGTGGTCTTTTGTGTTATTATGCAGTTGATCTTATCCGTAACCGCATCGGGATTGATGACAGTCTTGATGTGCTGGCGGTGCACGGTGTGGGCGGGGCGCTTGGCACATTGTTGCTGGTTTTTCTGATCAGCCTGCCGGGTGGAACCGCTCTTGCTGAAGGGCAAACAATTATTGGTCAGTTTGGCGTGCAGGCTATCGGTGTTGCTGTCACAGCCATCTGGTCGGGTGTGGCAACTTTTATTATCGTCAAAATCTGTCAGGCAAGTGTTGGCCTGCGGATTGATGAACAAAGCGAGATCGAAGGTCTTGATTATACTTCTCACGGTGAAACCGGGTATAACCTGTAAAGTTTATCGCTTGAGTCCTTGCAGAACTGCGTGATATTTCTTATGAGAGGCGATGAAAACAACAGGTGAGGGTAGGTTTGATGGTGCGTGTTTTATGGGGTTTGCTGGCTGGGGTTTTGGCCATGTCACCGACGCTGGCTTATGCAAGTAGTGAAACAACCGGCCCGAGCGCATTGCTTGACCTAACCAATCATGCGGCGGGTTATTTTGCCCTGGCAATTTTTGTTATTGCCTATCTTCTGGTTATTTTTGAAGAAGCCATCCATATGCGTAAATCAAAGCCGGTTATGCTGGCGGCAGGTCTGATATGGGCCTGTGTCGCCTTTGCCTATATGGGCACCGGCAAGGAAGCGGCCCTTAATGCGGCAGCCAAACACAATATTCTGGAATATGGCGAGCTTTTCCTGTTTTTGATGGTGGCGATCACCTATGTGAACTCGCTTGAAGAACGCCGGGTTTTTGATGTCTTGCGGGCCAAGTTGGTCAGTATGGGCTTGAGTTACCAAAAACTGTTTTGGCTTACCGGTATTCTTGCGTTCTTCCTGTCACCCTTGCTGGATAATCTGACAACCGCGCTGATTATGGGCGCTGTGGTTATGGCGGTTGGAACAGGTTCGACAAAATTTATTGTGCTGGCTTGTGTCAATGTGGTGGTTGCGGCCAACGCTGGCGGGGCATTCTCACCTTTTGGCGACATTACAACACTGATGGTCTGGAATAAGGGAAAAATTGAATTTGCCGGTTTCTTTGTGATTTTCATTCCCTCGGTGATCAATTATATTGTTCCCGCGGTCATTATGAGTTTTTCAGTGCCCAAGATTACGCCTGAAGCTGTGAGTGAAAATCCGTCGTTGAAGCGGGGCGCAAAGGTGGTTATTTTTCTGTTTGCGTCAACTATTTTTACCGCCGTTTCATTCAAGAACTTTTTTCACCTGCCACCAGCGATGGGTATGATGCTCGGCCTTGGTTATTTGATGATGTTCAGTTATTTTCTTAAAAAACACCCGGATCGCAAGAACGAACCTGACATGGTTCTTGATGCCTTTAAAGAGGTTGAGCGAGTTGAGTGGGATACGCTGTTTTTCTTCTTCGGGATTATTTTTGCCGTGGGTGGCCTCGGGGTTGTCGGCTATCTGGAGACCATGTCACAACTGCTTTATGTCGACCTTGGTCACACCAGTGCCAATGTCATTATCGGTGCCCTGTCGGCCATTGTTGACAACATTCCATTGATGTTTGCAGTGTTGACCATGGACCCTGAAATGGTTCGCGGCCAGTGGTTGCTGATTACCCTGACGGCCGGAGTCGGTGGTTCATTACTGTCAATTGGTTCAGCAGCCGGTGTTGCCTTGATGGGAACGGCGCGAGGTTATTACACCTTTATGAGCCATCTGAAATGGACATGGGCAATAGCACTTGGATATGCAGCCAGCATTTATGCCCACCTATGGATTAATGCGTCTTTGTTTTAGAAAGAGTAAAGAAGACTGTTTCAGTTTTACTGAAACAGTAGGCGGTGACTGCTGCCCGGCGCTACTGCGCCGCGCAAGTGCAGGCCCGAGCGTAGCTCGGATACGCCGTGAACGGTATAAAGCCCAAATCTTTTCATTGTTCATGAAATAGATTTAGGCTTCCAGAAGCGGAGCATTAGGGAGCTGGTGACGACGCTGACTGAACTCATGGCCATGGCAGCACCGGCGATGGCCGGGTTTAGCAGACCGAGAACGGCCAGCGGTATGCCAATAACATTGTAGATAAAGGCCCAGAACAGGTTTTGCCACAGCTTGGACCAGGTGCGCCGTGATACCTGCAAGGCGGCGTGAACCATGCCGGGGTTGGAACGCATAAGCGTGATGCCGGCGGTTTCCATAGCCACATCGCTGCCAGACCCCATGGCAATACCGACATCGGCCAGCGCCAGTGCCGGAGCATCGTTAATACCATCACCTACCATGGCGATGATTTTGCCCTGGGCTTGTAATTCCTCAATCACCCGGACTTTGTCTTGCGGGCGGGTTTCAGCTTTGAAATTGTCGATACCGGCCAGTTTGGCTACGGTTCTGGCGGTGCGCTCGGAATCACCGGTCAGCATAAGGGGCTCAATGCCCTGTTTCTTCAACCCGGCAATGGCTGCAATGGTTTCCTTGCGAATAGGGTCGAAAATTGCCATGACACCGGCCAGTGAACCATCGATTGCCACCAGTATGGCGGTCTTGCCTTCTTCCTCCCAAACCGATTGCGATGCCGCGATTTCTTCGGGGACATTGACTTTGCGATCAAGCATCAAGGCGCGGTTGCCGATCAGAAGTTTATGGTCATCCACCGTGCCGCTGACGCCAAACCCGGTGTGGCTGGCAAAGTCTTTGACTTTGGAAAGGCTTATGCTGTCTGCATGGGCAACAATTGCTTTGGCCAACGGGTGCTCGCTGGCCGATTGCAAACTGGCCGACAGACGAATGAGTTCTGCCTCATCAAAATTGACAGCAAGAACGTCACTGACAGCCGGGTGACCTTCTGTCAGGGTGCCGGTTTTGTCAAAAATGACTGTGTCAACTCGGTGGGCCATTTCAAGCGCTTCAACATCTTTAAACAAAATACCGGCCCGGGCTGCTGCACCGGTGCCGGCAACAATGGCGGTTGGCGTTGCCAGGCCAAGGGCACAAGGACAGGCGATGACCAGGACGGATACCATCGCCACCAGAGCGCTTTCAAAGCTGCCTCCAGCCAGCATCCAGCCGACAAATGTCAGGGCGGCGATGACAATAATAACTGGTACAAAAATGGCGCTGATTTTATCGACCATGCGCTGAACCGGTGCCTTGCCGCTTTGAGCATTTTCGACCAGGGTAATGATCTTGTTGAGGGTTGAGTCCTGACCAACTTTGGTGGCCTTGATGTGCAGCAGGCCAGTGCCGTTGACCGAGCCGCCGGTCACCGCATCACCGATTGCCTTGTCGACCGGCAGGCTCTCACCGGTAATCAGTGCTTCATCGGCCTGTGATTTACCTTCAACCACTTCGCCGTCAACCGGAATGCGCTCGCCGGGGCGCACGATAACGATATCGCCAAGAGTAACGTCTTCAACCGGCAGGGTGATTTCTTTCCCGTTGCGCAAAACTTTTGCCTCTTCGGGGCGTAATGCCATTAACTCAATGACTGCTGCAGTGGTGCCGCGCTTGGCTCTGGCTTCAAGGATCTTGCCAAGCAGGATCAGGGTGATAATGACGGCGGCGGCTTCAAAATAGAGATGACCGCGTGAAGCTTCGCCAAGGCGCAAAAGTGTCACCAGTGAAAAGAAATAAGCCGCACTGGTGCCCATAACCACCAGGACATCCATATTTCCGGCACCGGCCTTAATTGCATTCCAGGCGCCTTTATAGAACCGTGCACCGATAACAAATTGTACCGGGGTTGCCAGTGCCAGTTCCACCCAGCCAGACATGTGGAAATTGAAACCGATGGCGTTAAGGACCATCTGGCCAACCAGAGGCAGGGTGAGGGCGACTGAAATCGCAAACAGGGTCAGATCCTTTTTGGCAGCCGCTGCATCCTGTTGGGCTTTTTTTGCCTGCTGCTCTTTGCGTTGCGCAGTAGCGGTTAATCGGGGTGTTGCTTCATAACCTGCGTTTTTAACTGCATCGATTAAAACCGTGATATCACCGCCCAGCCAGTCAACATCAGCCCGGTCGGTTGCCGCATTCACCCGGGCATCAAGTACATCAGGCAGGGCTTTTAGAGCCTGCTCCACCCGACCGGCGCAATTGGCGCAGGTCATGCCGGTTACATCAAGAACAATTGTTTGGGCCGGAACTTCAAAACCGGCACCGCGGATAATTTCTGCTAATGCTGCAGCGCTGGTTTGCGCAGTTGCAAATTCAATATCCGCCCGTTCCATTGGCAAATTAACATTGGCATCTGAGACGCCGGTGACTTGTTTGAGGGTCCGTTCGACCCGCGATGCACAACCGGCACAGCTCATGCCGCTCACCGACAGAACAATCCGGCTGTTGCCTGCGCTACCTTGTGAGGCCGATGCGATTTCAGGTGTATTCGTTTTCGAAAGAAGGGTATCCATGACAGGGCTCCAAATGGAATCTCGATTCAATTTGAGATCAATATAGAGCTTCCGGTCAATGGAAGGTCAAGGTGTTTGATCGAGATAATTTGGTGTGAGTTCACCCAGTCTTTCGTGGCCCTATAACCATGAAAATCACTAACTGATTCTACTGACAAATGGCCCGAATCAAGGGAGGAAGTTGATCCAATTATGCCCGTAGTTTGTAACGCTGGATTTTACCCGTGGCCGTTTTGGGAAGATCAGGTACAAATTCTATCCAGCGAGGGTATTTCCAGACACCTACCGATGACTTTACATGTTCTTTCAGTTCTTTGAACAAGCTGTCATTTGGTGCTGTTTTGTTCAAAACCACGAAGGCCATGGGCTTGATCAAACCTTCATCATCTTCTTGGGCAACGACAGCTGCTTCAAGCACAGCTGGGTGTGAAATGAGTGCCTCTTCAACTTCAAACGGTGAAACCCAGCGGCCCGAGACCTTGAACATGTCATCAGTGCGGCCACAATAATGATAATAACCGTCCCTATCGCGATAATATTTGTCCCCGGTATGGGTCCAGATACCGGCAAAAGTGGCACGTGATTTGGCCCGTTTGTTCCAGTAACCATCAGCAGCAGAACCGCCTGATACCAGCAACTCGCCGATTTCATCAACGCCAACATCACAGCCATCATCATCCACCAAGCGCAGTTCGTAACCATCAAACTCTCTGCCTGATGTTCCATAGCGAATATCACCGGGGCGGTTGGAAAGGAATACGTGCAACATTTCAGTCGACCCGATACCATCTATGATATCTATACCCATGCGCTTTTTCCAGCTCAACCCAACATCAGTTGGCAAGGCCTCACCGGCTGATATGCAAATTCGCAACCTGCTTGACGCATTTTCCGGCTTGCAATTTTCATCTGCCAGCATTGCAGCATATAATGTTGGAACACCAAAAAATAGAGTCGGGTTATATATTTTGAGCATATGTAAAACCGATTCTGGTGTCGGGCGATCAGGCAACAAAACTGTAGTTGCGCCAATCGATAAGGATACCGCCATACCAGCACCCAGGCCATAAGCGAAAAACAGTTTTGCTGCCGCAAAACATATATCGTCATGTTCAATTCCCAGCAGGTTTTTGCCATAGTGATGTGCCACATACTTCATGCTGGTGTGAACGTGACGGACCCCTTTTGGGTCACCGGTCGATCCAGATGAATAAAGCCAAAATGCCGTCTCGTCCTTGCAGGTCTTTACAGTTTGGAAATCATCATCTGCATCTGCAAGTAAATCCTCAAACGACAAGTAATGATGAAACCCGCCTTGCCCCCCAACAACAACAATAGCTTTAAGGAACTCCAGTTTCTTCAATACTGGTTCGACGATTTCCAACAGGGAAGCCGCGATAAAAAGAGTTTCAGCCCGACTGTCGCTGAGCATATATTTACACTGCTCACCAGTTAACAACGTATTCATGCAAACTGGCACTACACCTGCCCGAAGAGCCCCCCAAAAGACAACGGGAAAATCTATCGTATCAAGCATCAGCATAGCAATTCGGCACTCGCGCCTTACTTTTAGCTCACTCAACACATTGGCCAGTTTTTTGCTCGACGTCTGTAATTGCTGGTAGGTAAGAGTACGTTCAGGATCAACAAAGGCAAGCTTGGCCCCGAAGCCTTTTTCCACATTCTGGTCAACAAAATCGGAAACCGCATTATACCATCCGGCATCACTCATAACCTCACCTTTCCAGCAGCCTCCCAAGTATTTTTGTATTATCGTACTGTTATACGTCAATTGCTAAAACATGCAAGCTTGCCTCATTCTGATCAATTCAAATTTCAGAAAACAAACTTCAGGCAGAAAGTGCTTTTGCCCTTTTAGCGGTCTTTTTATTGCGCTCAATCTGCTTGAGCATCGTTGAAATAGTAATCGCTCCAAGCGTTGCCTGAGCTATTTCGTCAATCTCGTTGACCACCTGACATAAGGCCCATTCCGCTGCCGTAACATCGGCAGGATTTTCCACCGCACAATCACCAGTAGAAGTATCTTCAAACAGCATAATCACATCCAGCAATGTGGTCCGCTTTTCATTACCACTGAAACTATACCCACCGCCAACTCCACGAATTGAGCGCACCAGACCAGCCCGCCCGAGAGTGTGCATGACTTTAGCTAGATGGTGCGAAGACACACCGTACTTGTCGCCAATTTCGGACACTGAAACTTGCGCCTTTGGATCAGATGCCAGTTCAATCAAGGCGAAAATTGCCAGCCTGCTGGATTTTTGCAGCTTCATATCAACCTCGACCTTCCCAAACAACGCGCCACTTATTCATCAAGGTTTTTCTCCAGTTGAATATACGGCCCCGCTGCCATGCCTTCGCTGCGAAAGAAAGCCATATGCAACTGGTTCTTGCGTTCCACCATTGTACGCATTGAGCTTACGCCCGCGCCACGAAACTTTTCTGAAATCGCCTCAAACAATTGCTCACCAACCCCGCGTTCGCGCATGTCAGGATCAACTGAAAAAGCAAAAACCCAGCCACTCGGCTCAGAACCAAATTCCCAGGCCCGCACCTCACCAACAATATACCCGAGGATCGGGGCGGCAAAATCTTGGTTAGTATTTTCAGCCACCAGAAAAAACCGCTCCTGCGTCCGGCGTTTGGCATAGCGGGAAAAAATGTCTTGCCAATAGTCCGGCTTGGCCAATCCCGTCACACTTTCATCAAGTGCCATCACAAAGCTCAAATCACCACTGGCCACGCGCCTGATGCTGATCTGCTGGTTCAAATCTGAACCTGATGTATGAGCCTGTTTGTCCATACCCGGTTATTCTTTCTTTTGAAACGCTGCCTGTGAACGGGTTTTAAATGCGAATCTGATCTACCTGTCAGTTTTTGTGTAAACCAGATAGGCCACTACATGCAAGTTTACCGGCAATCCTCATGATACACACTGCTTTTCAAGCAGCTTGCCACGATCTATTGGTATATTTTTTCTGGCTTTCCTCTGTACCATAGCATAAAATCGGTATAACAGTACTACAATATCTATTTAACTTGTCTCTGCCTGAGGCCCGCCAATGAAACAGATTATCAGCGCAACAATAAACGGCACCTCCTGTCAGGATGCTATTGATGACAATCTGTTGCTGATCGACTATCTGCGCAAAAACAAAACACTGACCGGCACAAAAAGCGGCTGCGATGGTGGTGAATGCGGGGCCTGCACCGTGCTGGTCAACGGACAACCGCGACTCTCATGTATCACGCTGGCAGCGACCTGCCAAAATGCCGAAATTGAAACCATCGAAGGGGAAAGCAACAACGGTCGCCTTTCCGCCCTGCAGCGAGCTTTTCACGAAAACCTAGGCACCCAATGTGGCTTTTGCACCCCCGGCATGATTATGGCTGCCAGTGGCTTGTTACGCGACAACCCAAATCCCAACGATGGAGAGATCAGGGCGGCACTTGCTGGCAACCTGTGCCGTTGCACTGGCTATGTCAAAATTATCAAATCGGTCCGCGCCGCCATCGGGACTTCATCATGAACAAACAGGTCAAACACAGCACCGTCGGCCAACCGGTGCCACTGATTGACGGCATCGAGAAAGTAACCGGCAAAGCGGTTTACACCGCCGATCTTGAAAGCTCGGCTTGTCTGGCCGGGGCCATTTTGCGTTCATCGGTCAGCCATGGCCATATCGTCGATATCGACACCAGCAGAGCGCTAGGCCTTAAAGGCGTCTCTGCGGTCATAACCGGTGCTGATTGCGCCCACACTTATGGCGTTATTCCCATCGCCATGAATGAATACCCCATGGCTCGCGACAAGGTCCGCTATCGCGGCGAACCCATTGCTGCCGTTGCCGCCTGCGATGCTGCAACCGCTGCGCTGGCACTGGAACTAATTGAAGTTGAAATTGAAGAACTTCCCGCCTGTTACACGATCGATGAGGCCAGTGTATCAGACGCATGTTTGTTGCATGACGACAAGCCCGGCAATATCGAGCGCAAGGTTCAAAATGAATTTGGCGATGTCAGCGCAGGATTTGAACTTGCTGATCTGGTCTGTGAAGAAACCTTCGATTGTGCCGAAGTCAACCATGCCCAGATGGAACCCCACGCCGCTCTTGCCGAATATGACGCCGAACGCGACCGGTTGACATTCCACTCGGTGACACAGGTGCCGTTTTACGTTCACCTGACTCTTGCGCGGTGTTTGGAAATGGATCCCTCGGCCATCAGGGTCATCAAGCCATTTGTCGGCGGTGGCTTTGGTGCCCGTACCGAAACACTCAATTTTGAAATTATTACTGCTCTTCTGGCTCGCGCCGCCTGTGGCAAGGTGATGATGCGGTTGTCGCGGGAAGAAAGTTTCATTACCCATCGCGGCAGACCCGAAACCCGGGTTGAGCTCAAACTTGGCCTTACAAAAAAGGGAAATATCACCGCCTGCCAATGCCGGGTCATCCAGCGTGGCGGTGCCTATGCCGGTTATGGCCTCGTAACCATTCTCTATGCCGGAGCGCTGCTACATGGTCTCTATGATATTCCGGCCGTGAAATATGACGGGCTGCGGCTCTATTCCAACCAGCCGCCTTGCGGCGCCATGCGTGGCCACGGCACTGTCGATGTTCGCCATGGTTTTGAGTGTTTGCTTGATCGCATGGCCCGACAGCTCGAGCTTGATCCATTTGAGGTCAGACGGGCAAACCTGCTGACTGCCCCAACCCGCACCGCCAACGAATTGCTGATTAACTCCTATGGACTCAAGCAATGCCTTGCCAAAGTCGAAGCAGCCAGCAACTGGCAAGAGCGTATCGGTACGCTACCGCATGGTCGCGGTTTGGGCATGGCCTGCTCACACTATGTCAGCGGTGCCGCCAAACCGGTCCACTGGACCGGCGAACCCCATGCTGTTGTCAGCCTGAAGCTTGATTTTGACGGTTCAATCACCATCTTCACCGGTGCTTCTGACATCGGTCAGGGGTCAACCACCATGGTCGCGCTGGTTGCGGCGGAAACCCTCAGCATTGATATGAGCCGCATCAGGGTCGTCACCAATGACAGTGTCATCACCCCGAAAGACAATGGCTCCTATTCATCACGTGTCACCTTCATGGTCGGCAACGCCGCCATTGAAGCCGCCAAAGCCCTGCGCAATGTTCTGATTGAAGCGGCTGCCGGCAAGCTTGATGCCGAACCCCAGGACATTGACTGCGATGGAGAAGTTTTCAGCGTCCGCTCCAGCCAGCAATCAGCCCTGTCTTTTGCTGAGGTCGCCCAGGCCGCGCTGGCTGTAGATGGCACCATTGCCGTCAAGGGCACGTTTACCTGCCCGCCTGAAGCACAAGGAGGGAAACACCGTGGTGGTGCCGTCGGGTCGACCATGGGTTTTAGTTATGCA
Organism: Anderseniella sp.; assembly: GCA_030626025.1. Classification (GTDB taxonomy): domain Bacteria; phylum Pseudomonadota; class Alphaproteobacteria; order Rhizobiales; family Aestuariivirgaceae; genus JALWJW01. The sequence continues at coordinate 62,462 of DAOUPT010000001.1, read as the reverse complement.
GCCCAAGTTGTTGAAGTATCGGTAGATGTCGATACTGGCCTTGTAACAGTCGAGAAAGTCTGGGCCGCACTAGATTGCGGTTTTGCCCTGAACCGTCTGGCTGTGGAGGGTCAAATTGAGGGATCTGTATGGATGGGCATGGGGCAGGCGCTAAGCGAAGAAACCTCTTTCACCAATGGCCTGCCGGTACACGCAAACTTACTTGATTATCGTTTCCCGACCATAGTGGAATCCCCCGACATTGAAGCCCACATTGTCGAAAGTATCGACCCGCTTGGACCACTTGGTGCCAAGGAAGCAGGTGAAGGAGCCCTGTCAGGCTTCCCTCCCGCCCTTGCCAACGCTGTTGCCAACGCAATTGACATTGATGTCAATTTTCTACCCTTGACCCCCGACCGGATAACCGATGCCTTGATCAAAGCGCGAAGGGCCGCAAACCGGCAACAACGTTTAAAAAACCGGAAGGCGTTGTAATGGTTGAAATATTGCCCAACTTCAAACTTGTTCGCCCGAAAACTGTTGAGCAAGCGGTTGCGATGCTTGCCCGGAGCGAGTCCGCAAAACTGTGCGCAGGTGGAACCGACCTGATCGTCAATATGCGTCATGGGTTAAGCGATGTTCATACACTTGTTGAGATTTCCCAAATAAATGAAATGCAGGAACTGGACCTTGATGACGACCGATTACGGATCGGGGCCGGTGTTACACTGAATGAACTTGCGCGAAGCAATGAAATCGCAAAATCCTTTCCAGCCATTCATCAGGCGTGTGTTGCCATAGCCAGCCCAAATCATCGCAATTGCGCGACGGTCGGTGGAAACTTGTGCCTCGACACCCGCTGCCTTTTTTACAACCAGAGCCATTGGTGGCGGAAGTCAAACGACTATTGCCTTAAATATCGCGGTACTATTTGCCATGTAGCCCCCAAAGGCAACCGCTGCCGAGCTGCCTTTGCTGGTGATCTTGCACCGGCATTGATTGCTTGCCGGGCAGATATTGAAATCACCGGACCGCAAGGCAAAAGAGTTATTGCCCTGAAAGACTTTTACCGCGAGGATGGTGCCGACCATTTGAAACTGAATTCAGATGAAATTGTAACCGCTGTGTCAGTCAAATCCACTGCACAAAATTCCGCCTACAAGAAAATAACAGTCCGGGGCGCCTTGGACTTTCCTCTTGCCGGTGTCGCCGTCGTTTGCAATCAGACGCCTGATGATGGAAGGTCATTTTCGATTGCCATCACAGGCACCAATTCCTCACCTGTGGTCATTGATGTTCCCGAGTTGAAAAAGGACGATAACCGCCAGGATTTCTTTAGCGCGTTAGGCAATCTGGTTAAAAAATCTGTTTCACCACAAAGAACCACAACTATTGCTGCCCATTATCGCCGATTATCCATTGCCGCAATAACGGTTCGTTTGGCTAAAACATTAAGCGATGAAGGTTCGAAGTGACAACGGGCAAAATTCCAGGAAAGCACTGGCGTGCTTCTGATGGTATCCACCTAGATGTGCGCGGGCTGGCACCCCCTGAGCCGATGGTTGCTATTCTGGAATTGATTGATGCACTTGATGACGACAACATTATCATCGTTCACCATTTCCGTGACCCTGTATATATCTACCCCGAGCTTGCTGACCGCGGCTGGTCCTGCAAAATCGTCGCCGGCGATCCTGACGAGGTCAGACTGCATTTGAGAAAACAATTATGAGTTCGCCTGCATCATTTTTAGGCGGGGCAAAGGATCGGTTGTTACCGGTTTCAATTCCATTCAGGTTTTTTGCTACTGCCTGTGTGTTTCACATTCTCGCCTGGTTGGTGTTGCTGGCCGGAGCAGAAAGCCTGCCGGGTTTTGGCGGCGAGACCGGCCTGGTTCTTGCCGCTCTGCATTTGTTGACTTTGGGTGTGCTGGTGTTAACGGCAATGGGAGCAAGCTACCAACTTTTGCCGGTGGCAACACTTAATCCCCTCGCCAGGGTTTGGCCAACCCGTTTAAGTTTCTGGCTCATTGTTCCCGGTACGCTGCTGCTGGCAGGCGGCATGGTGGATGCAAATACAATCCTGTTGTATGTGGGGGCAGCTTTGGTCGCTGCCGGGCTTGTGGTTTTTGCCTTTCTGATGGCCGATAATTTACGTAGGGCTCGCAAAGCCATGCCAATCGTTGCTGCCCATGGGTGGGTTGCTCTTGCGGCGCTCACAGGTCTGCTCAGCCTTGGATTGATTCTGATCGCAGACTTATCCGGCAGCTTCCTCAATAGCCGCCAGACAATTTCACAAACTCACATGGTCATTGCTGCATTTGGTTTCATGGGGATGCTATCATTTGGCTTCAGCCACGTTCTGATACCTATGTTTGTCCTGTCTCGTGCGTTACCAGAGCGCCGCAGTTGGGTGCAGTTTACCAGTGCAGCAATCGCCATCTGTTTTGCCGTTGCGGCCATGGTATTTGACAATCAATACCTTGCAGTTGCTGCCGTTGTGTTGGGCTTTTGCGCCAGCGTTATTTATTTTCATCTGATGGGTCATGCCTTTAAGACCGCCATGCGCAAAAGGCTAGGGCTATCATTTGTAATGATCAAGCTGTCATGGGGTTTTCTGATGGCCGGATTAATCACAGGTTTTGCAGTCGCACTTGATATGGGTATTCCAAATGGATCTACTCTTTTCGGATTTTTGATCATTGTGGGTTGGCTGCTGACCTTCCTGACCGGAATTCAGCAGCGTATTATGCCCTTTTTGGCATCTATGCACACCACTGGAAAAAAAGGTATTCCCCCTTTATTATCAGAACTTACCGCAGAGGTTCCTTTGAAAATTCATGCTGTTTGTCATGTCGTTGCACTGGTTTTTTGTGCAACCGGCATTGTGACTGACAACACCTATTTTGTATCCTTTGGCGCCGCCGCTGGTCTTGCCGGGGCAATAGCTTTTGCCGTCTTTGCCGGACTGGTCATCAGCAAGTTACGGAAAAAATCAGATCAGTTGACCTGAATCCACATTCAAAACCTGTCCGGTGATCATCCGGGCTGCGTCCGATACAAGAAAAACCACTGCATTGGCAATGTCGTTGGGTTCAGTAAGTTTGTTGATTGCCGTTTCAGCCAACGCCCGGTCCAAAACTTCGCGAGGCAACACCTTGGCCATCTCGGTTAAAACCATGCCTGGTGCGACAGCATTGACATTGATCCCCTTGCGGCCCAATTCGCGGGCAGCCGATTTGGTCAAACCAATAATCCCGGCCTTTGAAGCGGCATAATTTGCCTGCCCGAACTTGCCGCGAATACCATTGATTGAGGTGATGTTGACAATTGCCCCGCCGCCTGCTGCCACCATCACCGGTGCCACAGCGCTAATCATGTTAAACGCCCCGGTCAGATTGACGTTAATTACGTCACCCCACTCACTTTCGCTCATTTTTAGCAGGGTCCGGTCGCGGGTGATGCCGGCATTGTTAATCAAAATTGTAACTGGACTGCCGATAGAACTGACAAGGTTTCTGATTGCTGTCGCATTGGTTATGTCACCAACATGAAAAGAGATACCACTTGCATCTGCATCATCAGGAATGCTGACATCGACTGCATGAACCTTTGCTCCTGTGGCCAGCAAATTTTCTGCAATTGCCCGCCCGATTCCACGCGCACCGCCAGTTACCAGGGCACAACGGCCAAAAAGATCGTGGTTCATACATAAAGGTCCTTGATTATTTCTCTAAATCGGTATTACAGTACTTAATTATGTATTTCAAGTTGCCAATCTGATATATTGAGAAAAATTATGAGCTTTACACGCCGAACCGCTCAATTACTACATGAAGATCACCGCGCGACCCTAACTATGGTTGAAGCTTTGGAAGGTTTGATTGTGGAAGCAAAGCGGACCCCACCCGACACCGGTAATCCGCACGTCCAAAACATTCTCAAACAAACTATAGCCAACATTTCACAGGAAATTGGCGGGCATTTCTCTTTTGAAGAAGACCAGTTGTTCACTCGGCTGGCCGAATTTGGGGACGAGGCAATAGGTGAACACCTGCGTGAAGAGCATCAGGCCATGTTAGCCATTGCACAACAAGTTGTCGACCTTGCATCGACGGCGCTGGCAACCGGGTTTGACAACCAAAACTGGCTGCTGTTCAAAACCTTTGCCGGAGAATTGTCCGAACGCATGTTCACCCACATCCAGAAAGAGGAAATGGCCCTGTTGCCAATGCTGGAAGAATTACTCGATCCGGAAACTGACATGGAACTGGCTGAACTCTTTTCTCAGGGCCAATAGATAAATTTAGGAACAACAAAATGGCAAGCACATCGTATGACGGCACAATCAAACCCCTATGCGCAGATGATCTGTCCGCTGTCATGGCCATCGACAGCGCAACCACCGGTGCGCCGCGACAGGGTTTCTTTAAAAAGCGCCTTGATGCTGCACTGGAAAAACCCGGCGACTACATCTATGTCGGCCTGCACCATTCAGACAAACTTGTTGGCTATGCCATGGCCAAACTCGTTGATGGCGAATTTGGCAGCCCCGGCGCCCGTGCCTCGTTCGATGCCATGGCGGTCGACCCCTCCCATCAGGGTAAAGGCGCCGGCCATCAGTTGCTCAAGGCTGTTGAAGACATTTTGGCCCACAAAGGCGTTGCTGAACTAACCAGTCAGGTCGACTGGTCATCCTCTTCCATGCTCGGTTTCATGATTGATGCCGGTTTTGATCTTGCCCCGCGCACCGTTCTGACCCGCGATACCACAACCCCGCCTTCGCAACTGGGATTTGAACAGGACGACGAACACCTTGACGAGGTCGATTTCAGCGCCCCCGAAGGCGATGACCCCGGCGCTCTGTCCAATGACCGCATACCGGTGCGCTCGATGAATGAGGCAGATCTTGCCACCATGATCGCCATTGACCAAAAGAACACCGGCACCGATCGCACAGCCTATTACAAACGCAAACAGCAGGAAGTTCTGCACCAGTCAGGCGTACGGGTCTCCCTGATTGCCGAACTTGATGATCATCCGGTCGGCTTTATCATGGCCCGGGTCGACTACGGTGAATTCGGTCGCACCAGTGCCGCTGCGGTGATGGATACCATCGCTGTAGACCCCGGCTATGGTGGGCAGGGCATCGGCCAGGCGCTAATGTACAAACTCCTTGCCAATCTCGCTATTCTGCAAGTAGAAAGAATCCGCACCGAAATTAACTGGAACGCAACCGGCCTGATCGCCTATCTCGACGATGCCGGTTTTACACCGGCCCAGACGATTGCCGTCAGCAAGAAAGTTGGTTGAATTTATCCCTGCAACTGGTCGTGCTTTTCCTGAAGTTCTTCCTGTGTTTCATCCCAGTCTGGATTGTCAACAATGCAGGCTTCCGGGCAAACCAGTTTGCATTGCGGTTCGTCTTCTTCGCCAACACATTCAGTGCATTTCATTGGATCGATGATGTAGAACGGGTCGCCTTCCTTGATGGCTTCATTGGGGCAGACGGGTTCGCAGGCGTCACAGGCAGTGCAGGGATCAACGATCATCAGGGCCATTTTATTTCTCCATAGTTACTATTTTACGATGCTTGAAGCAGCTGACCGCTGGCGGCCAGTTTGTCATATCTAAAGGTACCCCACAGGGCGGCACCGATTGCTCCGGCATAAATTGAATCCTCATGGGAGGTGACATTGGCTTCGACACCTTTAAGCTTGCCAAGTGACTCACGCATCGCCTCAACCAGTCCAATATCCTGGGCCAGACCACCGGTCATCATAATCAGGCTGTCGGCTGCACCAATAGACTTCAACAACCGGGCCAGACGTCCGGCCATGGAAAGGTGAATGCCTTTGAGAATATTCTGTGAGGTGATACCGCGCGAGACCATATTGATCACGTCGGTTTCGGCCAGCACCGCGCAAATGCTCGACACTGCTTCGGGGTCATCGGCTTCAATCGACAACTTGCCAATTTCATCCTGGGCGATGCCGAGATAGCGGGCGATATTTTCCAGAAACTGGCCCGAACCTGACGCGCACTGGCTGGTCATCTTGTAATTCAAAACCTTGCCGCGTTCATCAGTAATAATCGCCCGGCCATGCAAGGCCCCACAGTCGAGAACCGCCCGGGCATTTGGATCAAGAAAACGGGCGCCGCGGGCATGGGCAGTCATTGAATAAAAGTGGCCGGTGTGAAACGGAATGGCCTCACCCTCACCGGTGGTTGCCACATAATCAAGATCACTCTCTTTCAGACCGGCATCTTCCAGCGTTTCATCAAAGGCCTGGCGGGCCAGCTCCATCGGATCACGCTGGCGAATGCGCAAGATGGAGCGTGACAGCCATTCTTCCTTGCCATCTTCATTTTTGAAAATAACCGCCTTGACGGCACCGGTGCCAACATCAATTCCCGCTGCTAAAGTCATGCATCCATTCCTTCCATACGTCCTTGCGCTGCCCGGCGGGCAAATTCTGCCCCGCCAAGGGCACCGGTATAAATCGAATCCGGATCAATATTGATCGTCACTTCACCGTAGTTTTCAAATACCAGCTTTTTCAACTCGCGCACCGCCGCATCATTTTTGGCAACCCCGCCAGTAAAGGTGAATTCGTCTGCGATGCCGCCAGAGCGCGAAATAATCGACATGGCCCGCAAAATGATCGCCCGGTGTAATCCGGCCAGAATATCCTCGCGCGCTTCACCCAGAGCCAGACGGTCCCGCAATTCAGCCCCGGCAAACACCGTGCAGGTTGAGTTGATACGGGCTGGTTTTTCCGACTTCATTGCTAATGGCCCAAGCTCGTGCAGTCCCATATTCATTTCATCGGCGATGTATCCAAGATAGCGTCCGCAACCGGCGGCACAACGGTCATTCATCTGGAAATTTTCCACAATCCCCGTCGGGTCCACTTGAATACCCTTGGTATCCTGGCCGCCAATATCAAGCACGGTGCGGGTTTTGGGATACATCATGTGAGCACCCAGACCGTGACACAAAATTTCCGAACGGATGTGTTCCTTCGAAAATGGCAATGTCACCCGCCCGTAACCTGTGCCGACCAGAAAGGTTTCTTCCAGTTCAATATCAAGCGCCCGTTCCACCGATTGTTGCAGATCGCTGGCACTGCTGCCTGAAACTTCAGTCACCCGTTTCAGGGCTGCCCGAAACTTGTCGCCAAGTTCGCCCTTGGGCGGGCGGTTCTCTACTGCGATGATTGATTTATCATAGACATTAAGTAGCAAATCGTAGGGAATTTTCTCTTCTCGCGCTACTTCTTCAGCCAGCGCCAGATAGCGCGACCCGGCAATATCACGGAAAAAATCTGACTTGCGGGTGGCGTCAGGCCCATACATGGCAGGGGCCTCTTTGCGCAGAAGGTTAAACACTTCAGCAAGGGCCAGCTTCACCCCGTCGCCCAGTTTTGAAAACCGCTCACCCTTGACTTGCTCAATACAGGTTTTTTCCAGATCATCAACCTGCTCAAGAAACTGCTCAAGTCGAAAAGCACGCTCCAATCCTTTTAGAAAACCGTCTACCTGATCACTGATTTTTTCCGCATCGCCAAACTCGCGCCGGAACAGGGTAAAGCGCGCATCAATGGCTGCTTCCTGTCCGGCCACCCGGCAGGCGGTATCATAGTTTGAGCGCGAATTGGTAATACCGCGTCCGATCACCTTTTCATTCTCATCCATCAGCACCGCCTTGGTGGTGGTGGAGCCAAGATCAATGCCTACAAAGGTCTTCATGCTGCAACTCCCTTGCCGGATCGCTTTTGTTCAATCATCTGGAAGTAGCTTTCCAGACGATTTTTAACATTGGCGGCCGAGAAATAACGCGGATCAACCAAATCGGTTTCAATAAATGCTGCCGGTTTGCCGGTGCGTTTTTCAACTTCCCGCATCATCAGCAATTGCCCGGCTGAAAAACTGTTGCAGCTCTTGATTGAGTTGATTAGCAAGCCGTCAGCCTGATATTCATTGATATAATCAACCAGCATATCAATCCGCATCGGCAGCGACCGGTTAGTATACACACCCAGACAATATTCAGCCAGGGTTTCAAGCGGGCGATCCGGATCATGACGGAAACCGTAATCATAAGTGCCACCCACTTTGGTATAGCTTGATGCAACAACCGTTGCCCCTTCGTCATAGAACATTTTCCAGAACTGACGGAAATTTGTGTAGTTGGGAGGCCCTTCGACAACCAGTCGATATTTTTCTTCCCCCATCGGTCCATCCGGCGTCACCGGTCCCAGACCGGCGGCGATGCGCTGGTCTACTTCATTCTTGAGGAACTGGTAATACTCAATCGCATCATCAGTGCCACGGAAAGCACCGAAAATCGGACCAATATAATAAATACCGCCGAAATAGGCATCAATCGGTGAACGTACATGCTTGCCGCTTTGCAGGATATAAACCAGATCATCTTCAGCTTTTGCTGATTTGCGCAAATATTCCCGCAAACGGTCGATATCAAATTTCACCCCGGAAATTCTCTCCAGTTTGGGAATGACGTCTTCCTTGAACTGCTTGACCATATACTGGATCATATTGGGGGTGATTTTGCCATCAGCCATATAAGGTGTTTGCAGGAAAATTGTTTCGCATTTGTATTGCTCGCGCAACAGTTCAAACCATTTCAGGAAGGTAAAGCAGCCGGTGTATGACAGCATCAAAACATCTGGTGCCGGTAATTCTTTGCCATTTGGCCCGATATTGCCTTTGGCCATCATGCCAATATCAGATTTCACATAGGTGCAAACATCTTCTGAATGACCGGCCCGTTCTGCTTCCATAACAAACGCTCCGGACTTGCGCCTCAAGCCGTTTTGAATAGCATTGACTTCCGGCAGATTGTTGACCAGATCAAAACACATCAGCAATTCATTGAGATTACCAGGCACAAAAGTGGAAACAACCTTGTCACCATTTTCCCTGGCACTGGTCAGTCTGTCATAGTGAGCCGCCATCATTTGTTTCTGCTTGATCATTGAAGCATCTTTGATGACATCGGTGGTTTGGGCAGTGCTGGTTGTAACTCTCATGCTGCGCTCCATAATTTGATTGAATCGGCAAAGGTTCCGGCCTGTTCGCGAATAGGCTGCATCTGTCCCGAGTTTTCAGCGTATTTAAAGGCAATGAACGGGATCCCGGCATCTTTGAGCACATTCTGCAGCATTGGCCGGTCAAGCAAGGCCGGATCACAGAAACTGGTTGAAGCAAAGATAACCCCTTCGGCACCGGTGCGTTTGACCGCCCGAACCAGGAACTGGCCTTTTTCTTCAAGGTCCGGCTCGTATTTGGCCGCGGTTGATTCTGAATGATGCAAAAACGCCTGCGACAGATTATGCAGCGGGTCACCATCGGTCGGAACATCGCCGATCAGCCAGCGGGTAATCAACAAAAGATCATCATCAACCACATAACAGCCGGACAGTTCCAGGGACTTGATCAGGTTAAGCGGGGGCTGCTCACAGAACAAGCCTGTCAGAACCACCCGGCTGTTATCTCTGATAGGACGATCTTCTTTTGCCGCAGCCTCTATATACTGCAACACCAGTTCATTGTGTTCTTCAACCGGCAACACCAACCCGGCCCGCACCACCAGATAAACCTCAGCTGCAGGTACTTTCCAGGGTGTCTTTGCCCGCTGATCATAAAGTTCGCGAATGATCCGCCGGTTTTCATTATAAACCTCAATAGATTTATGAAGGCCCTCATCGGTAATCTTACGGCCACCAATCTCTTCAAGGTCCTTGCGAAACTCGGCCATTTCATTGGTATAAAAAGTGCCGCCGATTTCATCTTCATAAGTTTGCGGCACATCGAAATATTTCGAGTAAACTTCCGGAAACAGCATTTTCCACATGCCCGACAGATTGCGGATCACATCGCAAATGGATGGAAACAACATCCCATCAACAAAGTCCAGTCGGCCGGTAACACCAAGCTCAATAGTTGAGCGCGGGATGCGGCAAATGTAACTTTGATAATAGGCGTCCCCGTGAATAACTTCGAGATTGTCACCGCCCCCGACAATGCCAAGCGGCAGCATTCCGGCAGCATGAATAATTTCGCGCGGAACATAGACCGGCATATAACCGATCACCTTGCGGCCCGGCTCTGCTTCTTTCCACTTTCTTGCGGCAGTGAAATGCAGGTCTTCGTAAAGCTCCTGACAGCGAGCGACAATTTCTGTTGTGGTTGGTGAGCTCATCGGTTTTCCCACTTTGCTGGGCGCTTGGCGATAAAGGCTTCAAGACCTTCAACCGCATCGCGCGTTGACATCAGTTCTTCAAGATAGAGTTTTTCCACTTCATCGAGCCGGGCAACCACCCGTGCTACATATGCTGCCCGCGCTGCCTTAACCGCAAAGCGCAAGGATGAAGCACTTTTCCCGGCCAGATGGTTGTCGAAATATTCCAGGGCTGCCGCTTCTGGATCATCGGCAACAATATCGACCAGACCGCTTGCACGTGCCTGTTCGCCGGTAAGACTGCGGCCGGAATAAAGCAGGTCTTCGGCCCTTGATTGCCCCATCCGTTCCGGCAGCAGACATGAGGCAGCAGGAGCAAAAACCCCGAGCATCATTTCCGGCTGGCCCAGCCCGGCATCAGGGGCTGCAAACAACAATTGCCCGGCAGCAGCTACTTCCAGCCCGCCACCCAGACATTGACCTTTTATCGCTACCAGCAATGGCACTGGATATTGCAGCATGGTTTTGATCAGGCTGTGCAGGGATTGGAGCATCCCGGCACAAACATCAGGCAGATGCTCTTCAACGCTGGCACCAAAACTGAAATGCGGTCCCGAAGCATCAAGCAACACTGCGGCAATATTCCTGTTACCGGCATGTTCTGACAACGCGGTTTCAAGTCCAGCAATCATCGGCCCGTCAACAATATTGGCTTTCGGCCGGTCAAGCCGCAAACGGAGCAACTTGCCATCACGATCCAGCCATATTTTCAACGGGCTGGTCATTATTTGGCTCCCGGCATCATCGAGTTGATAAAGTCTGAACCCCATTTGGTGCCACCGGCCAACTCTTGCCGAAGGGCAACGAAATCAACTTCGCGCCCGACTTCGCGGTTACCTTCATTAAAGGCTCTAAAGCCCATATTGGCTTCAGTCATCATGTTGAGGGACAACCAAGCCCGCGAGTTTTCCTTGTTCATGTTCCAGGCATTAAGCTTTGGTTTGCGTAATTCTTCGACAGATTTGGTCGTACAATCAGGAAAAGTCATCAGTAGTTTGGTACACAATTCATCGACTTTCTGATCAAGCAAACTCAAGTCCATTTCGCCGGTTTTCAGCACCGCCTTGCCATCGGCAGCATCCTGACCGGTTTTGAATTCACCATGAATAAAACGACCATATTCATCGATCGTCTTTTGTGTTTCTACCAGCGGATTGGCAATGAACTTTCCATCAACTTTGAGCGATGGAACAATATCAGTGAGAACACCAAGGCGCATGGCTTTGTGGGCTGAGAAGGGCTCGCATAAAACCCCTGAGATCATCGCCTGTTCACAGCCAATCATCACCGGAAGAAAATCTGTCGAGCCGCCAATGGCAGCCGATCCGTGTTTTGGTCCGGCCTGTCCGAAACGGGCCATATCGTGGGCAACCGAGAAATCGCAAGCCATGCCGATTTCCTGCCCGCCACCAATACGCATGCCATTGACCCGGCAAACCACCGGCTTGTCACAGCCCAGAATGGCCGATACCATGTCATTGAACAACCGCATATACTGGCGGTATTCATGCGGACGTCCGGCATAATACTCAGCATATTCCTTGGTGTTGCCGCCAGTACAAAATGCCTTGTCGCCAACCGCGGTAAATACCACCGCATTGACATCGCGAGCATTGGATGCTGCCCGAAAGGCCAGAATGACCGCCTTGACCATATCGGTGGTGTACGAATTGAATTGGCTCGGGTTGTTCAGAATAATCCAGGCGTTGTAAAGCCCTTCGGCCACGGATCCGTCGGGCCGCAGGGCCGGTCGTTTTTCATAAATCACACCATCGCTGATCGCTTCCCGGGCTTCATCAGAAACCAGATCATGGGGTAAAAATTCAAATTCACTCATCTTGTTTTTCTCCTTGGGTCCATGCGCATCTGCTCACCCTTGCTCGGGAACCAGAATGGCGCGTCGGACAAATTTTCCCTCATGTACTGCCGTAAAAATCTCATTGATGTCGGCCAGCGGGCGCTGCTCGACAAAGGGTGCAATTTTAACTTTTCCCTCAAGCACCAGATCAAGCGCGCCGGGATAAAGCTCAGGCGGACAGCCCCAATTGCCCAGAATGCGGGCATGAAAAGCCATCAGATTGGACAACCGCACCTCAAGCTTGTCCATGGTAAAACCAACAATGCACAAGGTCGCGCCATGATTAAGCAATCCAAAGGACGTCAACTGTCCCGCTTTGCTGCCTGAACATTCCAGAATGATCCATTCATTTGGACGAAGGCCGTTGTCTTTAGCAAAGGCGGCGATCTCTTTCTTGAGCGCTCTGCCATCAAAATCCCGCGCATTCAGGGCCAGTGATGCTCCATAGTCTTTAAGGGCATCAAGTTTTTCAGCCACCACATCAATCGCCACCACGGTGGCCCCCATGGCCGCTGCCACCTGAACCGCATAACCACCAACCCCGCCGACACCATTGACGATCACCAGATCACCGGGGCTGATCCCGGCCTGAACCGCTGCCTGATAGGGCGTTGTCAGCGCATCGGCAACAACTGACACATCGGCCAGCCCGAGTCCAACCGCGTTCAAACCATCTATGTCAACAGGACAAAGCCCGCGCGCCGGTACTGTAATATGACTGGCAAAACCGCCCTGAATATCATTGCCCGGCATTTTTTGGGTCCGGCAAATGGTTCCCTTGCCACGCTTGCAGGCATCGCATTCACCGCACGGCATCACAGCTGGAATAATAACTGTCTGGCCCTGCCATTCTTCTGCCTCCTTGCCGGTGGCTGTCACCGTTCCGCTTATTTCATGACCAAGCGCCAGCGGCAGTTCGTGATTAAGCCGAACGCCGTCATAAAGAAAGCCAAGGTCCGTATGGCAAACACCACAACCGGCAATCTCGACAACCACTTCACCATCACCGGGCGTCCCGGGGTCAAACTCCTGCAACTGCATTGGTTCATTTTGAGCAACCATCAACCAGCGGTATGCCATGTAACAATTCTCCCGACTTCAACAGTAAATCCTGCATCCAGCGCATTTTTACATCTGCAAAAGTGCCTTGTTGACAGGCTTTGGTTTTCCTATTACCGTAAATTGGTACTCTAATACTTATTTATCGTCAACAGGTAATTGAAAAAACCGGTTTCCAACCTGATAAAACAAGGATCAGCACATGCCTGCAGCAGAAAACTCTTACGAAAGCATCTCTCTTGCAATAATCGGCAGCGGTGGTGCCGGTGCGCTGACAGCCGGGGCCATTATCCTTGAAGCAGCTGCAAGTTCGGGCTGGTACGGCATCATGAATCGCTCCGTTGGCCCGCAAATTCGCGGCGGTGAAGCAGCCGCATTGGTCCGCCTGGCCAACCATCGCGTCGATTGCATGAATAAGGAGTACGACCTGCTGATTGCCATTGACTGGAAAAATGCCGAACGCTTTGCCTCTGAAATGCCACTGGCGAAACACGGACTCGTTCTAAGCGATCCGACTGCCGGTGAAGTTCCCACTGAAATTGGTGGTTTGCAGAGCAACATCGCCAGTGTGGCCATGAAAGACCTTGCCAAAGAAATTCCTGGCGGGCGTGAAAATATGATCGCAGTCGGCATGGCGGCTGCAATCATCGGCCTGTCCCTTGAAAGCATCATGGACATCGTAACCGCCAAGTTGTCGAAAAAAGGTGGCGAGGTGGTTGAGGCCGGTCGTAAATGTATTGTCACCGGCATGGCCCAGGTCGCTAAATTTACTGACCAGCTCAAATTGCAAAACCCCGAGAAAACAGATGCCGGCCGCTGGCTGATCACCGGCAATGAAGCAGTCGGATATGGCGCGGTGCGCGGTGGCATTCGCTTTGCTGCTGCCTATCCCATTACCCCGGCTACCGAAGTTCTTGAATGGCTGGCCCCGGCGCTGTCAAAGGTCGGTGGCGCACTGGTTCAGGCCGAAGATGAACTCTCCTCGATCAACATGATCATCGGCGCATCATTTGGTGGACGCGCCTCAATCACCGCCACTTCAGGTCCCGGTCTGGCCCTGATGGTCGAAGCTCTCGGCTTGGCCACTGCCTCTGAGGTGCCCATCGTTGTTGTTGATGTTATGCGTGGTGGTCCGTCCACCGGCATCCCGACAAAATCCGAGCAGTCAGACCTCAACATCGCCATTCATGGCTGCCACGGTGATGCCCCCCACATTGTGGTCGCCCCTTTAAGCGTCAGCGACTGCATTTTCACCGCTCAATGGGCGGTTTATCTGGCCGAGGCCATGCAAACCGCAGCAATATTATTGTCCGATCAATCCCTTGGCCAGGCCCGGGTCATCATCGACAAGCCGGCAAATATTGCCTTCTTTGCCAAACGCAAAATCTATCAGGGCAATCGCGAAGAAACCTACAACCGCTATGCAATAACCGCCGATGGCATCTCGCCGATGGCCATCCCCGGTACGCCGGGCGGCCAATACACTGCTGATGGCCTCACCCACAATGTCCGCGGCGCACCCTCCAGCACCGAAAGCGACCATCGCGACCAGCATGACAAGCGGGAAAGAAAAATCGCCAACTTTGATTACGGCGATCACTGGGCCGACATTGGAAACCCTGACGTAGATGCAGGTAGCGACTTCACCATTCTTGTCTGGGGTTCAATGGCTGGCCCGACCCGCGAAGCCATCCACACTCTCGGATGCGAGGGCATTAAGGTCAAACTGGTTGCCATGCGTCTCCTGGCCCCTTTCCTCAAACAGCCATTCCTTGCCGCCCTTAAAGGCTGCGACCGCACCCTGATTGTCGAGCAAACCCATTCCGGCCAGTTCCATAATTATCTGCGATCCCAATGCGACCTGCCGGGTGAGATACGCCACTTCCACCGTCCCGGCCCGCACCTGATCGGCGCACAGGAAATCGTCGATCAAATTCGTGATTGGAAAAACTCATGAACACCCATCAAACCGCCCCGTTCAAGGCCGCCGACTACAAGTCCGACATCACCCCTATCTGGTGCCCCGGCTGCGGCGACTTTCATGTATTGATGTCCATCACCAAGGCGCTGGTTGCTCTCGGCAAAGCGCCGGAAGATATTGCTGTGGTTTCCGGCATCGGCTGCTCATCACGCATTCCCGCTTACACAAATTGTTACGGCTTCCACGGTGTCCACGGTCGCTCGTTAGCTCTTGCCGGTGGCCTGAAAGTTGCTCGTCCGGATTTGACCGTCCTTGTCATGAGCGGTGATGGCGATGGTTTTTCCATCGGCGGCAATCACTTCCTCCATGCCTGCCGCCGCAACATAGACATGACTTATGTGGTGATGGACAACCG
This sequence comes from Anderseniella sp., assembly GCA_030626025.1. GTDB lineage: Bacteria > Pseudomonadota > Alphaproteobacteria > Rhizobiales > Aestuariivirgaceae > JALWJW01. The sequence continues at coordinate 46,964 of DAOUPT010000001.1, read as the reverse complement.
TGTTTACGGTATGACCAAAGGCCAGCCCTCGCCAACTACCGAACCGGACTGGGACAGCGCCCTGTCACCGGGTGGCACTGGTCTCAGCCCCTTTCACCCGCTGGTGATTGCGCTGGCCTCCGGGGCCAACTTTGTTGCCCGGACATTTTCTGGCAACATCAAGGACACCACCAACACCCTTCTTGAAGCAATCCATCACCCCGGCTTTTCCTTTGTTGAAATCCTTAGCCCATGCGTCACCTTCCGGCCCGATGAAAAGGAATGGAAGAATACCGTCCATACTGCCAGCGTCGAACCCACCGACGACCCGGCCCGGGCTGCCCGCCGCATTATGACCGATGACGGAATGAACACCGGCATCCTCTATCGCGGGCACCGCAAGCCCTATGGCACCCATGTGGAAGATCAGGCCGGAGATCTGAGCATTCTTGAAAAGCAGTTTGAAATTTAAACCGTCTCAGGCACCGCATGGGCTGCTGCAAGGGATGCCACCACCATATCGGGAGATGCTCCCAACGCGCGCTCAAGTTGCTCAAATCCTTGTGCCCTCGTCTCACCATAGCCACGTGCCCAGACCGCCAGATCAGCAATCTTGCAGGCCAGTTCATAATCGTTGGCAGCCGCCTGTTTTACTGCAGCAAGCCATTTGCTAATCATCTCCAACTCACAGGCAAAGCGTGCACTATGAGGCCTCCAGCTTTTCAGTGAGGCAAGCAGTTTCATCAACCCGAATCCAACCGGGCCGGAAGTCTTTATCTTTAAAGCCACACCACCATCAGTATTGCTTCGAAACTTTCCAGTAAACCCTTTCGGCAACAACCCTAATATTTCCTCACGTCCAGGTTTCAGATAATCATGAACGGTCATCGGCACATCATCACCAATTGACAATTCCTCGCGAATGCGGGCAAAACGACCGGGTCGGGTTTTCAACTGCGCCACCCGGATCACATCTTCAAAGGCCATCCACGCCGCCAGCCGCCGGGCCACAGCAACCGACAACACATATTCCTGCGCGGTGGAATCCAGCGCAACGATGCCTTGCAGATACGACAAATAACGGTTTGCGTAAGCTTCATCCTGATAGTCACACAGATGACAAACACCATGACCAGCCATCGCCTGTACCGGCTCCGGCAACGCGGTAACAGCTTCCTTAAAATATGCCGGTGGAAGAGCAAACTTTTCCTTCGGCGTTTCTGTGTCTTCAACTGACAATGATGGCAATTTTGCTCCGGCATCAAAACCAGCAAGATTCGCCTCCACCGCCACACCCGAACCAGCCACCGCATCCCGGCAGTTTTCAACACTGAATGGCAACACACCGCAAGCGGCAATGACACCAAACATCACTGCATTGGGATGGCACCTTTCATTGCGGGCAGCGCTGGCAATATCAATGATATTCAGATGTCCTGCACAAGCCTCCAGTGCTTCCAGCACCGGTGTCAGGGGAATGGTTCCATCACCGGGAAGCAGTTTTTCAGACGTACTAAAAGTTCGCTGACTGGCGGTGATCAAAGTGGTATTAGGGCCAATGAAGCCATTCATCAGCGCTCGTGATGCTTCGGTCGGTTCAAAGGAAACCTGTAGATCAACTGCCCCTGCCGCCGGATAGATCGAAAACACCGGCCGAGTCGCGGGATCTTTATCAGCATTTTTTTGTGGCCAGACTTCAAACAGATAAGTCGTTGCTCCGGTCCGCTGGGCCACGCCGGGAATGGATGTCGCCTGGGCTGGAAACCCTTGCGCCCGCGCCGCTGCCACCAGCCAGTCCGACAACACCCCGCCGCCCTGTCCGCCAAGGGCCGATACCAGCACAACTATCAAGGCAGGGTCGCTCATGACGCCCCCAATATTTTGCAAAGCCTTAAACCAATCCCCGACCACAACCGCCGGAAACCTTCAGCATTTTTTATTGCACGGGCCTGATAAAAAGACGGGCATAAAGCGGCAGCATGCGCTGCTTCACCACACAAGCCACAGGACACACAATTTTCATCCACCATCGCTGACGGGCCATCCTTCAGCGGATTAAACCGGGTACGCAGGGTGAGCGAGGGACACCCCGAAAGCCGCATGCAGGCATGATCGCCACTGCACACTTCTTCATCCACCCCAAAGCGCTCAACGACCAACGGTTTTCCTGCCGCAAGCAATGCTGCGCGCTTGCGTTTCTCGCGCCGTTGCAATGCCAATCGGCATTCATTGTCCGATACCACAACCCGCAAACCTTCACCTTTGGCATCAAACGCCCGCCGCAAGGTTTTGAGGCTCGCAGCAACATCATAGGAATTCACCCGCTTCAGCCACTTTACGCCAATGGCCCGCAAGGTTTTCTCAATCGACACCTTGACTGCCCTGCCCCATGCCGTCGATCCGCTGGAGGGAACGTGCTGCTGGCCGGTAGCTGAGGCATAACCGTTTTCAAGCACTACCAGAACAGATTCATGGCCATTCCATTGCGCATTGATCGCCCCGGTGGTCAATCCATTGTGCCAGAAACCTCCATCACCCATAACCGCCACACCAGGCTGATCAAGAGCGGGACCAACCGCACCGCCCGAAGCCAGACTCATGCCATAGCCCAACACCGTTGAGCCTATGTTGAATGGCGGCAGGGTGGCAAAGGTATTACAACCAATATCAGACGATACATGGATTTTGCCCCGCTCGCGCTGCAACAATTCCAGCGCTGTAAATATCGGGCGTTCGGGACAGCCGGTACAAAACCCAGGCGGTCTTGCCGGTGGCGGATTGACCAGCTCCTTTGCTGCCCTCTGGCGGATTTCTTCAACCGGTTGCAACGCCTTGATTGCCGTCATACCGATACTGGCAGAAGCTTTATCTTTAAGAAATGTAGCAAGGCCGGTGCGAACAACATCTACTGTGTATTCACCCGCTACTGTCAGATAGTCTTTGCCATAAATGTCACAAGCGATTTTTCCCGTTTGAACCATCGCCCTGATCTGGGTCTCGATAAAGGCCGGGTTACCCTCCTCAACAATCAGAACCGATTTTTTACCTATAAGAAAATCCCCAATCTGCCCGGGCACCAGCGGATGAATGGCATTGAGCACCAGCAGTGGAAGTGGCGTATTGCCGAACACATCGCCCACTTCAAGCAGATTTAGCGCCCGCACCACAGCCCCATAAGAACCGCCCTGCATGATGATACCAATGTCTTGAAGTGTTCCGGGGAAATGCTCGTTGATATCATGTTCGACAATAAACTTTTGTGCCGCAGGCAGCCGGATTTCCACCTTGTCACGCTCATGGGCATAAATCGACGGGGGCAGAACAATGCGGTCATAATCCTGAATAGCTTTCGGTAATTTGTCTTTGGCGCTGAAGGCAGGGGCAACATTGTCCTTGCTGACAAATGACCCGGTCATATGGGCTGCGCGAATACGCAGCGAAATAATCACTGGCAGGTGCGCTGCCTCCGACAATTCAAAAGCCTGTTCGGTCAACGCCACCAGCCGTTCCATATCGTAACGCGGATCAAGAAGCGGCAGTGATGATTTCATCGCTGTTGCATGAGTGCGCTCCTGAATGACGCTCGCCCCTTCGCCATAATCCTCACCAACAATAATCACCGCCCCGCCGGTCACACCGGCAGAGGCCAGATTGGACAGGGCATCGGATGCTACATTGGTACCAACGATAGATTTCCATGTCACTGCCCCGCGCAAGGGATAGTGAATTGACGCGCCCAGTAAAGCTGCAGCTCCGGCCTCACTGGCCGATTGTTCAAAACTGATGCCCATCGGTTCAAGGATTGGTCCGCGCGCTTCGGCCAGCACATCCATCAAATGGGAAACTGGCGCGCCGGGATACCCCCCGACATAAGCAACACCGGCCTGCAACAGCGCCTTGGTGATCGCCAAAATACCTTCGCCTTCAAAAACCTCGCCCTTGCCCTTTTTGAGTTTTTCCACCTCTCGGGCAAAAGAACGTTCCATACCACCGGTCTTGGTATTTTGTTTGAACACTGTGTGATTAAGGACCGGCCTGTTCATGATATTTTCCAACCCGGTTTGATACCGACAGAACTCGGCCCGGCACCACGCGCTGGCATGCGGGCAATTTCGTAACCCTGATTGTAAGCGGCCCGGTTTATCAGCGTAAACTTGAAAGCCCAGCCAGTCAAAGCTGCAGCAAAACCCGCAATGACCAAAACCCAGGGTATCCACAAACTCAACATCGCCAGAGCTGCCACAACCAACTGCGGCTTGATTGACAAATTCAAAAACCCACCATCAAATGCAGCAAAGGTTGCAGCCGGTGCGCCCTTTGCCCCCAGCGTCTTTCGATAATAATGCCAGATGACAAATCGCACTCCGACCAACAAGACCAGGACAATCGAAATAAATTCCAGTTGCGAGATGTCCAGCCCGGCAAGAACCGCAAAGATTGCAAACAGCCCCAGTCCCTCGCTCAACCCGGTTGAAACAATCAGGGGCACAATAGAGTCTTCCCGCCATGCAGGAATGCCTTTGGCCGCCCGCAAAATCTGCCCCTGACAATAAAGAAACACCATGCCGCTCGCCGCCGCCGCAAGCCACAATACTTGCCACTGATTAAAAATCGCAAGAGCCGCAAAGCCAAAGAACGGCATGGCGGCAAAGGCCTCTCGTGACATCCATGATTTATGCGGATGAAAAAACACATTGATGAAGCGCTCAAACCGACCGATCTCCATCCACACATAAAACAACCCGGTCGCCACCAATGCCAGCGCCAGCAAGGCGGCAGGCCATAAAGGTGGCGCAAAAAATCCGGCCAGTGCCGTTGCAAGAAACAACCCGGTACCGCTACCCCCGCCAATAAAGTTTGCTGCCGCACGCCAGTCCCAGTTGCTTTGGTGGCGTGATGAAACACCAGCCATGCCCACCGGCTCGGCCACCATTGGCGGCGCCGGTACAATTTCGTTGTCTTTCTGGCTGCCACGGTCCCACAAATACAAAATTCCCGGCCCCGTTCCAAGGTCCTCATGCATGCGGAAAAATTTGTTCTCCTCAGTAAGTTTCGAGACGTTACTTTGCGGATCATCAAGATCACCAAAATGCAGGGCCCCGGCAATACAGGAATTAACACAAGCTGGAGTTGCTTCCTCATCGACTCCCGGTGTCAGACCCGCCGCCAGTCCAGGGTCAACCCGGTCAATACAGAATGTACACTTTTGCGCTACCCCGCGCCGGTCCCAGTGCTCGCTGACAATTTCATGACGCATGGATTTTTTGCCATAGGCCATATTGGGAATGTCAACCCGCGCCCGGGCCTGATAGGGACAGGCTACCGAACAATAGGCACAACCGATGCACAAATCATAATCAATAGTGACGATGCCATCATCGCGCTTTCCTGTCGCCGTCGAGGGACAGACATCAAAGCATGGCGGCTCATCACAATGCATACAGCCAACTGGCACAAAGGCCCGACGGACATCGGGATATTCACCCACTTCAAAATCCAGCACCTTGCGCCACTGGATTCCCGGTGCCGTGGCATTGGCATGCTTGCAGGCCGAAGTGCAGGTCTGGCAGCCAACACAGCGATTAAGGTCAGCGACAATCACCCAGCGTGTCATGACTGACCTCCCAACTTCTTGAGCGAGACTTTGACAAGGTCAGCACCTGATCCCGTCGCGTCGGTCAGTTCAAGGATCATCGGTGTCAATTCATTCATGCTGGCAATGTGCAGGTCCTTGGCATAAGGCGTTGCCCAGTGATCAAACTGGCCGAGCATCAACAAACAATCTGGCCTGATGCCATTGCGCAAGACAATTGCCCCGCGGGTCTTGCCGATGGCAGATGAAACCTCCACCACATCGCCATCTTTAACCCGCAACTTTTTGGCCGCCAGCGGATTCATGATAATCCCGCCATGGCCGACAATATTGGCCGCCACTTCATGGATCATTTGCAACCCGGCATTGCCACCCCAGGAATATTGCATCGAGCGGGCGGTCAAAAGCCAGAAGGGAAAATCGTCGATATTGATCTTGTAAACTTTCGATAACGCATCCTCCCACTGGCCGGGCAGGTCATGCCAGTTCGGCATCGCCTCATATTCTTTAAGCTGCCGGTCCCACCAGGTAATACCATGCTCATGCAAACGGGCACCAAGCTCTTTACCGATACGAAACATCCGCTCCTGATAAGGAAGCTCAAACCGCAATTTGTTTTCAACCATCGCCGGATACAGATACCAGCGTTGACGCGAGAATTTTTTCACCCGGTGTCCGTGTTTGCGATAATACGCCAGCCCCTGACTCTCCTTGCCGTCAGTTACCTCGGCGCTGGCCGCTTTGCAAACCGCATCCCAGACGTCCTCAACATCATGCGGCTTGTCAGTACTCAGGGAAAAATCATAATTCTCACCGTAAAGCCGAACCCCGGCAGCACCCTTGTTGATAGCGGTGTTATACTTTTCCAATAGTCCGGTCCGTCGGGCCAACTCTGTGGATATCCAGGTAAAGTCTTTTGCCTCACCGCGCGGGTTGACCGCCGGATCCCTCAGGGCAAAACCCTGATAATCCCAGAACTGCTCGATATATTTCGACCCACCAATGCGGATCAGTTGCAAACCCTCAAGGTCAGTGCATTCTGGCAGCAGGATATCGGCCATGTGGTTGGTTTCATCATGAGTATAGGCAAAGCATACGGTGAAGGGAAAGTTAGCCATCACATCGGCAATCGCCTTGGTATCCCAGAACGAGATCGCCGGATTGGTGCGATAGACAAACCACACATCAGGCTGGGTCGGTTCGGGCAGGTTTTCAAAACCTTTTTGCTGCATCATCCAGGCCAGATGGGTTGGCCCCAAGGCTTGCGACCAGGGCGAGTTGGCCGCCAGTGGCACCAAAGTCTGATGGGCATGGCGCGATGGCGATTTGGATACCCAGTCTTCTTTCGAGGTCGGATTCATCGGATAATCCATAAACCCGTCCGGCCCTGGCTTGACACTGGACCAGCGATTATCAGCCGGCCGATTGAGCCGCACCGTGGTGCCAAGGGTGCCACCAGGCACTTCCAGCGCTCCAACCAGACAGGTCGCCATGGTCCGGCCCCAGCAGCATTCATAACCACCCCAGCCATTGTTGACCGTCTTGCCTAGGGAAATTGCCACCGGTCGGTAAGGCAGCGTCATGCCCTCTATATCGATGGTTTCGCCCACATGGGCATGATCGACAAACTGGTTGGCGATATTACGAATGATGTCAGCTCCGATGTCACAAATCTCTGCTGCCCACTCCGGCGTGAACTTACTGACATGATCAACCAGATGGCTGAACGCTGTTTTACATTTGATATTCTTGTGAGTCCATTTGTCGTCATCAGCGCCCACTTCAATGCCGGAAACTGTAAACTCACCCTCCAGCGCCGGATCAATATTCTTGCGATCATAAGGCACCGCTTTGCCACTTTTTAAATCCCACAACAGCGGCTTTTTCGTTTTCCTGTCGCGCAGATAAAACCCGTTAGGGGCAATCAGATAGGGCGATGAAGTCCGGTCCCTGAGAAACGAAATATCGAGTCGCGACCTCTCAACTTCATGCAGCATGACGTTGATCATCGCAAACAGAAAGGCCGCATCGGTTTTGGGTTTAATTGGCACCCATTGTGCCGAACAGGCACCGGTTACCGACAAATGCGGTTCAATCTGAATCCGTTTGGCCCCGCGCGCCCTTGAATCAGCATGACGCTTGACCCCGCAAACCCCGCCTGATGCTTCAGTATTGGTACCAAAGGACAGAATCAATTCTGACAGTGGTGTGTCAGGTGAAACCGTAAAGGCCCGGTGCCAGAGTTCGCCATAGAGATGTTCAGAATGATAGCACTTGACCCCTTGCCCGCTGCCAAAACTCATATCCACCGCTCCCCAGGCTGACAAAAACGCCGGGAATGTACCCATGTAGGAAGTCGGTGTACCACCACCGCCAAAGCTTGCTGCCACCCTGGGGAAGCCTGATCCATCCATCAAGCCGTCAGCCCGGGCCTTGTTAAGTTTTTTGGCAATGGTGTCGAGTGCTTCATCCCATGAAATCGGCTCAAATTTGGGATCCTGATCACGGCCCTTTTGTGCATTGGTGCGTTTCATCGGTGTCAGAATACGATTGGGGTTATAGGTCTTCTGAATAAGCCCATAGGCCTTCACACACACCTTGCCACCGGCAGGATGAATATCAGCCGAAGAAATATCTGGTCGAATCTGCGTTGCGATCCCGTCTTCCACATCGACCTTTAAAAGGTCAGGGCCGGCAACACATTGATAGCAATAGGTTGAAACCTGTTTGCGAAGCTTCTGTTTGAGAGTTTCCATGGCGGTCTCCCTTCAAGCTTTGCTTAAACCGGAAACCTTCTCCGCCTTGGCCTTGAGCCGCTCTTCAGTCTGGGCCACATCAACCACAAAGCGTGTATGGTTTCCCTTGCAGATCAAATCGGCAGGGTCACTGGCCGAAATGTCAAAGACAACTTTCGGCCCGTCCACTTCGGCAACGGTTACAGTGATGGAAACCTCCATGTCGAGCAAGGTCGGCGCCAGGTGTTTAATTGACACATCAAAACCAACAGAGTCCTTGCCGTCCTCCACAAGTCTGGCAATTAAATCGCGGCAAGTATGTTCAATATCGTTGATCAGGGAAGGCGTTGCATATACCCGTGCGCCTTCACCCATAAAACCTATTGTCTTGTCTTTGCTAACCAGAAATGTCCGCGTTTCAGTAGCGCCGGCGATGAGGGAATCAGCCATACTCCGTCTCCTTTAGTGGCATTAAGCCTTAAAAACAGTATTAGAGTACGTCATTACATATTTTATGGCAATAGGCCTTTTGCAGGTATTGACAGGTTAAGAAAAACAAGCTGTGACAGAGCATCGGCAAAAAATGTCCGGTACCGGTTAGGCCCTAAAGCAGCACACCGCGCTCCATCAGTTTGAAACCGGCAAAACCGCCGACGATAATAGCAACCAGTGCGATGATTGAGCCCAGTGCCAGCGTTGACATGCCACCAATGCCCTGGCCGATTGTGCAGCCAATGGATGTAACCGCACCAAAACCCATCAGGCTTGCACCCAATAGGTGACGAATCAGGTCATTGCGGTCGGCAAAGCTGCCAAGGGCAAATGACTTGGTGCTGATTGAGGCAAGGAAGGCACCAAGAATCATGCCGAAAACTGTAGCGATGGAAAAGCTGATTGAAGCGCCGGTGAAGGTCATCAGGTATTGTAAGGCGTTACCGGTTGGCGAGACAAAGTTCAGCGAAAACAGCGGGACCGGTTCAAAATCATCAAATCCTAATGTGCCGGTCGCCCACCATGCCGCTGAAACCAATAAACCGATACTGACGCCGGCAAAAATATGTTTCGCTGATTTGCGAAACTTTGAGTTGGAAAAGCAGAAGGACAAAAGCACAAGAGAGGAAAATGCGCCACCAACCAGTACGGCGGTTTTTGTTTCAATACCAAACCAGCCGGATAAAATTGTATGAAGTCCGGTGTTGGCAAGGCCAACAGTTTCCATATCTATTGAACCCAAGTTATTCAGGGCGAGACGGGCAGGTGCCAGAATACCCCGCAACGTCATGTAACCGGTCAGGCCGATCACCAGCACGACGATAAGCCCCTTCAGATCGCCACCGCCGAAACGCAGCAGGCTTTTGGCGCCGCATCCCGAACCAAATACCATGCCGATACCGAAAATAAATCCGCCTGCTGCAAAGGCCAGCCAATTAAATGTTGACGTCATGTAAATCGATCGACTCATATCAACATAATCGAAATAAGAAAGCGTTTGCGTGGCGATAATAGCTACCGCCATCGCCAGCACCCAGGACCGAAACCGGCCCCAATCGCCAAAGGCATTGATGTCTGACAAAGCACCCATGGTACAAAAATTTGTTCGCTGCATGACAAACCCCAGCAGCGTTCCGATTACGGCTCCGGCAACGGCAACTCGTGTGCCTACCGGATATTCCAGAATTTGCTCCCACAATCCGGCAAACACGTCCATTTTCCCACCCCTGCGTTCTGTTGTTTCTATCACATTCACATATGGGAATGCGATAGGCAAGTTGTTTTTTGATTTTGATCAAGGCAAAGTATTTTAACGCCATCAAAATGCTGGTATGAGTTTAGAGTTATTATAGATATAGGAGTTGCCTGAATGACCATTAAAAAAGTACGGCTTGAGTTGGCTCGCGCGCCCGAGTTTCCAAACGGCAGTCATCTGCACGGGTATGAGTTTACTGCGCCGCTTGATGAAAGCGGCAGTATCATTGTTGATGAGTGGAAGTCGCATCGCGAGCAATGCCGGGTCCAGCGGTTTTGGGGCAGCCAGTCCCATGAAGTTGGCCATTTGGTCAGAAAGCCGGGCGGCTCATGGGCTTTTCATTACGATATTCACGGCGATCCCGATGATGATGATGCCGGTTACCGGTTTGGTGCCCACCCGTTTGTGCCGGGCGAATACGTCTCAATCAAGGATCATGATGACGATGAGTTGCACACCTTCAAGGTGGTTACTGTCCAGCAGATCTGATCAACACGGATACTCTAATTGTTGCTCTGCATAAAGCGTGTAAGGGCCGGGGCTATTTCGCTCTTGAATCTGCGGCCATTAAAAATACCGTAGTGCCCAACGCCTTTTTGCACAAAATGAACCTTCTTGCCATCTGGTACGTTTTTGCAAAGATCGTGAGCAGCTTCGGTTTGGCCAAGGCCGGTTATATCGTCAAGTTCGCCTTCAACGGTCATTATTGCAGTCTTTTCGACGGCAGCTGGTTCAACCAACTCGCCCCGATGCATAAATTGCCCTCGGGCCAGAGAGTGCTTGATGAAATTCTCTTCAATGGTTTGCAGGTAAAATTCCTTGCTCAAATCCATCACGGACAAATATTCATCATAGAAACGGTCATGTTTTTCAGCGCTGTCGCCATCACCCTTTACCATGTTCCAGAACAGGTCTTTATGGGCATCTACATGACGTTCAAGATTCATGGTCATAAACCCGGTTAATTGCAGAAATCCGGGGTAAACATCGCGCATAAAACCCGCATGCGGGAATGGAACTTTAACAATGACGTTTTTCTCAAACCATTCGATACCGCGTGTTTCAGCGAGGTCATTTACAGCGGTTGGATTGCGCCTTGTGTCAATCGGACCGCCCATCAGGCAAAGGCTGGCAGGGGAATGATCATCTTTGCGCTGCGCCATAACGGAAACGGCGGCAAGGACCGGTACAGATGGCTGGCACACCGCCATTATGTTGGTACCTTTGCCCATGAAATGCAGCATGTCGATGACATAATCAATATAGTCCGACAAATCAAAACCGCCTTGAGAGGTCGGCACCATACGGGCATCAACCCAGTCGGTAATATAGATGTCAAAGTCTTCCAGCATGGTTTCAACCGTGCCGCGAAGCAGGGTGGCATAATGGCCTGACATCGGGGCAACCATGAGAATCTTTTGCCGTTTGTTTTGTACCGCTTTTGACAAACCGGGGACGGTAAAGCGTACGAGGTGGCAAAATGGCTTTTCCAACACGGTTTCTTGCTCGACATCGTATGGCTTGCCATTGATGACAATTGTATCAATACCAAATTCAGGTTTGGCATAGCGGCGGGTAAGACGTTCGAAAAGGTCCAGTCCCGCTACCATAGAGCGACCGACAGGATTATTTGCCATCGGATTGGTCGGGGATTGCCAAAAAGTGCTGCTATAACTGGCCATCAACCTTAAAGGTGCAATGGTTGCATGGTTGAGTTCGTAAAGGTGATAGAGCATTTATCGGGAAACTCGTCTGTTATGATTTTATTGCATTGCAGCATAACAGGTGTGCACCTGCACAGCAAGCCCCCCACACAGCAACCCAATGGAGATTAGCCTTTTATAGCAGTCGTGATTCCTTTGGCCAGTTTTTCTGAATCAGTCCCGTATGAAAAATGTTTTACAAACGATCCATCCGGTCCCATTAGATAGACAATGCTGGAATGATCCATGGCGTATTCATCGGCGGGAGCATCTTTTTCAGCTGCTTTGGAATAGTAGACTCGATAAAGCTTAGCCACTTTGGAAATCTGTTCGGCGCTGCCGGTCAGACCAATCATACCCGGATAAAAGTTGGACACATAGTCTTTCATTACTGCCGGTGTATCGCGTTCAGGATCGACCGAAACAAATACTGGCTGGATGTTTTTGGCTTTGTCACCAAGCAGTTCAAGGGCGCCGGTCATAACCTGCAACTCAGTCGGGCAAACATCGGGGCAAAAAGTATAACCAAAGTAAATCAGCATGTACTTGCCATGAAAATCCTTATTGGTAATGGTCTTTCCATCATGGTTGAGGAGCTCAAAATTGCCACCAATCAACGCCGCACCTGATGTTCTGACAATTGGTCCTTGTGACGTCCTCATCTGATAGGTGGTAAATCCAACCAGCAATACGGCAACAAGGAGGCTGGCAATAATGATAATTTTTTGTTGTTTTTTCATGAGCGGAATGTCGGCCTCAAATGCTCTTTCATCAACGAGACAGTTTGTCTCATGTGGTCACATTCATGTCAGTAAATACGTGCTAAATTCTGTGCAGAAAATCGGCCATTCTGGTCAGGGCCTGTTGTAGCTCATCGCGGCTGGCAGCGTAGGAAAACCTTATGTAGCCCTTGCCGTTTTCACCAAAAGCATCGCCTGCAATAGTGGCAATATAGACTTCCTCGAGTAAACGTCGGGCAAGCTCACGGCTTTGCAGGCCGGTGCCGGTTATGTTGGGAAAGGCATAAAAAGCACCCCCCGGTGTCCGGCAGGTAATGCCGGGAAGGTTATTTAGCCCGGCCACCAGCAAATCCCGGCGCTGGCGGAAGGATTTCAAAAACTCATCAACACAATCCATCGGACCAGTTATGGCCGCCAGTCCGGCCATCTGGGCAACACCGTTAACACAAGAATGATCAACGGTGATGAGTTTTCGAACATGCTCAACCAGATCAAGCGGCCAAATACCATAGCCCAAGCGCCAACCGGTCATGGCAAAGGTTTTTGACCAGCCATCAAGCAAAATGACCCGGTCACGCAAATGTTCAAATTGCAGCAGGCTGACAAATTGCGACTGGTCATAAACAAGGTGGCCGTAAATTTCATCGGACAGTATGGCTACATGGGGATGTTCGGCCAGACCATCAGCCAGTTTTTTCATTTCGTTTGGCGAGACAACGCCGCCGGTCGGATTGGCCGGGGAATTGAGAATGATAAGACTGGTTGCAGGTGTAATCAGACTCAAGACTTCATCGGCATCAAATCCAAAGTCGGCAGCTTCGTGAATGCCATAGGGTACTGGTTTAGCCCCGGCTGATAAAATTGCTTCGCGGTAAGGCGGAAAGCCTGGATCGGGATATAGTATTTCAGAGTTGGGTCCGCCAAACAGCATCGCAGCGAAGAATATTGTGACCTTGCCACCCGGTACAATAACCACTTGATCCGGATTGATCTGCAAGTTGTATCGACTGCCGACATTATCGGCCACTGCCTGGCGCAAAGGCAATATGCCGACCGGCGACGTATAGCCATGCGGGCCGTCTCTCGCTGCTTTTTCAGCCGCTTCTAGCACGTGGGGAGGTGGTAAAAAATCAGGTTGGCCGATACCAAGATTGATGATCGGATGTCCCTTGGCTTTCAGTGCCATGGCCCGGTCAGAGACCGCAAAGGCACCTTCTTCTTCGATCTGTGTTACGATCTGGTTTAATTTCAACATTGTATCTGTTTTCTCAAAATATCTCGAAATATTCTCGTTGTTCCCAGTCAGTAACCGTATGCATAAAACGGTCGAACTCGGCTTTTTTGATGGTCAGATAATAATCGACAAACAGGTCGCCCAAACGGTTGCGGAACAATTGGCTGTTCCGTAAATTATCGGCTGCTTTCATCAGGTCAGTAGGCAAACGTTCAGCCTGACACTTGTACGGGGTTTCAACCGGTAGGCCGGGATCGAGCTTCTTATCGATACCATCAATGCCGGACCAGATTTGTGACATCAGATACAGATACGGGTTGGCAACAGGTTCGCCAACCCGGTTTTCTATGCGCGATGCCGGGTCGTCTTTGTCCGATATGACACGGAGCATCGCTCCCTTGTTATCACGAGCCCAGACAATCCGGTCCGGTGCAAGTGTAAAAGGTTCAAATCGTTTATAGGCATTAATAGTCGGGCAGGCGAAAATCACCCCATCGCGAGCATGCTTGAGAAGTCCGCCGACAAAATGCAAACCGGTTTGGGACAAGGCTTGACCGGTATTGTCTGGCGCAAACAGATTCTCACCCGAACGGGTATCGACAAGCGATTGGTGTAAATGCCAGCCGGAGGCAAAAGTATTTTCTACTTGTGGTTTGCTCATGAAGGTGGCGTGCAGTCCGTTACGCTGACAGACTTGTTTTACCGCGCTTCGAAACAGCATCATGTTATCAGCAGCGGTCAGCGCATCGGTTGGCTGAAAGGTAAATTCAAACTGGCTCGGACCAAATTCCGTTTCCATTGAGCGCAAGGGCAGATTGAGTGCGGCGCAGGTTTGTCGCAACATTTCTGCTACCGGCTCGATTTCATCGGCCCGCTGCTCGGTCAGATATTGATAGCCGTGAGCCAGCAGGCTAACCTCGTGAGGGGTTGCCGGCCTGCCGATACCACCTGCATCAGCCGGTGATAGTTTGGCGTCATCAAGCTTGAAAACATGAAACTCTACTTCCAGACCGCAGACAAGCTGCATATTTCTTGCAGCCAGTTCATCACTGGCATCACGCAAAAGCTGGCGGGTTGAAAACGGCACCGGGCTGCCATCGCAAAAATAGATGTCACACAACATCCAGCAGGTTTTTGTCGCCCAGGGCAAAATCTGAAAAGTGGTCGGGTCGGGCAGCATGATGAAATCGCCGGCACCCTCCATTTGCGACAAGCCAAGACCACCACCCTTTTCCCACATGGCAAAAACCGTTTTATGTGAAGTATCTTTGGCCAGCAGCGAAGAGGTCATCGTACAACCGTTCGCCATGGCTGATTCAGCTTCGGAAACAACAAGGGTTTTACCGCGTAAAACGCCGTGTTGATCAGCAAAGGAAAGTCGCAGGCTTTCCAATCCGGCAGCGTTAATTCGGCCCAGAATATCCTTGACCTGATGTTGCCGTTCGGTGGTGTTCACCCCAGCCCTGTCGGCAAAGCCATTTCGCCCGGTCGAGCCTGAAGACCCCGTAGATCCTACCATGGATCTTTCGCCCATTTTGAAGCGCTCCGGCGGTCTGCGTCGACCTCTTTCCAGACCTCATTCCAATTGTCCATTGTGCCGACAGTATCAACAGCAACCGGACCTTTCAAATTAAGCGCCTCGCCATTGGCGAGAGCTGGTAGCGGATCGCCATTCTCGCAAGCAGTAATTGCAGCGCGCAACATGCGCCGGTAGGCAATAATAGCTTTATCGGAGGTGGCAAGATGCTCTTTGGTACGATCAAAAATCGGGCCGGGAGATTCAACCGCCCATTGATCATGGACATTAATATCATCACCCATACCAAGATATGTACTGGTTTGTTGCTCTTGAATATCAAAACCGTAATTGTTGGATTTGTTTATCTTGGGCACATAATCGGGCATCTCATACAGTTTTTCACGCTGCTCGCGCATGAGTTTCTTGTCGACCGTTTTGCTATAATCCGTGAAGATTGTGTACCAGTATGAATGGTGATCATCGACAGGCACATGCCATTGGGTGATCACCATATCGCTGCCCATGGGTATGACAATGGCTTCGGGGAATGCCAGATTGGTAATCCGCACATGTCGGGCATTATCAGGTAGGTCGCGGGTTGTGGTCAGGCGCAGACCATAGTCTGTTTCATCCACGTTGATTTCAGGCCGGGAGTATTCGCGCAAGACTTTGGTAACCGGGATATCGGTGTTGGAAGCCGCGCCGCGAAACTGTTTTCCGTACGCGGTTTCAATATCTTCATCTTGCAGATAACGGTGCAAAAATGAGGCATGAACCGGATCAATGCCGACCTCAAGCGCCTGCAGCCAATTGCACTCCATCAAACCTTTAAAGGCAAAAGTATATTCATCCGGGGCAACCAGACAGTCAAAATCAGGCAAAGGTGGCGGATTACCCGCACCCATGAAGGTAAAAATTATGCCGTTTCTTTCGATACACGGATAAGCTTTGGCCTGGACTTTTTCGTACATTTTAGACTCGACCGGTTCGCCGGGCATTTCGGTACATTGCCCGGTTACATCAAACAACCAGCCATGAAAGGGACAGCGCAGGCCATTGTCCTCGCGTCGCCCGTAACAAAGGTCAGCACCGCGATGGGGGCATTGTTTGTCCATCAGACCGAAACGGCCTTCTTCATCTTTAAACAAAACCAGATCTTCGCCCAGTAATCTAACCGCTTTAACCGGTCGCTCGCCTTCCAGCTCCACCGTCAGGGCCGCCGGTTGCCAATATTGCCGTAACAAGTCACCACATTTGGTTCCAGTTCCGGTTTTGGTTATTAGCTCATTTATTTCAGCGCTTAACATGTTGTTTCACCGTTTATACCGGCTTGAACCGGTTTGATTTTGTGCAAGGTTAAATCGCATAAGCACGCAGTGCAAGCCTGAAACATTTTACATCTTGCGTCATGGTAAAGGTTGGGGCAGCATTGCGGAATGAAAATAAATCAATTGCCAATCATTGTTGCCGGTGGAGGAATCGGTGGCCTTGCCTGTGGTTTGATGTTGGCCAAAGCCGGTCAAAAGGTCATCATCATTGAACAGGCCAAACAATTTGGTGAAACTGGTGCCGGGATTCAGATTGGTCCCAATGCTTTTACAATGTTTGATGCAATGGGTATCAGGCAGTCGATAAACCAGGTTGCCGTGTTCCCTGATGCCCTGGTGATGATGGATGCTCTAAGTGGTGAACAAATAACCCGGGTGCCGTTAAACAACGACGCTTTTAAAGCGCATTTCCGCAATCCCTATGCGGTGATTTATCGCCCTGATTTGCATAATGTCTTGCTCGATGCGGTTAAAGCGATGGCGCAGATTGAGCTGGTAACAAATTGTACGGTCAGCAGTTTTAATGATCTGGGAGATCATGTTGAAGTTACAACTTCCGTCGGGGTGAAAAAAGCTGCAGCTTTGATTGGCGCCGATGGCTTGTGGTCGAAAACCCGGGCCGGTTTGCGCGGTACCGAAAAACCACGGGTCTCGGGGCATATTGCCTACCGGGCAGTGTTACCTGCAAAAGAGGTGCCGCTGGAAAATCGAAAAAATGAAGTCATTTTGTGGGCTGGTCCGCGCACTCATCTTGTTCATTACCCATTGCATCGGGGTGAGATTTTCAATCTGGTGGCAGTGTTTCATTCTGACCGCTATGAAGAGGGCTGGGATGTTTTTGGTGATACGGACGAGCTTAACCGGCGCTTTTCCGGACAACACCATAACGTATTGAATATGCTGGAAAAAATAGAATCCTGGCGCATGTGGGTGTTATGCGACCGCGATCCTGTGAAGAACTGGAGCACGGGGCGAGTTACCCTGCTTGGTGACGCGGCTCATCCAACCATGCAATATCTGGCGCAAGGTGCCTGTATGGCGATGGAAGATGCAGTCTGTCTGGCCTACAAACTGGTTGAACATGACGAGAATTTTGAAGAGGCCTTTGAGACCTATCAGCAATCACGTTATTTGCGTACCGGGCGAGTGCAGCTGACTTCGCGTTTTTATGGCGATATTTATCATGCAGAAAATGTCACGGCTGAACTGCGCCAGATGATGCTGGGCGGGCGGGACCCGGAGGCAGCATATGCGGGGATGAACTGGCTTTATCAAGGGGTGACCGCGCAGGGGGAACAAATTTTGTGAGTGATTATGCTGAGAAAATAGCCAGACAAAACATGTCACCCTTGTGGAATGTGATGTCATCACTGATTACCAAAGAGCCTAAAAGCGATTGTCAGCCTCATCTCTGGCGCTATGACGATGTGCGTCCGGCCTTGATGGAAGCCGGGGACATCATCAGCGCCAAGGAAGCGGTGCGGCGGGTTTTGATTTTGGAAAACCCTGGCATGACTGGTCAATCCAAGATCACTACGTCGCTTTATGGCGGTTTACAGCTGGTTTTGCCGGGCGAAGTGGCACCATGTCACCGTCACAGCCAATCTGCACTGCGCTTTGTGCTGGAAGGGCAAGGGGCTCATACGGCGGTCGATGGCGAGAAGACTTATATGTCACCGGGCGATTTTGTCACCACACCTTCAATGGCCTGGCATGATCATGGTAACACGTCGGATCAGCCTATGGTGTGGTTGGATGGGTTGGATATTCCGATTGTTCAGTTTTTTGATGCGTCATTTGTTGAAGACCTTGATAAGGATGAGCAAAAAATTACAAAACCGGCGAATACGTCACAATTTCTTTATGGTGAGGGCTTGTTACCGCTGGAAAATGACCATCATGGCAGCTGTTCACCGGTGTTTAATTACACCTATGAGAAGTCGCGGAGAACGCTGGAGTTTCTGCGGAGTACACAAGATTCCGACCGGAATCACGGTTATAAACTCCATTACTCCAATCCGCTCGATGGCGGTTATGCGATGCCGACAATGGCCACTTTTTTGCAAATGCTGCCAAAAGGTTTTGCTGGCCAGCCCTATCGATCAACTGACGCCACGGTGTTCGTTTGTGTCGAAGGCAGGGGTATGACTAATATTGGCGGACAGGATTTTGCCTGGTCACCGCGGGATATTTTTGTCGTACCTTCCTGGCAGAAGGTTTCACATCAGGCAGATGAAGAAAGTGTGCTGTTCAGTTATTCTGATCGGGCGGTTCAGGAAAAACTCGGGCTTTGGCGCGAGCAAAAAGGGTAGATAGAAATGACTTATGTTTTTAATCGGGCACCGCAGGCTTCGCTGGCTGTTGTTGACAGTGAAAAACGCTTTCCGGTTCGTCGGGTGTTTTGTGTCGGGCGCAATTATGGTGCCCACGCCCGCGAGATGGGCCACGATCCGGATCGTGAACCGCCGTTCTTTTTCACCAAACCGGCTGATGCGGTTTTTGATATGCCTGACAACTGGCCCTATCCGCCTGAAACAAATGATCTGCACCATGAAATTGAGCTGGTGGTGCTAATCGGCAAAGGTGGTGCGAATATAGAAAAGGCCAATGCCAACGAGCATATTTTTGGTTACGCTGTCGGCCTGGATATGACTCGCCGCGATTTGCAAGGGGTGGCAAAAAAACTTGGTCGACCGTGGGATTGGGGCAAAGCGTTTGATTTTTCGGCACCGTGCGGGCCGGTTCATCCGGTTTCGGAAACCGGGATCATTGAACAGGGTTCTATTTGGCTGGAAGTGAATGGAAAGTCGCGCCAGAGCGGTGATATTGCTGACTTAATCTGGTCGGTTCCCGAAGTGATTGAAATTATTTCCCGTTCGATGAAGCTGCAGGCGGGTGATGTCATCATGACCGGTACTCCAGCCGGGGTTGGAGCGGTGGTGCGTGGAGATAAAATCTCGGCAGGCATTGACAGATTAGGCAAGATCGAAACAATGGTCTCGTGAATATGACTTGAGGGTCGACTCTAGGGGGACAATACTTTAAGGTTAAAATATAATTATAACAGTGTAATACTTAATGGGAGGACGTAATGCTTAAAAAATTTATAACCACAGGACTTGCTGCCAGTTTGGCACTTGGCGTCAGTGCTGCTGCAACGCTTGCTGCAGAAGTTAAAATCGGCTTTGTCACAACGCTTACAACACCAGCCGGTGTTATTGGCAAGGACATGAAAGCTGCTATTGAACTGGCCGTTGAACAAATGGGCGGCAAGATGGGTAATCTGGATATCAATCTGATTATCGAAGACGATGGCTTTAAACCCGATATCGGCAAACAAAAAACCGACAAGCTGGTCAAACAGGACAATGTTGATTTTGTCGCCGGGTTCATTTGGTCACACGTGTTGCTGGCTTCGCGCAAATCAGCGCTTGATGCCGGTAAATTCCTGATCTCGTCAAATGCCGGACCTTCACCAATCGCTGGCAAATTGTGTCACAAAAACTTCTTTTCAACATCCTGGCAGAATGACCAGACGCCAATGGCAATGGGCGAAGTGTTGAACCAGCAGGGTGTTAAATCCCTTTACATCATAGCGCCCAACTATGCCGCCGGTAAAAACATGTCAGCCGGTGTGGAACGCACATTTAAAGGTGAAATCAAGGGTAAGGACCTGACGAAGTGGGGTAAGGATGCCCAGCTTGATTTTTCTGCTGAACTGGCAAAAGCCAAAGCATCAGGTGCGGAAGCGCTGTTCATTTTCTATCCCGGTAAAGCCGGTGGTGCTTTCATCAAGCAATACCAGCAAGCAGGGCTCGAAGGAAAGCTGCCGCTTTATACCGTGTTTACTGTGGACTCTATCGCCCTTCCGAAACTGCAAAAAGCCGGTTTCAAAGGCGTTCTTGGCTCACGTATGACACAATTCTGGGCACCTGATCTTGATACGCCACAGAATAAAAAGTTCGTATCTGGCTTTAAGAAAAAGTATGGCCATTATCCATCATTTTATGCAGCACAGGCTTATGACAGCATGTACCTGATCAAGTCAGCAGTGGAAGCTGTTGGTGGTGATCTGAGCAAGATGGATGAAATGCGGGCTGCCATGAAGTCAGCCAACTTCCCGTCCGTTCGCGGCAAGTTCACTTATGGCAACAATGGCATGCCAATTCAGAACTTCTACTTGCGTGAAGTGGTTGCCGATGCGGATGGGGTTTGGACAACAAAAATTGTCAAAACTGTTTATACCAACCATCAAGACCCCTATGCCAAGGATTGTAAATTGCCTTAAAGCAAAACATCCATTCACCGCTATTTCTGTTTTACACAGGAATAGCGGTGGTTTCGTAGACGTTATGGGGTTGGCATAAACGGGTATGGATACCACTCTTTTATTTATCCAGTTTTTAAATGGCATGCAGTTGGGGGTATTGCTGTTTTTACTGGCTGCCGGTTTGTCTTTGACTTTCGGCATAATGGATTTCGTTAATCTGGCACATGGATCACTTTACATGGCCGGGGCGTTCATTTGCGCGTCACTGACTTTTTGGACCGGGTCTTTTTTACTTGCTGTCCTGTTGGCAATTCCACTGGCGGCACTGGTTGGTCTTGCCACCGAATATATTGTTGTCCGACACCTTTATGCCCGCGATCACCTCGATCATGTGCTGGCAACTTTTGGCCTGATCCTGGTCTTTGATACGCTGGTCCATATAATCTGGGGTTCAGAAGGCATTGCCGTGCCGTTGCCGGGCTGGCTTGACGGGCAAGTTGAACTTTTTGCCGGTGTTATTTTCCCGACCTTTCGATTGCTGATCATTGTTTCCGGATTAGTGATTGCCGCCGGACTCTACTTCCTTGTTAATTTCACCCGCCTTGGAATGTTAATTCGAGCCGGTGCCTCAAATCGGACGATGGTGTCAGCCCTTGGCATCAATATTCAATTTCTTTTTGCTCTGGTCTTTTCACTCGGCGCGGCCCTTGCCGGGATTGCCGGGATGCTTATTTCGCCAATTTCTGAAGCTTCAATCGGCATGGGCAACCAGATTATTATTACCGCTTTTGTGGTGATTGTTATCGGTGGTGTCGGGTCGATGAAAGGGGCGTTTATCGCGGCATTGCTGATCGGATTGATCGACACTTTCGGGCGCTCCTATCTTGACACAATTTTTAAACTTTTTATGTCTCCGGTAGCGGCTGAAACATCAGCACCGGCAGTTTCCGCAATGCTTATATATATCTTGATGGCAGTGGTGCTTGCGGTTCGACCGCAAGGCCTTTTCCCCCCAAAGGCGCGTGGCTAGATGTTTTCACTTTCAAAAAATGGTCGGGCACGAAATGGCTGGGTGAATTTTACCGTGCTGGCATGCACAGGAGTGATCCCATTGCTACTCTATGTAGCCGGGCAAACATTTTATCTTGACCTTGCAACCCGGATGGTTTGTCTGGCAATCGCAGCAATTAGCCTCAATCTGATATTGGGATATGGCGGTATGGTGTCATTTGGCCATGCGGTGTTTATCGGTATTGGTGCTTATGCTGTTGGTATTCCAGCTTACCATGCGACCTATGGCGAGTTTGACCTGATCGCCAGCTATAACGGGTTTCTTCATATTTTGTTGGCAGTGGCTTTCTCAAGCCTGTTTGCGCTGGTTACCGGGGCTATCTCGCTGCGAACCAAAGGTATCTATTTCATTATGATCACCATGGCGTTCGGTCAGATGATCTATTTCTTTTTTGTCTCACTAGAAACTTATGGCGGCGATGATGGATTGACTATTGATGCGCGTTCAGAGTTTCCTGCGGTTAAACTAGACAACGCTATTGTTATGTTTCTGGTTTGCTACGTGATCATGCTGCTGGTTATTTTTGCAATGTACAAAATTGTCAATTCACGCTTTGGCATGGTGTTGCAAGGAGCCAAGGACAATGAAGAACGCATGCGGGCGATGGGTTTTAACACCTTCAAATATCGGTTGACTGCCTATGTTATTGCCGGTGCTTTGTGTGGCTTGTCAGGGGCATTGCTGGGAAATTTCACCACCTTCATTTCACCGGAAATGATTGACTGGACACGCTCGGGCGAACTGATTTTTATGGTGTTGCTTGGCGGCGGCGGTACTCTGGCTGGGCCGTTAGTTGGCGCTGCTATATTTGTTGTGTTGGAAGAAGTCCTTTCTTCTTTCACGATCTACTGGCATTTACCCTTCGGGATTATGCTTATACTGGCGGTGTTGTTTGCCCGCAAAGGCTTGTTGAGTCTTTTCCTCAAGGAGGATGGTGATGACTGAACCTGCCCTTGAAATTTGTAATTTGGTAAAACATTTTGGCGGTGTAACGGCTAGCGACGATATTTCATTGTCAATTATGGCAAATGAAATACACGCCATTATCGGACCGAACGGGGCTGGCAAGACAACGCTGGTTTCCCAACTTTTCGGCAGTCTGGCACCGGATGGCGGCAAGGTGCGTTTTAAGGGTAAAGACATCACATCATTGCCAACCTATAAACGCAGTGCTCTGGGCTTGGCCCGGTCTTTTCAAATTACCAGCCTTATCATGTCAATGAGTGTGCTTGATAATGTGGCACTGGCTGTTCAGGCCCATGAAGGACATTCCTTCAAATTCTGGAAACCGGCCCGCAAGGTTGAAACACTTCGCCTGCGAGCCACTGAAATCCTACAACAAATTGATTTGGTTGAACGCGCTGACAGCAAAGTCAGTGCTTTATCTCATGGTGAACGTCGCCAGGTTGAAATTGCTGTTGCACTGGCCGGCGAACCCTCCTTGCTATTGCTTGATGAGCCGATGGCAGGAATGGGTGCGATTGAAAGTGCCCAGATGGTGGAAATTCTCAAACAGATGAAGGGTGAGAAAACCATTGTATTGATTGAACACGATATGGATGCGGTTTTTGCTTTGGCTGACAGAATTTCAGTGTTGGTGTATGGGCGGATTATCGCGACCGGTTCACCTGATGAAATCCGCCAGAATGAAGATGTCCGTCGCGCCTATCTGGGGGAAGCATGAGTATGCTGAAACTCTCTGGTGTAGAAACTTTCTATGGCGCAAGTCAGGCGCTGTTTGGCATAGAGTTTTCCATCGCAAAAGGTGAGGTGGTAACCTTGCTCGGGCGCAACGGTATGGGTAAGACCACCACGATAAATTCAATCATGGGTATCGTGCCTCCATCGGCAGGTTCAATAGAATTTATGGGCGTGGATGTTACTCACCTGCCATCATTCAAAACCGCTAATCTGGGAATTGGTCTGGTGCCGGAAGGCCGGCAGATATTTCCGAATTTGACCGTAAAAGAAAATCTGGTCGCCACTGCCAGCAATCATCAAAAAAGTGCTGATCCGTGGTCGCTGGAAAAAATTTATGAAATGTTTCCCGAACTTGCCGCTCGTTCTTCCTCCATGGGAAATCTGCTGTCAGGTGGTGAGCAGCAAATGCTGGCCGTTGGCCGGGCATTGATGACCAATCCGCAATTGCTTATTCTGGATGAGGCAACCGAGGGGTTGGCACCATTGGTCAGGGAAAAAATCTGGCAGTCAATCGGGCAGATACGCGACAGCGGGCTATCAATTCTTGTGGTTGATAAAAATGTTGCCGATCTGATCAAACTCGCTGACCGGCATGTAATCATTGAAAAAGGTAAAGTTGCCTGGATCGGCTCATCGAGTGAGCTGAAAGATCAGGAGGAGTTGCAGCACCGCTATCTTGGTGTTTAACCAATAAGGAGATAGTTTTTAATGTATAATATCGCGCAGGATTTTATTGATCGTAATGTTGAAGAAGGTTTAAGCGAAAAACCGGCATTTATTGATCCGGCCCGCACCCTGACATATGGCGGGTTGCAAAAAGCCAGTTGCCGGATGGCAAATGCACTTGTTGATATGGGCATTGGTCGCGAAACCAGAATTGCGGTCTTGATGCTTGATACGGTTGACTGGCCGGTTGTGTTCTTTGGGGCAATCCGGGCTGGGGTTATTCCTGTTGCTTTAAATACATTGCTTGTAACCGATCAGTATCAATACATGTTGTCAGACAGTCGGGCTGATGTTTTGTTTGTCTCAGCGCAGCTTTATGATGTTGTAGCACCTGTAATTGATAAAGTTGACAGTTTGAAAAAGGTCATTGTTGTCGGTGAAAAAACCGCTGACCACACAACCCTAGATGAGTTGCTTGCCGACCGTTCATCACAATTTCAGACGGTCGAAACATCACCCGATGAAGTGGCTTTCTGGCTTTATTCATCGGGGTCAACCGGCCAGCCTAAAGGCACACCCCATGTTCAAACAGCGATGGCCTACACGGCCAAAACCTATGGTGCAAAGGTGCTCGGCATTAAGCGTGAGGATATTTGCTATTCTGCGGCAAAATTCTTTTTTGCCTATGGTTTGGGCAATGCCACCAGCTTCCCGATGTCAGTCGGTGCAACCACTATTTTACTGCCAACCAGACCAACACCACAGGACGTTTTTAAAACGCTGAAAGAAAACAAGGTCACCTTGTTCTTTGGTGTGCCAACTCTGTACGCTGCGATCCTTGCTGATGATACCTGTACACCTGATAACCTTTCAGCATTGCGCTTATGCGCATCGGCTGGCGAGGCATTACCGGCAGATATTGGAGAGAACTGGTTAAAGAAATTCAACGTCGATATTATTGATGGTATCGGCTCAACAGAAATGCTGCATATCTTTCTTTCCAACAGCCCTGACGATATTGTCTATGGCACTTCGGGCAAGGAGTTTGAAGGCTATCGCCTGCGCCTTGAAGGTGACGATGGCAAAGATGTCAAGGGCGGAGAAATTGGCGAACTGCTGGTCAGTGGTGACTCTGCAGCTACTGGTTACTGGAACCAGCGCGAAAAATCCCGCGCAACTTTTGAAGGCATCTGGACCCGCACCGGCGACAAATATACCCGTGACAGCAAGGGCTATTACCATTATTGCGGCCGTACTGATGACATGTTCAAGGTCTCTGGAATCTGGGTTTCACCATTTGAGGTCGAGTCAGCGTTGGTTTCCCATCCAGCTGTATTGGAAGCCGCTGTCGTTGCACATGCCGATGAAGAAGATTTGATCAAGCCCAAGGCGTTTATTGTCCTCAATGATGATGCCAGTGGAGATGATTTGACCAAAGAGCTTCAACAACATGTCAAAACAGTAGCCGGGCAATGGAAATATCCGCGCTGGATTGAGTTCGTCGATGACCTGCCAAAAACGGCGACCGGGAAAATTCAAAGGTTCAAGCTGCGTGGGTAATCTACCTGAGTAAGGTATAATCCATCCGGTGGTGCAACCGGGGCGCAGGCGTCTCGGTTGCGTGCTTCAAGTGCTGTCACAACATCCTCAGGCTGCCAACTGCCATCACCAACCTTTTTCAAAACCCCGGCCAGCGAGCGCACCTGATTGTGCAGGAAAGAGCGGGCACTGGCGCGAATTTCCACCACATCGCCATTGCGACTGACAGTTAGCTTGTCGAGCGTTTTAAGCGGCGATTTGCTCTGACAGCGGGTCGAGCGGTAGGTGGTGAAATCATGAGTACCGGTCAGCAATTGTGCCGCCTCATGCATTTGTTTCTCATCAAGCGGCGCTTTGACATGCCAGGCTTTTCCCTGTTCCAGAGCCAGAAATGGTCGGCGGTTGATAATCCGGTAAAGGTAATGCCGACCTGTGGCGGTAAACCGCGCGTGAGTATCATCATCGACCAGACGGGTCTGCATGATCGCGATGGGGCGGGGCCGTAATTTGGCGTTTATTGCTTCGCGCAATTTGTTTTCAGTCCATTGCCGTTTGAGGTCCACATGGGCAATTTGGGCCAAAGCGTGCACGCCCGCATCGGTGCGCCCGGCGCCATAGACCAGTACATCAGGCTCATCCAGCTTCATCAGGGCGGTTTCGATTTCTTCCTGTATCGACAAACCATTGTCCTGACGCTGCCAGCCAACATATGGACCGCCATGATATTCTATGGTCAGAAAAAACCGGGCCATTTTAAACTCTGGTGCCGGGTGTGACGGTGATGCCGTTCAGGAAAGCCATCAGATCCATCGCGCCTTTGCCGGGCCGTTGCAGGATCAGAGGCTTTATCGCCCCATCGGCGCAGGCAATGGTGAGTTGATCATCAATAATTTCACCGGCCAGTCCGGATTTTTGTACAGATTGCACTTTGAGAAGTTTTACCCGCAAAGTTTTGCCTTCAACTAACATTTCAAACCAGCTTCCCGGAAAGGGTGACAGCCCGTGAATGTTGGCAACAACGTTGGAGGCGGGACGGTTGAAGTCAATCCGGGCTTCGGCTTTATCGATTTTTCTGGCATAGGTAACGCCTTCTTCAGGTTGCGTTGTCCGCTTCAGAGTGCCTGCTTGTAACTGATCAAGGGCTTTAACCATCAAATCGGCCCCCAGTATTGACAGCTCGTCGTGAAGCTCTTGCGCTGTCATATCGGCGGTGATCGCGGTTTCACCGACCAGACACATCGGCCCGGTGTCAAGCCCGGCTTCCATCTGCATAATGGTCACACCGCTTTTTGCGTCACCAGACATAATGGCCCGCTGGATTGGCGCAGCCCCGCGCCAGCGAGGTAGCAGGGAGGCATGGACATTAAAACAGCCATGTTTTGGCGCATCCAGAACTGCCTGTGGCAGCAACAGACCGTAAGCAACCACTACCGCCGCATCGGCTTTAAAGGCCGCAAATTCGGTTTGGGCCTCGATATCCTTGAGCGATTTCGAGGTAAGCACGGGTATATCGAGCGATTCGGCAAAGGCGTGAACCGGAGAGGGGCGCAGCTTCATTCCGCGACCGCTTTTACGCGGGGGTTGTGAGTAAACCGCGCAAATTTCATGGCCCGCATCGACAAGGCTTTTGAGAACCCCGACAGAAAAATCAGGGGTGCCCATGAAAATTAGGCGCAAACTCACGAATTATCCCCGTTCTGTTTGGCCGCCTTGACAAATTTCTTGATCACCCGCTGGCGTTTAAGGCGCGACAGATAATCAATAAACAACACGCCATCAAGATGATCGATCTCGTGCTGAACACAAGTTGACAGCAATCCGTTGCAATGGCGCTCGCACTCGGCCCCGTCGCGGTCAAGGTACTGGACTTTAATCTCGGCCGGGCGGGTCACGAGGTCATAAGTGTCGGGAATTGACAGACAGCCTTCTTCGTGTTCAGAGGTTTCTTCGCTCGACCAGATAATTTTCGGATTGATCAGGCACAACGGCTCGCGCGGCTCTTCTTCACGGGCAACGTCAACAACGATCATCCGCCTCAACACCCCGATCTGTACAGCGGCCAGACCAATGCCGGGCGCATGATACATGGTATTAAGCATGTCATCGGCAAGATCGCGCACGGCAGCATCAACCAACGCAAAACTGTCAGAATGCTGTTTGAGAATGTTATCTGGTAATATTACAATGTCGCGCAGCGCCATTTTGCTTCCTTTTGATCATCTTTGTATTGGAAATAGGCAATAGCTGCGTGAACGTCAACCTTGCCTGCTTCAAAATACCTCTACTTTAAAGTCTTACAAGCATTAACAACTGGCCTTATAACACCTGAGTAAATTTTTTGGCCTTTCAGGCATCTAAACCTGACGGGCATGGCAGAAACTGAATTTGGAGGTTCAAATGACTGTACGTGTTGCAATTAATGGCTTTGGCCGTATTGGACGTAATGTTTTGCGGGCGATTGCCGAAAGTGGCCGCAAAGATATTGAAGTAGTGGCGATCAATGACCTTGGTCCGGTTGAAACCAATGCCCACCTGTTGCGCTTTGACAGTGTGCATGGTCGCTATCCCGGCGAAGTTATTGTTAACGGTGATACCATTGACGTTGGTACCGGTCCGATCAAGGTAACTGCTGAGCGTAACCCGGCTGACTTGCCATGGGGCGAGCTTGGTGTTGATATCGCCATGGAATGTACCGGTATTTTCACCGCCAGAGACAAAGCAACGGCTCATCTTGATGCCGGTGCCAAACGGGTGCTGATTTCAGCTCCGGGCGCAAATGCCGACAAGACTGTGGTTTTTAAGGTGAACAGCGATGAGTTAACAGCAGACCATATTGTGGTTTCCAATGCGTCTTGTACAACCAATTGCCTTGCTCCGATTGCCAAAGTATTGAACGATACAGTTGGCCTTAAAGAGGGCTTCATGACCACCATTCACTCATACACCGGTGATCAGCCAACCCTGGATACAATGCATAAAGACCTTTATCGTGGTCGCTCTGCTGCCCAGTCAATGATCCCGACTTCTACCGGTGCGGCAAAGGCTGTTGGCCTTGTTCTGCCAGAACTGGATGGCAAGCTTGATGGTGTTTCCATTCGCGTACCAACACCAAATGTCTCTGTTGTCGACCTGAAATTCATACCGGCACGCGACACGACTATTGAAGAAATCAACAATGCGATGATTGCAGCGGCAACTGGCCCGATGAAAGGTGTTCTTAACACTACGGACCAGCCAAATGTCTCCATTGACTTCAACCACGACCCTCACTCATCAACTTTCCACCTTGACCAAACTAAGGTTATGGCTGGTTCATTGTGCCGGGTTATGAGCTGGTATGACAACGAATGGGGTTTCTCAAACCGCATGTCAGATACAGCTGTTGCAATGGGCAAACTGCTTTAAGCAATACTTTACAGATAATCGAAAGCCCGGCTGTTTTGCCGGGCTTTTTTTATTAATTTTTACTTTGACTAACTTTTACTTTGTTTAGTTTTTACAGCGGCTTGCCGGCAAAAATTGCTCTATTTGCGATAGCCGAGAAGGCGCGGCCTTTTACTTTGCCGGTGGCTGCGACAGGCAGCAAAATTTCCTTTTTCAGGATAGCTGATTTCACCGCTGCGAACCAGATTGTAAAAACCACCGGGTTCTTTCTGAATTTAGCCAGATCTTTATCTGAATAACCTGCAACCGGTACGTGGTTCAACTGGCATTTAAAGGCCGGGCCTTTATAGGCTCCGCTGGATTTTGCACCAAAGATGCTCTTTCCCAACAGTTTGAATTTCAGGTCGTAGACCTTGCTACCATCATAAATCCTTTGTGACTTGCTGCACGGCGCCTTGGCATCGGTAATGCCCATACGCAGGAACGCCGACAACGGGTCCGGAACGCCGGGATTTATCGCTTTTGTCAAGATAGCCTGTTTTGCCGGACTGACCTTATAGGTACGGTTTGTCGAGGGCATGCTAGCTGCAGCCTCATTTACAACCCATGAGATACTGGATGTCCGTTTACGCTTTTTCTTTTTCCGGTAGAAAGAGAATTTTGCCGGTTTGAGGCTGTTTTTCTGCAAACTGCCTTCGGCGCTCATTTCCATGGTGATGTTGGCGAACATTTTTGCCAAACCTTTTGGTTTGAGCTTCATGTATGACTGGTATGATTTTGCCGTTAGCGTGGTCACAAAGCCGATTTTAAACATCTTGCTGGCACCGATATAGACGCTATAGGACAGGTTTGCCTGTTCCTTGTTTGCAGCGATTGCGGCGGGTGTAAGCATTGTTGTCGCAGTGAACAGGGTTGCCGCACATGTTGCCAGAACCAGCTTTCTTGCCGGATCATTATTATTATTTTTCATTTTTTGTCCCAAATACGTGATTCTTGTATAGAATTGACGCAACCAGCCCGATTTGTCAGATATCTGTCTAGTCGGGCAATTGGGCTGAATTTTGACCAAGCTGTGATGTTCCCGTCTGCGTGACAATTGAGGGACCTGAAAAGTGTGGTATTTACTTGACGTTTTGCCTTCCAGCGCCTATACGAACGCCTGAATTGGGCTTGTCCCGTAGTGGCGTTTTAATATGAAGCGCGCAGAATTGAAATAATTAGATATTTTGGAGTGCTTCCATGGCCCGCCGTTGCGAGTTGACCGGTAAAGGTGTTCAAGTTGGTAACAACGTTTCCCACGCCAACAATAGGAACCGTCGTCGTTTTTTGCCCAACCTTTGTAATGTTCATCTGATGAGCGAAGCAATGGGTCAGTCCTATGCGTTGCGGGTTTGTACCCGGGCGCTGAAATCTGTTGAGCACCGTGGTGGTCTCGATGCATTTTTGGCCAAATCAAAAGAGGCTGATCTTTCCAGCCGGGTTCGCAAAATCAAGCGCGCGATTGCAAAAAGAGCCGCAGCGTAATTTTAGGGCGGCGCATAGGCGCCGGGCCGCAGTCGTGGCCTTGACCGATGTCTAACATGTGGGTCGCTCTACTGCTGCAATTCAAATCGGAAAATTAACGTGCTTTGCAAAGAGCGGCGGTAATTGTCGTCGGAAATGACGGTCAGTTGCAGCTTGCCGTTTGCTGCCTTGTGCACTGCCAGCCCTTCCATATTATCAATGGCAAAAAACGGTTGTCGACCGGCAAACAGTAATTTTCCTTTGGCTGTCGCACCATGCTTTAAATCGCCAAGCTTGAACTGCCTGATGGCAAAACCGGGCAAATTGGGCAGATTGAAACTGCGTTCCAGGGTCAGAAAAGATTTTCCGTCCGGCAGCACCGCAAGATCGGTAATTTCATAATCCTCAAAGCGCTCAAGCGACCATGGCACGGTTCGTCTGCCGCGCCACAACCAGCCGCGAATATTGCCGTTTTGATCAAGGTTCTGCTCTGAAACAGCAATCAGCCATTTTTTCTTCGGGCCGCTGTAAAACCGGCCAATTGCTTCCAGTTCCTTATTGAAGGGGCCCGATGATATGGCTTTGGGATGCTTAACCCGAACCGGTTTTGCTGTCATGCCATTGCGACCAAACCGGTATGACAAAATACGTTCACGGCGTTCAAAACCGACAAACAGCGACCCGTCAATACCTTTGGCACTCCAGGGCGCAATACTCTCTGAATCGCGCCAGTGAGAACTCTTTCTTTTGGTATCAAGCCGCAGCGGTGCCATCCGGGTATTTTGGGTATTTGTAAGGATACCCTTGTCAGAAACAAAACGACCGCTCAGCCACCATGCCCTGTCACTTACAGCGACAAACCGCTTGCCATCACGCGAAAGCGCCAGGCCGGAAAAACCACCAAACCGCGGGTCTGTGCTCGAAAGCTTGATGCCGCCCTTCCATAGCAGTTTGCCAAATTTCACCCGGTTGGGCTGGAAAGTTGCCAGCGTAACAGGCGTGACTTTCACCTTCACCGGGCCGGTGTTTGACTCGGAAGAAACTGGTACCGGTATAAATACCAACCCAATTGTCAGAATAAAACATGCAAAAAGCGTGGTGATTTTCATCTATATGGCGCGGCGTCTGCGAATCGGAATATTGCTCTGGTTGTCAAAAAGTTCTGCCAGTTTTTCGGTCATTGCACCGCCGAGTTCCTCAGCATCAATGATGGTCACGGCGCGGCGATAATAACGGGTCACATCGTGGCCGATGCCGATGGCAATCAATTCAACCGGCGAGCGTATTTCAATGTCCTGAATAACCTGACGCAGATGCCGTTCGAGGTAGTTCCCGGTGTTTACAGACAGGGTGGAATCATCTACCGGCGCACCATCAGAGATGACCATCAGAATGCGCCGTTGCTCTGGTCGGCCGAGCAGCCGGTTATGGGCCCAGATCAGCGCTTCGCCATCAATGTTTTCTTTCAGCAGGCCTTCGCGCATCATCAAGCCAAGGTTTTTGCGGGCCCGCCGCCATGGCGTATCAGCGGCCTTGTAAATAATGTGGCGCAGATCGTTAAGCCGCCCCGGCATCGGCGGTTTGTCGTTGGCCAGCCATTTTTCGCGAGCGCTTCCGCCCTTCCATGCCTTGGTGGTAAAGCCGAGAATTTCAGTTTTAACGTTGCAACGTTCCAGAGTGCGGGCAAGTATGTCAGCGCAGGTTGCTGCAACCGAGATCGGTCTGCCGCGCATGGAGCCTGAATTGTCGATCAACAACGTCACGATTGTGTCACGAAACTCAATATCCTGTTCCAGCTTGAAGGAAAGCGGTTGCATGGGGTCAGTGACCACTCTGGTCAAACGTGAAGCATCGAGCACACCTTCTTCGAGATCAAAATCCCATGATCGGTTCTGCTGAGCCATCAAACGGCGTTGCAAGCGGTTGGCAAGGCGGGCAACCGTTCCCTGAAGCTGGTTTATCTGTTTGTCGAGATACTGTCGCAAACGGGTCAGCTCTTCAGGGTCACACAAATCCTCAGCGGCGATTGTCTCATCATCAACGTGCGAATAAACTTTGTAGAAATCATCATTGGAAAGGCTGGAAAACGGCAGTTCAGGTCGCCAGGGTTCAGCGCCATCGGGTGTATCGCCCGGGTCCATGTCATCGGACATATCCGAAGAACCGATATCCATATTTTCTTCAAGACCAGAGTCGGCATCTGCCTCACCCTGGTCAGCATCTTCAGTTGCTGCAGCCTGTGAATCCTCATCATTGTCGTCGCTGGCATCCGGGTCACCGGTCTGAGCATCGGCATCATCGCCGTCATCCTGCTCATCAGGGTCTGGCTCGTCACCCAGCTCATCGGCCATATCAAGAGCGGCAATCATGTTTCTTGAGAGGCGGGCAAACTTGTTCTGATCCATCAACGAATGTGACAGGGCTTCCAGTTCGCCTGAGGCTTTTTCTTCAACCCAATCACGCCATACATCAACAAATGGTTTGGCCGCATCAGGTGGTGGTGTGCCGGTCAGGCGTTCGCGGACCAAAAGCGCCAAGGCATCCTCGAGAGCTGATTCCTTGCGGGTCGGCTCGCCGGAAATGGCTTTTTCAGAAAACCGTTCCTCAAGCACAGTGTTGAGATTTTTTGCCATGCCGGGCATGGCGTTGGCGCCGATGGCTTCCACCCGGGTTTGTTCGACAATCTCAAAAATGGATTTCGCCATCTGGCCTTTAGGCATCAGCCGGGTATGCAGGGCTTCGTCATGATTGGCCAACCGCATGGCAAAGCCATCTGAAATGCCGCGGGCAATGCTCACATCATGGGCAGGCAAATCCTGCGCCACCAGCGGCAAACGGGCTTTTGCGCCGCTCATGCCGGGCTTGTCAGAGGTAAAAGAAACTTCCAGTTCTGGTTCGTTGCCAATGGTCCGCATGGTAAAGGCCAGCGCCTGACGAAATGCTTCTATATGGTCATCTTTGCCTTTACCGAGGGACATGACAGATCAGGCTATTTCGACTTGCGCCGTTGTTTCAGGCAAATCTTCACCGAAACAACGCTGATAAAATTCCGCCACCAGACCGCGTTCCATCTCGTCACATTTATTCAGGAATGACAGACGGAAAGCCATAGCGACATCATTAAAAATCTCGGCATTTTGGGCCCAGGTGATAACTGTTCTGGGGCTCATAACCGTTGACAACTCGCCATTCATAAAGGCGTTTCGGGTCAAATCTGCAACCCGAACCATATTGGAAATGGTTTGGCGTCCTTCTTTGGTTTTCCAGGATTTACACTTCGACAAAACAATTTCGGTTTCGTTGTCATGGGGCAGGTAATTCAGGGTGGTGACAATAGACCAGCGGTCCATTTGGCCCTGATTGATCTGCTGGGTGCCATGATAAAGGCCCGATGTATCACCAAGACCAATCGTGTTGGCAGTGGCAAACAGTCTAAAGGCTGGATGTGGGGTGATAACCTTGTTCTGGTCAAGCAGGGTCAGCTTGCCTGAAACCTCAAGAATACGCTGGATAACAAACATCACATCCGGGCGACCGGCATCATATTCGTCAAACACCAGTGCCACGTTGTTTTGCAACGCCCACGGCAAAATGCCCTCTTTGAATTTGGTAATCTGCTTGCCGTCTTCCAACACAATGGCATCTTTGCCGATCAGGTCGATACGTGAAATATGGCTGTCCAGATTGATCCGTACACAAGGCCAGTTCAGACGGGCGGCAACCTGTTCAATATGAGTGGATTTGCCAGTGCCGTGATAGCCTGAAATCATCACCCGCCGGTTATGGGCAAACCCGGCAAGAATGGCCAGCGTCGTCTGGCGGTCGAAAAGGTAATCCTCATCAAGTTCGGGCACGTGCTCGCTTGGTTCACTGTAAGCAGGAACTTCCAGATCGCTTTCAATATTGAAAAGCTTTGCTACAGACACCGTTATATCGGGCATGCCTGCTGTTTTATCGTCTACCATCGCATCCATCACTTTGTTCTCTTTTCGTGCAGCTTTGCGCCGACTTTTACCTGTTTTTACGCATAAATCCAGACGTTTTAAGGTATTCATAGGCTTTGATGACTTTTGTCAGTTTATCTTCATTGGCCCGGCTGCCCTTGTTGGCATCAGGGTGCAGGCGTTTGATCAAAACCTTGTATTGTTTTGTCGCAGATTCCTGTGTGGCAGTTTCATCAAGTCCCAGTTCGTGCAGGGCCTTGAGTTCCTGATTCCTGACCGTGCGGCGCGGGCGACCATGAATTTCGCCATCGCCCATCACATCAAATGGATCATCAACTTTCGGTCCACCAGCTTTTCCGGCTTTTTTCCCGGCCGTACCTTTGGCATTATCACCCAGCTTCCAGGTCGGGCGATGTCCGGTACGTGATGAAGCGACATAGTCTTTGACCTCTTTGTCCTTCATGCCTTTGAAATAATTGTAGTCCTTATTGTATTCACGGACATGGCGCAGGCAGAAATAATGATATTCCTTTTCCGTATCGCGCCCTTTTGGCGCCGGGTGCTTGCCTGGGGACTGGCAGTCTGGCCATTCGCAAACCGGTACCTTATCCTGTAACAGGCGGTCCTGATCAGGTTTAACCCTGATCGCATCGAAGTATTTGGAGTTCAAATTCATAATGTTGAAGTGATTCCTTGAAATTTGAGAGCACGACAATCTGCCACAGATCACTGGACAAAACCAGTCATGATTGCCACATAGGGTGATATTCGTATTACTTTTTTAAAAAGGTGTCTTTATGTCATTAGGTCCGGTCGGATTAGAAATGGAACGAAAACTCACAGAGCGGTTTTCGCCGGTAGAATTAAGCGTAATCGATGAATCTCATCATCATGCTGGTCATTCCGGTGCGCGACCGGACGGTGAGTCCCATTTCAAGGTGAAAATCACCGCCGATGCCTTTACCGGCCAATCACTGGTTCAATGCCATCGCATGATAAATGAAACGCTGGCTGAGGAACTCAAAGAACGGGTCCATGCCCTGAGTATTCAGGCAAAAGCGCCTTAATCGCCTTCAAACTGCACCAGCGTATGTACCTTGATGTTCTTGTCGCGCAGTTTTTTCGAGCCACCAAGGTCTGGAAGGTCAACGATGAAGGCTGCTGCGACGATCTCGGCCCCGGAGTCGTGTAGTAGTTCGGTTGCCGCAACAGCGGTGCCGCCGGTGGCGATGAGGTCATCAATCAGCAGTATTTTGTCACCTTTTTTGATGGCATCTGAATGCATTTCGACGCGATCAACACCGTATTCAAGGCTGTAATCCTTACCAATGGTTTTAAAGGGTAATTTGCCCTTTTTGCGAATCGGGATAAATCCACGGCCCAATTCGTGGGCCACGGCACCACCGAGAATAAACCCGCGCGCCTCAATACCAACAACATAATCAATTTCCATGGCCAGAAAAGGCCACATCAACTCATCGATGCTGGCTCTAAATCCATGCGGGTCCGACATAAGTGTGGTGATGTCGCGAAACTGGACACCTTTTTTCGGGTAGTCGGGAATGGTGCGAATATAGCGCTTGATATCAAATCCGTAGCGAAGGTCCATGGGTAAATCCTAACTAAATTTTTGACAAAAATCGTCAAACCGTTGCAGGGCTGACTGTTTGTCACGGGTGCTTAAAAACGAACCGGTAAATGAATTGCGGCCCAATTGTTTGATCTCATCCAGATCAAGATCAAGCGCAGTTTGCACTGCAAGATAATTTTCTGTCATATAACCGCCGAAATAGGACGGGTCGTCCGAGTTAATGGTCGGGCACAAGCCCGCATTCAGCATTTGCCGCAATGGGTGTTTCTTCATGTCATCAACCACATTGAGGCGCAGATTGGATAACGGGCAGATGGTCATGGCCATACCGGTTTTGGCAACGCGATGAACCAGATCGGCATCTTCGAGAATACGATTGCCGTGATCTATGCGCTGCACATGTAACAGGTCGAGCGCCTGCCTGATATATTCAGGCGGCCCTTCCTCTCCAGCATGGGCAACGGTAATAAAACCTTCCTTGCGCGCCTGATCAAAAACCCGCTGGAACTTTGAGGGCGGATGGCCGTTTTCCGATGAATCCAGTCCGACACCATAAATGTGGTCTTTACATTTGCAGGCAGAACTAAGGGTTTCAAAGGCTTCGTCTTCGGGCAGATGACGTAAAAAGCACATAATCAGTCTTGAGGAAATTTTCAAGTCACATTTGGCTTGGTCAAGGGCATCAGTAATGCCCGACAGCACGGTATCGAAAGAAACACCACGAGAGGTATGGCCCTGCGGATCAAAAAATATCTCCACATGAATAACGTTCTGACGGGCCATTTTTTCGAGATAGGCAAGGGTCAGATCATAAAAATCCTGCCTGGTCAAAAGGACGGACATGCCGAGATAATAAACATCAAGAAAATCCTGCAAACAGGAAAACCGGTAAGCTGCCTTTACATCTTCAATGGTTTGATAGGGCAGTTTGACATTATTGCGGCGAGCCAGCGCCAGCATCATCTCGGGCTCAAGAGTACCCTCTATGTGCAGATGAAGTTCCGCCTTGGGCATTTTCTCAATAAAACGCTGGATGAAAGCCATTTCAAAACGACCCTAATTGGCGAAACGAAAGTGCATGACGTCGCCATCTTCAACAATATATTCTTTTCCTTCAAGGCGCATTTTACCAGCCTCTTTGGAACCGGCTTCGCCATCATTTTTGACAAATTCGTCAAAAGCAATGGTTTCGGCCCGGATGAAACCTTTTTCAAAGTCTGTGTGAATGGTTCCGGCCGCTTTTGGTGCTTTGGTACCCGCCCGGATGGTCCAGGCGCGTGCTTCCTTGGGGCCGACGGTGAAATAGGTAATCAGTTCCAAAAGATCATAACCTGAGCGGATAAGGCGGTCGAGACCAGCTTCATGCAACCCGAGCGTTTCAAGAAACTCTGCCCGTTCTTCTTTGTCCAACTGAGCAACTTCTTCCTCAATCGCGGCTGAAACAACAATCATTGCGGCATTTTCTGCCTTGGCTTTTGCTGCAATCTGTTCTGAAAAAGCATTGCCGGTCGCAGCGGCGTCTTCTTCAACATTGCAAACATACAAGATCGGTTTTGAGGTCAGGAGGTTGAGTTCGTTCCAGGCCTTTCGATCATCTTTTGAAATCTCTGCAACCCGGGCCGGTTTTCCGTCTTCGAGCAGTTCTGTTGCCTTGCGCATCAGGCCAACCAGATATTTGGCTTCCTTTTCGCCCGATTTGGCTTTCTTTTCGAGACCGACCAAACGTTTTTCCAGGCTTTCCAGATCAGATAGCATCAATTCGATTTCGATAATCTCGGCGTCGCGCAACGGGTCAACGCTGCCCTCGACATGGGTGACGTCAGTATCTTCAAAGCAGCGCAGCACATGAACGATGGCGTCCACTTCGCGGATGGTTGCCAAAAACTGATTGCCCAGCCCTTCACCTTTTGAAGCCCCGCGCACCAGACCGGCGATATCAACAAATGATAACCGGGTCGGAATGGTTTCTTTTGAGCCGGCGATTTCAACCAGTTGAAAAAGCCGTGGATCAGGCACGGCCACGTCGCCAATATTTGGTTCAATGGTACAAAAAGGATAATTTGCCGCCTGTGCTGACGCTGTTTCTGTCAGTGCATTAAACAGGGTCGATTTGCCAACATTCGGCAGACCAACAATTCCGCATTTAAAACCCATTTTTCTTATCCTGTAATCTTAATCTGTTTATTTGGACGTGGTTGCCAAATGTACTTTGTTTTGAAAGCTTGCCGGTTCGCCTGACAACAGCAGTGGAATTTCATCGGCGATGGCAGCAATCATGGCTGACAGCCATTGCTGGTCAGATTTTGCGAAGTCTTTTAAAACATGGCTAGCGACTTTGCTTTTATCGCCGGGATGGCCGACGCCAATACGCACCCGGTGAAAATCATCGCCCAAATGAGCCTTGATTGACCGGATGCCGTTGTTACCGGCATGGCCGCCACCGGTTTTGGTTCGCATTTTACCTGATGGCAAATCAAGTTCGTCGTGAATTACAAAAACATCATCGAGCGGCAGATCGTAAAACCGTGCAGCCTCGCCAACAGCGCGACCTGATTCATTCATGTAAGTTGTCGGTTTCATCAATAGCACTTTGTGCCCGTCAATACGCCCTTCGCTGGTTTCCGCCTGAAAACGCTTGCGCCAGGCCGAAAAACCCCAGGCGCTGGCGATTTCGTTAATGACCATAAAGCCAACATTATGACGATTATTGGAATATTTGGCACCCGGATTGCCCAGGCCTGCAAGCAGTTTCATGGCATCACCAGATTGATAGAAGATATGAATATTGAATGCCGGACCGCCAATTGCGGCGATCCGGTAAATTCAATCGGCTTATTCTTGCTCGCCTTCTTCGCCTTCAGCACCTTCTTCGCCTTCAGCTGCTTCTTCACCTTCAGCGGCCTCATCGGCTTCATCTTCAGGTTCTACAACAACTGTCGGTGAAGCAATGGTACAAATGGTGAAGTCACGATCTGTAATCGTCAGTTCGGCACCTTCAGGCAGTGTCAGGCTAGAGCCATGAACACCATCACCGATTTCAAGACCCGCTAAATCAACATCAAGTTGTTCTGGAATTTGTGATGCAAGGCAATCAAGTTCGATTTCATAACGTACCACGTTAAGAACACCACCCTGGGTAAGGCCGGGGCAATCTTCTTCATTGAGAAAGTTACAGGCAACCTCAACGGTGATACGAGCACCTTTACCAAGGCGCAGGAAGTCGACGTGTTGAAGAAAATCCCGAACCGGTTCAAACTGAATATCACGGGCAATGGCGCGTGTTTTATCGCCATTTATCTCGATGTCCACCAGTGTAGACATAAAACGGCCGGTCTGAACATGTTTCATCAAGTCCTGATAGCCAAAGGATATGAGTGCGGGGTCTTGTTTGTCACCATAGATGACGGCTGGTACGCGGCCTTCGCGACGAATGGCCCGAGCGGCCCCCTTGCCGGCTCGTTCACGTACACTTGCTTCAATTACGACAGGTTTTGCCATGGGTATTCTCCTAAAGACAAGGTATGTATTTATAAAATAAAAAGGGCATAAAGCCCTTAACAATGCTTCAGGTGCAACCCCCTCCAGGGGTGGATGGAAACACAACGCATGAAGCGGCGTGACTTATACTAGGCTTAGGGCCATAGCGCAACGGTTTTAATCGGTCTCAAATGACGCGCAAATCAGAGGTCACCAGCCGCGAATTTGCTACAATATTTAGAACGGATATTTGTAGCCGCGATATTGCTTGATAAATCCGAGATACCGATGACCAATAGCCCTTTTACGGCGTTCAGCGCGGGTTTCATATTCACGAACATGGGGAGTGTAAAAGACAGTTGTGTTATTGACAATTGTAACCCGATTTTCTTCTGCGGCATCAACGGGAGGTTGACTTCGGGTCGGTTGATAAATACGCACCAAATCGGTCGTTGCCCCGGTGCCGCCGGTATAGACATTGGGTGTAGGGGCATCGGAAAACGCACTGCCGGAGCCTACAGACAACCCGGCGATTGATGATAATAAAATAACAGCTGATTTCTTCATGGCGCAATCTCTTTAAGATCAAAGTATCACGCCGCATCTGTGTTCAATCTAGGATAAATCACGCGACAATAAAAGAGCTATTTATTACCCGAACGAATAGCCGTCGAGTTTTCAGCTCGTTGCGGCATTGGTATAAAGCCCCAGGCAGGTGTTTTGGCAAAGGGCAGCAATGCAATGTCCTCCTGACTGAATTGTGATGCTTTAAGCGTCTTGGCTGCTGTGCTCGCCAATGATTTGGCGGCCCAACCCGGTCGGTCGAAAACCGCTATCGGAAGGCTTTGTGGAATCACCCGCCAGTCATTCCAGCGATGCAGACTGGCAAAGCTGTCAGCCCCCATCAGCCAGACAAAGTGTGCCCGGTCCAAAACTGGTTTCATTTTTACCAGCGTTTGCGCAGTGGTTGTTGTGCCAAGTCTGGTTTCAATATCAGTCACTACAAATTTGGGGTGGCGGGCGATTTTTCTAGTATGCTGCATGCGCTGATCAAAATCGCTGGTTTCGTGGCGGGATTTCAACGGATTTTGCGGCGAAACCATCCACCAGACATAATCGAGCTGCAGCGTTGCAAGAGCAAATTTTGCCAATTCAAAATGCCCCTGATGCGATGGGTTGAATGAGCCCCCGAACAAGCCGATTTTCATGCCATCAATTGGCGGTGTTTTAAACAGCGCCGAAATCATTTCGGGCGCACTTGCCCGGTTCCGCGCACCTGATATTTAAACGAGGTCAGTTGTTCAAGCCCCACCGGCCCACGGGCATGCATTTTGCCGGTAGCAATGCCAATTTCAGCACCAAAGCCAAACTCGCCACCATCGGCAAATTGCGTCGAAGCATTGTGCAAGACAATGGCGCTGTCAACTTCATTAAGAAAGCGCCCGGCAGTTTCGGCATTTTCTGTGATAATAGAATCCGTGTGCTGTGAACCATAACGGGCAATGTGTTCCATTGCACCATCCACCCCATCGACGACTTTCATCGAGATAATCGAATCCAGATATTCGGTGGTCCAGTCTTCCTGGGTAGCCTTTTCAACTCGGTTGTCAGCCGCGCTTGCAATGTCACCACCACGTATTGTGCAACCGGCGTCTATTAGTGCATCGATAACCGGTTGAAGATGTTGATCGACACCTGCCCTATCGATCAGAACCGTTTCAGCCGAACCGCAAATCCCGGTGCGGCGCATCTTGGCATTCACCACAATATCGCGAGCCATTTGCACATCGGCATCCTTGTCGACAAAGACATGACACAAGCCTTCGAGATGAGCAAAAACCGGCACCCGGGCTTCATCCTGCACCCGGCCGACCAGACTTTTGCCACCGCGCGGCACGATGAGATCAAGACTGCCGTCAAGCCCGGTCAGCATCATGCCAACCGCATCACGATCAGTGGTCGTTACCATTTGAATAGCTGCTTGTGGTAATCCGGCTTCAAGCAGTCCTGCCTGCAGACATTTAACGATCGCACCTGATGAATTGATACTGTCAGAGCCGCCGCGTAAAATAGCTGCATTGCCTGATTTCATACAAAGCGCCCCGGCATCTGCGGTAACATTTGGGCGGCTTTCATAAATAATGCCGATAACCCCGATGGGTACTCTGACCCGGGAAAATTCAAGCCCATTGGGTTGCGTCCATTGGGCAATGGTTGCACCGACCGGATCTTCAAGTTTGGCAATATCCTCAAGCCCTGTTGCCATCGCTTCAACCCGTTCCGGGTTCAAGGTCAGGCGATCGATAAAGGATTCGCGCAGATTGCGGCTTTTGGCATTTTCCACATCGGTCCGGTTGGCTTTCAAAATGCCATCCATATTGCTGCGAATATTATCGGCCATTAAGGCCAGCGCGTTATTTTTGCTATCGGTCGAGGCAAGTGCCAATTGCTTTGCCGCATCGCGGGCTGCTTGCCCCATGCCTTTCATTTCAGATTGAATATCCATTATTTCAGTGTCCCATTAAAACCAGATCATCGCGATGGATCATTTCATCACGCCCGGCAAATCCCAGAATAATTTCAATTTTATCAGAACGCCGCCCGATGATCTTTTCGGCATTTTCCTTGCCATAAGCCACCAGGCCACGGGCAATTTCCTTGCCCGAGCCATTAACCACAGACACCGCATCACCGCGTGAAAAATTGCCGGATACGGCAACCACTCCAGCTGGTAACAGGCTGTTACCGCGTGCCAGTGCATTGGCCGCACCCTCATCAATTGTGATGCTGCCATCGGTTTCAAGTGATCCGGCAATCCAGCGCTTGCGGGCAACAACCGGCGTGGCGGTGGCTTTAAACCAGGTGCAGCGCTCGCCGTTGGCAATGCGTTGTAATGGTCTCGGTTCGCTACCAGCAGCAATCACCATATTTGCCCCGGCCCCGACTGCAATTTTTGCCGCTTCAATTTTGGTGATCATGCCACCTGATCCAACATCGGTCGCAGCTGTGCCGGCCATTGCTTCTATTTCGGGGGAGATTTTTTCCACCAGCGGTATGAATTTGGCATCAGATTCACCGGGTGGTTTGCTATAGAGGCCATCCACATCGGATAACAAAACAAGGCAGTCAGCCGATACCATCGAAGAAACCCGGGCGGCCAGTCTGTCGTTGTCACCATAGCGAATTTCTGACGTTGCCACCGTGTCATTTTCATTGATCAGCGGCACTGCGCCCTGCTTCAACAGCGTGAAAAGGGTAGCACGGGCATTGAGGTAACGGCGCCGTTCTTCGGTGTCCCGCAGGGTCAGCAAGATCTGCCCGGTTGTAATATTTTGTGCCAAAAGCGCCGTTTGCCAGGCATGGGCAAGCGCAATTTGTCCGCAAGCTGCAGCGGCTTGGCTTTCCTGCAATTTCAGCGATCCGGCATGCAACCCTAACAGTCGGCGGCCTAGCGCAATCGCGCCCGATGATACGATAATAACATCGGTGCCGTTACGCTTGAAGTCAGCTATATCCTTTCCAAGCGCCGCCAGCCACTGCGTACGCAGCTTGCCAGTTTCCATATTAACCAGCAATGCCGAACCGATTTTAACAACCATCCGTTTTGCTGATGAAATATCGATAATCATGGCTGCCAGCCAAGATCTTCGGGCGTGTCGTCATCATCCGCAAGGTCTTTCTTGCGGCGTTCGTTGACCAGCTTCAAAAGCGCAAACATGGCCTCACGCACGCCCTTGCCGGTCGCTGCCGACAACAACAGCGGGTCCTGACCGATGGCTTCTTTAAAAGCTTGTCGCTTTTCTTCAAGCTCTTCATCGCTGACTGCATCGATTTTATTGAGGCCGATAATTTCCGGTTTATCAATCAGCCCATTGTCATAAGCATCAAGCTCGGCCCGCACAGTGCGATAGGCCGCAACCGGATCCTCTTCGGTAATATCAACCAGATGCAAGAGTACAGCGCAACGTTCAACGTGACCCAAAAAGCGATCACCAATGCCAACACCTTCATGAGCCCCTTCAATGAGGCCGGGAATATCGGCTAGGACAAAACTGTCATCACCGGCTGAGACCACGCCAAGCTGGGGGTGCAAGGTTGTAAAGGGATAATCGGCTATTTTTGGTTTTGCAGCAGATA
This sequence comes from Anderseniella sp., assembly GCA_030626025.1. GTDB lineage: Bacteria > Pseudomonadota > Alphaproteobacteria > Rhizobiales > Aestuariivirgaceae > JALWJW01. The sequence goes on along the minus strand of DAOUPT010000001.1, from coordinate 3,102 downwards.
CCTGAGCCAGTAAAGTTGACTTGCCGGCGTTTGGTAAACCGGCAACGCCTGCATCAGCGATCAGTTTAAGCCGCAACCAGACCCAGCGTTCCTCACCTTTTTCACCGGGATTGGCGTGACGCGGGGCACGGTTGGTCGAAGTTTTAAACCGGGCATTGCCGAAACCACCATTTCCACCTCTGGCCAGAATGACTTTGTCACCCTCGTTGGTCAGATCAGCGATCAGGGTTTCATTATCCTCTTCAAAAATCTGCGTTCCAACTGGGACTTTGAGGGTTAGATCTTTAGCCGCCTTGCCGGTGCAATTTGCTCCCATGCCGTGTACGCCGGTGTCAGCCTTGTGGTGCTGGGCATAACGATAATCGATCAGGGTGTTGAGACCGTTTACGGCCTGAACATAAATGTGCCCGCCACGGCCGCCATCACCACCATCGGGGCCACCTTTTTCGATATATCTTTCACGCCGGAAACTGACGCTGCCGCCACCGCCATTGCCCGAACGCACAAACACTCTTGCCTGATCTAAAAATTTCATAATGCTTCATAGCCCCTTGAGGCGCTCCCAGTCTATACGTTCCAGTTTTAAAGTGCGGCTTGGGCGAAATTTACCCCGCACCGGCGACCAAAGCTGACCGCGCTCTACTTCCATTAAACCACATTTTTCTACCACACACCCAGAAGCCGGGTTGTCCAGCAGGTGCTTTGATAACAGGCAAGGGGCGTTCAGTTCCTGAAAAACGAAATCCCGCAATGCTATTGCTGCTTCGGCCATAAAACCTTGCCCCCAAAAAAGTTCTCCAAGCCAGAATCCATATTCGGGTTTGGCAATTCGCAGATTAAAAACTGAAATAACCCCTTTGGCGTTTTCACGGCCATTTCCAAACAGGCCAAAGTGAAAGTGATCTAAACCCCGTTCATCATTTTGCCGTTTAATCCATGCCTGAGCATCTTTGAGATGGTATGGATGGGGCATCGATCCAAGGTTTTGCGCAACATTAATGTTGTTTGCCAATTTGGCAATCTGATCTGCATCGCTATCTTTAAGCGGCTTGAGCGTCAGTCTTTTTGTTATGATGGTGTCAGGGATACTCATAACGTTCTCCAAACTAAAAAAGGGAGCCGGATTACCGTCTCCCTTTGGTATTTGGAAATCTGTTACGTCACAAATCTCGCCGGGAGTGATCCGGCGAAAATTGTTTAATTCGCCATTATTCAGCTGCTTCCATCGGGATCACAGACACAAAAGTGCGACCACCGGCTTTTTTGCGGAATTTGACGTGTCCAGGAACAACAGCAAAAATCGTGTGATCTTTGCCCATGCCAACATTATCGCCAGGGTGCCATTTTGTGCCCCGCTGGCGAAGAATGATGTTACCTGAGATGACAGCTTCGCCACCGTATTTTTTTACACCAAGGCGGCGACCGGCTGAGTCGCGACCGTTGCGGGATGAGCCGCCTGCTTTTTTGTGAGCCATGAGGTGTTTTCCTTAAATCTCGAAAATTTTGTCGTTATTACTATAATTACTTGGCTTCTGCCAGCTTTTTCGCCTGAGAGAGCCAGTCATCGCGATCAATGCGGCCTTTGAAAGACAGGGCATCATCAACATTTTCGATGTCTTGTTTGGTAAAGGCTGCAACTTGTGCGTATGTGTAGATACCCAGATCATTGAGTTTTTTCTCAAGGACCGGTCCAACACCAGAAATCACTTTAAGATCATCGGCATCGCCAGCTGGTTTGGCAAAAAGAGCGCCTTCAGGAAGGGCTTCTTTCTTAGCAGCAGTTTTTGGGGCTGCTGCCTTTTTTTCAGGTGCCGGTTTGGCTTCAGCTTTGGCTTTCGGCTTGGCGGCAGGTTTAGCTGCAGCTTTTTTGGAAGGCTTTTTGCCACCGGTAAGAATTTCAGTAATTTTCAGAACGCTCAGATCCTGACGGTGGCCATTGCGGCGGCGATAACCCTTACGGCGTTTTTTCTTGAAGATGATAATTTTCTTGCCGCGAGCCTGTTCAACCAGCTCGGCTGCAACACAGGCACCTTCGATCATCGGCGTGCCAACATCAACATTATCGCCATCGGTTACCATCAGAACTTCATTGAGCTCAACGATGTCGCCTTCGTCGCCTTTAAGACGCTCTACGGTGATTTTGTCTTCAACGGCAACGCGATATTGCTTGCCACCAGTCTTAATGACTGCATACATGAGTTTATTCCTTCGTTTTTCTACCGCGTCTTGTGGCGCCGCAAGGTTATTTGCGATCTTTGTTGTTGTTATTATAGCCGGTAAACAGCGAAATTTAGCGAAACTGACCTTCAGTTTTCACATTTCACGCGCATATAGGCGGGATTTGGCTGATATGTCAAGAATTTTGCAGCACCCTTATCATGTAAAAACGCCGCATTTCGATCAAAAAGAATCTGACAGCACCTCTGGCACCGCCGACAATTTTACTTTATCAAGCCTTCCAAGCAGGAGAGGTGCCGGAGTGGTCGAACGGGGCGGTCTCGAAATTCTAATCACTCCCTATTGATCTGTATCAGAAAATATTGTCCAGAGCGGAAAACGGTCATTTTTGGGGGGGTATAAGTCAGGTAGGTACTGTGTTGTTACATTATATACTGACTCATTCGTGACCTATTTGTGACTAAATAGACAGACCCACCCCGGGGGCACCCCCCTATATGTGGAAACGGCTTCCTGATACTAGGTATAGTAATCAGCTCAAATTGTGCCCAAAATTTTCATTCTGATTTGAGCCTTTTGCGTCCGCTACAGACCTGTTGAGACCACCACCTCCTTAAAGAACGCCATGCGGACAGGTTTTGTTTTAGGCAATTTACTTCTGCAAAAACGCTCTATGACCTGAAGTTGTAATTCGATTTTAGCTGTGCCATACCCCTCCGAAACCACAACTTTGGGGATAATTATGTCACGTATAGTTTTTGTAAATGGAGAATTTCTGGCAGAGGAGGATGCAAAGGTCTCCATTTTTGATCGTGGATTCCTGATGGCGGATGCTGTTTATGAAGTAACGACTGTAATCGATGGGAAACTGATTGATTATCGGGGTCATGTTGAGCGACTGAAGCGATCACTGAATGAGCTGGA